>NZ_JCABYI010000030.1:49661-983685 GCF_059499305.1 Delftia sp.
AGGGCGAAGGGCGCAGGGCGCAGGGCGCAGGGCGAAGGGCGAAGGGCGAAGGGCGAAGGGCGAAGGGCGAAGGGCGAAGGGCGCAGGGCGCAGGGCGCAGGGCGAAGGGCGAAGGGCGAAGGGCGCAGGGCGCAGGGCGCAGGGCTCGCGAATGTAAGCCATGGGATAGGCACCTCAAAACTTGGCATTTCTCGGCCCTGATCACTCGCCAGGCAAGTTCAGAGTGCAAAAATATTCATTTAAATCAATGACTTACGAAGCGAATCGACAAGAAATTAGTTCAAAACTGAGTGAGAAAAGTTCAAAACTCGGTGGGAATCGACAGCGACTGCACGAACCTGCATCTTTCGTGCCGGTCGCCGGCGGAGCCGGGCGCAAAGGGGTCAAAACCCGGCGGGGGCCGACACATGCCTCCCGCCGGCAAGCAGGGTTTCCAAAAATCGCTCAGACTAGCCAGAAGCGACTTTTGCAGTGCCGAAGATTTCTGCAACCGACTGAAAAACCCGCGGAACTTCGGCTTTAGCACTCAATCCTAACGAGTGCTAATATGAAGGAATGGAAGAAAGGAACTCTGCAATGACAAACGCCTCCGGCTCCATTGCGACCACCTTGGCGCCCGCTAACCCCTGGGCCCTGGTGCCGCCTCTGGGCAATCTGGATGCCTACATTTCCGCGGTCAACCGCCTGCCCATGCTCACCCTCGAGGAAGAGCAGGACTACGCCCGCAAGCTCAAGGAACACAGTGACCTGGACGCCGCAGGGCGTCTGGTGATGTCCCACCTGCGCCTGGTGGTGTCCATCTCGCGCCAGTACCTGGGTTACGGCCTGCCCCACGGCGACCTGATCCAGGAAGGCAATGTCGGCCTGATGAAGGCCGTCAAGCGCTTCGATCCCGATCAGAACGTGCGCCTGGTGAGCTACGCCATGCACTGGATCAAGGCCGAGATCCACGAGTACATCCTCAAGAACTGGCGCATGGTCAAGGTCGCCACGACCAAGGCCCAGCGCAAGCTGTTCTTCAACCTGCGCTCCATGAAGCAGGGCCTGAAGTCCGACGCCGCCATGGCCGAGGACGGCGCCATGCTGCGCGACACGCTGACCTCCGGCGAGATCGACGCCATGGCCGAGAAGCTCAACGTCAAGCGCGAAGAAGTCATGGAGATGGAAACGCGCCTGGCCGGTGGCGACGTGCTGCTGGACCCCTCGCCCAGCGATGATGGCGAGCAGGCCTTCGGTCCCATCGCCTATCTGGCCGACGGCGCACATGAGCCCACGGCCATGATCGAGTCGCGCCAGCGTGACCACCTGGCCACCGACGGCATTGCCATGGCGCTGGATTCGCTGGACGACCGCAGCCGCCGCATCGTCGAGGAGCGCTGGCTCAAGGTCAACGATGACGGCTCGGGCGGCATGACGCTGCATGAGCTGGCCGCCGTGTATGGCGTGAGCGCCGAGCGCATTCGCCAGATCGAGGTGGCTGCCATGAAGAAGATGAAGAAGGCCCTGGCAGAGTTCGCCTGATGGCCTGACGGCCTGGGCTGACAGGCCGCTTCAAGACAAACCCGGATAATCTCCGGGTTTTTTATTGCCCGCAGCCTTTGCGGCCCCCACGCACCCATGCCCGCCAGCGCCATCTCGCCACTACGCCGCCTCTTCGCCAATGCCTTGGCCACCGCCCTGGCTTCGGCCCTGCTGCCTTGCGCCGCCGTGGCGGGCGACCAGTGGCCCAGCAGGCCCCTGCATCTGATCGTGGGCTTTCCCGCGGGCTCCTCCCCCGACCTCACGGCGCGCGCCCTGGCCGAGCCGCTGGAAAAGCGCCTGGGCCAGCCCGTCATCGTCGAGAACAAGGTGGGAGCAGGCGGCAACATTGCAGGCGAGCAGGTGGCCCGTGCGCGCGATGGCCATACCTTCAGCGTGATGATCAACGGCAACCTGACGATTGCCCGCCTGCTCAACCCCGCCGTGCGCTACGACCCCGTCAAGGACCTGCAGCCCGTCAGCCTGATCGGCGTGGCACCCCTGGTGCTGGTGGCGCCGGCCGGCGCGCCCGAGGGCCGGGCCTTCCTGGAGGCCGCTGCCCAGGCCGGCAGCCGCTGGAGCTACGGCTCGCCCGGCGTGGGCACCGTGGGCCACCTGGGCATGGAGCTGCTCAAGAGCCGCTCCGCGCTCAGGCCCGAGCACATTCCCTATCCCGGCTACCCGCAGGTGTTCAACGCCATCCAGGGCGGCGACCTGCAGCTGTCCATGCTGCCGCCCGCGCTGGCCATGGCCCAGGTCCAGGCCGGCAAGCTGCGCGGCGTGGCCGTGACCTCGGCCGCGCGCAGCCCGCTGGCGCCGGGCCTGCCCAGCCTCAAGGAGCTGGGCGTGGGCGATTTCGACCTGGAGATCTGGAACGCCGTGGCCGCGCCCAAGGCCATGCCCGCCGCCCATGTGCACAAGCTGGCCGAGGCCGTGAGCGAGATCGTGCGCTCGCCCGAGATGCGCGTGCGCCTGGCCGCCCAGGGCTGGCAGGCCGTGGGCAGCTCGCCCGAAGGCCTGGCCCTGCGCATGCGCCAGGACGTGGCGACGCTGGGCCGCATCATCCGCGAACAGGGCATACGCGCACAATGATGCGCCCAGTGACGTGCCCTCTTTGACACCCCCATGACCGCAGCCCAAGCCTTCACCGAACTCAATGCCTGGCAGGTTATGGCCTGGGGCCTGGCCTTCTTTGGCGTGCTCTACCTGGCCGGTGGCTGGGGCATGTCGGCGCTCACGCGCTGGCTGCAGCGGCGCGGCGCGGGCCGCGTGCTGGACACGCGCCCGCTCAAGCCCGACCAGTTGCAGCGCGAATGGCGCCAGTCGCTGCATTCGGTGCTGATCTTCGGCATCGGCATGATCGTGCCCTGGGGCCTTCTGCAATTGGGATGGGCGCGGCTGGAGCCCGATGCAGGCCCCTGGCGCATTGCCATCGAAATCGTGGTGCTGCTGATCTGGAACGATGTGCATTTCTGGATCAACCACCGCCTGCTGCATACGCGGCTGCTGGGGCGCTTTCATGGTGACCACCACCGCTCCATCGTCACCACGCCGTGGTCCACCTACAGCTTCCATCCCATCGAGGCGCTGATGCTGGGCAACGTCATCCTGCTGCCCATGGTGGTGCACGACTTCAGTTTCTGGTCGCTGGCCTCGGTGCCGGTGCTCAGCCTGCTGCTGAACGTCATAGGCCACTCCAACTACGACTTCTTTCCCGGGGTGTCCGACACGCATGCGCTGGCCGCCAGCCGGCGCCACCATCTGCACCATGCCCGGCCCAATGGCAACTACGGCTTTGCGCTGGCCTTCATGGACCGGCTGATGCGCACGCGCGTGGCACTGCCCGCCACGGCCCGGCCCAGGACGGAATGAGCCGACCGCCTGCTCGCCACGTCCAGCCACGGCTGCCCCGGCTGCGCCACGGGCGCGACCTGCAGTCGCTGGCCTATCTGGTGGCGCTGCCGCTGATCGTGTGGTGGCAGTGGCAGCATGGCTGGAACCTGTGGCTCTACGGGATCGAGCTGTTCCTCACGCTGGGCGTGGGCGTCATCCACCACAACCACACGCATTTGCGCATGTGGCGCGGGCGCTGGGCCAACCGCTTCACCGACTACTGGCTCACCCTGCTGCAAGGCCACCCGACCTTCGTGTTCTGGCCCGCCCATGTGGCCAACCACCACCGCTTCCGCCACGGCCCGCGCGACATGGCACGCACCTACCGCTTCGGCGGCGACCACAACCATCTGCTGGGCTACCTCCTGCACCCGCTGCAGGCCGGCTGGGTGCTGTACCCGCTGTTCCTGCGCTGGCTGGGCCAACTGCGGCGGCATTGGCCCGGCGCCTTTCGCTACTGCATGGGCCAGTACCTGCTGTGGCTGGGCAGCTGGGCGCTGCTGCTGTCGCTGGATTGGCAAAAGGCCTTGCTGCTGGTGATCGTTCCCCAGCTGCATGGCCTGCACTGGCTGCTGGCCACCAACTACCTGCAGCACGCCCATGCCGATGGCCGGCCACTGACGCGCGGCCAGCGGCTGGACAGCGCCACGCCACTGAACTACGCGCGCAATTTCGAGGGCTGGGTCAATCCGCTGCTGTTCAACATCGGCCTGCACACGGCCCACCACGAGCGGCCCCAGGCCCACTGGTCCGAGCTCACGCGCCTGCACAGCGAGCACTACCGCCAGCGCGTGGCCCCCGCGCTCAACGAGGGCGGACTGCTACCCTACATGGCCCGCGTCTTCGTGCTCGGCACGGTCTGGCCGCCGGCGCGCACGCGTGCGCAAATGCCTCCCGGAACATACGACTGATACGACCCTGAACCCATGCCCGTCGCCTATTCCAACGTCTATCTGCATGCCGCAGGCATGTTCCTGCCCGGTGAACCCGTGGACAACGCAGGCATGGATGCCTACGTGGCGCCGCTCAACCGCCTGTCCGAGCGCCTCAAGCGCCGCATCCTGGCCGAGAACGGCATTGTCCAGCGCCACTACGCCATCGACGCCGAAGGCCGCACCGTGCACAGCAACACGGCCATGGCCGCCCAGGCCATCCAGGACTGCCTGGCGCAGGCCGGGCGCGCGCTGGGCGATGTGGGCTTCCTGGCCAGCGGTTCCTCGGGCGGCGATGCGCTCATGCCCGGCTTTGCCAGCATGATCCAGGGAGAGATGGCCGCGCCGCCCATGGAGACCCTGTCCGTGCACGGCGTCTGCGCCGCCAGCGTGGGCGCGCTGCAGGCGGCGGCCCAGGCCGTGGACCGCGCGCCCGACTCGCTGGCCCTGGCCGTGGCCAGCGAAATGCCCTCGCGCCTGTTCAAGCGCTCGCGCTTCGCGGCCCAGGGATACAACACGGATTTCGACGCCCACTTCCTGCGCTGGATGCTGTCCGATGGCGCAGGCGCCGTGCTGCTGGGCGGCCCGCAGGCCCTGCCCGACGCGCCCGGCCTGCGCCTGAAGCTGCGCTGGACGCACCTGCGCAGCTTTGCGGGCGACTACCCGGTCTGCATGCAGCTGGGCCTGACGCCCGACCGCGCCACCAGCCACCTGGACTTTGCCGCCTGGGGCGAGGCCGAGGCCGCAGGCGCGCTGTCGCTGCGCCAGGACATCCGTCTGCTGCCGCACCTGTTCGATGTCTGCATCCACGAATACGCCCACCTGGCGCACACGGGCTGGGTGCCCGGGCGCGGCATAGACCACTTCCTGTGCCACTACTCGTCCGAGCGCTTCATCCCCGTGGTGGACGAGCTGCTGGGAAAGGCCCAGCTCGGCATCCCGCGCGAACGCTGGTGGAGCAACCTGGCCTGGCGCGGCAACACGGGCGCGGCTTCCATCTTCGTGATGCTGGCCGAATTCCTGCGCACGCAATCGGCGCGCCTGAAGCACGGCGATACCGTGCTGTGCTTCATTCCCGAATCGGGCCGCTTCACGGCCGGCTACATGCTGCTGGAAGTGGAGGATGCGGCCCAGGCTCCCACCGCCACCCCGGCCAAGGCCACAGCGCGCAGTGCCACCGCCGAAGCTCCCGCTGCCCCGGACCTGCTGCCCGATGTCTCCACCATCGCCCCGCCCCACGACCCGAACCAGGCCCCGGCCACGCTCGCGCCGCTGCTGACCGAACTGGCCAGCCTCTGGCAGGACTACCGCTCGCGCGTGTGGCGCACGCCGCTGCTGCAGCGCATACGCACAGGCAGGCTGCAGACCGCCGACTACGTGCGCTGGATGAGCCACTGGGTTCCCCAGGTGCGCGAGGGCAGCCTGTGGATGCGCGAGGGCGCGGCCTCGCTGACCGGCGAGCACGCGGCGCTGGCCGCGCTGATCGACGTGCATGCGGGCGAGGAGCAGAACGACTTCCGCATCCTGCACGAGGACTACCTCAAGGCCGGCGGCACCGAGACCGACCTCACCCGCCTGCGCCGCAACCCCGGCGGCGAGGCGCTCAACGCCTACCTGCACGGCCTGGCCGCCACGCCCAATCCCGTGGGCCTGCTGGGCGCCATCTACATCATCGAAGGCACGGGCCAGCGCATCGTGCCCAGCCTGCTGCCGCTGCTGCGCGCCAGCCTGCCGCTGCCGCCCGATGCCTTCCGCTTCCTGGAATACCACGGAGCCAACGACGAACACCACCTGGAACGCTGGCTCATGGCCGTGCAGATGGTGATGGCGCTGGACGGCACAGACGACACAGACGGCAGCGGGGGCACGGCGGCGCAGGCCATCGTGCGCACCGCGCGCCACACGGCGGCGCTGTACCTGATGCAGTTCGAGCATGTCCTGACCGAGGAGAACTGATGCCACCGCCAGACTTCATCGACCAGCCCCACGACGAGCGCGACCCCAGCCCCTGGCGTGCCCTGTACCTGGACCAGAGCACGCCGCTGCCCGACGACGTCAAGGCCGCCTGGCTGCGCGACTGCAGCAGCGGCTCGCGCCAATACCTGCTGCCCTTTCTGCGGCCGCTGGCGCGCACCAGCATCGTCCTCATCCAGATCCTCAAGGTGCTGCTGCCGCGCAACTGGGCCCACTCCAGGCTGCTGCACCGGCTGCTGGCCTTCAGCATGAACCGCTTCGTCTCGCCCGAGGCCAACTGGCTCATCCTGCGCCACTTCCACCTTGGCTCGCAGATCCTGGCCTTTGTCGCGGCCAACGCGCCCACGCCCGTGTCCACCACACCGCTGGAGCCAGGCAGCATCGACGACATCAGGGACGACCTGTTCCTCAGGCACGACCTGAACCTGTTCAACTTCGTCATCCGCCTGAACAACGCGCTGCGCGCCGCAGGCCAGGAACTGCAGCCCGTGGCCGAGCCCGACTTCTCCATGCTGCGCAACCCGCCCCTGCGCCTGGAGGACATGCCGCGCGGGCGCCTGAACCTGCTGGACCTGCAAAGCGCCATCGAGGTCTACACGCCCGTCTACCAGCTGCTGCTGACCGACAACGACTTCTGGCGCGCCAGCAACTCGCTGCAGCTGGACGAGACCGTGGCCATCTATGCGGCCAAGATCCTCGCCTCGCCCGAGCACCTGGTCATGCTCAACAACAAGCACCCGCTGGTGCCCCTGTCCACCCTGCGCGCCGGCCACCGCCTGGTGCTGCACGGCCTGTCCACCGAAATGCTGCACTGCCTGCTGATGAAGGTCGCCAGCGGCGACATCCCCCTGCCCGCACGCGAGCTGGCACGCATGCGCGAAGCCGCCCGCGCCCACGGCAGCGAAACGGCCAGCGGTGCCGACCATGCCAGCAGCACCAGCAGCACGGCAGCCGTCTGACCCAGGTCAAGGAACAGCGGTGGATTGACGCCATCTGGCGCGAAAACGGTTACATCACGTTGCATTCAGCCGCAGGGCCCGCTAGCCTGCACGGCTTCGCCCTGGCCGCACGCCCGGGTCCCTGCCAGCGCCAGGGCGCCTCCTGCCCTGGCTTGCGGCGCCTTCGAACCGTCCGTGCCATGCCATCGTCGTCCTTTGCGCCTTCAGCCGTACGCTGCAGCGAATGCATGCGTTCGTCCCATTGCCTGCTGGGCCAGTTACCCGAGCCCGCATTCCAGCAATGGCTGCCGCATATCCGCGAACGCGGCTTGGCCAAGGGCCAGAAGCTCCAGGCGCAAGGCTGCGTTGCCCATGAATTCCAGGTGATCAAGCTCGGTTTCGTTCTGGCCATCCGCCGTGGCGGCGACGGCGTGCAGCGGCCCGTGGCACTGTTCGGCAACGGCCACGCGCTGGGCAGCCCGGGCTGGCTGCAGCAGCCCTCGGCCATGCACTTCGAGGCCCTGGGCCCGGGGCGCATCTGCTGCGTGGACATCGCCACCATCACGCGCCGCGGCCTGGTCGATGCCGCCTTCGTGCGCGCGCTGGCCACCAGCTACACCTGCAACAACGCCCTGCTGGCGGAATGGGCCCACATCGTCCGCATCCCCGGCGTGCTGCGCCAGCTGGCCGCCACCCTGATGCAACTGGCCGCGCTGCAGTCAAGCCTGCTCGTACGCCTGCCCAGCCAGGGTGCACTGGCCGCCCTGCTGGCCACCACGCGCGAAACCATCGCACGCAGCCTTGTGCGCCTGGTGCAACTGGGCGCGCTGGAGCGGCCGGATCGATGGCACTGCGTGCTGCAGCCTGCGGTGTTGTCGAGGATCAGTGGGGGTGGGGTGAAGGAGGTGGGGTGCGAGAGGCGTGGCGGTTGATCGGGCGGACCGATAGGCTTGCCGACCTGTTGCAACATCAAGCGCCAGGTTTGGCAGAACCGCCGTCCCTGCTCACCATCGCTCCCTTCCCATCGCAACAGTCCGCAGTTTGATGCTCAAGCGCCTATTCCTCCTGCTGCGCCAGCAAGGTCGCCACGGGCTTGTGAATCAGCGCGGGAATCTGCTCCGCCGGCATGGCGCGGGCGAAGAGCCAGCCCTGGTAGGCGTCGCAGTCCAGGATGCGCAGCAGGCGCAGCTGCTCGGCGGTTTCCACGCCTTCGGCAACCACCTGCAGGCCCAGGGTGCGGGCCAGCGCGATCACGGCCTTGACGATCTTGGCGTCGGCCGGGCTGTCGAGCATGGGGCCGATGAAGGTGCGGTCTATCTTCACGCGCGAGACGGGCAGATCGCGCAGGTGGGCCAGCGAGGAGTAGCCGGTGCCGAAATCATCCAGCACCACGCAGACGCCTGCGGCAAGCAGGCTGCCCAGCAGTTCGCGCGCCTGCTGCGGGTCGGTCATGGCGGCGGACTCGGTGACTTCCAGCTCCAGCAGGTGCGGCGGCACGCCATGCCGGGCCAGGCTGCCCATGAGGCGCTGCTGCAGGTCGGCCTGGCGCAGTTGCTGGGCCGAGAGGTTGACCGCCACGCGCAGCGGCATGCCTGCGCGCAGCCAGTCGCCGGCCTGGCGGCAGGCCGCATCGATCACCCATTCGCCCAGCGCGAGGATCAGGCCCGTGGACTCGGCCACGGGCACGAAGCGCTCCGGCGAGACCCAGCCCATCTGCTCGTCGTTCCAGCGCAGCAGGGCCTCCACGCCCTGGACCTGGCCGCCCAGCACCTGCACCTGGGGCTGGAAATGCAGGCTCAGCAGACCCCGGTCCAGGGCGCGCTTGAGGCGTTCGTGCAGCAGCACTTTCTCGGCCATGGCCTCGCCCATGGCGCTGGCATAGCAGGCGTAGGAGGCACGGCCGCGCTGCTTGGCGTCGTACATGGCCATGTCGGCATAGCGCATGAGGGTGGCCGCATCGCCCGCGTCCTGCGGGTAGAAGGCCACGCCCACGCTGGCGCCGAAGTTCAGCGCGTAGTGGCCGATGGCGCAGGGCCGGCACAGCTCGCCCAGCAGCGCGTCGACGCGCCGGCGCAGGTCCGGCCCGTTGCAGGGATGCAGCACGGCGGTGAACTCGTCACCGCCCATGCGCGCCAGCGTGGCCGAAGTGCCCAGCGCGGCCTGCAGGCGGCGCGCCACTTCCTTGAGCACCTGGTCGCCCACGTCGTGGCCATAGCCGTCGTTGATGGCCTTGAAGTTGTCGAGGTCGAGCAGCAGCAGCGCAAAGGACGCGGGCCCGGTGCCCGAGCCCGAACCCACTTGCGCCTGCGCCTGCGAGATCGCCTGCTCCAGCTGCAACCCGAACTGCCAGCGGTTGAGCAGGCCGGTGAGCGTGTCGTGCGTGGCGTGGTAGTGCATGCAGGCCTCCATCTGGCGCAGCTGCGACAGGTCGCGCACAAAGGCCACGGCCACGCCCCCGCCGTGCGGGGAATGGCCCAGGGCGATGTCCACGGACAGGCGCTTGCCGTCCTTGCGCAGCAGCCACAGGTCCCGCCCCTGCCCCATGGGCCGGCGCGCGGGCTGGGCGAAGTAGGACTGCAGCTGCGGCCCATGGGCCGCATGCGCCTCGGGCGGCAGCAGCATCTGCAGCGGACGGCCCAGCAGCTCGGAGGCGCCATAGCCGCTCATGGCCTGCATGGCGGGATTGGCCAGCAGGATGCGGCCCTTGCGATCCACGAGCACGATGCCGTCGGGCGCGGCCTCCATGGCCACGCGCTTGAGCTCCTCATCCAGCGCCTCGCACGGCCCGATCAGATGGCCGGCTTGCGCGCTCCAGGCCGACGCCATCATGCGGACGGCCCCTTGCCGTGGAAGACCGATGCCGCAGCCTCCAGCGCCTGAGCCTGCCCGGCCAGCTGCTGCGCGTGCGCGATGGTGTCGCGCGCCAGCGTGGCGTTGTGCTGGGTCATCTGTTCGAGCTGCTGCACGGCGGCCTGTACCTGTTGCACGCCACCGGCCTGGGCCTGGCTGGCGGCCTGCATGCCTTCGGCCAGCAGCAGCTGCTCGCGCATGTCGGCCTGCACGGCGAGCATGGCCTCGCCCATTTCGCGCGCCATGGCGCAGCTTTGCGCCACCTGCTGCTGCGATGCCTCGATCAATGCCTTGATCTGGCGCGCAGCGTGGGCGCTGCGCTGGGACAGGCCGCGCACCTCGTCGGCCACCACGGCAAAGCCCTTGCCGTGCTCGCCGGCGCGCGCGGCCTCCACGGCGGCGTTGAGCGCCAGCAGATTGGTCTGAAAGGCAATGCCGTCGATGAGCGAGCTGATCTCCCCGACCTGGTCGCTGGTCCGGGCCACGCCGCGCATGCCCTGGTCCAGTTGCGCGACCATGCGGCTGCTCTGCCCGGCCATGTCCACGCCATGCCGCGCGCGGCGGGCGGCCTCGCCGGCCTGGGCGCTGCTGCGCTCTATGGCGCAGGCCAGGGCCTGCATGGCCTGGGCCGATTGCTCCAGGCTGGCGGCGGCAGCCTCGGTGCGGTCGCTCAGTTCGGTGCTGCCCTGCTGCACGGCCAGCGCGCAGCGGCGCACCTGGTCGCTCTTGCCCTGGATGTCGTCCACCAGGGAGACCAGGTTGAGTCCGGTCTGCCGCACGGCGCCGCCGATGGCGCCGATCTCGTCCGTGCGCTGCGTGAACAGTTCCCCCGTCTGCTGCCCGCTGGCCACGGCCTGGGCCTGTCCGCGCAGGGCAGCCAGGGGCATGAGCAGCCTGGTGCGCAGCCACTGCCCGGCCGCCACGCAAGCCAGGCTCCAGATCAGCCAGGCGGGCCAGATCTCGGCCAGCGTCAGGGACAGGGGCAAAGCCGAGGCCCAGGCCTGCAGCGACGGCAACCACAGCCCGGCCGATCCCAGCAGCCACAGTCCCGCCACCATGGCCTGCGCCCGCCAGGCCAGCGGCCTGAAGCGCCACCAGCGCTGCAGCGCGCCCGCGGCGCCACGCCCCACTGGGAAGCCCCGGTGCAGGCCCAGCGAGCGCACGCCGGCATTGATCTGTTCATAGAGCGCCGCATGCTGCTGCACTTCGCACGGCTGCGGCCGGGTGCGCACGGACAGGTAGCCGACCACGGTGCCCGCATGCCGTATGGGACTGGCGTTGGCGCGCACCCAGTAGTGGTCGCCGTTCTTGCGCCGGTTCTTGACCAGGGCGCTCCAGGGCAGCCCTCGCTGGATGGTGGACCACATGTCGGCGAAGGCGGCGGCCGGCATGTCCGGATGGCGCACGATGCTGTGGGCCTTGCCGTAGAGCTCGGCGGCCTCGAAGCCGCTGACGCGGATGAAGGCATCGTTGGCATAGACGATGCGCCCCTTCAGGTCGGTGACGGAAAGAAGCGTCTCTCCTTCGTTCAAAGGGTACTCACGCTGGGTGACGTACACGTTTCGCCGCATGGATCAGGTCTCTTGGAGATGGGCGGGGCGTCGGCATGACGCTCCAGGCGGGGCCCACTCTAAGCAGTCCTGCGGCGATGCACATCAGGGATGGTGTGCCGCATCGCGCCTAAACGCAGCCAATGTGACGGCGGTCACACTGGCTGCGGCGCGCGCAGGATCAGGAACGCTTTTCCTGCAGCAGGGCCTTGACGTCGGCGCCCAGCACCTGCGGGCCGCCGCCGTATCGCTCATACACGCGCAGGCGGCCGGCCGTGTCGTAGACATAGCTGCCGGCCGAATGGTCCAGCGTGTAGGTGCCTTCGGTCTTGCCGGGCACCTTCTTGTAGAAGAGCTTGAAATCCTTGGCCACGGCCGCCGTCTCCTCGGGCGTGCCGTGCAGGCCGACGAAGCCGGGGTCGAAGTTGCCCAGGTAGGCCTTGAGCACCTCGGGCGTGTCGCGCTCGGGGTCCAGGGTGACGAAGACGCCCTGCAGCCTGTCGCCATCGGCGCCCAGCTGCTGCTTGACCTCGACCAGCTCCTGCAGCGTGGTGGGGCAGACGTCGGGGCATTGCGTGTAGCCGAAGAAGACCACGACGACCTTGCCCGCAAAGTCCTTGATGCTGCGCTGCTTGCCGTCCACATCGCGCAGGGGAATGTCCTTGGCGTATTCGGCGCCCGTGACATCGACACCCTGGAAACTGGTCTTGGCCTCGCGCGAGCATCCGCTCAGCGCCAGGGCGCCCCATGCCATGGCGGTCACGCCCAGAAAGCGCAGCGCTGTCCGTTTGTTCATGCTTCCTCAACAAGGTAGTTGCCGCAGGCTGCGTGGCCGCAAAGCCTGCGCGCCGCCCGGGCTGGAAAGGGAAAAGGCGAAAGCGTCCGCTGAAGGCGCTTTCGCACAGCCGCAAACCATAACCCATAACCGCAAGACCCCGGCGCTGCGGGGCCTGCCTGCCTCCATGAGACGGCCTGGCTGCCGGCTCGGTTCCTTGGCGCAGGCCTCAGTCGCCGTCGCCGGGGCGTCCCGCCGTGTCCCACGAGGCCGATGCTCGCAGCAGCCGGTCCAGGTCGCGCTTGGCCTTGCCGGCGTCGGCCATGCCCAGCCCGGCGGGCATGCGCATCATCCAGTGGCCCTGCGGGTCCACCACGTACAGGTGGTCCTGCAGCGCATGGCCGGGCGCGGGCTGCAGCCAGCCGCGCAGCACGGCCTCGGGCACGCGCAGCACCGTGGCCTGGGCCAGCGCGGGGCGCAGGTGGGCGGGCACGGGAGCGTCGTCGGAGATGAGCCAGACCCGGTCCAGCCGGTCCTTTTCGCGGCCCAGGGTCTCGCGCAGCTGGCGCTGCAGATAGAGATGGCTTTCGCAGGCGCTGCCGCAGTCCCCGCCCGCCACGCTCAGCAGCAGCCATTGGCCCTTGAGCGACTGCAGCGGTACAGGGGCGCCGTCCAGCGTGGTGGCCGTGGCCGGTGGCAAGGCTGGCTGGTCCGCGATCAGCTCGCCAAAGCTGCGCTGCTGACCAGGCCGCAGCACGTAGTAGGTGAAATAGGAGGCCACCACGGGCGCGGCGCAGACCGCGAACACGGCCAGCATCTTCCAGCGGCCGCTGCGCGTGCGTTGCGCGCCGGCAAGGCCCGGCTGCAAGGGTGGCAGGCCATGGACAGTCATCTCCAGGGGAGTCTCAGGAGCGGGCATGGCGCGGGCGGACAAAGCGTCGGACGATTTGGAACCAGACATACAAAAGCGTGATCAGGGCCGCAAGTCCAAACCATTGGAACGCATAGCCATGGTGTTTCTCGACACCGGCCGTCACAACAGGCCAGTCGCGCCGCAGGTCTTCGCTGGCTTCGCCGGTCTGCAGCAGGCTCCATTCGCGCAGCGGCAGCCCGGAGGCCACGGCCCATTCGGCAATGTCCACATTCTGTCGGATGCGCGACTTTTGCCCATCAGGGTCTGCCCCTGCACGGCCGAATTCGTAGAGCCGGGACGGCGCGGCCTCCATGCGCCCCTGGACGGTCACCAGCCCTTCGGGCGTCTGCACCTCGGGCAGGGCCGTGCGGTCCAGGAAGTTGCGCGGCACCCAGCCGCGCTGCACGGCGATCACCACGTCCTCATGCGGCGCAGCCAGCCGCAGCGGCGTGAGCACGAAGAAGCCCGGCTGGCCCTGCATCTGGCGGTTGTCCAGGTACAGCGTCTGCCCCGCAATCCAGTGGCCCTGCAATTGCACGGGACGGTGCAGCCAGGGCGCGGCCTCGGGGTTCGGCACCGCATCGGGCTGCACGGCTGCCAGCTGGGCGTTGCTCCACGGCGGCAGGCCCTGCTGGCGCTGCACGGCGTCGAACAGTTCCTGCTTGTAGGCCGCGCGCTGCAGCTGCCAGCGGCCCAGGGACAGCGTGACGGCCACGCCGATCAGCGCGGCCAAGGTGATCAGTACAAACCGCCAGCGCTCTGGCATTCTGGAAACACGCACCGGATAATCCACCCATGAAATTCGTGATCGTTCTCGCCCTGCTGGCCATTGTCGCCAGTCTGGGCAGCGCCCTGTTCTTCATGATGCGCCGCAATCCCGAAGACCAGCAGGGAGCGGGCGACGACAGGCGCCGCAGCCGCGCCATGTTCCGTGCACTGGCGCTGCGCGTGGGCCTGTCCATCGCGCTGTTCCTGTGCGTGCTGCTGGCGGCCAAGCTGGGCTACATCCATCCCACCGGCTGGACCGCCGGGCAATAGACAAGCCCCCTGCCCCCACAAACAAAAAGAAGCGCCCTGGCGCTTCTTTTTGCATGGGGCCGGATACAGACTACATCCAGTAGACCAGCACGTAGAGGAACAGCCACACCACGTCCACGAAGTGCCAGTACCATGCCGCGCCCTCGAAGCCGAAATGCCGCTCGGCCGTGAAGTGCCCGGCATGCAGGCGCATGGTGATGAAGAACAGCATCAGCATGCCCACGAAGACGTGGAAGCCGTGGAATCCCGTGAGCAGGAAGAAGGTCGAGCCGAACACGCCCGAGGACAGCTTGAGGTTCAGATCCGTGTACAGGTGGTAGTACTCGTAGCCCTGCACGCACAGGAAGACGAAGCCCAGGATCACCGTCATCCACATGAAGGCGATGGTGCGGGCGCGGTGGCCGGCCTGCAGCGCATGGTGGGCAATGGTCAGCGTCACGCCCGAAGTCAGCAGCAGCGCCGTGTTGATGGTGGGCAGCCAGAACGGGCCCACGGTCTGGAAGGGCTCGACGCTGTTGGCCGGCGAGGCCGTGGCACCCGCTGCCATGCTGGGCCAGA
The DNA here is from genome assembly GCF_059499305.1 of Delftia sp. Classification (NCBI taxonomy): domain Bacteria; kingdom Pseudomonadati; phylum Pseudomonadota; class Betaproteobacteria; order Burkholderiales; family Comamonadaceae; genus Delftia; species Delftia sp. Next base: position 64,601 of record NZ_JCABYI010000030.1, read on the forward strand.
CGGCCTTGAAGTCGGGCCACAGCAAGGCGTTGTCCAGGCTGCCCAGCGCGGGCACCGAGTGCGAGCGCGCCCACCACAGGGCGGTGAAGAAGGCGCCGAAGAACATCACCTCGGAGAAGATGAACCAGCTCATGCTCCAGCGGAAGGACAGGTCGATCTTGCGACCGTACTTGCCCGACTCGCTTTCATGCGCGGCCTCCCGGAACCAGAAAAAGAGCACGGCCAGCCACCAGACCAGGCCCAGGCCCAGGCTGTACATGCCCCATTCATGGCCGTTGATCCAGTTGCCCGCGCCCAGGATCACGAAGAACAGCCCCGCCGCCGCCATGACGGGATGGCTGGACTCTGCCGGCACGTAGTAGTAAGGCGTTTTGCCGTGGGTGGTTGCACTCATTGCTCAGCTCCTGACATTCTTGGTTCTGTGTTTCCCGTCTATCACTCTCTGTCCCCGATGGCCGCGCCGCTCAGACCACGAGCTTGACCAGCGCGATCAATCCCAGCACCAGCAGGAAGATGGCCGCCAGCCCCACTGCAATCACATGCAGCGGCGTGATGCGCTCCCCGTCCTGCTGGTACTCGCTTGCCCTGCGCACGCCGAACAGGGACCAGGCCACGGCGCGCACCGTGCGCCACACGCTGGGCGGGCGGCGCTTGTCCCCGGGTTGCGGCGCATTCATGAGGCCGGCTCCTGCTTCGGCCCTGCGGCCACCGGCGCATCGCCCGTGGGCGCGGCCGGCGTCCTGCCGCCCACCTCGAAGAAGGTATAGGACAGCGTGATCGTGGTCACGTCCTTGGAGATGCGCGGATCGATCACGAAGGCCACCGGCCACTCGCGCTTTTCCCCTGGCTCCAGCGTGTACTGCGAAAAGCAGAAGCACTCGAGCTTGTTGAAATGCGCAGCCGCCTGGCGTGGCGCATAGCTCGGTATCGCCTGGGCCGCCATGCGGCGGTTCTGCACATTCTGGAATTCGTACATGACCGTGGCCAGCTCGCCCGGATGGACCTGCATGGAGCGCTGCGCCGGCTTGAAGTCCCAGGGCCCGCGCGCATTGGCGTCGAACTCCACGGTGATGGTGCGGCTCTTGTCCACCTGCGAGTTGGCCGGCAGCTTCACATCGCGCCCGGCCGTGCCGTTGCCCGGCACCTGCCGCTCGGACAGCGACAGGATGTTGATGCCCGTGAGCTCGCAGATGTGCTTGTAGATGGGAATCAGCACGTAGCCGAAGGCAAACATGCCCAGCGCCACCACGGCCAGCTTGCCCACCATCTTCGCGTTTTCACTGCGCACGCTCACGGATTGCCCTCCTGTTGCCTTCAAGCGCTCAATGGAGCACGGTGATCTTGATCACGAAGCCGGCCAGAAAGACCAGCGCCACCGATACCAGGATCAGCGCCAGCCGCACGTTGGCTTTTCGTTGCTGTGCATCCATTTTTCTGATCTCCATGACTACTGGCAATCTCTGAGACTGTCGCGCCCCACCCCAGGGGCACCGAGGAAGGGGGAAGGCGCGAAGCGACCCAGGCGGTGGTTCATTTCAGCCTATGACGCGGGTCGCCGTCGCATCCAGCTTGGGCGGCGTCTCGAAGGTATGGAACGGCGCCGGCGAGGGCACTTCCCACTCCAGGCCTTCGGCAGCCTCCCAGGGCTTTTGCGGCGCCTTCTCGCCCTTGCCGCGCATGGCGGGCACGACGACGAAGAGGAAGAAATACACCTGCATCAGGCCGAAGCCCAGCGCGCCCAGCGAGGCCACCATGTTGAAGTCGGCGAACTGCATGGGGTAGTCGGCATAGCGGCGCGGCATGCCCGCCAGGCCCAGGAAGTGCATGGGGAAGAAGGTGATGTTGAAGAAGATCAGCGAGCCCCAGAAGTGGATCTGGCCGCGCGTCTCCGAATACATCACGCCCGTCCACTTGGGCGCCCAGTAGTAGTAGGCCGCGAACATGGAGAACAGCGATCCGGCCACCAGCACGTAGTGGAAGTGGGCCACCACGTAGTAGGTGTCCTGCAGCTGGATGTCGATGGGCGCCATCGACAGGATCAGGCCCGTGAAGCCGCCCATGGTGAACACGAAGATGAAGCCCACCGAGAACAGCATGGGCGTCTCGAAGGTCATGGAGCCACGCCACATGGTGGCCACCCAGTTGAAGATCTTCACGGCCGTGGGCACCGAGATCAGCATGGTGGCGTACATGAAGAACAGCTGGCCCGTGACGGGCATGCCGGTCGTGAACATGTGGTGCGCCCACACGATGAAGGACAGGATGGCGATGGACGAGGTCGCATACACCATGGACGCATAGCCGAACAGCTTCTTGCGGCTGAAGGCCGGCACGATCTGGCTGATGATGCCGAAGGCCGGCAGGATCATGATGTAGACCTCGGGGTGGCCGAAGAACCAGAAGATGTGCTGGTACATCACCGGATCGCCGCCGCCTGCGGGATTGAAGAAGCTGGTGCCGAAATGGCGGTCCGTCAGCGTCATGGTGATGGCGCCGGCCAGCACGGGCATGACGGCGATCAGCAGGTAGGCCGTGATCAGCCAGGTCCAGGCGAACATGGGCATCTTCATCAGCGTCATGCCGGGCGCGCGCATGTTGAGCACGGTGACGATGATGTTGATGGCGCCCATGATGGAGCTGGCGCCCATGATGTGCATGGCCAGGATGGAGGTGTCCATGGACGGCCCCATCTGCAGCGTCAGCGGCGCATACAGCGTCCAGCCTGCGGCGGGTGCGCCGCCGGGCATAAAGAACGAGCCCACCAGCATCAGGCCGGCCGGGATCAGCAGCCAGAAGCTGAAGTTGTTCATGCGCGCGAAGGCCATGTCGGAGGCGCCGATCTGCAGCGGCAGCATCCAGTTCGCAAAGCCCACGAAGGCCGGCATGATGGCGCCGAACACCATGATCAGGCCGTGCATGGTGGTCAGCTGGTTGAACAGCTCGGGGTTGACGATCTGCAGCCCGGGCTGGAACAGCTCGGCGCGGATCAGCAGCGCCAGCACCCCGCCCACCATCAGCATGGTGAACGAGAACAGCAGGTACAGCGTGCCGATGTCCTTGTGGTTGGTGGCGAACATCCAGCGCCGCCAGCCCGTGGGCGTGGCGTGGTGGTGATGATCGTCATGCCCGTGTCCATGCTCGTGCTCATGCGCATGTTCGTGGCCCTCGCCCGCAGGGCTGTGGATGGGGGGAAGTACGGCGCTCATGCTGTTATCTCCAATCGCTCATCTGTCTTGCGTGCTCACTGCGCAGGGAACTTGCCTGTGCGGGCGGCCACGAACTCGGCCGGCTGCACCAGCTGGCCGGTCTTGTTGGACCAGTGGTTCTTGGCAAAGGTGACCACGGCGGCCAGCTCGGTATCGCTCAGCTGCTTCCAGGCGGGCATGGCGCCGTTGGCACGGCCTTCCAGCACCACATGCATCATCTCGGCCGTGGGACCCAGGACCACGGGGCTGCCGTCCAGCGCCTTGATGGGACCGGCGCCCTTGCCGTTGGCCTGGTGGCAGGCCGCGCAGTTGGCCGCATAGACCTTCTCGCCGCGTGCGATCAGGTCTTGCAGGGACCAGACCTTGCTGGGGTCGTCCTTCTTGGCGGCGGCGATCTTCTTTTGCTCGTCCACCCAGGCCTTGTAGCCGTCATTGGACAGCACCTTCACGTGGATGGGCATGTAGGCATGCTCCTTGCCGCACAGCTCGGCGCACTGGCCGTAGTAGTCGCCGGTCTTCTCGGCGCGGAACCAGGTGTCGCGCACGAAGCCCGGAATCGCATCCTGCTTGATGCCGAAGGACGGCACCATGAAGGAGTGGATCACGTCGTTGGCCGTGGTGATGATGCGCACCTTGCGGTCCACGGGCACGACCAGCGGGTTGTCCACCTTGAGCAGGTAGTCGTTGGGTGCCTTGGACACATCGCCGCTGTCGGACAGCACGCGGTGGCTGCTGTCCAGCGTGGAGATGAAGCTCAGGCCCTCGCCTTCGCCGTTGATGTAGTCGTAGCCCCATTTCCACTGGTAGCCCGTGGCCTTGATCGTGACATCGGCGTTGGTGGTGTCCTTCTGCGCCACCAGCACCTTGGTGGCCGGCAGCGCCATGAGCACGACGATGATGAAGGGCACGACGGTCCAGACCACCTCGACCGTGGCCGATTCGTGGAAGTTCGCGGCCTTGGCGCCGCGCGATTTGCGGTGCTTCCAGATCGAATAGAACATCACGGCGAACACGCCGATGAAGATCACCGTGCAGATGATCAGCATCATCCAGTGCAGGTAATGCTGCTCATGCGCGATACGCGTGACCGCCGGATGAAGGTTGAGCTGATTGACGGCCGGGCCGCCTGGCAGATCTGTCGCCGCATGTGCAAGGGAGCCTGCCCCTGCCACACTCATCAAGCCCCAGAGAACCAGCCTGGTGGAAATGCTTTTCATAGTTTTCACTTACATCTAAGCCTCGGGTTATCCACTCGCTCCGCTGCGCCGGCGTGGGGGCCGCGCAGCCAGACCGTTCAACGCCTGCCCAAAGGGCAACTCCCGGCCTCAACTGTCCGAGCATGCATGAAAGCGCCGCAGATGTGCCTGCGCGCAATCACCAATAGCGTGCCAGCCGACATCAACGGCAGCTCGGACGTGGGACCAGGATGGGGGCGGGCCGCCATCCCCGCCTGCGCCTGCAGGCGCATGAACTCGGGGGACAGCAGCAAAGTGGATGGGAGGATGCGCACGCGCCGGCCCTTCAGGGCATGTGTGCCGTGTGTGCCGTGCGGGCCGGGAGCGGATGGAAAGAGGCAGCGCATGCGGCCCAGCAGTGCGGGCAGCAGGGAACACAGTGACAGAAAGACCAGTGCCCGCTCCCAGAGGAGCAGGCACTGCTGCAGCCGGTGATGATCAAACTTGCGGGCGGGCCACTCTTGAATGCGCCGGCCCGTTCTCGTTCCCGTGGCAAAGCGAAACACCAAATCGTCTCCCCTTTCGGCCTGCGGACCGCTGGTCTTTTCCCGGCCCGGGAGAGCGAGCCCAGGGAAAAGCTGTTGTCTCTGTCAGCTCGGGAAAAGTGTAGACGTTTTTGTTTTCGATCAATGACCGGAAAGCGACATTCAGGCTATCGCAAACCCGTGTTGCGTGGCTGGCGCAGCATGCTGCGCATGTCCTCCAGCGACACGGCGCTGCTGGACTCCAGGCGCACGCGCGGCTGCGGCTTGTAGGCATGGCCGTAGACGATCTCGAAGGTCAGCGCCAGCTGTCCGTCGGGGCCGGCCAGCCGTTCGCGCAAGGCGTCGTGCAGGCGCTGCTGCCAGCGGCGGCCGCGCAGCGCGGCAAAGCGTTGCGGATGGAAGTTGCGGCCCAGCTCGCGCAGCTCCTGCAGCAGCCGCTCGGGCGTGGCAAAGGTCAGCGTGATGTGCTCCATGTCCATCACCGGCTCGCTGAAGCCTGCGTGCACCAGCATGTCGCCCCAGTCATGCATGTCGGTGAAGGCCTGGCCGGCGGGCGGCCAGCCGAGCTGGGCGTAGAGGGCATGCAGTTCGCGCAGCGTATCGGGCCCCAAGCAGGAGAACATCACATAGCCGTCCACGGACAGCGCCTGGTGCCAGCGCGCGATCAGCGCCTGCGGGTCGGCCTGCTGGTGCAGGGCCATGTTGGCCCACAGCATGTCCACGCCGGCGGGCTCGGGCTCGCCGAAGCGCGTGGCGCCCCCGGTCCAGCGCGCGGGCTGCCACCAGCGCGCGCCCAGCTGCTCGCGGGCGGCGGCCTCATGCAGCGGCGAGGCTTCATAGACCAGGCATTCGGACTGCGCATAGCGCTGGCGCAGCAGCGCATGGGCCTGCAGGCCGCCGCGCACGGGCTGCCAGTGGCACCAGCGCTGGGGCGGCTTGACGATCCAGTCCAGCCGCTCCTGCATGCGGCGCGCCACCTCCTCATGCAGCCACGGCGAGGCCGCAGGCGCGCCCTGCTGCCAGCGCAATGCGGCGGCCGGATCGATGGTGGGAGGCAATTCGTGGGACATGGCTGGGCGGGGAATCCGTGCTCCTCAAAAGACAGGCGCCCGGCCCCGGAGCAAAGGGGTGGCGGACGCGGCGCGAGTATATTGACTCCATGCCCAACCTGCCTGCGTCATGGCTTTCGCGCTGGCATGCCGGCCTGCCCGGCCTGCTGCCCAGCCAGTGCGCCGTCTGCCACCGCTGGCCTGCGCGGCGCCTGTGCCAGGACTGCCGCGCACGCTGGGCCAGACCCATGGCGCGATGCGGGCGCTGCGCCATGCCGCTGCCGGCCCGCACCGGCGCCGATGGTCCCCGCACCTGCGGCGCCTGCCTGGTCAAGCCGCCGCCGCTGACGCACTGCCTGGCCGCGCTGGACTATGCCTACCCGTGGCACACGGTGATCGGCGACTTCAAGTTCCGGGGAGATACCGGCCTGGCACGCAGCCTGGCCGATCTGCTGCTGGAGTTGCCTCAGGCGCGCGAGCAACTGCAGCAATGTGACCTGCTGCTGCCCATGCCGCTGTCGCCGCAGCGCCTGCGAGAGCGCGGCTTTCACCAGACCCTGGTGCTGGCCCGCGCGCTCTGCAGCGCATCCACCCGGGGCAAGCTGCGGCACCAGGCCGTGCAGCGCGCCCACACGGCACAGGCCCAGCATGACCTGCCGCGCGCCCTGCGCCTGCGCCAGCTGCGCACGGTCTTTGCCGTGCCACCTGCGCAGCTGGCCCACGTGCGCGGCCGCAAGATCCTGTTGATCGACGATGTGATGACCACGGGCGCCAGCCTGCATGCGCTGGCCACCTGCCTGCGCCGCGCAGGCGCGGCCGAGGTCAGCGCCCTGGTGCTGGCGCGCACGCCCTGACCGCAGGGGACCGGGGCCCGGGGGCATCTGCCGCCGCGAGACAATACGGGCCATGTTCCATATCGTTCTCGTCGCGCCGGAGATCCCGCCCAATACCGGCAATGTGATCCGTCTGGCCGCCAACACCGGCTGCAGCCTGCACCTGATCGAGCCGCTGGGCTTTTCCATGGAAGACCGCCTGATGCGCCGCGCCGGCCTCGACTACCACGAGTACGCGCCCGTGCGCCGCCATGCCGACTGGCAGGCCTTCCTGCAGGACTGCCGGCCGGACCGCCAGCGCATGTTCGCCATGACCACGCACAGCAGCAGCCCCGCCCACGCCATCGGCTTCCAGCCCGGCGACTGGCTGGTGTTCGGCTCCGAAAGCAAGGGCCTGCCCGCCGAGGTGCGCGAGCAGTTCCCGCCGCAGCAGCGCCTGCGCCTGCCCATGCTGCCGCAGCAGCGCAGCCTGAACCTGTCCAACGCCGTGGCCGTGACGGTGTTTGAAGCCTGGCGCCAGCAGCAGTTTGCCGGCGCCGCACTGGCCGAGGGCGCGCCCGGCGCGGCCTGAGCGACCGGCCTGGGTCGGCGGAAAGTTCCCCGCCGATTGTTTCAACCGCTGAAAAAGCGCATTGCCAATCCAAGGGTTTATCCCGATTCCACATCGTCCTACATTTGAGTCATGGGCTCTACGTTACCAAGCGATTTCCGCAAGGAACGCCCTGTCCCAGAAACAAAACAAAGGACTTGAATCATGAAGAACACCCGCCGTTTTGCCGTCCTGGCCGCCCTCACCGTTTCCGCCTTCGCCGCCCAGGCCGCCGGCTTCGACTACGCCGACAACAGCAGCTACCCGCCCGAAGTGGAGACCCAAAGCACGCTGACACGTGCCCAGGTCATGGCCGACCTGAAGGCCGCCCAGGCCAATGGCACCATGCCCTCCGTCGCCGAAGGCTACCTGCCCATCCAGAACACCGCCACCGCTGGCGTGAGCCGCGAGGAAGTGCGCCGCGAGGCCGCCGCTGCCGAGCGTTCGGGCCAGCTGAACTTCGGCGCCTGAGCCCCAGACCCCGCAACCGCTGCCACCACGCAGCCAGCCCGCAGGTGCCGCCTGCGGGCTTTTTTTCATCGCCGGGCCGCCCCAAGATGAAAAGCGCCCCCTTGGGGGGCAGCGGGCCTTGCGCAGCAAGGGTAGCGGGGGGTCAGTTTTCATTCAGGCCTTGGCACCGTAGTTGCGGGCCACGGACTCGGCCACGCAGGCGGGCTTGTCCGCGCCTTCGCGCTCCACGGTCACCAGCCAGGTCATCTGCAGGCCGCCGGGCTCGATGGGCTCAGCGGCCTGCAGCGTCAGGCGCGCGCGCAGGCGGCTGCCCACGGGCACGGGCGAGGTGAAGCGCACGCGGTTGAGGCCGTAGTTCACGCCCATTTGCGCGCCTTCGATGTGAAAGCAGCTCTGGAAAAACTGGGGAATCAGCGACAGCGTCAGAAAGCCATGCGCGATCGGCGCGCCGAAGGGGCCCTTGGACGCACGCTCGGGGTCCACATGGATCCACTGCTGGTCGCCCGTGGCATCGGCGAACAGCTGCACCTGCTGCTGGGTGATGGTGATCCAGTCGCTGACGGCGACTTCCTGCCCCACGCAGGCACGCACTTCGGAATAGGAAGGGAAGGTTTTCATGCCCCAAATGGTAGGGGCCGGTGCCGCGCGCTCCATGTCGGGCGCGCGACAGGCTAGGGTTAGTCCAGGGTGGATGTCACCTGGACGCGCGCTGCACGAAGAACAGCCCCGTGCCCACGGCCATCAGCAGCGCGCCGAAGACCCGGTTCTGGCTGCGCACGGCACGCGCGCTGCGCATGAAGCCGCGCAGCGCGCTGGCGCTGGCCGCATAGCCATGCATGACCATGGTGTCCACGGCCAGCATGGTAGCGGCCAGGATCAGCAACTGCAGCCACAGCGGGCGGCTGGTGGTCATGAACTGGGGCAGCACGGCCACCATGAAGATGATGCCCTTGGGGTTGGTGGCGTTGGTCAGGAAGCCCGTGAGCACGCGGCGGCGCACGCTGAGCTCGGGCATGGATTCCTGGGTGGCCAGGGGTGCGGCACCCGAGCGCCATTGGCTGATGCCCAGGTAGATCAGGTAGCAGGCGCCGACGATCTTCACGGCGTTGAACGCCCATTCGGAGGCCAGCAGCAGCGAGCCCACGCCCGCGCCGGCGATCAGCAAGATGGTCAGCAGCCCCAGCTGCAGCCCGAAGATGGTGGCGCTGCTCTTGCGCACGCCATACGACAGGCCATGGCTCATGGACAGCACGGCGCCCGAGCCCGGGGAGACCGCAATGATCCAGCAGGCCACAAAGTAGGCGATCCAAGTGTGCCAATCCATGCCAAACACCTTAAAAATACGGAGCAGGCCGGCATCTTAAAACCGTGCAGCCGATCTGGCGCACTGCCGCGGCAAAGCCGGATGGGGCGGTGAAGCATTCGGTGGCTTTTTTCATCGCCGGGCCGCCCCAAGATGAAAACGGCCCCCTCGGGGGGCGCCCGGCCAGGGACAGCGGACCTAGCGCAGCAAAGGGAGCGTGGGGGGCATTTTCAACCCTGTCAAAAAGCTGACCCAGCTGTGAGAGTGACACAATCAATCACCCCAGGGTAAACACCAACTCCAAGATCCCGAGCTTCCATGGAACACAGCGCCCCCATCTGGCTGATCTACGGCTTTCTCTATCTCACCGCCGCCGTGCTGGCCGTGCCCATTGCGCGTGCCCTGGGCCTGGGCGCCATCATTGGCTACCTGGGTGCCGGCATTGCCATGGGCCCCTGGGGACTGTCGCTTGTCAGCAATGTGGATGACATTCTTCACTTTGCCGAGTTCGGCGTGGTGCTGATGCTGTTCGTGATCGGGCTGGAGCTGCAGCCCAGCCGCCTGTGGGAGCTGCGCCGGCCCATCCTGGGATGGGGGCTCGCGCAGATGCTGGCCTGCACGGGCGTGCTGTTCCTGGCGGCCTGGGCCTTCGGCTTTTCCTGGCGCGTGAGCCTGATCGCGGGCATGGGCCTGGCCCTGTCGTCCACGGCCATCTGCCTGCAGGTCATGGCCGAGCGCAACCTCATGCGCACGCCCAGCGGCCAGGCCGGCTTTTCCATCCTGCTGTTCCAGGACGTGGCCGCCATTCCCATCCTGGCGCTGATCCCCATCCTGGGCGCGGTCAAGGCCGCCAATGCCACGCACACAGACAGCCACCTGTGGCTGCAGGTGCTCAAGACCGTGGGCACCATCGCCGCCGTGGTGGTGGGCGGCCGCCTGCTGCTGCGCCCCCTGCTGCGCTGGATCGCCCGCAGCCGCACGCCCGAGATCTTCACGGCCACCTCGCTGCTGCTGGTGGTGGGCATTGCCATGCTGATGGTGCAGGTGGGCCTGTCCATGGCGCTGGGAGCCTTCCTGGCCGGCGTGCTGCTGGCAGACAGCGAGTACCGCAGCGAGCTGGAGACCAACATCGAGCCCTTCAAGGGCCTGCTGCTGGGCCTGTTCTTCATGGCCGTGGGCATGAGCATCGATTTCGGCGTGCTGCTGCGCGCGCCCTGGGCCATGGCGGCCATGGTGCTGGGCTTTCTGGCGCTCAAGGGCGCCGTGCTCTACACCCTGGCCCGCGTGCTGAAGCTGCCCTGGCGCGAGCGCCCGGTGTTCACCCTGCTGCTGGCCCAGGGCGGCGAGTTCGCCTTCGTGGTGTTCCAGACGGCGGCGCAGTACAAGGTGTTCCACCACAGCATCTCGTCCATGCTGGTGGCCGCCGTGGCCCTGTCCATGCTGATCGGCCCGCTGGTGCTGGTGCTGATGGACAAGCTGCTGCTCCAGCGCTTTGCCGACATGAAGGATTGCCAGGTCGACGGCGCGGGCCAGGCTGCCAGGCCCCATGAAATATCGGAGCCGCAGGACGCGCAGGTCATCATTGCGGGCTTTGGCCGCTACGGCCAGATCGTGGCGCGCGTGCTGCTGACCCAGGGCGTGCCGGCCACCATCCTCGACCACAGCGTGGAGATGCTGGAAGTGGCACACACCTTCGGCTACCGCGTGTTCTTCGGCGATGCCACGCGCATGGACCTGCTGCGCATTGCCGGCGCGGACAAGGCGCGGGTGCTGGTCATCGCGGTGGACTCTTCCGAGCAATCGCTGAAGATCGCCGCCCGCGTGCGCAAGCGCTTTCCGCACCTGGAGATCGTGGCCCGCGCGCGCGACATGGCCCACTGGTACCAGTTGCGCGACCTGGGTGTGCACCATGTCGAGCGCGAAGTCTTCGAGTCCAGCCTGGTCTCGGCGTGCACCGTGCTGGAGCTCGCTGGCCACAGCCCTGCCGAGGCCCGGCGCACCACCGCGCGCTTTCGGGAGCACAACCTGCAGCTGATCGAGCGCATGTACCCCCACCACAAGGACCAGGCCCAGCTCATTGCCGTGGCCAAGCAGGGCCGCCAGCAGCTGGTCGAGCAGATGGCCAAGGAGCGGCAGGAGGCCCAAGCGCGGCAGGAGAAGGAGCAGGCGCCGCAGGAAGCCCCGCCCCCGCCCGCCCCCTGAAAACCGGGCCTCAGGACGCGCCCAGCGCCTGCACCATGTGGTCCACGAACTGCGCCAGCTTGGGCAGTTGGCGGCGGTCCGGCAGATAGACCAGGTGCACCGGGCGCGGCAGTGGCACGCAGTCCTGCAGCACGGGCACCAGCCGGCCCGCGGCCATGTCGGCGGCCAGCAGCACCTCGGGCTGCAGGATCAGGCCCAGGCCGCGCAGCGCCGCATGGCGCAGCCCGTCGCCGCTGTTGCAGCGCAGGCGGGCATCGTCGGGCCACTGCACCGGCGCCGAGCCGTCGCCGCGCAGAATCCATTCCGAGCGGCGCTGCCAGACCGCGTAGCTCAGGCAGTCATGGCGCGCCAGATCGCCCACGCCACGCGGATGACCGCGCCGCCGCAGGTACGAAGGCGCCGCCGCGATCACCATGCGATAGGGCTGCAGCGGCCGCGCCACCAGGCCTTCGCCGCCCACGGGGCCGATGCGCACGGCCACGTCGATGTTCTCGCCCACCAGGTCGACCATGCTGTCGCTCAATTGCAGATCCACGCGCACCAGCGGATTGGCCAGCTGGTAGTCGGCCACCAGCGGCGCGATCACATGGTTGCCCAGCGTGGTCGGCGCACTGATGCGCAGCAGGCCCTGGGGCGCGCTGCGGCTGCGCTCCACGGCCGACTCGGCCCAGCGCAACTGCTCGAAGACCTGGCGGCTGTCCTCGTAGAAGCTGCGCCCCACCTCGGTCAGGCTGTGGCGCCGCGTGGTGCGCTGCAGCAGGCGCGCGCCCAGATGGGCTTCCAGCTGCTGCACATGCTTGCCCACCATCACGGCCGAGATGTCCAGGCGCCGCGCGGCCTGGGCAAAGCTGCCGTCCTCGACCACGGCCATGAAGACCTCCATATTGCGCAGCTTGTCCATGGATTGCCAACCAATGCTTAGGAGTACAAAAAGATCCGGCTACTTTATGCCATCCATGATTTGCAAAACACTGGAGGCCTGTTCACCCCCTCAGAAAGAAAACCGCATGAAGATCCTTCTCATCGGTGCCTCCGGCACCATCGGCCGCGCCGTACACGCCCTGCTGGCCCCGCGCCATGACATCGTCACCGTGGGCCGCAACAGCGGCGATCTGCGCGCCGACTTCACCCAGCCCGAGACGCTGCAGAAAATGTTCGAAGCCGCCGGCCAGGTGGACGCCATCGTCAGCACGGCCGGAAAGCTGCACTTCGGCCCGCTGTCCGAGATGACGGCCGAGCAGTTCAACTCCGGCCTGCAGGACAAGCTGCTGGGCCAGGTGCGGCTCGCCCTGCTGGGCCAGCGCTGGCTGCGCGACGGCGGCTCCATCACGCTGACCAGCGGCGTCGCCGCCACCGAGCCCATCCGCCACGGCGCCAATGCATCGACAGTGAATGCCGCCCTCCACGGCTTCGTCACCGGCGCCGCGGTCGAACTGCAGCGCGGCCTGCGCATCAACGCCGTGAGCCCCACCCTGCTGACCGAATCGGCCGATGCCTATGGCTCGGTCTTCCCCGGCTTCGAGACCGTGCCCGCCGCCCGCGTGGCCCTGGCCTACCAGCGCAGCGTGGAAGGCGCCCAGACCGGCAGGGTCTTCGAGGTGCTCTGACCTCTTCTTGCGGCGGGCCCTCGGCAAAGTCCTTGCGTGCCCGCCCAAAAGGGCCGCGTGCTACGCTGCGCGCCACCATGTTCAACCCCACCCAAGCCGATGTGCGGCGCTTTTTCTGCGGCGTGCGCACCAAGATGCTGAGCGGCGCGCCGATGGAGGCCATAGAGACGCTGGCCAGCCTCTGGATTGCCGAGCATCCCGAGTATTTCGATGACCTTGCCGACGTGGACGCCGCCCTGCTGCGCGACTACGACGCCACGCCCGGCGTGACCAATCCGTTTTTGCATCTGTCCATGCATCTGTCCATCAGCGAGCAGTGCAGCATCGACCAGCCGCGCGGCATACGCCAGGCCGTGGAGCTGCTCAGCCGCCGCCTGGACTCGCTGCACGACGCCCACCACGCCACCATGGAATGCCTGGGGCAGATGCTCTGGGAAAGCCAGCGTTCGGGCCGCCCGCCCGATGGCGAGGCCTATATCGCCGCAGTCCAGCGCCGCGCCACGAGCGACGGCGCCAAGGCCACGGGCGGCGCATAGCGCCTCTGTGCATCACCCTCAAGACAAAGCCCGCGATTGCGGGCTTTTGCTATGGGGTATGGGGCTGCGCGCGATTCACTGCGATTTGTGGCCCAGGCGGAAATGGGGCTGCGGCAGGGTCTGCAGCTCGCCATCGAGGCTGCCGATGTAGTTGGCCAGCGCCTTGAGTTCGCTGTTGGTGAACTGCTTGGCAATGCCGGCCATCACGCCGTTGCTGCGGCCGATATGGGGGTTGCCTTCGGTCTTGTAGGACTTGAGGGCGGAGTACAGATAGTCCGCGTACTGGCCGGCCACCTTGGGGTAGCTGGGATCGATGGGTTTGGAAAAGCCCTGGCCGTGGCAGGATACGCAGGCGCCCTTTTGCAGCAGCGCGGCGACCTGGGTGCTGGGCTCGCGGACCTTGGCGTCGGCGGCCTTGGCCACGCCATGCTCGGCGTAGTAGGCCGCCACGTCGGCCATGTCCTGCTCGGTCAGCGGATCGGCAATGCCGCGCATGGTGGGATGCTTGCGTTCGCCCTTCTGGTAGGCCTGCAGCGCGGCCACGATGTAGGGTGCGCCCTGGCCGGAAATCTTGGGGACCTTGTACACCTCGGGGAAGCTGGCCTGGTAGCCCTGGATGCCATGGCAGCCAATGCACATGGCGATCTTCCCCTCCCCTGCCTTTGCGTCACCTTTGCTTTGCTGGGCCTGTGCCACAGAGGTCACAGATGCGACAGCCAGCGCCAATACCGTGGTCAAAGTTTTTATCATTTTGCGCGCACAATCCTTCAAGAGTTCTGACGGATGCCTACTGCTGAGCGGGTAGCGCGAACGATTATGGCAGTCACCGTCAAGCGTCCCCATCAATACTTACGCTGATACCGCCCATGAAATTTCAAGGTTCCGAGAACTACGTCGCCACCCAGGATTTGATGCTCGCGGTGAATGCCGCAGCCACCTTGCAGCGCCCGCTGCTGGTCAAGGGAGAGCCCGGCACGGGCAAGACCATGCTGGCCGAGGAAGTGGCCGCCGCGCTGGACATGCCGCTGCTGCAGTGGCACATCAAGTCCACCACCAAGGCCCAGCAGGGCCTGTATGAATACGACGCCGTCAGCCGCCTGCGCGACTCGCAACTGTCCGACATCGACGGCGGCGAGCGCGTCAAGGACATCCACAACTACATCGTCAAGGGCGTGCTGTGGCAGGCCTTCACGGCAGACCGGCCCGTGGCCCTGCTGATCGACGAGATCGACAAGGCCGACATCGAATTCCCGAACGACCTGCTGCGCGAGATCGACCGCATGGAGTTCTACTGCTACGAGACGCGCGAGATGATCCGCGCCAAGCACCGGCCGCTGGTGTTCATCACCTCCAACAACGAAAAGGAGCTGCCCGACGCCTTCCTGCGCCGCTGCTTCTTCCACTACATCAAGTTCCCCGACGCCGACACCATGCGCCAGATCGTGGCCGTGCACTTCCCCAAGCTGCAGGGCGAGCTGCTGGCCGCCGCGATGAAGGTGTTCTACGACGTGCGCAACCTGCCCGGCCTCAAGAAGAAGCCCTCCACCAGCGAGTTGATCGACTGGCTCAAGCTGCTGGTGGCCGAGGACATTCCCGTGGAATCGCTGCAGACCGCCGAGGGCAAGGTCGCCGTGCCGCCGCTGGTGGGCGCCCTGCTCAAGAACGAGCAGGACGTGAGCCTGTTCGAGAAGCTGGTCTTCATGAACCAGCGCAACCGCTGAGGCCAGCCATGCCGGATTCCAAGCCCGACACCGAAGGCCCCGACCACGCCGGCGCAGACCCGCGCGTGCCGGTCATCACCGGCCAGGTCACCACCATCCCCGTGGCTGGCGCCGTGGCGCACCAGGGCTTCGTGCAGCCCGTGGTCATGCGCTTCAACGGCGTGCGGCTCGAGCCCCTGGCGCTCAGCCATGAAGCGGGCCTGCGCGAGGCCGTGCAGGACGGCCAGCTGTGGCGCATCCGCGTGACCTCCGCGCCCGAGCCCGACGACGTGCGCGCCTATATCGAGGCCGCGCTGGAGCAGCGCAGCCAGGGCAAGCGCTTCGCGTTTGCCGTGCTCGACGACGACAGCGGCCGCGTGCTGGGCACCAGCAGCTACCACGACATCCTGCCCGAGGTGCGCCGCGTGGAGATCGGCTACACCTGGTACGCGCGCAGCGTGCAGCGCACCCATGTCAACACCTCGGCCAAGCTCATGCTCATGGGCCATGCCTTCGACACGCTGGCCTGCCATGTGGTGGGCTGGCGCACGGACTGCTTCAACTTCGCCAGCCAGCGCGCCATCGAGCGCCTGGGTGCCAGGAAGGACGGCGTGATCCGCGGCCACGCGCTGCGCCGCGACGGCACCATCCGCGACACCGTGATGTACAGCCTGCGCAGCGGCGAATGGCCCGAGTCGCGCGCCCAGTTGCTGGACCAGTTGCAGCGCCATTCGGACGGCAGCACCGCCGTGGCGCGCACATGAGGGCGCGTACGCAAGGCCCCCGGGAGATGCCATGCTGATCGACTTCTTCTACACCATGCGCGCGGCCAAGCTGCCCGTCTCGGTCAAGGAGTTCCTGACCCTGCTGGAGGCGCTGCAGGCCGGCGTGGTCGGCCCCAGGAGCGAGGACGCCTGGAGCCTGGACGACTTCTACCACCTGGGCCGCACCGTGCTGGTCAAGGACGAGAAGCACTACGACAAGTACGACCGCGCCTTCGCCGCCTACTTCAAGGGCGTGGAGATGGTGGCCGACCTCACGCGCGAGATTCCCCAGGACTGGCTGAAGAAGCTGCTGGAGCGCGAACTCTCGCCCGAGCAGAAGGCCGCCATCGAAGCCATGGGCTGGGACGAGCTGATGGACACGCTCAAGAAGCGCCTGGAGGAGCAAAAGGAGCGCCACGAAGGCGGCAACAAGTGGATAGGCACGGGCGGCACCAGCCCCTTCGGCCACGGCGGCTACAACCCGGCCGGCGTGCGCATCGGCGGGCCGGGCCGCAACAAGAGCGCCGTCAAGGTCTGGGAGCAGCGTGCCTACCGCGACTACGACGACACGCAGGAGCTGGGCACGCGCAACATCAAGGTGGCGCTGCGCCGGCTGCGCAAGTTCGCACGCGAAGGCAGCGACCTGGAGCTGGACCTGCCCGACACCATCCGCAGCACGGCCGCCAACGCGGGCTACCTGGACATCAAGATGATCCCGGAGCGCCACAACAACGTGAAGGTGCTGCTGCTCATGGACGTGGGCGGCACCATGGACGAGCACGTGCAGCGCGTGGAGGAGCTGTTCTCCGCCGTCAAGAGCGAGTTCAAGCACCTGGAGTTCTACTACTTCCACAACTGCGTCTACGACTTCATGTGGAAGAACAACCGCCGCCGCTTCGCCGAGAAGTTTCCGACCTGGGACATCATCCGCAAGTACAACAAGGACTACAAGCTGATCTTCGTGGGCGACGCCACCATGAGCCCCTACGAGATCCTGCAGCCCGGCGGCAGCGTGGAGTACATGAACGAGGAGCCCGGCGCCGAATGGCTGCAGCGCCTGACGCATGCCTTCCCGCGCTTTGCCTGGATCAACCCCGAGCCGCCCGGCGTCTGGCAGTACCGCCAGAGCATCAGCATCATCCAGCAGCTCACGGGCAACCGCATGTACCCTTTGACACTCAAAGGTCTGGAAGACGCCATGCGCCTGCTGTCAAAATAGGCCGATGCCCAAGCTCCCCCCCGCGACAGCGCCGGCCCGAGGGCCGGCGTTTTTGTTTCTGTTGAGTGCAGCCCTGATGCTCGGCGGCTGCAGCCTCCTGCCGTCCAAGAATGATGACAAGGACACGGACCCGTCGCTGATTGCAGCGACCGGCGACCCGGCCTTCTCCCTTGTCGTCGATGCGCCCAAGGAAGTGCGCGAGCTGCTGGAAAAGCACCTCGAACTGCGCCGCTACCGCTACCAGAGCGACCTGCAGCGGCGCGAGCTGACGCGGCTGCTGGGCGCCACCGACGCCAACGTGCGCGACCTGATCGGCACGCTGGGCTACTTCAGCCCCACGGTCACGGTGGAGATCAAGGAAACGCCCGAATCCGACGAGGCCCCGCTGCAGGTCACCGTCAAGGTGGACCCGGGCGAGCCCGCCACCATTGCGCGCAGCCAGGTGCGCTTTGCGGGCGTCAATGCCGACGATCCCGATGGCGCC
This sequence comes from Delftia sp., assembly GCF_059499305.1. Taxonomy (NCBI): domain Bacteria; kingdom Pseudomonadati; phylum Pseudomonadota; class Betaproteobacteria; order Burkholderiales; family Comamonadaceae; genus Delftia; species Delftia sp. Next base: position 82,284 of record NZ_JCABYI010000030.1, read on the forward strand.
TCCCAGCGCGCCACCATCGAAGAGGACTGGCCGCTGCAGCCCGGCCAGCGCTTCAGCCAGTCCAGCTGGAGCCAGGCCAAGAGCCAGGGCCTGCGCACGCTGCAGTCGCGCCGCTACCCGCTGGCGCGCATCGACTCCAGCCTGGCAGACATCGACGCCGACACGCACGAGGCCGATGTCAGCGTGGCCTATGCACCCGGCCCGGCCTACACCTTCGGCCCGCTGCGCATCGAAGGCGCCCAGCGCTACGACCCCGTGGGCACGGCCCGCATCGCACGCCTGCCCGAGGGCGAGGAATACGACCAGACCGCCCTGGTCGACGCCCAGCTGCGCCTGGCCAGCAGCGGCTACTACGACTCCGTCTTCCTCACGCTGGCCAACGTGCCCCAGCAGGGAGACAGCGCCGCCGAGGACGAGGAAGCCATCAAGCGCAAGGGCGCCCAGGTCACCACGCCCGTCATCGCCCAGGTGCGCGAGGCCCAGATGCAAAAATGGGTCTTCGGCGTGGGCATGAGCACCGACACCGGCCCGCGCCTGAGCGTGGACCACATCCACAACCGCCTGCCCTGGCTGGGCTGGCGTGCCGTCACGCGCATGCGCTTCGACCGCAAGAACCCGCTGATCTCCACGCAGTGGACCGCCCTGCCCGACGAAACCCTGTGGCGCTGGTTCACCACGGCCAAGGCCGAGCGCGCGCCCTCGGGCGACTTCGATGTCAACAGCCTGCAGCTGCGCGCCGGCCGCACCAAGTCCGAAGACCACATCGACCGCAACTACTACCTGCAGTACGACTACGCCAAGACCCAGGGCGAGGGCGCGCCCCCGTCCAGCTCGTCGGTCACGGCCAACTACGGCTGGACGGGCCGCTACTTCGACAGCACGCTGGCGCCCTCCTCGGGCTTCGGCTTTGCCTGGGAAGTCGGCGCGGGCACCACGCTCACGCCCCAGCGCACGCCGTTCGGCCGTGTCTCGGGCCGCTGGCTCAGCCTGATTCCCATCGGCGAGGTCGATCCCGAGACCAAGCGCCGCAGCCGCCTGGCGCTGCGCGCCTCCGGCGGTGCCTTGCTGGCCCGCAAGGATGCCGACCTGCCCGTCACCCAGCTGTTCATCACCGGCGGTGACAACACCGTGCGCGGCTACGGGTACCAGAGCATCGGTGCGCGCACCGACAGCGGCAAGGTCATCGGCGGGCGCTACATGGCCGTGGGCAGCATCGAGTGGCAGCGGCCCATCGTCATCAAGGGCAACACACAGGACTGGGAGCACGCCGTCTTCCTGGACGCCGGCACCGTGGGCGATGCGCCCGACTCCATGTACATGCGCGTGGGCGTGGGCACCGGCCTGCGCTGGCGCAGCCCCGTGGGCCCCGTGCAGGCCGACATCGCCTGGGGCGCCCAGGAAAAGCAGCTGCGCCTGCACCTGCGCCTGGGCTTCAACTTCTGACCATGGTGGATTCCCGCTTGAATACCCCTGCCTCCTCCGCCGCGCCAGACCAAAGCCCCCAGGCGTCCCCTCCGTCGCCTGCGCCCCGCCGCCGCTGGCTGCGCTACCTGCTCTGGTTCTTCCTGGTCCTGGTCCTGCTGCTGGCCGCCCTGCTGGGTTCCGCCTGGTGGTGGAGCGGCCGTGCCGATTCGCTGGCCTACACCCTGCAGCGCGTGGCCGGCTGGCTGCCCGCAGGCCAGAGCCTGCAGGCCAAGGAAGTCACCGGCACCCTGCGCCAGGGCGGGCGCATCGGCTGGCTGCAATGGCAAAGCCCCACCATGAAGGTGGAGCTGCGCGACGCCACCATCGGCTGGCAATTGCATCCCCTGCTGTCGCGCACCGTGCGCCTGGGCGAAGTCCGCATCGCCGAGCTGAACATTGCCAGCACGCCCGACCCCGAGGACAAGAAACCCGTCGAGCCGCTGCAGCAGCTCGTGCTGCCCGTGAAGATCGACGTGCCCTTCCATGTGGAGCGCATCGTCTGGCAAGGCCCGCCCCAGGCCGAAGTACTGGGCCTGCAAGGCCACTACGCCTACGACGGCAGCGAGCACCAGCTGGACGTGCGCGACCTGCAATGGGCCGATGGCAACTACCAGGCCAGGCTGCGCCTGCAGGCCCGTGCGCCCATGGCCATCCAGGCCGAGCTGCAGGGCGACCTGCAGGCGCCGGCCCTGGCTTCGGACGACGAGGCCTCCGCAGCCAAGGCCCCCAAACCTGCACCGCTGGCCGTGCAGGCAAAGGCCCGGATCGACGGCACCCTGGCCACCGCCGCTGCGCAACTGGGCATCAAGCTCCAGGTTGATGCCAAGCCCGGGACGGTGTCCGAGGAAACGCCTGCTCCTCCCGCCGTACAGAAATCCGCCAGGGCCGATGGCAAGAACGGCAAGGCCAGGGAGCGCAAGGAAGCCGCCCCTGTGTCCGAACCCATGCATGCGGACATCGAGGCCAGCATCCGGCCCTGGCAGCCCCAGCCGCTGCAGACCGCGCGCGCCCAGCTCAGCCAGATCGACATCGCCGCCTTCTGGCCCCAGGGACCGCGCACCCGCATCAGCGGCGAATTGCAGGCCGGGCCGGATGGCAAGGCAGCTGATACAGCCCAGGCACCCGCCACGGAACAGCCATCGGACCAGGCACCAGGCTCGGCCATCGCCACCACCGCCTGGCAGTTGACGACACGCCTGAACAACGCCATGCCCGGCCCCTGGGACCGCCAGCGCCTGCCGCTGGACCAGATCGAGGCCGCAGTGCGCTATGACGGCCAGCAGTGGCTGCTGGAGCAGGCGCAGATCGCCATAGGCTCGGGCAGCATCGACGCCCAGGGCCGCTTCGAGCCTGCCACCAAGGTCTTCGAAGGCCAGGCCAAGGTCCAGCGCCTGGACCCCGCCGCGCTCTACAGCCTCCTGGAAGCCGCACCGCTGCAGGGCGAGCTGCGCGCCAGCACCACGGCAGAGCAGCAGGTGGACTTCAGCGTGGACATCCAGGCCGCAGCAGCGCCCGCAGGCGCCAAGCGCCAGCCCCTGCGCATAGAAAAACTCGCCACCAAAGGCCGCTGGGCCCAGCCCGTGCTGTCGCTGGAGAACCTGCAGCTTGATGCGCTGCAGGCCTCGGTGCGCAGCCGCAGCCTGCAGTTCGACACCGAACAGCAAAAGCTGCAGACCGTGCTGAAGGCCCAGCTGCCCGGCGCCGAACTCTCGCTGGACGGCCACATCAGCCCTGCCGCAGGCCAGGGCAGCAGCCAGCTCAAGCTGTCGTCACTCACCGCCCTCACGCAGTGGCTGCGCAAGCTGCCCGGCATGAAGGACCCGCTGGCCGGCGCCCTGATCGAAGCCCAGGCCCAGCTGGACGCCAGCTGGCGCGGCGGATGGGGCGCACTGCAAAAGCGCATGAAGGCCGCCGTGGGCGACCCCCTGCCCGCCAGCGGCCTGCAGCTGCAGGCCGACCTGCAGGCCGCCAAGCTGCGCTACCTGCCCGCCAACACGCCGCCCGAGCAGGCGCTGGAGCTGCCCGAGCTGCGCCTGGCCCTCAAGGGCTCGCCCGAGCAGGCCAGCCTCACCCTGGCCGGCCAGGCGAAGCGCGGCACGCAGACCGCGCAGATCGACACGGCCCTGCAGGCAGGCCTTGCCACGGCGCGCGGTGCCGCGCCCCTGGACTGGCAGGCCAGCATCGACAGGCTGCAGGCCCGGCTGAGTCCGGGCCAGGACCTGCCCGGCCCATGGCAGCTGCAACTGGCAGGCAACCAGCCCGTACGGATCGCCCAGCGCACCACGGGCCGCACCGTGCTGTCCACCGCCTTCACGGCATCGGCCGGCAGCCTGCAGGTCACGCCGCCCACCCTGCCCCAGCGCCGCACCAATGCCGAGGCGCCGCAGCCCGTGCTGCTGGCCTGGGACGACACCCGCGCCACCCAGGGCGGCGACGGCCGCTGGGCCCTGCGCAGCACCGGCCGCGCCCAGGCCCTGCCGCTGGCCTGGGTCGATGCCCTGTCCATGGCCGAGGAGCCCCCGCTGGCCGCCATGGGCCTGAGCGGCGACCTGAGCTTCAACGCCCGCTGGGACATCGACACGACGGGCCCCGCGCTCAAGGCCGAACTGCTGGTCGAGCGTGCAGCCGGCGACCTGCGCCTGGCCGTGGAAGACGGCTCGGGCACCACCGTCATCCACACCACGGGGCCGCGCTCCAGCAAGCCCGGCGAAGTGCGCACGCATACCGTGCGCGGCGCCGGCATGCGCGCCCACATCAAGCAGGCCCGCCTGAGCGTGCGCGCCCAGGGAGACGACGTGCAAGCCAAGCTCGACTGGGACAGCGAACGCGCCGGCACCCTGACCGCGCAGCTGGGCACGCGCCTGGCCCAGCAGGACGGCACCTGGACCTGGCCCGAGAAGGCCCCTCTGTCCGGCCAGATCGACGCCCGCATGCCCGACATCGGCATCTGGGCGCTGTTCGCCCCGCCCGGCTGGCGCGTCACCGGATCGCTGCAGGCCAAGGCCGAGATCAGCGGCGACCGCCAGAACCCGCAGTGGCAGGGCAATCTCTCGGCCGACGGCCTGAGCATCCTGTCCGCGCTGGACGGCATCGACCTGCAAAACGGCGTGCTGCGCGCGCGCCTGCAAGGCAACCGCCTGGATCTGACCGAGCTGCGCATGCAGGGCGGGCGCGGCAGCAATGCGCGCATCCTGGGCTACAGCGGCAACCTCACCACGGCACCGCGTGAAGGCGGCGAACTCACGGGCTCGGGCTTCGTGCGCTGGGACCCGCCCAACGCCGATGGCAGCAACTCCGGCCTGAGCATGGACCTGCGCGCCCAGGCCACCAGGCTGCAGGTGCTGGTGCGCGCGGACCGCCAGGTCAGCGTCTCGGGCGGCCTGCAGGCCAGGCTGGAGCAAGGCCAGTTCACGCTGCGCGGCGACCTCACCACCGACCGCGCCACCATCATCCTGCCCGAAGAATCCGCGCCCTCGCTGGACTCCGACGTGGTCGTGCACTCGGCCGCCTCGCGCAAGGCCGAGCAGGAAGCGGCGCGCAAGCAGCAGCAGGCCGACCGCAAGGCCCAGGCCCGCGCGGAAACCATCAAGCTGCCCGACATCCTCGTCAAGCTTGACCTGGGCCGCGACTTCGCGCTGCAGGGCTACGGCATCACCACACGCCTGGAAGGCGCGCTGGAAGTGCAAGGCCCCACCGTGGCGGGCGGCCCGCCGCGCATTACCGGCGAGATCCGCACCGTGCAGGGCCGCTACCGCGCCTGGGGCCAGTCGCTGGACGTGGAGACCGGCCTCATCCGCTTCAACGGCCCCTACGCCAACCCCTCGCTGGACATCCTGGCGCTGCGCCCGAACATCGCCGTGCGCGCAGGCGTGCAGGTGCAGGGCACGGCCAACGCCCCGCGCGTGCGCCTGTACTCCGACCCCGAAATGCCCGATGCCGAAAAGCTCTCCTGGGTGGTCATGGGCCGCGACCCCGCCACGGGCGGCGCCGAAAGCGCCCTGCTCCAGCAGGCCGCGCTGTCCCTGCTCAGCGGCGGGCGCAACAACAGCGGCAAGATCGCCAGCAACCTGGGCCTGGACGAAATCGGCTTCAAGGGACCGGGCGGCGAGGGCTCCACGGGCGCGGCCCTCACCCTGGGCAAGCGCCTGTCCAGCGACCTCTATGTCACCTACGAGCAAAGCCTCTCGGGCGCCATGGGCACGCTGTACATCTTCTACGACCTCTCGCGCCGCCTCACCCTGCGCGGCCAGACCGGGGAAACCAGCGCGCTGGACCTGATCTACACCGTGCGCAAGGACTGACGCCTCACCCCCGCGCAGCCGCCCTGCCGGCGCTGCGCGAGGCGGACCCGCCATGGGTTTACAATCGCCGTTTGCTCCTCTCCGTAGTTCAATGGATAGAACGGGCGCCTCCTAAGCGCCAGATACAGGTTCGATTCCTGTCGGAGGGACCATCAATTTTCCAATGGCGACAACCACTTACAGCTCATTGAGTGGGTGTCTGGGCCATAAGTGGGACATGAATACGGTCTCAAGGGCTGGATTGCATGCCCGCGCAGTGGGCTCTCAACACGGAAACGACGACAGCCCCCTCGGCGCCCTCATGGGAATCGAAGGGGCCGTTTTCATTTCGTTTGGCCCGAGCTAAGCGCGCGCACCCGCATCAGCGCCGAACCTTCTCCAGCGCCACCGCAGGGCCTGCTCAGGCAGGGCAAATCACTTAGTGATTGCTTTTTTCAGTTCTTCCTGGAATTCCTCACCATTCCGAAGGCGAAGATATTCCTGATGTGCCAACCGATAGGCTTCTGATTCCATACCGTACGAAGTCGACAGTACTTCATAGCGGTCGACTCCGGCACGACGCCAGAGTGCCAGATCGGCCATGACCTCCGCGCGGGAAGTACTATTTACTTCCTTTTTATTTGCTGCGCTGCTCTCTTGAGAATTGGCTGCATAGCAAGTAGAAATAGCTATTGTGAAGAATGCGAATTTTAGAGTGCGCAATGCACTTGCCCTGATCAAGGGCGAGGCTATTTTTGACATGGTTTAAATGACAGATGACTATGAGGCTACCGGCAAGTATGTTATGCGGCAGTGTTGACCGAATGAATCAAAGACGCAATATTAAATATTGAGCCACTCCTTTCCTAAAGAAAATTGATGACTACCAGATATATTCATCAATCAATATTCAGAATAAGTTTCCAATCAACTTTTCTTTTTCAATCCAAAAAGTAATTGAAAATTCAAAACACTTTGCTGATCTTTACCCAAAGTCTTGCTCAGGGAATATCCACACGCAGCAGACCAGTGCACGAATGCTGCAAAAACCAAATAGATGTTGAAATTCAAGTGAGGTAACGAGTAGCGGGCTTGGAGTTTGAGAAACCCTGGGCCAAATCTCCGCGCGCTTGCTCAAATGCGTCCCATGCCGCTGCCTCAGGCACTGGTGGAATGGTCACAAGCTCTCTGCGATCAAAACCCACCAAGGCAGCATCAACGAGTTCGTCAACCTCCATCCATGACATCGCCACCAGAGCGCTCATAGATCTCGGTGCGTGTGGCGGCCGGCAAAACCGCTGGTATGTAGACGCCCCTGGGCCCTGCCTCAGCTGCAAGGCGCTGCGAGAAGGCCAACATGTAGGACTTCGTTGCTGCGCAAATACCTTGTGAAGACTCAGGCAGCCGGTCGGTGGTACGGGCCACCCATACGAGATCGTGGCCACGAGCCGCAAAGCGGCGTGCGTAAACAGCACCAATGCCACTGGAGGCGCCAGCAATAAGAGAGCTAGTCATTTCAACTTCCCCAATCGATATCCACCATTTTTTATGGCAGCCTTGTCAATAAGACAAGTCAGCGCAGAGAGACGCTGCTGCGGAGAAAGATGCGTTCAGTTGCGGGAAGTCAAGCTGGCCATCGTGTAGTGCTCATAGTGGCCAATCCCATTCTTCACGATGGGATCTTCGGATGTAAACGAACCGATCTCTTGGTTGTCGGCGATCTGGTAAAGAGACACGCCGTAGCCATCACCATCGTCAATCACAGGCCCGTGCGCTACGATCACACCTTGCTCGAGAAGACCGTTCATATATTCGCCATGCTGCCTCATCCATGTTTTTTCTTCACCGGACATGGTGCCCAGGAAATTTGCGCGAGGCGGGACAAATTTGCACAGGTAGTATTTCATTTCGGCTCCTCTCAAAGATAAATGATGCTGGGATTCAAGCTGTTTTCACACTCTTCAATATTGCCCCTTCGAACATCTTGGGCGCATAGCTCTGCAGGAACAGGATCATTCCGGTCATCTTTCCAACGGGGTTACTGAACTTTGGCTTCTTGGTCTCGATCAGCTTGGTAATCGTGTTGACGACGGCGTCGGGCGCCTCCGCCTCATCGATCCCCTTCTGTGTCGCAGCATCTGCTTGCTTGCGGTAGGCGTTGTAATCAGCAATACGCCCGCTTGATTGAGACACGGAGTTATGAGCGAGGTTGGTCTTGAACCACACTGGCTCCACCATGCTGACTTGGATGTTGAACGGATCCAGCTCGAAGCGCAGAGATTTGAAGTAGCCCTGGACTGCGTGCTTTGAAGCCGTGTAGTACGAGAGATTCGGCGGGCCGATCAAGCCGACGATGGAGCTGATTGTGATGATCTGCCCATGCTTTTGCGCCCGCAGCCGGGGCAGCAAGGCATTCGTCACTTTGATCGTGCCCCAGAAGTTGGTTTCGAACTGCTGACGTCCCAATTCGACGGGAGTCTCTTCTGCCAGCCCCGTCACCATGTAGCCGGCATTGTTCACCAATACATCCAGCTGCCTGACGCTGCGGAACAGCTCTTCAGCGAACGCGTTGATGGAGTTGTCGTCGCTGATGTCCAGACGCAGCAGCTTGAAGGGAACCTTCCCTTCGTGCTTTTCAGGTTCACGGCTGGTGCCGATGACTTCGAAGCCCTGGTTGTGCAGGCTGTTGGCGAGCAGCAGGCCGAAGCCCGAGGATGCGCCGGTGATTAGGACTGTCTTCTTCATGGGTAGCTTCTCCGTAGATGATGGAAATTCTTGAAAACTTTGCCCGGCTGAACGTGCGTGCAGAAGGGCTTTGGGCTATTTGCTATCGGGGTTGGCAGCGCGACCATGAACAAGCCTTCATCAGCCAAGGCATGGCTCACAACCGTTACCTCTCAAGATGAGGCTGGGCTCTCTGCGCGCATGACTCCTTTCGGGCGTGGGTGCTGGACTGAACGATGGGCGCATGTTAGTATCGTTTTAGTACTTAGTCAATACTGAAATGATATGGACTCGAAGAAAACTTCTGAAAGCACTTGCCCCATCGCGCGCAGCCTGGCCTTCCTGGGCGATGCGTGGACTATGTTGATCCTGCGGGATGCGAACGCTGGGCTGACGCGCTTCGATCAGTTCAGGAAAAGCCTTGGCATCGCTCCCACGATGCTGACGAAGCGTTTGGCGACGCTCACGGATGAGCAACTGCTGGAAAAGCGGCAGTATTCGGAGCGGCCACCTCGCGAGGAATACGTCCTGACCGAAGCTGGGAGGGACTACTTGCCCGTTCTCTTCATGATTGCTGCCTGGGGCCGAAAGCACCGTGGCGAAGGCAAGCTGGTTCGGTTTCTGGATGCCGAGACGGGCAACGATCTGAAGCCGATTGCGATCGACGCAGAGACCGGCGCAGAGATCGGGACTCGCGAAATCCGCATGGTGATGCCGGAATGAAGCCAAGCAGTCGGGCTCCAGTGCCGGCGGAAAATCAAGCAGGCACAGCGAACCGTGGCGTAGTTCTTCTGTTGGCTGCGCTCGCGGCGATAGGCGCTTTGTCAACCAACATCATCCTGCCGTCGTTTCCGGCGATGTCTAAAACCCTGGGTGCGTCAGATGCCCAGCTCGGCCTGACACTCAGTGTCTTCTTCGTAGTTTTCGCGGCGGGGCAACTCTTCGTGGGACCTCTGTCTGATCGCTTCGGGCGTCGCAAACTGGTCATAGGGGGCTTGCTGGTCTTCGCGGCTGGCGGGGTGGTGTGTGCCCAGGCGGCGGCTCCAGCCGAACTGATTGTCGGCCGAGCAATACAGGCTGCAGGCGTATGCGCCGCGTCCGTACTTGCACGCGCGATCGCAAGAGATATGTATGAAGGCGAAACTCTGGCACGCGTTCTTGCGATGGTGATCGTGGCTATGGCCGCGGCGCCGGGGTTCTCTCCGCTGCTGGGCGGCATGACTGAGAAAATGATTGGCTGGCGCATGACCTTCCTGACGGTCAGTGCCTTCGGGCTCGCACTTTCAATGTGGTACGCCTTCCGACTTCCAGAAACACACGTCGCGTCGCGGCGGATGCCGCTTGCCGTTGGCCCCATACTCAGGATCTATGCCAGCCTTCTGATCGATCCACGCTTCCTCCGTCCAGTCGTCGCTGTCATGTGTCTCACAGGCGGGCTTTATGGATTCTTCGCTGCTGCTCCATCAGTGCTGATGGGCGCCATCAAGTTGAGCGCGCTGGAGATGGGGCTCTTTTTTGCAGCCACGGTGCCCGTGGTTTTTGCTGCAGGCCTCGCTGTACCAAGACTTTCACATCGCTGGGGTGCAGCTCGAGTCATCCAAGCCGGAATCGTCTTGGCCTTGGTTGGAGGCGTGATGATCTACCTGGCCTCGGTTCGATACCCATCCAGCCTCACAGCGTTCACGTTCGCGCTCTGTGTCTTCCTCATGGGAATGGGCGTTGCCAATCCTCTCAGTACAGCACAGGCGCTTTCTCCATTTGGAGCTCAAGCAGGTGCAGCCTCCGCCATGTTGGGCTTCATACAGATGTCCGGCGCAGCACTTGGCGCCATGCTGGTCAGCACGATGGCAGGGATCTCCCACATGGCGGCGGTAGGACTGCTTATCTCAGTCTTCGCACTTCTTGCTTTCATCACTTTCTGGAACCAGCCCAGGACGGCTGGTTTTTGACGAGATTCCAGTGGATACACGAGGCACACCTTCGCCAGCATGAATTGGATGGAGCCTTTGCCCGACTGCCGCAGCGTGAGGACTCAATGGCCGCAGGCCCCTGCCCCTGTAGCACAAACACACAACTGGAAGAATTCTTGCGGAACGCCACTGAACACGCAGCGCGTCACGCAGATAACTCGTTGATTTCTCACGTCCTCGCAAGCCATGCGCCATCGATCTTTAGAGAGATGCGCCACTGGACTTTCGTCTGTACGGAAAACGCGCCACTGGACTTTAGTTTTTTAGACCAGTAAGGCTGAGGAGCGAGCTATCGGCCGAGGCGCAAGGGCTCAGGGCCGATGTGCGGCGGCGTAGCGCGTTGCCATGGGCTCTTGTGTGGCAGCTACCGACCCGTTGCTGTCGCTCAGTTTCAGTTTGCGGGAGTCGGCTTTCGAGCGGTCGTCGCTGATTGCGGACAGATTCCGTTGCCAACCGATAAGCCAGAAACGCTCGCCTTAAAACCCATCATTTGTCGCGGCGAGATGCCAGGTTTGCATTAATCCACGACGACACGTCCGTTACCGGAATGGAGCGGCGTTGGTTGAACGTGCCGCTCTTGGCCCACGACATGCCGCGCCCCTGGGCAAAGGCTGCACGGTACTTGCTCATCATGTTTTGCGGGTCGCGCGCCAGCTCATCCAGCAGGTACTGCTCGGTCCATACCGACCGGGTGAAAGAGCGGCCAAGGCCCGCCTCCAGCTTGTCCGCCACCTCGCCGTAAGTCACGGTGTCGCCTGCCAGATACACAATCTCGTTGCGGATGCGCGGTTGGGCGAACACCACTTCGGCCGTCAGCGCGCCGATGTCGTCGGGAGTGGTCAACGTCACTGCAGTATCAAGGCTTCCCAGGGCGTGGACCGCATCGTTGTGCAGGTCGACGACGCCGAACTCGGGCTCGAACAGGTAGCTCATGAACATGCCGGTGGAGATGATGACCCACTCCGTCTGATTCTGGCTGCGCAGCAGCTCACGCACGTCGAGCTGTGCGTCGAAGATGTCCTGCGGGCCGCCCCGGCCGATCACGTCGAAGTCGACCCCGAACTGCCAGGGGAAGTACCGGGGAATGCCTGACTGCAGCGCGGCCCGCGCCAGCTTCATCGGTGTGTTGATGCCGGCTGCATAGCCTGCGCACCCGATCACCGTGTCATAGCGTGCGAAAACCACGGCAAGCTCATCGATGGAGCTTTTCACCAGGTCGCCCAGGACGATCTCGATGCCGAGGCTACGAATCTCCGCGATATCCCGCTGCTTGGCAGACGCGGAGGAATCCACGGCGCTGGCGCGCAGCAGCACGCTGATCTTGCTACCAGCCACGCTCTTGGCGCGACGTGCGAGGTTGCGAAGCACCGGCAGGCCGAGTTCGCCGGCACCGAGGACGAGGATGCTTCGAGACGTCGCGCTAGGGTCTAATTGGTTCATCGTGTGGACAGGAGATTGAGAGAGTTCTGGCAGTCTAGCCACGCACCGAAGATGATGTAAGAAGGCACACGCGTGATACCGAGAGCAAACCACAGTGAACCGAGACGAAATTCTTCAATACGCGCAGAACGTTTGCGATGGCCTGCGAGACGATGACGATGGGGTGCGACGCGAGGTGCTTGCGCATGCCGGAAACCGCTGGTCGCTTGGCATTCTTCATACGCTGGGGGTGTATGGCAGGCTGCGCCACGCGGAGATTGGCAGGCGTATGCACGGCGTCACCCAGCGCATGCTGACGCTGACACTGCGGCAGTTGGAGCGTGATGGCTTAGTGCTGCGCCATGACTTCGAAGAGGTGCCGCCCAGGGTGGAATACGAGCTGTCGGAAACCGGCATGGAGTTGCTCCTGCGCATGGTGCCGCTGTGGACGTGGATCGTCGAGAATGCAGACCACTTTCGGGAAGCTAGGCAAACGTTTGACACTCTTCACCGCGATGCCGACTCATAGGCTGCTGCGGTGTTGACTAATAAAGCGGTCAGCCAAGCAGTCATTGCCAACGGCAGCTTCTGGCCGACAACTGTCCTTGTGCGAGGGCAAGCCTTTCTACGGAGCGCTAAGCGCCCCTGGTGTCTCGCATAAGCCTCCCTGTAGCGGGCGGCATGGTGGCCGCGAAGTCCCCGGGGCGCGTCACTCAGGCTCGATTTGAGCCATCCAAACGATGCTCACCCCTCATCGCGCCAGTGAGGCAGGTCGGCCGAGTACTCGAAACCACCCCGCACAGGTCATCGCCAGAGGCTTCGCTCCTCATCCGCGCCCGACCTGGTCAAGCTCCCCTCTAGGGCTGGCCCGCCATCGTGCCACGAAGGCGGAGCTTCCCTCCCTTCGACTACACAGAGGTCACCAGCCGAGGCTTCGGTCTCGTTCGCGCCTGATCTAGGGCAGTCATTCTGCACGGCTGGCTGATTTTGGGTGCGCTCAGCCCCACGGCCAGGGGCGCCCTCAATGCGACGTTAGGACACAGCCCGCAAGGCTGCATGGTGATTCAGCGCCACCCTTTCGCCGAAAGTTCTGTGTGCTCCTGCAGGCCTCGCTTCGCCGCTGGGCAGCGCGGGCGCGCCCCGAAAAAACTAAAGATCAGTGGCGGAAGAACTAATGTGTAGTGGCGTTCCGCAACTCTCTCCTACCCCAGCACCTTCTGAAGACGCGGCTGGTAACGCGATCTGCTCAGACTTGCTCAGATTCAGAATGTTTCTTTTTGTTCTAATTTGTAGCAAAAGTCTCACTATGAGACCAAGGCCCAAACCTCCGGTCTAAGCAAGTCTTCTTTCCAGCCTCCCCAATCCTCAAGGCGTGCATTGCAAGCTTTCAGGGGTTTTCCTCAAAGGTGTCCACACATGATTCAGCGCCGTTCTTTGCAGCACGTCCTCGCCGCCGCTTCGCTCTCACTCATTGCCTGTGCCGTAAGCGCCGCCGATTACGCCTATATTCCCAATTCAAACAGCAGAACAATTTCGGTCATCAATACCGCGACTGGAGAACTCGCCACCACATTAAGTCCAGCAAGCATGGACGCAACGTTAAATGATAACATCTACACTCTTGCATTGCGACCAGGCGCCAACAATGAGTCGTGGTTCGGGCAATACAGATCCAACAACAAACTGGGAGTTATTGACACAACAAACAACTCCCTAAAAGCAGTTATCGACAACACTGGATCATCTGTCTCCATCACCTTTTCTGCAGATGGTGCCATCGCCTACGTCAGTGATTACGTCAATAGTAAGCTGCATATTATAGACGCCAACTCCAAACAAATCACTGCCAGCTTAAATACGGGATGCTGGACAATCTCCTCTGCACTAAGCCAAGACGGTGCCTCACTTTATGTGCGGTGTGGAGACACTGGTGAGATCAAAAAACTGGATACTGCCACCAACACGTTATCCACACTGGAAAACGTCTCAAATTCGGGATTTGGCTTGGCTTATGACCCGACAGGAGCCGGAAAACTATATACGTCGAGCAATGCTGGCAACACGGTTGGCCTCATCGATTTGGCAGACAACACGGTTACTCAGATCACAATAAGCGGTATTAATGGCCCCGCCAAGGCAGTAGCAGTTCGAAAGAATGGCAGCAAACTATATGTTGGCGGAAACAACAATGTACTGCACGTCGTTGACACTGCCAACACTTCAACACAGAAAACGCTCACACTGAGCGGTGAGGTCTCAGGTATCACGGGCCTTGGTATCTCGGCAAACGATGCGGCGCTGTATGCTGTAACAGCGAATGGCACAGTCCATGTCATTGATGTCGCCACCGATACGGAAACCAAGACGATATCTGCCGCAGCCGGCGCCTCTTCTTTATGGATCTGGGGTGACTTCCTCGGCAACGTCGTCGCCAGTGCCACGCCGGGTGGACCCTCGGTGGCATCGATTGCCCCGCAGGGCACACCATCAGCCAGCGCCACAAGCATCAATTTCGCAGTGACCTTCAGCGAAGCGGTCAACGGAGTGGATGGCACCGATTTCGCGCTGACCACTACAGGCACCGCCACCGGCACGATGGGCACGCCATCCAGTGCCGACAACGGCATCACATGGACTGTACCCGTCACTGCCATCAGCGGCACGGGCAGCCTGCGCCTGGACCTCAACAGCAGCGGCACCGGCATCGAGAGCACCGCAGCAGCCAAGCCCATTGCAGGGGGCTTCGCGACAGGAACCGTGCACAACGTTGATGTACAGGTGCCAGTCACTGGCGCTTGTGGCACGGCGGCGGGCCAAGCCACGGCATTGGCCCCTGCAGCGGGGCTGTGCAGCGCAGGCACGGCTACGGCGATCTCCAGCGCCAGTGGCAAATACACCTGGCAGTGCCAGGGCTTGAACGGCGGCAGCGCCAACAGCTGCGAAGCCCCCTGGTCCACCGCTGGAGGCAGCAAGGCAATGGTCGCACTGCAGACAGCCAACGGTTGGCAGGTGAGCAACGCCAGCTTCAGCACCACGCCACCCGCGACCGCTCCGCAAGGCGTGACTTTCCCCTCTGGACTGCTCTCGCTGAATCTCAGCAGCGGCAACCTGGGCAGCGATGCAACCGTCACCCTGAACTTCAGCACACCGGTGCCTGCAGGCGCGGTATACATGAAGTACGGCCCCAGCCCTGATGGTTTCAACTGCCAAGGCGCAGCATGTGCTCAACCACACTGGTACCAACTGCCTGCCAACCGTGCTGTGCTGGCATCGGACCGGCTGAGCGCCACGTTGACGCTGACCGACGGCGGGCTCGGCGACAACGACGGCATAGCCAACCAATCCATCCAGGATCCGGGAGGCTTTGCACTGCTGGCAGCACCCGCCAGCACTGCGGCGATTCCCACCCTGTCTGAATGGGGCATCATCGCGCTGTCGTCCCTTCTGGCCATGTTCGGCATCGCAAGAATGCGCCGCCGCCAGGGCTGAAAACAAAAGCCACCTTCGGGTGGCTTTTTTCATTTCACCGGCCGCGAAACGAGCAACCGGGCTTACCGCTCTCTGCCGTCCCTCAATGCATTTCCTTGATAGCTCCATGGCAAGAACCCAGAACCCGGCTCCAACACAAAAAATCGTCACCGTCAGCTGACTCAATGCCTACCATGGGTCAATACTGGAAATCCTCAATTCAATCCCATTGAGATGATCGCAATGTGGATGCGATCTCAATATCAATTGAAATGCCCTACCCGACACAATAAAAACCATTTCCTTGCAAAATAAAATCCGCCTTCATACACTCCAGTCTCCAACTTTCATGGAGGAGAACGCAATGACTGGAATTCGTCGTGATGTCAATCAAGGTGGAACTGTCTGGAATGAAACGCTGATCTGGTATTCCAAGGCCGTGGGGCACCTTTACTCTCTTCCCATTACGGACAGGACCAGCTGGAGATATCTTGCCGCCATTCATGGCATCAACAAGAGCGGCTGGATCAGTGCCGGCGTGCTTTCGGCCAAGGACCCTTTGCCACCCACATCCGAAACCGAGGAGATGTGGGACCAATGCCAGCATGGCACCTGGTACTTTCTTCCCTGGCATCGCGGCTATCTCGCCGCATTCGAAGCCATTGTGGCGAAGACCGTCAAGGAGCTTGGCGGTCCTGCGGACTGGGCGCTTCCCTATTGGAACTACCTGAATTCCAGCAATCAGGCCGCACGCAACATACCCCAGGCTTTCCTGGAAGAGAAATTGCCGGATGGTTCTCCCAATTTCCTGGCCAAGGCCAGGCGCAATGGGTCAAAGCGCCTGGGACCAACGCCTGACATTCCCCGTGATATCACGCTGGGTTGCCAGGACTACCACCGCTTCACCAGCGCTCCCGGCACCTTGGAATACGGCGGTGGCATCACCGCCTTTTCCCATGACGGCAGCGACACTGGCGCCATTGAATCCAATCCGCACAATCTGGTTCACATCATGGTCGGCGGACTGCAGGAGCCCTATGGATTCATGTCAGACCCCGACTATGCCGCCCTGGACCCGATTTTCTGGGTGCACCATTGCAATGTGGACCGGCTTTGGGCCGCCTGGCTGACCCAGCCCGGCAACATCCAGGACAACAGCGCCGCCTGGAGCAACGGACCTGCCGGCCGCGGCTTCGTCATGCCGGACACCGAAGGAAAGCTGGCCTCCTATGATCCGGGTGAAACCCTGCCTGGCGGTGCGCTGGCCCCTGACTATGACAATCTGACCAGCGGCACGGGCGCCACCACGCTCACGGCCAGCACGGCAGGCCTCACACCGCAGGAGATCGACATGCCCGCAGAATTCTCGACGGTCCCGCCGCCCGCGCCGCGTGTACTGGGCTCCAATGCGGAGCGGGTCATCGTGGGCCGCACGCCGCGGCTGACCACCGTATCGATCGCGGACCCCGGTGCCGCAAAGGTCGAGTTGCTGCAGGCAGGCGCCGCGCTGCCGCGGCCACAGCGCTACTTTCTTCACCTGGAAGGCATTCGCGGCAATGCGCCCAGCGGCGTGCTGACGGTCTCCATCGGCTCGCCCGGGGCGGCGGCGCGGCATGCAGACACCGTCGCCCTGTTCGGATTGGCCAAGGCCTCGGCCAGCGACGGACCGCATGGAGGCAACGGACTGGGCGCCACCATCGACATCACCGATGCCACGCAGGCCATCCTGGACGCAGGCGGCAGTCTGGACCAGTTGAACGTGGCCATCGAACAGCCCGAAGCCGACCCCGGGCGCGAAATCACCGTGGACCGCGTGAGCGTGGTCGCACAGGACGCCACCCGCTAAGGCTCGTGTATGGACGCGCTGCTGAGAGACCTGCGGACCGCTCCCGCGCCAGCACTGATGGCCGTGTCGGGGGCAGGCTTCATCAGCCTGGCCATCAGCCCGCCTGCCACGCCCGGCCTGTCGCTGTGCGGCTCGCTGTCCTCGGTCACGCTGGCCGACCTGTCGCCGCTGGTGCTGGACGGGCACACGCTCGGCATCCTCGGTGTGGCATGGCTGGCCATGGTCCTGGCCATGATGCCGCTGCTGGCACTGCGGCAGGTGCGCCACGCCATGCGATCGAGCGTGGCCCGCCGGCGCCTGCTGGCGGCGGGCCTGCTGCTTGCGGGCTATGCGCTGGTGTGGATGGCGGCCGGCCTGGTCATGGTGCCGCTTGCCGCCCTCTTGCACGCAGCCGCGCATCCCGCGCTCATTCTTGCCTGCATTGCCGTGGCGGTCTTGTGGAGTTCATCGCCCGCAGGAACGCGCGCCCACAATGCCTGCCACAGGCTGTACCCCGTGGCCGCCAGCGGCCCCACGGCCAACCGGGACAGCCTGCAGCACGGACTGCGAACCGGCGTGGCATGCGCCACGGCATGCTGGCCGTGGATGCTGGCGCCCTTCGCCTTTCCCGCGGCCTGGCACCTGCCGGCCATGGCTGTTGCAGCGGTTTTACTCTTTGTGGAGCGCACAGGCCCATCGCTGCGGCCCGCCTGGCGCCTGCCCTATGTCCTGCGGCGCCTTCTGCACGGCAAGCCGCGCACGTCGCTGGGCCGGGCGACAAGACACTGAACCCTGTGGAGGGTGAGCCTCACCCCCGCCCGGCCAGCTCCGCCACCCCTCGCACCAGCGCGCGCCCAGCGTCCGTCGCCTTGCCGTAATGCGCCAGCAGTGCCTGTACATCGGCGTCGGGCGCATGGGAGCGCAGGGACAGCAGCACGTAGCCGATATCGACGCCGGCAAGGTGCAATTGCTGCAGCGCCGTGGCGTCGGGGACGAGGGCGCCGGACTCGAATTGCTGCAGGACCTGTTTGGCTTGGCCGGCCTTGCGGGCGAGTTCGGCTTCGCTGAGGTTCAGGCGCTGGCGTTCCTGTTGCAGGCGGGCGGCAAGGGTGGGTTCGGGGCGCTCATGCTGGATGGCGTTCGGGTCAAACGAGCGGAGGCCGGTCAGCACAAAGGAAATGTCCAGGCCATGCGCAGAAATCCGTGCAAGAAACTCGGCGCTGACGGTTGCCACGTCACGCTCCCAGTCCTGATAAGTGCGCATTTTGGTGCCGCCCAGCTTGGCCATGTCCGCTTGAGACAGGCCGAGACGCTCGCGCTCCTGACGAAGGCGTTCACCAAAAATTACACGGATTTCTGCATTCATCTTGTTGACGACCACGGATTTCCGTGCAATAGTCGATGTACCTTGTAGACCTTGACTTCAAATACTACCTGACCCCTCAGGCGGCTCCTTTGCGCGCCTGTACGTTGCACGAAGGAGGTCCATGAAGCACTCCGCCGCCAAACCGTCGCGCAAGAAGCTCGCTGCGGCGTATCGCGCGCTGTTTCAGCAGGCGGCTGAAGCGCTCTGGCAGGCCGCGATGACCGCCGAAGACCACCGGCACGGCGTCGAATCCGACCGCCTGCTGCGCATTGCCAGCGGTGTGGCCCGCAGTGCCGCGCAGGCCGACTCATCGCAGGACCTGCAGGACCCGCAGAACATGGCCTTTGACGTGGCGGCCTGCATCAACGCGGCGCGCCTGGTGCCCGGCCATGCGGAATCCGCCCCGCGCTCCGGCCTGCTGGCCGAGGCGGCGCAGGCGCTCTCACAGATCTCTGAAACGCCGGCGGACCACATCGTTTTTCCCCGTGACACGCTGGCCAGGCTGCAGGCGGAGAGCGTTGCCGATCCCGCGCCCGCACAGTGGCGCGAGCTGGCCCGCCAGGCCAACTACGAGGCCCAGCAGCTGGCACAGGCGCTGATGCAGATGGGCCATCGCCAGGACACGGAGACCCATGTCGTTGCGCACGGCATGGCGGCGCGCATTGCGCAGCTGACGGAGATCGTTTTCGTGGCCGCCGCCCTGCATGGCGAGCACCGTGATGGCTGGGGCTCGCCGGTCCTGCGCGACGTGCGCCATATCTTTGAAGGCGGCATGGGCCGCCTGGGATGAGCGGGGCGCGGCTCAGCTCTGGACGACGACGTTCTCCAGCCTCAGCACGGCTTCGCGCACCTCGCCCAGGCGCGTGTCCTGCGCCTGCGAGGCCTGGATGATGGTGTCCATGATGTCGCTGGCATTCACGGCAGCCGCGCGCATCTGCTTCATCATGTCGCCCGATTCATTCACACGCTCGAAGCCCAGCTGCACGCTGGCCGCAGACGCGCCGATGACGGATTTGACCTCCCTGGCCGCCTCGGCGCAGCGCTGGGCCAGGCTGCGCACTTCGCCGGCCACGACACCGAACCCGCGCCCCTGCTCGCCCGCACGCGCGGCTTCGACGGCGGCGTTGAGCGCCAGCAGATTGGTCTGGAAGGCAATGCCATCGATCAGGCCCACCATCTCGCCGATGCGACGGGAGTTGCTGGAGATGCTGGACATGGCGTCGACCGCGCTGTCCAGGGCCACGTCGCCGCGCTGGGCAATGCGCGTCACGTCCCGCGCCTGGGCATGCGCGTCATGCGCCTGGGCAGCGCTGTCGCGCACCAATTGCTGCAGTTGCTCGAAAGCCGATTGCACCAGGCGCGTGGCCTCGTAGCGCTGCGTGATGTCGGTGGCGTACTTCACCACCTTGAAGGGCTGGCCGGACTGGTTGAGCACGGGGCTGTAGTTGGCCTCGATCCAGACATCGTTGCCCAGGCGCCCTATGCGCCGGAACTGGCCCCGGTAGTGCTTGCCCTGCGACAGGTGCGCCCAGAAGGCCGCGTACTCGGCCGAGCTGCGCTCCTGCGGGGCCACGAACATGCTGTGGTGCCGGCCGACCAGCTCGTCTTCGGATGCATAGCCCATGGCCTGCAGAAAATTGCGGTTGCAGCGCAGGATGCTGCCGTCCAGACCGAACTCGATCACGGCCTGGGCCCTGCCTACCGCCGCCAGCTGGCTGCTGGCTTCGGCATCGCGCAGCACTTCGGCCGAGATATCCATGGCGTACTTGACGACCCGCAGCACCTGTCCACGGCTGTCGAGCACGGGGCTGTAGTTGGCCTGCAGCCAGACCTCACGTCCCTGGCGGTCGATGCGCCGGCACCGGCCCACAAAGGCTTGCCCGCGCGCAAGCCGTGCCCAGAAGTCCCGATAGTCCCTGGCCTGCGCATCCGCCGGGTCCAGGAAGATGCGGTGGTGCTGCCCGCGCAGCTCGTCCAGCTCATAGCCCATGAGGTCCAGAAACTGCGCGTTGGCGAAGAGGATGTGGCCCTGGGGATCGAGCTCGAGGACGGCCTGGGTGCTGTACAAGGCCTTCAGTTGGGAGCTTGGGGAATCGGAACGCAGGCCGAGCCTGGACAGGATGGAGCGGATGCCGCGCATGGAAGCCCTTGTTATTCAGCGCTGAATGGGTGATTGGCGCCCGACAATGGGCTGGTCTGGCAACGATTGTATCTGTTTGCTATTTTCTGCACTCTTCGCATTGACGTGCACTTTCTGTCAGAAGATGCCTACAGAAATAAAAAAATGCCCTTCAATTCACAATTGTTTGCATTTTCTCAAGGCATCCAATTCCCTTTTTCCACCCAAGTCTTTCAAGCAGCAAGAAACACATGTAACTAATTGATATAGAGTTCACAGCATTCCGTCGCCTGGCGGTGTCCTCTGTCTTGTGTGCTTGAAAAATGTCTTGTGGCGTTCGGGTGATCGATTTGACTTCCAGCCTGGGCGGCCGCGCCCTGGCCAAGCTGGGCGTGGCGTACGCCCCCGGCAAGCCGCGGGTTGCCGTGAGGCTGGCGGACTCGGAAAGCGCCCCTGTCATCGACTGGGGCGGACCTCCGGGGAGGGATGAGCCGCTGTGCGAGCCCTCGGCGCCGGGCGCCTTGGTACTGCTGATCGGCCCCGGCGCCGTTCATCAGGCCAGGGAATTGTTTCAGAGAGCATTGAATGAGGCCGTGCGTTGCGTACGCATTTTTCTGATGCCAAGCGCCATCATGGAAGAAATAGCGCTCAAGCAAATGCGGATGCCGCACCATGAATCCATTCAGCTTTACCGATTACCGGACAGCAGTTCAGAAACACTTTGGTTTGTTTTGATCGAAGAGCTGCAAAAGCTCTCAGCCCGATTTTCATCCGGTGACAACACCGATTCCAGAAAAAGAGAAGTTTCAATGTCAAGCAATCTGTCCCAATCCATGCAATCCATTATTTCCATCGAAGGCGCCATGGCGGCGGCCCTGGTGGACCATCAAAGCGGGATGTGCCTGGCCCAGGCGGGCAGCGGCGTGGATCTGGAGCTTGCTGCGGCAGGCAATACCCAGGTGGTGCGGGCCAAGCTCAAGACCATGGAGTCGCTGGGACTGCGCAAGGGCATCGAAGATATCCTGATCACCCTGGGCGACCAATACCATTTGATCCGCCTCATCCCCAACAGCCCCGGGCTGTTTCTTTACCTGGTGCTGGACAAGGCCCGTGGCAACCTCGCCCTGGCCCGCTACAAGCTGACGGATATCGAGCGGTCACTGAAGGTGTGATCGCGGGACTGCGGGCCTGGGCCTGGGCCTGGGCATGGCCGGCCCGGTCATCCAGCTGCCCACTCGGCTACCATCGGTGCCCCCATCCCCATGCAGTTTCCCTGGAAGGCCCTCATGCTGCTGTACGCCGATTCGCAATTCGCCTCTCCCTATGCCCTGTCCGTGTTCGTGTCGCTGAAGGTCAAGGGGATTGACTTCGAGCTGCGCACGCTGGACCTTTCGGCGGGACAGAACACCGGGGCGGACTATGTGGCCGCGTCACTGACGGCACGGGTGCCTACGCTGGTGGATGGCGATTTCAGCCTGTCGGAGTCTTCGGCGATTTGCGAGTACCTGCAGGACCGCTTTGGCGGCGCCCGGCTCTATCCCGAAGATGCGCAGGCGCGCGCCCGTGTGCGCCAGGTCCAGGCCTGGCTGCGCAGCGATCTGATGGCACTGCGCTCGGAGCGCAGCACCGAGGTGGTGTTCTACCGCCCCACGCCCACGCCGCTGTCGGATGCGGGCCAGGCGGCGGCGCGCAAGCTGTTTTCGGTGGCGGGAGCCTTCATCCGCTCGGAGCACGACCACATCGCCGGCCCGTGGTCGATTGCCGATGTGGATCTGGCGCTGATGCTCAACCGCCTGGTGCTCAACGGCGACGCCGTGCCTGCGCTGCTGGCCGCCTATGCGCGCCGACAGTGGCAGCACCCCGCCATCCAGCAGTGGCTGGCCCTGCCGCGCCCGCCGCTGGCAGGCTGAGCCCCCCGGGATATTGGCAGGCCATGGACAGTCTTCTCTACATGGGCGTGCGGATCACGCCAGCATCACTGCCCAGCGATGTCACGCCCGGCGCCTGGCTGCCCCGCGCCACGCTGCTGGAGGTGGCCAGCGGCAAGGCCCTGGGAGCAGTCACCGAAGACCAGGGCTGCGACACGCGGCAGGAGGCCGATGCCCGTGCGCTGCGGCTGGGCAAGCGCCATGTGATGAAGGTACTGCACCAGGGATAAAGCGCCGGGGCGAAGGCCGCAGGCCCGCCCCTGTCAATCCATTTTCACGGCCACCAGCCTCCATCCCATCAGGCCTTCACGCCTGAAGATGAAGCCGCCCGGCTCGCCGCGCGGGTGCACGAAGACCTTGGACCAGCCCTGGTACTCCACGGAGTAGTCCTTGCGCGGCGGCCCGCCCTGGGTGTCCACGCCCACGCCTGCGGCGGCCACGTCCGTGGGTTTGCCGGGCTTGCCTTTTTCCAGCATGAGCATGACGCCGTCGGGCGAGACCAGCGCCTCGGTGAACTGGCTGACCAGGCCCTGGGCCAGTTGCTGGCCAAAGCCGGCCAGGGGGTTGGAGGCGCTGTCGCCCGAGCCGCCCATCTGGGATTGCAGCCTGGCCATCATCTGGCCCTTGATGCTTTCGCGCAGCGCAGGGAAGTCCACGTAGCCGGAGAGGGCCTGGGCGTCGCGACGCTCCACGGCCTTGCCGATCTGGTGCAGGGCGATATAGGGCGATGCATAGAGCAGGCCGGCCGCAGCCACGCAGAGGGCGGCCAGCGCACCGGCCAGTGTTTTGGGTTTCATGGATCTCTTTCGTGAAAGCGTGCCAGCGGCCACGCGCAAACGCGGATTCTAGGCGGGCCCGTCCGGCGCGCGGCGCCGGCCAGGGACGGCCCCGGGCACAGGCCGTCTCTTCCTGCCGCAGCAATGGGCAGAGAACCCCTATCAGGCCAGGGCGAATACCTGAAAAGCTGGTATTGCCTGCTCCATCCGATTCATACTATAGTTTGTAACAAATAGTTTACAAACCAATACAACATGGATCGCCATTGGCCACGCAGGCCATCGGCAAGCCAGCATCGCCGTTTCCGGGTGCCTGTGAGCCTTTGTGCAGACTGGGCATTTACCGTGAATGAAATCTCATTTTCACGACCGAGTTCTTTTTGCGAGAGATGTGAGCCATCACGGGGCGGCCTGACAACGCGAGTACCCACCAACCATCCGCAATGCATGCAAAGGACGCAGTATGAATAATTTCAAGTTATCGACTCGCCTGACCGCCTTGATTGGTTTTCTCTCACTGCTCATGATCGTGATCGGCGCTTTCGGGCTTTATGGAATCAGCGAGTCCAACCGCCGATTCAAGGTGGTCTATGAAGAGCGCCTGGTCGCACTGGGCGATCTGCTGGAAGTGCAGCGCCTGCTGCTGCGCAACCGCAATGCGGTCTCGGGCGCCATTGCCGTGCACCTGCCCGAATACACGCAGCAAAAGCAGCAGGAGATACAGACCAACATCAACGACGTGAACAAGGCCTGGGCCTCGTTCCGCCAGACCCGGATGACCGAGGAAGAGGCGCAGCTGGCCGACCGCTTCGAGGCCGTGCGCGCGCTGTTCCTGCAGGGCTTTCTGAAGCCGGCCCAGCAGGCACTGCTGTCCGGTGACCTGGAGCTGGCCCGGCAGCTGCTGATCGACAAGGACGAGGCGCTGTACGCGCCGCTGCGTGATGTGATCGTGCAGCTGACCGCGCTGCAGACCCGCGTCGCCAAGGAGGAATACGAGGCCGCGCAATCGCTGTACCAGGTGATTTTTGCGGTGGCCGTGGGCTCCATCATCGGGGGCGTGCTGCTGGGAGTGCTGCTGGGCTGGTCCATCATCCGCAACATGGCGCGGTCGCTGCGACAGGCCATCCATACGGCCGATGCCGTGGCGGCAGGCGATTTGACGCGGCACATCGATGTGCGCGGCAAGGACGAGGTGTCCATGCTGCTGCGCGCGCTGCAGACCATGCAGGAGGGGCTGCGCGGCGTGGTGCGCCAGGTGCACCAGGGATCGGTCAGCGTGGCGGCGGCCAGCGGGCAGATCGCGCAGGCCAACCAGGACCTGTCCTCGCGCACCGAAAGCCAGGCCAGCGCGCTGCAGCAGACGGCAGCCTCCATGGAGCAGCTCAGCTCCACCGTGCGCCAGAACGCCGACAACGCGCAGATGGCCAACCAGCTGGCCCTGGGCGCCTCCACCGTGGCCGAGCAGGGCGGCGAAGTCGTGCGGCAGGTGGTCGATACCATGCGCGGCATCAGCGAATCGAGCCGGCAGATCGCCGACATCATCAACGTGATCGATGGCATTGCCTTCCAGACCAACATCCTGGCGTTGAACGCGGCCGTGGAAGCGGCACGCGCCGGCGAACAGGGCCGGGGCTTTGCCGTGGTGGCCACCGAGGTGCGCGGCCTGGCCAGCCGCAGTGCCGAGGCCGCCAAGCAGATCAAGCAGCTCATCACCGACAGCACCAGCCGCGTGCACAACGGCAGCGCGCTGGCCGACCAGGCCGGCACGACCATGGCCGAGGTGGTGGACGCCATACGCCGCGTGACGGATCTGATGGGCGAGATCAGCGCCGCCAGTTCCGAGCAAAGCTCGGGCGTGGCCCAGATCGGCCAGGCGGTCACGCAGATGGACCAGGCCACCCAGCAGAACTCGGCGCTGGTGGAGGAGATGGCCGCCGCGGCCTCCAGCCTGCGCGGCCAGGCCGGCGACCTGGTTCGCACGGTGGGCGCCTTCAAGCTGGAGGCGGCAAGCGGCCATCAGCATGCCGCCGTGGAGCTGCAGCGCAGGCAGCCCATGCTGGCAGCAGGCTGAGACGGAAAGAAACAAGAAAGAGCGCGCGCGAGAAGCCGCCAGACAGGCCAGAGCAAGGCAGCAACAGGCCCTGGCCGCCGGGCCAGTGCCTGCGGCTGGCTCAATGCAGCGCGGTGCCCCTGGCGCCGCGGCTGCGCGCCATCTTGACGCGGTACATGGCCGCATCGGCCTTTTGCAGCGCGTCGTCGGCGTCAATGGAGTCCGGCCGCAGGCAGACCACGCCCACGCTGGCGCCGCCGTAGTCCAGCGTCTTGCCATCGGGCAGCTCGACCTTCATGACCGAGGCCTCCGACAGGCGCTGCTGCAGGTCGCGCGATACGGCGTCGGCCTCGCTGCCGAACAGCGGGCCCACGCCGATGAAGACGAACTCGTCACCGCCGAAGCGCGCCAGCATGTCGGCGCTGCGCAGATGGGAGGACAGGCGCTCTCCCATGGCGCGCAGCAGTGCGTCGCCGGCCTCGTGGCCGTGCTCGTCGTTCACGTTCTTGAAGCGGTCCAGGTCGATGAAGCCCACCACCACGCATTCCTGGCTGCGTGCGCAGCGCGCAATCAGCCGGCCCAGCTCGTCGGTGAGGCAGCGCCGGTTGGGCAGGCCGGTCAGCGGGTCCAGCAAGGCCAGTGCCGCCAGCTCCTGGTTGGCCTTGCTCAAGCTGGTGATGAGCTGCTCGCGCTCCACGCGCTCGGCAATCAGGTTGGCGAACAGGCGCAGCATGCCTTCGGCCTCGCTGCTCAGGGCCTGCGAGGATTTGCTGGCCGCACACAGCGTGCCATAGAGCTGGCCATCCGAAAAACGCACGGGCGCGCTGGCGTAAGTGCGTATGCCCAGTTCTCGCGCGGCCTCGGAGTCTCCCCAGCAGGCCCCCACATCGGGCGTGTACATGCGGCCTTCGTCCAGGGCGCGCTTGCACAGCGTGTCGCCCCAGGGAACGACCAGGCCCTCGGGAATCTGCATCTCGCTGGCGTTGCGCGCGTAGAGCACGCGCTGCTGGCCCTGTTCTTCGTTGATGGTGGTGAGATAGGTGGACTCCAGATGCGTACTCTCTTCGAGCATTTGCAGCAGGGGCCGCGTCAACTCTTCCAGAGAATGCGCCTGGGTCACGGACTGGGACAGGCGCTGGACAAGGGACTCCATGAAATACCTCTCGAAATGACGACGGAAGCAGACTGCCCGCGCGCCTGATGAGGGAATGGGAAGGCAGGCGGGCCGGCACCAATTTGGGGATTGTGACCCGGCCAGACGCAGGCGGGAAGCATCCCGGCCGCGCTGCAGGCCGACAAGCCTGCGCGCCACGCGCCGCTGTCAGCAGGCCGACACAGGCGGCCATATCACCTGCACGCGCAGGCCGCCCAGCGTGGGCGAGCGGTCGAGCAGCAGGCGTGCGCCATGCCGCTGGGCAATGGTCTGCACGATGGCCAGGCCCAGTCCGCTGCCCTGCGCCTGCTGGCCCGCAGAAGCCGCTGAAGGCCCGCGCACAAAGCGCCGCAGCACCAGTTCGCGCTCGCTTTCGGCAATGCCGGGGCCCGAGTCCTCGACCACCAGCGCGCGGCCCTGGGCATCGCTGCGCCAGCCCACATCGACGCGGCCGCCTTGCGGCACGTACTTGATGGCGTTGTCCAGCAGGTTGCGCACCAGCATCTGCAAGGCCTGTGCGTCGCCCGCCACGGCAAAGGACTGCCGCAGATGCGGGGACTCGCTCAGGCCCATGTCCAGGCCGTGCTGCTGGGCCGCCACGGCCTGGTCCGCCAGGGCCTGCTCCACCACCTCGCGCAGGTCCACGTCCGCAGGTGCGGCCGTGGCAGCGCCGTGCTGCCCCTGCATGCCTTGCGGGCCTGGGGCCGTGCCTTGTACCGTGCCTTGGGCTTCCTGCCGCGCCAATGTCAACAATTGTTCGACGAGCCGTGTGGCCCGGTCTATGCCGGCCGAAAGACGCTGCACGGCCTCGTCATGCGCGGCCGCATCGGGCGCGCGCTGCAAGGCCACCAGTTGCAGCTTGAGCGCGGCCAGCGGAGAGCGCAGCTCGTGCGCGGCGTCCGCCACGAAGTGCTGCTGCGCCTCGAAGGCCTGGCCCACGCGCTGCAGCAGCGCGTTGAGCTCGGCCACCAGGGGCCGCACCTCGTCGGGCAGGCCCTCGGCAGGCACGGGGGCCAGGTCCTGCGGGCGGCGCGCGGCCAGCTCGCGGCGCACGCGCTGCACGGGCGCCAGCGAACTGCGCACCACCCACCACACGGCCAGCGCCAGCACGGGCGCCAGCAAGGCGATGGGCAGCAGGCTTTGCCAGGCGGCATCGCGCGCCAGCGTGCGGCGCACGCGCATGTCCTGCGCCACCTGGATCACCTGCGAGCGCGTCTGCAGCGAGAACACGCGGTAGACGGTGCCGCGCGCGGGCACATCGGCAAAGCCCAGCACGGCCATCTGCGGCAATGCCGCACCCAGCGCGGACTCGAAAATGCGCAGGCCCTCGTTGGTCCAGACCTGGACGATGAATTCGTGGTTCTCATCCTCGGGCGGCGTGCCCTGGGGCCTGCCGCGCGCATCCACCGGCAGGCCGGCGCGCAGCGCGAAGGCGGTCTGCTGCATCTGGTAGTCGAACAGGGTGTCGGTCTGCAGCAGCGCGTTGCGGTAGGCCAGCAGGCCCTGCAGCAGCGCGGTGAGCACGATGGCCGCCCCCAGGAACAGGAGCAGCCGCGTGCCCAGTGCGCCGGGCAGGCGGCCGCGCAGCCGGGCGATGACAGAGTAAGCCGGCGCCGTCATGGCTTGGGCACCATGTAGCCCACGCCGCGCACATTGAGGATCAGCCCCGCGCCCAGCTTCTTGCGCAGGCCGTGGATGTAGACCTCGATGGCGTTGCTGCTGACCTCGTCGCCCCAGCCGTAGAGCTTGTCCTCGATCTGCTGGCGCGACAGCGTGCTGCCCGGGCGCGCCAGCAGCGTCTCCAGCACCGCCCATTCGCGGCCGGAGAGCACCACGTCGCGCCCCTCGACACTGGCCTCGCGCGTGGCGGGATTGAGCCGCACGCCTTCGCGCTCGTACAGCGGATCCATTGCGCCCGACGCCCGGCGCGCCAGCGCACGCAGCCGCGCGAGCAGCTCGTCCAGGTCATAGGGTTTGACCACGTAGTCGTCGGCCCCCGCATCCAGCCCGGCAATGCGGTCGCGCACGGCATCGCGCGCCGTGGCCACCAGCACCGGCGTGCGGTCGCGGCGCCCGCGCAGGCGGCGCAGCACCTGCAAACCGTCCTGCCCCGGCAGGCCCAGGTCCAGCAGCACCATGTCATAGCCATGGCCGCCACCCGGGCCGGGGCACAGGGCCGCATCGGCCTGCAGGCCGTCACGGACCCAGTCCACCGCATGGCCCTCGCCGCGCAGCAGGGTCTGCACGGCCTCGCCGATCATGGCGTCATCTTCGACAAGCAGTAAGCGCATGGCAGAAGAATAGCTCCCTGGACGGCTGGCTCAGTTCTGAGGCACATGCCGCCCGAAACTGGCGCGCTCAAACGTCAGGGACAGCGAGCAAGGGCCTAAGCCGGCCGCGCCGCCCCGCCGCGAGGCTGTCGTCCCCCTCCTTCGCGAAGCGATTAGAGAGGGGGAAGGCGCGCAGCGACTCAGGGGGTGAGCGGCGGTCACACCGCCGCTTCAATCTTCGGCATGGCCATGCGGGCCTTGGTCAGCGCCATGCCCAGGTTGGCCGTGCGCCGGCAGACGAAGACGGCCACGTAGTCGGGCATGAGCTTGCCGCGCAGGAAGACGTGGATGAGGTTGTCGCTGTTGACGATGAGTTCCTGGAAGTAGTGGTGGCCGTCGTCCTTGAGGCCGCGCGATTTCTTGAACAGGCTCTCGATCATCGAGACGTTGGGGCCGTTGAACAGGTCGGCCGTGGCAGCGGCCACGAGATCGATGACTTCGCGCGGATGCGAGTCCACCGTGCGGATGGCCAGCAGCATGCCGGAGGCGGCATCCACATAGCCGATGGCCAGACATTCGGGCACCGAACCGGCCACCTCGCTCAAAACGTTATCCAGGCTCATTGCAGCTTTCCTTTTTTGTGAATGGATGTGATCGGTCAGCCCATCTTCAGCAGCAGTGCCACTTCGTACGCATACAGCAGGTCCTCCTGGGCCTGGGACTGCACGTACTGGGCATCGATGAGGCGCACGCGGCGCAGCGCCTCGTCGGCGGTGAGGCCCTCGCGCACCAGCCATGCGGCCAGCACCGTGCCCGTGCGGCCCAGGCCGGCCAGGCAGTGCACGGCCAGCACCTCGCCCGCGCGCAGCATGGCCGACATGCGCGCCAGCAGCATCTGGATCTGGGCCACCGACGGTGATTCGTGGTCCCGCACCGGCAGGTGCAGGTTGCGCAGGCCATGGCGCTGCAGCGGCTCCTGCGGCAGGTCGTTTTCGGTCAGCGTGATCAGCACGGTGACGCCGCAGCCGCGCAGGGCCTTCAGGTCGAAGTCCATGGACTGCACCACGCCCGGTTGCGGCGCGCCCGCCAGCCGGCCCGGCACCAGCCAGGCAAAGCCGCTGGGGCCACGGCTGGCCGGCACGGCCTGCGGGTCGGCCACCAGCGGCTGCCAGTCCACCAGCACGGAGGGATTGACGGCGCGCGGCCGGGCTGCGGCAGCGGGTGCCGGTGCGGGCGCTGGTGCTGGTACCGGCGCAGGCACGGGTGCAGGGACGGGCGCAGGTGCAGGTACAGGCATGGGTTCGGATGCAGGCTCGGCGGCCACTGCGTCCGACAGGAATTCGGAGATCGCGGCCACGGCCGCTGCAGGCAGCGGAGGAGGCAGGGGCACGCCCTCCTCCAGGTCTTCGGCCCGCGCATCGGGAGAGGCCACGGCACAGCTGCCGGTGCGCAGGAACTGCTGGCCCGCCAGCGACAGCGGCGCACGCTGGAAAGCTTCCATGGATTGCGCCTCGGCAATGCGGCCGCCGGCCAGCAGCAGCATGTCCTGCGCCACGGCCTGTGCGTGCTGCTGGTGGTGCGTGCTCATCAGCACGGCCGTGCGCTGGGCCACCTGGCGCAGCAGCTCCAGCAGCACGAAGGCCTCGTAGCCCTCAAGCTCTGCCGTGGGCTCGTCCACCATCAGCAGGGCCGGCTCGGCCAGCGCTTCGCGCAGGATGGCCACGGCACGCTGCTGCACGGGGGACAGCTGCAGCGCCGGCTGGTCGAACATCAGCGCAAGCTCGGGAAAGCCGAAGGCCTGCACCTGGGCGCGGCACCAGTCGCGCAGCGCATGCGGCACCAGCTTGAGGCGGGGCCGGGCCAGCTCGACGATGGCGTCGAAGGTGCTGGCCATCATCAGCCGGGCCTGCTGCTGCACCAAGCGCGGCGCCTGCATGGCGCCGGTCCATTCCTGGCCCGCGTAGCGCACGCTGCCCCAGCGGCGAAAGCGCGGATTGGCGGCATTGAGATCGGCCAGCGTGCGCAGCAGCGTGGACTTGCCCGAGCCGCTGGGGCCCAGCAGGGCCGTGATGCCGTGGGTGGGCAGCGTGAAGTCCACCTCAGCCAGGATGACGCGCGCGCCGAACGATGCGCCCAAACCCGCCGCCTGCAAGCTGTAGTCCTGCTTCAAAGCATGCCCTTCCTGTTTTGCCATGGGCCCTTGCGGGCGCTTCTTCCTGAAACCAGAACGGTGCACGCCCGCCTGGATGGGCCGGCAGTCTAAGCGTATTCGCTCTATCTCAAATCGTCACAATTTGAAACACCGCTAACGCAAAAGGACGCGAATTCACAGAATACAACCATCACATTGCCGCACGAATGCAGGAATAGCCAGCCACTGGCCGGTTGAATTCCCCATGCAATAAGCCCCGGCACATTCGTGCCGGGGCTGTGCGATCAATTCAGTGTGCAGGTGCTTTTCAGTCCCTTACCTCCTTTCGCTTACCCGAGACGTACGGGAACAAATATCCTGTTGCCATCGCGCCAAATCAGCACGGCCACGGTCTTGCCGGCCTTGGCCATGGCGGCGCGCACGGCCTCGATATCTCCGGCAGGCGAGCCATTGATGGACAGCAGCACATCGCCCTGCGTGATGCCGGCCTCGGCCGCCGGGCCTGCGGCGTCGGCAACGACCAGGCCGTCCTTCACGCCGATCTGCTGCTTTTCCTCGGGCTGCAGCGGGCGCAGGGCCAGGCCCAGCTTGCCCTTGCCGGCGTCGGGCTTGTCCTTGGCCACCTTGGCGGCCTTGTCGCTGGCATCGCCCAGCACGGCGCTGAGCGTGCGGGCCTCGCCGTTGCGCCATATCTCCAGCGTGACCTTCTGGCCCGGCAGCGCCTGGCCCACAAAGGCCGGCAGATCACCCGAGCCCACGATGGGCTGGCCATCGATCTTGCGCACCACGTCGCCGGGCTCCAGTCCCGCCTTGGCGGCAGGGCCGTTCTTGTCCACGCTGGACACCAGGGCACCTTCGGGACGGTCGAGCTTGAAGGAATCGGCAAAGGCCTGGTTCACCTCCTGCACGGCCACGCCCAGCCGCGCATGCTGCACCTTGCCCGTGGCCACGATCTGCTGCTGCACGCGCGTGGCCACCTCGATGGGAATGGCGAAGGACACGCCCTGGTAGCCGCCCGAACGCGAGTAGATCTGGCT
Source organism: Delftia sp. (assembly GCF_059499305.1). Taxonomy (NCBI): domain Bacteria; kingdom Pseudomonadati; phylum Pseudomonadota; class Betaproteobacteria; order Burkholderiales; family Comamonadaceae; genus Delftia; species Delftia sp. The sequence goes on from NZ_JCABYI010000030.1 coordinate 114,285, forward strand.
GTTGATGCCCACCACCTCGCCGCGCGCATTGAACAGCGGGCCGCCCGAGTTGCCGGGGTTGATGGCCACGTCGGTCTGCAGGAAGGGCACGAAGGAGTCGTCCGGCAGGGTGCGGCCCTTGGCGCTGACCACGCCGGCCGTCACGCTGCTCTCGAAACCGAAGGGCGAGCCGATGGCCAGCACCCAGTCGCCCACGCGCAGATCGGCCGTCTTGCCCAGCGATACGGTGGGCAGGTTCTTCGCCTCGATGCGCAGCACGGCCACGTCGGTCTTGGGATCGGCGCCCAGCACCTTGGCGCTGAACTCGCGTCGGTCGGTGAGCTTGACGGTCACTTCCTTGGCGCCGCGCACCACGTGGGCGTTGGTCAGGATCAGGCCGTCGCTGGAGACGATGAAGCCCGAGCCTTCGCCGCGCGTGGGCACATCGCGCTGGGGCTGGCCCTGGCCCATGCCCGGCATGCCGGGCACGCCGAAGCGGCGGAAGAATTCAAAGAACGGATCGTTGGGGTCCATGCCCGGCACGCCCTGCTGCCCCTGGCGCGCTGCGGCCTCGTCGCCGTCCTCGCCCATGGCACGCGAGCTGCCGACCACGCTGATGTTGACCACGGCCGCGCCATTGCGCGCCGTGATGTCGGCAAAGTTGGGCGCCGCCACGGCGCCGGCGGGAGAAGCTGGAGAAGCGGCAGAAGCAGGCTGTGCTGCAGGAGCAAACAGCGACGTGGCGGCACGCGCATCGCCATGCACCACACCAACCAGACCGGCGCCCGTGGCGCCCAGGGCGCCGATGGCACCTGCGGCCACCAGGGCCAGCACCAGACGGCGGGGAGTCGACAGAATCTTGTTCATGGCAGACCTTTCCTCAAAAGCAGCGTTCCTTGCTGCGTTGGGGAGAAGTCTGAAGGGGCAGACTTAGGCGAGGCTTAGAAGCCTCGCCGTGCATCTCAGATCAGCGCCAGCACCTTCTCCGGCGGGCGGCACAGCGCCGCGCCCTTGGGCGTGACGACGATGGGGCGGTTGAGCAGCACCGGGTGCTCGGCCACGGCGGCGATCAACTGCGCATCGCTGGCCAATGCATCGCCCAGGCCCAGCTCGGCGAAGGCGGCTTCCTTGCTGCGCAGCAGCTCACGCACGGGCATGCCCAGCTGCCGGACCAGGGCCTGCAGTTGCTCAGCGTCCAGGGGCTGGGCGATGTAGTCGACGATGGTCGGCTCTATGCCGTTGTCGCGCAGCAGGGCCAGCGCGCCGCGCGAGTTGCTGCAGCGGTTGTTGTGGTAGATGGTGATGTCGGTGCGGGGGGCGGTGGTGTTCATGGGCCGCAGTGTAGGCCTATGAAAATGCGCCTCAGGCCACGGCTTCTTCGGGATGGGCATCGACCTCGCGGCCGGGCAGCAGCAGGTTCAGCCCCACCGCGACCAGGGCGCCGACGGTAATGCCCGAGCCGAAGACTTCGCGCACGAAGGCAGGCATGCGGGCCAGCAGGTCCGGGCGCACCGTGACCGCCAGGCCGCAGCCCAGCGAGACCGCGATGATCAGGCTGGCACGCCGCGAGTGCTCGGCGCCGCTGAGCATGCGGATGCCGGCAGAAATGATCATGGCAAACATCATCAGCCCCGCGCCGCCGAGCACGGGCTGCGGAATCGTCACCACCAGTGCGCCCAGCACGGGAAAGAGGCCGGCCAGCAGCAGCATGACGCCCGTCAGCATGACCACGTGGCGGCTGGCCACGCCGGTCAGCGAGACCACGCCCACGTTCTGGGCGAAGGTGGACAGCGGAGGGCTGGACATCACGGCGGCAAAGGCCGAGCCCACGCCGTCGCACAGCATGCCGCTGGACAGGCGCTTGCCGTCGATGCGCGTCTGCGTGGCCGCGCCCAGGGCCATGAAGGTGCCCGTGGTCTCGACGATGGTCACCAGAAAGGCGATGGACATGGCGACGATGCCGGCCACCGGAAACGTCATGCCGAAGGTCAGCGGCTGCGGGATGGCGAAGACCGCAGCCTCGCTCACCTGGGTGAAGTCGATCAGGCCCAGCGCCAGGCACAGCACATAGCCGCAGGCGATGCCCAGCACCACGGCCGAGGCAGAGACGATGCCCCTGCCCCACTGCACGAAGCCGATCACCAGCACCAGCACGAAGCCGGCGATGGCCAGGTGGCCGATCGCGCCGTAGTCGCTGCGGCCCATGCCGCCCGCAGCCCAGTCCACGGCGACGGGGGTCAGCGACAGGCCGATCATGGTCACGACCACGCTGGTCACGGTGTGCGGGAAGAAGCGGCGGATCACGGGCATGAAGTAGCTGCCCACGATCATCACCAGCGACCCTACCAGCGAGGAGCCCAGGATGCCGGCCACGCCATGCTCCAGCCCCACGCTGATGCCCGCGCCCACGAAGGCGAAGCTGGTGCCCATGACGCAGGGCAGCCGTATGCCCACGGGCCCCACCCCCCTGCACTGGACGATGGTGACCACGCCCGAGCCCAGCAGCGCTGCATTCACCAGCGCCACGATCTGGTCGGCCGGCAGCTTGAGCGCCCCGCCGAAGACCAGGGGCACGGCGATGATGCCGCCCAGCGCCGCCAGCAGGTGCTGCAGCGACAGAAGCACGGTGGTGATGAGCATTGGCGGTCGGTCTTCCACCTTGTAAAGCAGTTGTTCCATTGTCTTGTCTCCTTGTGTCCTGGCCGTTGGCCTCTTCAGAGGCGCTTGTATGTATGTCGGGGCAGTGGTGCCGGAAAAGGGTGGGGGTCCTGAAAGTGCTGTCCGGGTCTTCGAGCCTCCTGGAGATGCTTCGGGGAAATGGCGCAGGGCGGCAGGTCGGCACCCGCGATGGCCTGGGTGCCGGCCTGCCGCGCTGCAGGGTGATGTCAGTGGCCCGCTGCGCGCTCGAACAGCGTGCGGGCCAGTTCGCGGTGGCGTGTCAGCACGCGCGGCAGGTCGGCCGTGAGCAGGTGGCCGTCACGGACCACGACGCGGCCGTTGATGACGCTGGTGGACACGTCGGTGGGCGTGCAGAACACCAGCGCGGCCACGGGGTCATGGCCTGCGCCCGCGTAGCCCACGCCCGACATGTCGAAGGCCACGAAGTCGGCCGACATGCCCGGCGCCAGCGCGCCGATGTCGTCGCGCCCCAGCACGCGCGCGCCGCCCAGCGTGGCGATCTCCAGCGCCTCGCGCGCGCCCATGGCGGCAGGGCCGTGGCCCACGCGCTGCAGCAGCAGGGCCTGGCGCGCCTCGCCCAGCATGTGGGCGCCGTCGTTGGAGGCGCTGCCGTCCACGCCCAGGCCCACGGGCACGCCCGCATCGCGCATGGTGCGCACGGGTGCGATGCCCGAGGCCAGGCGCATGTTGGAGCACGGGCAATGCGCCACGCCCGTGCCCGTGCGCGCGAACAGCGCAATGCCCTCGGCATCGAGCTTGACGCAGTGGGCATGCCAGACATCGGGGCCGACCCAACCCAGGCTTTCGGCGTACTGCGCGGGGGTGAGGCCGAATTTCTCGCGAGAGAAGGCGACGTCGTTGTCGTTCTCGGCCAGGTGGGTGTGCAGCGACACGCCGTGCGCACGCGCCAGCACGGCGGACTCGCGCATCAGCTCGCGCGTCACCGAAAACGGCGAGCACGGCGCCAGCACCACGCGCAGCATGGAGTGGCGTGCGCTGTCGTGGTACTGCTGGATCAGGCGCAGGCTGTCGCGCAGGATGGCTTCCTCTTCCTCCACCACCGCGTCGGGCGGCAGACCGCCCTTGCTGCGGCCCAGGCTCATGGAGCCGCGCGCCGCATGAAAGCGCATGCCCATCTGCTGCGCAGCGGCGATGGAGTCGTCCAGCCGAGCGCCATTCGGATACAGGTACAGGTGGTCGCTGGTGGTGGTGCAGCCCGACAGCATCAGCTCGGCCATGGCGGTCTGGGTGGAGACGTGGATCATCTCCGGCGTGAGGTGCGACCACAGCATGTACAGGTTGGTGAGCCACGAGAACAGCTCCGCATCCTGCGCGGCCGGCACGGCGCGCGTGAGGCTCTGGTACATGTGGTGGTGCGTGTTGACCAGGCCCGGCATCACCACGCGGCCGCGCATGTCCAGCACCTGGGCCGTGCCGTCGTCCACCATGCGGCGGTACTGCGGCGGCAGATCGGCCGTGGCGCCCACCCATTGCACGGCTGGGCCGTCGGCCACCAGGGCGCCGTCGCGGATCTCGCGGCGCTGCGCATCCATGGTGACGAGTACATCGGCGTTCAGTGCGATCAAGGTCATGGCGTTCTCTTCTTCGAAATGGAAAAGCCGCCAGTCTAGGAAGGACAAGCCATTGCCGATAGCGCTGAATTCCGCCCGATGTGTCCACAAAAAGTGGACAAGCGCCTAAGACTCACCGCCCCCCGGCAAACAGCCTTGCCAGCGCCTGGCCGATGGACTGGGCCATCAGCTCGCCCGCCGCGCTCAACTGCCCCCTGGCCCGGCCGGTCAGCACCAGCGTCTGCCGCCGCAGATGCGCATCGCGCAAAGGCACGAAGACCAGGGCATTGCGGCTGCGCTCCTCCATCACGTCCAGCGGATTGAGCAGGGCAATGCCCTCGCCCAGCATGACCAGGCGCTGGATCAGCGCCATGGAGGTGGACTCGGCCACGGGCGTGACCTCGATGGCGTTGCGCGCAAAGGCTTCGTCCAGCAGGCTGCGGATGGACAGCGGCGGCGCGGGCAGGATGAGCGGATGGCCTATGCACTCGCTGAGCAGCACCGACGATTGGCGTGCCAGCGCATGCCGGGGCGGCACGATGGCGCCGATCTGCCATTCGCTGATGGCCAGCGCGCGCAGCGCGGGGCGTTCGGACAGGTCGTAGGCCAGGCCCAGGTCGGCGTCGCCGCCTTCCACGGCGGCCGCGATGTCGCTCAGGGGCAGGTCGATGATGCGCACCACGATGCCCGGGTGGCGCTGGCGGAATTCATGCACCAGCGAGGGCAGCAGCGAGCCGGCCAGCCCCGTGGTCGCGGCCACGGTGATCTCGCCGCTGCGCGCGCCCTGCAGTTCGGCAATGCGCTCGCGCAGCGCCGCATGCTCGCGCAGCGTGGCGCGCACATGGGCCAGCACCATCTCGCCCGTCGGGGTAAGGCGCAGACGCTTGTGAATGCGCTCGAACAGGGGCGTGCCCAGCTCGGCCTCCAGGTCGAGGATCTGGCGGTTGACGGCCGTGGGGGCCACGTGCAGATGTTCGGCCGCCTTGCGGATGGAACCGCGACGGACTACTTCGTCGAGATAGCGCAGGACTCTGGCGTGCATGGCGCGAGCGTAGCGGGGTTTGCCGGGCCGCGCTTTGCAGCGCCCGGCGGCGCAGGCTCAGCGGGCCGTGCCCGGGCGCTCGGCGCGCAGCGTGCGGCTGAGCATGATCACGGGGATCAGGCCCACCAGCACCAGGGCCAGCGACGGCAGGGCGGCCTCGCCCAGGCGTTCGTCGCGCGCGAGCTGGTAGGCCACGACGGCCAGGGTGTCGCTGTTGAAGGGGCGCAGCACCATGGTGGCGGGCAGCTCCTTCATCACATCGACGAAGACCAGCAGCGCCGCCGCCGCCGTGGAGCGCCTGAGCAGCGGCCAGTGCACGCGCGACAGCATGCCCCAGGCGCCCGCGCCCAGCATGCGGGCCGAGTCGTCCAGGCTGGGCGCGATGCGCGCATAGCCGCTTTGCATGGACTGCAGGGCCACGGCGCAAAAGCGCACCAGGTAGGCCCAGACAATGCCCACGGCGGTGGCCGTGACCAGGCCGGCAAAACCCCATTCGGGCCGCACCTGCTGCACCCAGCCCACGGGCAGCAGCAGGCCGACGACGACCACGGCGCCCGGCACCGCATAGCCCAGGCTGGCCAGTTGCACCACGCCGCGCGTGACGGCCGACTCCTTGTGGCGGCGCACGGCAAACGCCAGGGCCACGGCGATGATGACGGCCAGCACCGAGGTGATGGCGCCCAGGCGCACGCTGTTGAGCGCCCAGTCGAGGAAGCGGTCCCAGGGCAGCACCGACCAGTCGGCCGCCAGCGGGCGCAGCATGAAGAACACGGGCGCCACAAAGCCCATGAGCACGGGCAGCAGGCACACCAGCCAGGCCAACGCGCAGCGCCAGCCGCGCAGGCGCAGCGGCTGCGCCTCGGCCGAGCCGGCACGGCCCGCGCCGCCGGTGACGAAGCGCATGCGCCGCTGCGCGCGCAGCTCCAGCTGCAGCAGCAGCACCACCAGCACCAGCAGGAAGGTGGCCAGCTGCGCGGCGGCAATGCGGTTGTCCATGGACAGCCAGGCCTTGTAGATGCCCGTGGTGAAGGTCTGTATGCCGAAATAGCTGACCACGCCGAAGTCGGCCAGCGTCTCCATCACCACCAGGGCCACGCCAGCGGCCACGGCCGGGCGCGCCAGCGGCAGCGCCACCGACCAGATGCGCCGCGACAGCGGCGCACCCATCAGGCGCGCGGCCTCCATCAGGTGCGCGGCGCGTTCGCCCAGCGCGGTGCGCGCCAGCAGGTAGACATACGGGTAGAGCGAGAAGATGAAGACCCAGACCGCGCCGCCGAGGCTGCGCACCTCGGGCAGGAGCCGGCCTTCCAGGCCATAGGTGTCGCGCAGCCAGGTCTGCAGCGGGCCGCTGAACTGCAGGAAGTCGGTATAGGCATAGGCAGTGACATAGGCCGGCATGGCCAGCGGCAGCAGCAGCAGCCATTCCAGTTGGCGCCGGCCGCGGAAGTCGAACAGCGTCACGGCCGCCGCCGTGCCCGTGCCCACGATGGCCGCGCCCAGCGCCACCAGCAGGCCCAGCCAGACCGTGGTCCACAGATAGCCGGGCAGCACGGTGGCCGCCATCTCGCGCAGGATGGAGCCGGCCAGGGCATCGCCCTGCCCCAGAGGCAGCCAGGAGCCGAGCACGGCCAGCACGGGCAGCATCAGCACCAGGGCCAGCAGGAGCAGGGGAAGGGAGCGGAGTACGGACGACAGACGGCGCAAAGCGGAGGTCTCGGCTAGAGGATGAGGGGGAGGATCTGGCTGCCGGGCTATGGAACGGGCCGGGATCCGCGGCAGCCACCGGCCTGTGGGCCGAGGTGCCGCCGAGACCGGACGTGCCTGCGGGCTGCTGGAGTCGGCGGGCTCCGGGCATGCCCCTGGCCCGCCAATGCAAATGCGAATTCTATTCATTTGCGCGGTTCTACAATCGCCGCATGTTTTTGACCGTCTCCCAACTCGAGGTGCGCTACCCGGGCCGCGACAGGCCTGCCGTGCAGGGCGTCACGCTGAATCTGGCCGCTGGCGACATCGGCGTGCTCATCGGCCCCTCGGGCTGCGGCAAGACCACGCTGCTGCGTGCCGTGGCGGGCCTGGAGCCCGTGAGCGGCGGCGAGATCCGCATCGACGGCCAGCTCGTGGGCAGCGCGGATTTCTCGCTCCCTCCCGAGCAGCGGCGCATCGGCATGGTGTTCCAGGACTATGCGCTGTTCCCCCATCTGAACGTGGGACGCAACGTGGCCTTCGGCATCCACCATCTGCCCAAGGCGCGCCAGGCCGAGCGCGTGGCCGAGGTGCTGGAGCTGGTGGGCCTGGCCGGCAGTGCAGGAAGGTTTCCGCACGAGCTGTCAGGCGGCCAGCAGCAGCGCGTGGCGCTGGCCCGCGCGCTGGCGCCCAGCCCGCAGCTGATGCTGCTGGACGAGCCGTTTTCCAACCTCGACGTGGACCTGCGCGAGCGCCTGGCGCATGAGGTGCGCGGCATCCTCAAGGCCGCAGGCGCCACGGCCCTGTTCGTCACGCACGACCAGCTGGAGGCATTTGCCATCGGCGACATGATCGGCGTGGTCCACCAGGGGCAGCTGCAGCAGTGGGACGACGCCTATTCGCTGTACCACCGGCCGGCCACGCGCTTCGTGGCGGACTTCATCGGCCACGGCGTCTTCGTGCCGGCCACGCTGGCCCACAGCGGTGCCGGCGGCGTGGTGGCGCGCACGGCGCTGGGCGATCTGGTCGATCCGGCCACCTGCCCGCTGCCTGCGCAGTTTGCGGACGGCGAGTGCGATGTGCTGCTGCGCGCCGACGATGTGGTGCACGACGATGCCTCGCCCGTGCAGGCGCGCATCCTGCGCAAGGCGTTTCGCGGCTCGGAGTTCCTCTACACGCTGGAGCTGGCCAGCGGCCACAGCGTGCTGGCCCATGTGCCCAGCCACCACGACCATGCGGTGGGCGAGTGGGTGGGCATACGGCTGGACATGAATCACGTGGTCGCCTTCCCGCGCGAGAGACAGGGCACTGCGCAGACCGCAGCGGCCTGAGCAGGCGGCCGCCGCCGCGCCGTCCAGGCCTTTGTCATCCGACGGTCATGGGTGAAACCCAGAATCTGTCACATCTTGTGACAATTCAAGGCCACCCATGTTTGCTCTGGACCCCTCCTCCACGCAGCACGCTGCATCTGCTCCGACACCGGTTCCGGCGCTTGCCCCTGCGCCCGCCGCGCCACGCCTGCTGGCCCGCGCAGGCCAGCTCAGCCAGCCCACGGCGCCGATTCCCCCCGACACCAGCAACGAGGACGTGCACCGGCTGTTCAGCGAGCAGCCCCTGCTCGAAACCCTGGCCGTGGTGGCCGACGACCGGCCGCTGGGCCTGATCAACCGCCAGCGCTTCATGGAGCAGTACGCGCGGCCCTTTGCGCGCGACGTGTTCGGCCGCCGCAGCTGCCTGGTATTCACCGACACCGCGCCCATGGTGGTGGCGGCCGGCCTGCCCATCGACCAGCTGGTGCAGCAGGCGCTGGCCAGCGGCAGCCGCGTGCTCAAGGACGGCTTCATCACCGTCGAGGAAGGCCGCTATGCAGGCATAGGCACGGGCCACGCGCTGATGGCCGCCATGTCAGACATCGAGGCCGACAAGACGCGCCAGCTCATGGCCAGCATCGACTACGCCAGCCTGATCCAGCGCTCGCACCTGGTCGAGTCCGACCGCGTGCTGGCCAGCCAGCTGGCCGACCACGGCCTGCTGTGGGAGCCGCGCGACGTGGTGGGCGGCGATGCGTATTTCTTCCGTGCCACACCGCAGGGCCTGCTGGGCTGCATGTTCGACTGCACGGGCCACGGCGTGCCGGGCGCCTTCATGACGCTGATTGCGCTGTCCTTCCTCGAACAGGCCGTGGCGCCTGCAGGTATCGGCACCAGTACCGGCACCGGCGCCGCCATCGACCCCGGCGCCCTGCTGGGCCAGATGAACCGCTACATCAAGCGCGTGCTGCAGCAGCGCACCCGCGACGCCCAGCCGGCCTGGGGCGCACCAGCGGCCCCCGCCGACGGCCTGCCGGCGGAGAAGACCTCCAGCGACGGCCTGGACGCCGCGCTGTTCCTGCAGTCGCCCTGCGGCACGCAACTGCGCTTTGCATCGGCCCGGCTGGACCTGCTGGTGGCGCCACCCGGCGTGCAGGAGGCGGCCCAGGTGCAGATCCATGCCGGCGACAAGCTGGGCATAGGCTATGCGACCACGCCCGACGACGCAGCCTGGAGCACGCAGGTGCTGGAGGTCGCGCCTGGCTCGCTGCTGATGGTGGCCACCGATGGCGTCATCGACCAGTTGGGCGGCCCGCGCCAGATCGCCCACGGCAGAAAGCGCCTGGCGCGCTTCCTGCACGAGCAGCAGGACCGCCCCGCCGCCCAGGCCTGCGCCGAATTCCGGCAGGCCTTCGCCCAGTGGCAGGGCACGCAGCGCCGGCGCGACGATGTGTCTCTGCTGGTCTGGCGCAACCAGGCCCTGCAGCCCGCCACCTGCGTGCAAGGCCAGCCATGAGCCCGGCCGAATTCGCTCAGCTGCGCGCCCAGGCCGAGCACAACGGCCTGCTGCTGTACTACGCGGGCACCTTCAACCCCCACGTGATCCAGGCGGCGGCCGACACGCTCAAGAGCCGCCTGGCCAGCGAGGACGGATCGAGCAGCGCCAAGCGCAAGCTGTTTTCCACCTTCATCGAGATGGCGCAGAACGTGCTGCACTACGCAGCGCCCCTGCCTGCGGCCGACACCGGCCCCCGCCAGGCGCTCAGCGCGCCCGTGCCACAGGGCGCCATCGGCGTGGGCCGCATCGATGCGCTGGCCTGCGCCCAGGAGGCGGGCGCCGAGCCGGCGCCGGCCCGCTTCTGGATCGCCTGCAGCAATGCCGTGCGCAGCGAGCATGTGCCGCGCCTGGCCGCCAAGCTGGATGCCGTGCGCGCCATGAGCCACCCCGAGATCAAGGCCGCCTACAAGGCCCAGCTGCACAACACGGACCACGGCACCAGCGACGACATCAGCCGGGGCGCGGGCCTGGGCTGGCTGACCATTGCGCGCGATGCCTCGGCACCGCTGCAGTACCACATCGCCACGGGAGAGGACGCCGCCGAGACCGCGCCCCATGCCGTATTCCACGTCAAGGCGCTGATCTGAACGCCGGGCGTCCTTCAACGAACCGACCTGCCGCCATGCAAGCATTGAAATCCGAACGCACCTCCGTCACGCCCGAAGTGGTCTTCTCGCCGGCCGAGCAGCTTCTGCGCATCGAAGGCGAGTGCTATCCCGAAAACCCCCTGCCCTTCTTCAACCCCATCCTGTCCATGCTGGGCCGGTATTTCGAGGCCAGCCAGCCCCCTCGCTTCGTGGCCGAGATGAAGCTGCAGTACATCAACAGCGCCTCCACCATGGGCCTGCGCTCGCTGTTCGCGCTGCTGGACCAGGCCGGGCAAAAGGGCACGGACATCCGCGTGGTCTGGGCCTTTGACGAGGAGGACGACGCCATCGAGGAACTGGGCGCCGACCTGGTGGAGGACTTCGCCAACCTGGTGCTGGAGCGACAGCCCTACAGCAACTGAGGGCAGGCCTGCTCCGCCCTGGCCTTCAGGCCAGCGGCTTGCCCATGAGCACCGTGGTCAGGCCGCAGTCCCATTCCTCGTCGGGATAGGTGTCCAGCGTGGCATATCCCTGCGCCGTGTAAAAGCCCAGGGCCTGGGTGTTGAAGCTGTCGGTCTCCAGCCGCACCTGGGCGTGGCCGTCGGCGCGCATGGCCTGCTCCGCGTGGGCCAGCAGCGCACGGCCCACGCCGCGCCCCTGCCAGGCCGGCAGCACATGCAGGGCGCCGATGAAGTCATCCACGCGGTCCACGAAGCCGGCCACCACGCCATCGCACTCGGCCACCCAGAACAGGTGGCCGCGCGACTGCACGTACTGCGCGGTGCGGCCCGAGGCGCGGAACCGCGCATCCTTGTCCGCCGTCAGCTGGGGCTTCCAGGTGCTCTCGTAGGTGGCCCAGAGAACGGCGTTCAGGGCAGCGGTGTCATCAGGCCGCGCGGGCCGGAGCGTGAGAGTGTCAGTCATGACGCTGGCAAGGTTCAGGCCTGGCGCAGCCGGTCCACCTCGGCATGCAGGTCCTGGGCCCAGACGCGGCGGTCGCGGCCATCGGCCGTCTGCGGCTGGCCATAGTGGACGGCGGCGACCAGATCGTCGGCACACAGCGTGCGCCAGATGGAGCCCAGCAGGGTTTCATCGCCCTCGTAGCTGGGCGCGTGGCTGATCTGCCCGGTGGCGCCGTCGATGAAGCGCAGGCCCACGGGCAGCACGGGCGCACCGATCTGCACGGCCGCCTGCAGCAAATTGGCATGGAAGGGCAGCAGCTTGCGGCCGTCGCCCGTCGTACCTTCGGGGAAGATGGCCAGGATCTCGCGGCGCTGCAAGGATTCCTCCATGCTCTGCACCATGCGCCGCGCATCGCGGCGCGAGGTGCGCTCGATGTACAGCGTGCCCGCCGCCGTGGCCAGCGTGCCGATCAGCGGCCAGCCCTTGACGTCGGACTTGGAGATGAAGCGGCAATGCCGCGCCGCATGCAGCACGGGAATGTCGAGCCAGGAAATATGGTTGCTGACCATGAGCACGGGGCCCTGGCTCGGCGGCTCGCCCTGGATCTCCAGGCGCACGCCCGCATGGGCCAGCAACTGCAGGGCCCAGGCCTGCACATGGGCGTGCTGGCGCTCCTCGGGCAGCTGCGGAAAGCGCAGGGCCACGATCCACAGCCCCTTGCACACATGGCCGAACAGGCGCGCTGCGCGCAGCGTGGCGCGCCCTCCCCTGCGCAGACGGCTCATGTTCAGCGGCGTTCGAATGCCACGCGGCCATCGACCAGGGTGCAGCGCACACGGGCCGGCAGTTCGTAGCCGCCGAAGGGCGTGCTCTTGCCCTGGCTGGCCAGCTCCTGGGGCTTGACCGTCCAGGCCGCCTGCGGATCGACGATGCACAGGTCGGCCACGCCGCCCTCGGCCAGCCGGCCCAGCTGCCCCTGCAGCTCGCCCAGCGCCGATCCCAGCACCTGCACGGGCGATGCCGTGATGGCGGCCAGGGCACGGTTCAAAGGCACGCCACCGTCCTGCGACCACTTGACGGCCAGCGACAGCAGCAGCTCCACGCCCGTGGCGCCGGGCTCGGCCTCGGCAAAGGGCAGGACCTTGGCATCCTCATCGACGGGCGTGTGGTCGGAGACCAGGGCGTCGATGGTGCCATCGGCCAGCGCGGCAGACAGCGCATCGCGGTCGCGCTGCTGGCGCAGCGGCGGCGTGACGCGGGCGCTGCTGTCGAAGTAGCCGATGTCGGTATCGGTCAGGTGCAGCGAGTTGATGGACACGTCGGCCGTGACCTGCAGGCCTTCGGCCTTGGCACGGCGCACCAGTTCCACGCCTGCGGCGCTGGACAGGCGGCACAGGTGCACGCGCGCCTGGGTGCCGCGCATCAGCTCGAAGATGGTGTGCAGGGCAATCGTCTCGGCCGCCACGGGCACGCCGGACAGGCCCATGCGCGTGGCCAGCGGGCCGCTGGCGGCCACGCCCTTGCCCAGGTACAGCTCCTGCGGGCGCAGCCACACGGTGTAGCCGTAGGTGGCCGCATACGCCAGGGCGCGCTGCAGGGTCTGGGTGCTGGTCATGGGCACCTCGGCCTGGCCGAAGCCGATGCAGCCGGACTCGGTCAGCTCGGCCATTTCGGTCAGCACCTCGCCCTTGAGGCCCAGCGTCAGCGCGCCCAGCGGGAACAGGCGCGACTGGTGCAGCTTCTCGGCGCGGAACTTGAGCATCTCCACCAGGCCCTGCTCGTCGAGCACGGGATCGGTATCAGGCGGGCAGACCAGGCTGGTCACGCCACCGGCCACCGAGGCGGCCATCTCGGACTGCAGCATGCCTTCGTGCTCGTGGCCGGGCTCGCGCAGGCGCACGGCCAGATCGACCAGGCCCGGCAGCACCCAGCAGCCGGCGGCATCGATCTCGCGTTCTGCGGCAAATCCCTCGGGCGCCTTGCCGATGGCCAACACCTTGCCGCCGTCGATGGCCACGTCGGCCTGCTGGTCCAGGCCCCGTGCCGGGTCCATCACTCGGCCGTTGCGGATGAGTATCTTCATGGTTTGCTACCCCGTAGACCGCAGGCGGCGCATGGGCTGCGGCCTGCGGCGATCAAAAACATTTGCGTGTGTGGAGGCTCAAGCCTCGTTGCCGGCGACGATGGACATGACGGCCATGCGGACCGCGATGCCGAAGGACACCTGCGACAGGATCACGGCCTGCGGGCCATCGACCACTTCGGAGTCGATCTCCACGCCGCGGTTGATGGGTCCCGGGTGCATGACGATGGCGTCCGGCTTGGCCAGGCGCAGCTTCTCGGCCGTGAGGCCGAAGCTCTTGAAGTATTCCTGGCTGGAGGGCAGCAGGGCGCCGCTCATGCGCTCGTTCTGCAGGCGCAGCATGATGATCACGTCGCAGTCCCGGATGCCCTCTTCCAGCGTGTGGAAGACGCGCACGCCCATCTGCGCCAGGTCCGGCGGCACCAGGGTGCGCGGGCCGACAACGCGCACTTCGGCCGCGCCCAGCGTGGTCAGCGCATGGATGTCGGAGCGCGCCACGCGCGAATGCAGCACATCGCCCACGATGGCCACGCGCAGGTTGGCGAAGTCCTTCTTGTAGTGGCGGATGGTGTACATGTCCAGCAGCCCCTGCGTGGGGTGGGCGTGGCGGCCGTCGCCGGCATTGACCACGTGGACATGGGGCGCCACATGCTGGGCGATGAGGTAGGGCGCGCCCGACTCGCTGTGGCGCACGACGAAGATGTCGGCGGCCATGGCCGAGAGGTTGGCGATGGTGTCCAGCAGCGACTCGCCCTTGCTGGCCGAGCTGCGCGCGATGTCCAGGTTGAACACGTCGGCCGACAGGCGCTTGGCCGCGATCTCGAACGTGGTGCGCGTGCGCGTGCTGTTCTCGAAGAACAGGTTGAACACGCTCTTGCCGCGCAGCAGCGGCACCTTCTTGACCTCGCGGTCATTGACGCTGACGAAGTTGGCCGCCGTGTCCAGGATGTGGGTCAGGATGTCCTTGGACAGTCCTTCGGTGGACAGCAGGTGGATCAGTTCGCCGTTCTTGTTGAGCTGGGGATTGCGCTTGTACAGCACGGTCAGGCCTCTTGGATGCGGAATTGGAAGACGCCGGCGTCATCGCGCGCCAGCGACAGCAGGCGGTCGGCCGGCAGCGCGATGCGCGCGGCGGCGAAGTCGGCCTGGAAGGGCAGCTCGCGCCCGCCCCGGTCCACCAGCACCGCCAGGCGCACGCAGGCCGGGCGGCCGTAGTCATAGAGTTCGTTGAGCACGGCGCGCACGGTGCGGCCGGTGTAGAGCACGTCGTCCAGCACCAGGATGTCGGCGCCGTTGACGTCAAAGTCGATCTGCGTCTGGGCGCTGGTGGCCATGCCGCGCTGCGCGAAGTCGTCGCGGTGCAGGGCCGAGGACAGCACGCTGGGGTTGCCGGGCAGGTTCAGGTCCTTGTGCAGCCGCTCCACCAGCCAGGCGCCGCCCGAGGTGATGCCGGCCAGGCGGGTTTCAGGCCCCATGAGGCTGCGCACGCCGCGCAGCAGTTCGCGGTACAGGGCCTCGGCGTCCAGCACCAGGCTGCCGGCTCCCGCAATGGATTCACTCATGGAAGACTCCTCAAAAACTGTTCAAGAATGATGCAGGCCGAGGCCGCATCGGCATCCCTTGCGCCACCGGCCAGGGCCTCGGTGGTGCTGTAGCGCTCGTCCACCTCGTAGACAGGCAGGCCGAAGCGGCTCTTGAGCTGGCGGCCGAACTTCTTCGCCCGCGCCGTGTTCTCGTGCGCGTTGCCGTCGGGGTGGTAGGGCACGCCGATGACCAGCGCATCGGGCTGCCACTCCTTGATGCGCTCGCCGGCCTGGGCCAGGCGGGCCTCGCCGGCCTCGGCGCGGATGGTGGGCAGCGGGTTGGCCGAGCGCAGCATGCGCGTGCCCACGGCGCAGCCCGTGCGCTTGGCCCCGAAATCGAAGGCCACGAAACTCTGGAAATGGGAGGGAACGGTGGGCGGCACGGCCGTGCCGGCTGCCGCTGCTGCCTGGGACTCGGGAGCGGGCAGGCTCATGCGCGCCCCGCTTCGGGCGAGATCATCCAGCGCTGCAGGCCCAGCAGGCCCAGGGCGCGGTCATAGCGGTCGTCGACCGGGGTATCGAAGATGACGTTGGCGTCGGCGCCCACCGTGAGCCAGGCGTTTTCGGCCAGCTCCGACTCCAGCTGGCCCTCGCCCCAGGAGGCATAGCCCAGGGTGACCAGCAGGCGCTTGGGGCCTGCGCCATCGGACAGGGCTTCGAGCACGTCCTTGGAGGTGGTCATCTCCAGGCCGCCGGGAATGGTCATGGTCGAGGCGTAGGCGGACTCGTCGTCGGGCGCGCCTTCGATCACCATGGGATCGTGCAGCACGAAGCCGCGATCGGTCTGTACGGGCCCGCCGTTGAAGACACGGTTGCCGCGAAGGTCCTCGCGGCCCAGGGCCAGATCCACCTTTTCCAGCAGGCCTTCCAGCGTAAGCTGCGAGGGCTTGTTGATAATCAGACCGAGCGCACCGCGCTCGCTGTGTTCGCACAGGTAGATCACACTGCGCGAGAACGCTTCGTCTTCCAGGCCAGGCATGGCAATCAGGAAGTGGTGCGTCAGATTGATAGGCGCAGTTTCAGCAGACATAACGACGGATTTTACCGGCGATCCATGCCACCTTCTTACCCTGTGGGCTTGGTCTGGCTGCGGCGCGACCTGCGCCTGTCCGACCATGCCGCCCTCTACCATGCGCTGCGCCAGTGCCGGCAGGTGCATTGCGTGTTCATCTTCGACGACGACATCCTCGCCCCCCTGCCCCGTGCCGACCGGCGCGTGGAGTTCATCTGCCAGAGCCTGGCGGGCCTGGACGATGCGCTGCGCGAGGCCTCGGGCCGCGCCGACACCGGCCTCATCGTGCGCCGCGGCCGGCCCGCTGAGCAGATCCCGGCCCTGGCCAGGCAGCTCGGCGCCCAGGCCGTGTTCTGCAACTGGGACGACGAGCCCGACGCACTGGCCCGCGACGCCCGCGTGCGCCAGGCCCTGGCCGCCGAGGGCGTGGCCCTGCACAGCTTCAAGGACCACATGGTCTTTGCGCGCGACGAGGTGCTGACCCAGGCCGGCGCGCCGTTCTCGGTGTTCACCCCGTACAAGAACGCCTGGCTGCGCCAGGTCACGCCCTTCTTCCTGTCCGCCTATCCCAGCGAGCGCGACCTGCCCGAGCGCCTGGCGCCACGCCCCGAAGGCGAGCGCCGCCCCGTGCCCACCGCAGCCGACCTGGGCTTTGAGGCCGGCACGCTGGACGGCCTGCGCCTGCCCACGGGCTGCGCTGGCGCCGAGGAGCTGCTGGCCGACTTCCTGCCGCGCCTGCCGCGCTACAGGCAGGCGCGCGACTTTCCCGCCGTCAAGGGCCCCAGCTACCTGAGCGTGCACCTGCGCTTCGGCACGGTCTCCATCCGCCGCCTGGCAAGGCTGGCCTGGGAGCAGACGCAGCAGCAGCCGCACGACAGCGAGGGAGCCGCCACCTGGCTGTCCGAGCTGGTCTGGCGCGACTTCTATTTCCAGATCCTGGCCCACCATCCGCACGTGGTGCACGCCAGCTTCAAGCCCGCCTACGACGCCATCGTGTGGGATACCGGCCCCGAGGCCGATGCGCTGTACGCCGCCTGGTGCGAGGGCCGCACCGGCTATCCGCTGGTCGATGCCGCCATGCGCCAGCTCAACACCACGGGCTACATGCACAACCGGCTGCGCATGGTGGCGGCCAGCTTCCTGGTCAAGGATCTGGGCATAGACTGGCGCCGGGGCGAGGCCTGGTTTGCGCGCCAGCTCAACGACTTCGACCTGGCGGCCAACAACGGCGGCTGGCAGTGGGCGGCCTCCACGGGCTGCGACGCCCAGCCCTGGTTCCGCATCTTCAACCCCATCACGCAAAGCCAGAAGTTCGATGCCGACGCGCGCTTCATCGAGCGCTACGTGCCCGAGCTGGCCTGCCTGCCCGCCGCGCTGCGCCACGCGCCCTGGCAGGCCCGGCCGCTGGAGCTGGCCGAGGCCGGCGTGGTGCTGGGCACGGACTATCCCCATCCCGTGGTGGACCACGCAGCCGCGCGCGAGCGCACGCTGGCCCGCTACGGCGTGGTCAAGCAGGCCAGCTGAAGGAAGCCGGTGCAAAGACACCGGAGCCAAGAAAAAAGGAGCAGCGCTGGCTGCTCCTTTTTTGCGGGGCGAGGGCTGGCCGCCGAGGCTCAGGCCTCTTCGCCCAGCACCTGCGTCTCCGTCTGCAGTGACAGCGGCGCAGGCTGGGTGCTGTTCCCTTGCAGGGAATAGTGCTGGATCAGGCCCAGCAGTTCCTCGTCCGAATAGGGCTTGCCCAGGTAGTGGTTGGCGCCCAGCTGGCGCGCCATCTCGCGGTGCTTCTGGGCGATGCGCGAGGTGATCATGACCACAGGCAGGTCGCGCAGGGCATCGTCGGCGCGGATGTTGCGCAGCAGGTCGAAGCCGTCCATGCGCGGCATCTCGATGTCGGACAGCACCAGGGTCGGGCGCTCCTCGGCCAGGCGCTCCATGGCCTGCAGGCCGTCGGCCGCCAGGGCCACGCGGTAGCCTTCGCGCTGCAGCAGGCGCTGGGTGACGCGGCGCACGGTGATGGAGTCGTCCACCACCAGCACCAGCGGCACCGAGACCGGTCCCGCGCTGGCCGGCACGGCTTCGCCGTCGCCCTGGCCGGCGGCACGCTCGGCCTCTTCGGTCCGGGCGCGCACCTCGTCGCCATAGACGTTGGCCAACGCCACAGGGTTGTAGATCTGCACCACGGCGCCCGAGGCCAGCACCGACATGCCGGTCAGGCCGGGCAGGCGGGCCAGCTGGGGGCCGAGGTTCTTGATCACCACTTCCTGGTTGCCCAGCACTTCGTCCACGTGCAGCGCAATGCGCTGCGACGCGCTGCGCAGGATGACCACGGGCCGGGTGCGGCCCACGGTTTCCTCGCTGCGCAGGGAGGACTGCCACAGCGCGCCCGCCCAGTAGAAGGGCAAGGTCTCGCCGCCATCTTCAAAGCCGTGGCTGGCATAGGCCTGCTGCAGCAGATCCAAGGGCGCACGGCGCACGATTTCCACCAGGCTGGCCGGCACGCCGACCAGCAGCCGGCCCGCTCGCAGCATGACCACCTGGGTGACGGCCGTGGTCAGCGGCAGCACGAGGCGGAAGGCACTGCCCCGGCCCGCTTCGCTGTGGGTCTCGATGCGGCCGCCCAGCGCGTTGACCTCGGAGCGCACCACGTCCATGCCGATGCCCCGGCCGGCCACGCCGGTCACCTCGGTGGCGGTGGTGAAGCCGGGCTCGAAGATCAGGCGGCCGGCGTCCTGCTCGGTCAGCGTCTGGTCCTCGGGCCACAGGCCCTGGGCCACGGCCTTGTCGCGGATGCGCTGCAGGTTCAGGCCGGCGCCATCGTCCTCCACCGAAAGCGCCACGTCGTTGCGCTCCTGGCTCAGGATGATTTCGATGGTGCCCATGGCCGGCTTGCCGGCAGCGGTGCGCTGCTCGGGCGGCTCGATGCCGTGGGCCACGCAGTTGCGCAGCAGGTGCTCGAAGGCCGGCATCATGCGGTCCAGCATGCCCCGGTCCATTTCAATGGTGCCGCCGAGGATGTTCAGCCGCACCTGCTTGCCCATTTCCTTGGAGGTCTGGCGGACCACGGCATACAGGCGCTCGGCCAGGGAGTCGAACTCCACCATGCGCGTGCGCAGCAGGTCGCGCTGCAGCTCGCGCGCCTGGCGGCCCTGGGCGACCAGGTCGTCCTCGGCGCCCGCCATGTCGCGCTGCAGGTTGCGCTGCACGGTGGCCACGTCGTTGACCGACTCGGCCATCATGCGCGTGAGTTCCTGCACCCGCGTGAAGCGGTCGAACTCCAGCGGGTCGAAGCCGGCTGCCGAGTCCTTGGACAGGGCCAGGCGCGACTGCATCTGGCTCTCGGCCTGGACCTCGATGTCACGCAGCTGCATGCGCAGGCGCTCCAGGTTGCCGGCCAGCTCGTCCAGCGAGCCACGGGCCTGGGCCAGGCGCGCATCGACACGCGAGCGCGCAATCAGCACCTCGCCGGCCTGGCTGATCAGGCGGTCCAGCAACTGGGCGCGCACGCGCACCGTCTGGTGGGCGCCCGCACGCAGCGGCGCGGTGACAGGAGCCGGCTGTGCGTCGGCTGGCGCCGGGGATGCGCCAGCGCCCGAGGCGTCGGAGGCCGTGGCGTCAGAAGACACCGCAGAGGCGGCAGGCTCGGCCTGGTCCGGCCCATCGGCCAGGCCCAGCGGCCCATCCTGCACCTGTTCGCCCGCAACGCGCAGCACGTCGAAGCCGGCCTGCAATGCGTCGAAGTTGCCCAGCAAGGGCTCGATCTGCTCGGCCGTGGGAGATTCGCTGTCGACCCGCTCGACGGCGGATTCCAGCCGGTGGGCCATTTCGCCCAGGCGCATGGCGCCAGCCAGCCGGGCACTGCCCTTGAGGGTGTGCAGGGCGCGCAGCGTTTCGTGGCGCGCCTCGTCCAGGGAAGGCCGGCCATGCCAGCGACGCAGTGCAGCGCCCAGGCGGGGCAGCAGCTCGATGGCCTCTTCCTCGAAGATGGGGAACAGGTCGGGGTCCACCTCGTCCAGGGCGTCGATGTCGTCGTCCAGGTCGTTGCCCACGGCCACCGCATGGGCGATGGCCTCATCGATGCGGCGCTGCAGCTCGGCTTCCTGGCGTGCGTCGTTGACCAGGGGGCGCATGGAATAGGCCAGCGGCGCCACGTCCTGTGCCTGGGCCTGCGCATGGGCACCGGCGTCGAGCACGGCATCCGTGCCAGGCTGCGGCAACGGTTCCGGCAGCAGCGCATCGAGCCGGCTGTCCGGAGCGTCCGCGACTTCGATATCCAGCGCCAGCAGTGCCTGCAGGGCTTCTTCCACGCCCGGCTGGGGTGTCTTGAGGAAGCCGGCCGCGAACTGGTGCAGCAGGCGCTGCACCTCGTCGGAAGCCGCAATGCAGGCGGCGACCTGCTCAGGCGTGCCGCAGCGCTGCGGCTGCAGATGGGCCAGCGCATGCTCCAGCAGGCGCGCCAGGTCCGACAAGGCCTTGAAGCCCACGGTGGCCGAGCTGCCGGCCAGCGAATGCGCGAAGGCGATGGCGTCATCGGGCACGGGCTCGCCGGGCTCGGTCGCCCATTGCTGCAGCGACAGGTCCAGGCGGCGCGACCATTCGTCGGCCTCGTTGAGATAGACGTTGTACAGCGGCGCGCTGATGCGCAGGCCGTCCACGACCTTGAAGCCATCGGCATCGACGCCGGACGGCTCCTGTGCGCCGGACTCCTCAGCCACCGCAGGCGCCTCATCGGCCACGGATTCGGCATGCAGCTCCTGCGGGGTTTCCGCCTCGGAAGCTTCTACGGCTTCGATGGCCTCGGCAGGTGCGGCTGCCGGAGTCAGGTCCAGATCCAGCCCCTCGAAAGGCGCCAGCGGCACGGCGGCGTGCGGAGCCTGCTCTTCGGCTTCAACTTCGGCTTCGGCTTCGACTTCGACTTCGCCTACAGCTTCTGCGCCTGCTTCTGCTTGCAGCTCGGGCAGCGCGTCGGCATGTGCCTCGGGCACGGTCTCTGTGCCGGGCAGCGCGGGCTGGTCGCCCGAGACAACGGCCAGGGCTTCCTGCTCGCTGTCGCGCATGGCCGCCTCGAAGGCGGCGAAGTCCAGCTCCTCCACCGCGTCGGTGGCCAGCGCGGCGGGTGCCTCGGCGGTCTCCGGCTGCGTTGAACCCTGCGACTGTTCGGGCACGGCCGCCGCAGGCTGGGGGTCCAGGTCCAGCAGACCGAAGTCCAGCGCAATGTCCAGGTCACCGGCGGGCCCGGCGGTCTCGGCGGGCACGGCCGGCTCGGGGGCTTCCCGCTGCTCGGCCTGCAACTGCTGCTCCACTGCGGCGAAGGGCTCCACCGGCGCCTCGACCGCGGCAGGCTCGGCCTGCGTGCGGCGGTCGGCGCGCGGCACCAGGGCCACGTCGGCGCGCACGCCTTCCAGGCGCATGGCATCGGCTGCGGCGCGGAAGGGCGTGGCCAGCCAGGCATCGGCCTGCTGGCGCTCGATGGCCGAAGCCCAGGCGCCAAAGGCGCGCAGCGCGTCGCTGGCCAGCTCCTGCATGGGCTGGGGCATGGGCTTTTGCTCGGCCAGCCAGGCATTGAGCATTTGCTCCATGGCCCAGCCGGCTTCGCCGAATTCATCCAGGCCGACCATGCGCGAGCTGCCCTTGAGCGTATGGAAGGCGCGGCGCAGCGTGGTCTGCTCGCTGAGGTTGCCGGGCTCATCGGCCAGGGTGCGCAGCGCCTGCAGGCCGTTGTCCACGACCTCGCGGGCCTCTTCCAGGAAGATGCTCAGGATTTCGTCGTCGGAATCATCTTCCGAGACGGTCAGACCGGCCAGCGGGGGAACGGGTTCAGGCAGGGGTTCGGGCTGAGCCGTGGCGGCAGCGGCAGCAGGGCCGGGCACCGGTTCGGCCGCTTCAGCCACGTCAGCTGCTTGAGCCGCTTGAGCCGCTTCGGCGGGTATCTCGAGCGCCTTGGCGAATTGCGCCAGTTCGGCATCGTCGGCCAGCGCTTGCTGCCCGGCGGCAGTCGCCTGCGGTAGGGGCTCGGGCACAAGGTCCACGGAGGGTGGCGGCGGCGCCGGCACCGACGGTGCTGCCGCAGCGGGTTCGGCAGGCAGGTCGTGTGCAGTCTCGGCGGGCTGGATCTGGGGCACGGGCAGCGGCTGGGCCACGGCAACGGCTTCGCGCTGCGGCGGCACGGCGGCGGTGTCCAGGGCCGGCAGCTGCTCGGGCGCCTTGCCCGCGTCGTCGGCGCGGTGGCCACGGCGGCCCATCAGGATGCGCAGGCCGCCTTCGGCCTCGTCATAGACAAAGAGCTTGCGCGCCATGCTGCGCTGGTAGCTCAGCATGTCGATCAGGAAACCCATGGCGCCCAGGCTGTTGCCCAGCTTGTCGAAGACCTGGGCACGTTCTGACTCGGCGATCTCGCCCAATACCAGCCGCTCCACGGTTTCGCGCATGCGCTGCATGGCCTGGGTGGCCTGGTCCAGGCCCAGCACGGACAGCACGCCGCGCATCTGCGCCATCTGGCCAGACACCGGCGCCAGCACGGTGGCATCGGCGGGGTTGCGGAAATACTGGTCCAGGTGCCGCTCGGCCTCGGCCAGCGTGGCACGCAATTCGCCCACGACCGAGCCCATGGTCTGGTGGTCGCTGGCCTGGCGGTACAGCTCCTCCATCCAGGGCTCCAGCGGCCGCGCGGGCGCGCCCTGCAGGGATTCCTCCAGGCGCTGTACCAGGTTGGCGGATTGCTCGGCCAGTTCCTCGTCGCCCATGTCCATGGTGGCAAAGGCCGCCTGCAGATAGAGCACGGAGGTGGCCACTTCCATGGCCAGTTCCGCCGGCGGCGGCTCGCCGATGCGGGCCACGGTTTCGGCCACCTTGATCAGCATGCGCGCCAGGCCATGGCTGGCCGGGTGCAGCTTGACCAGGGATTCGGCCACCTGGGCGAACTGGTCCACCACGATCTTGGTGCGCGCACGGTCGCCGCCTGCCAGGGCGGACCAGGTCTCCGCCGCCGTGGTGATGCGCTTGCGCGCCTGCACCAGCACGGCCGGGTCGTAGCGGCCAAAGCGGGTCTGCTGGTAGTCCACCTGCGGCTGGGCCTGCATGCCGTAGGCCTGGCGCACCGCCTGCAGGGCAGCGCCGGCCTGCTCGGCCGGGCGCGCCTGGGCGCAGAAGAACAGCAGGTCCTGCAGCAGGCGCGCAGGCGGCGTGCGGTCGCCCTTGGCCATGGCCGCGTACTGCAGCAGCACGCGCGAGGCCATGCGTTTCACATAGAGGTCGACAACGATCAGGCCGCGCGACTGCGCGTCGAAGAAGCCAGCGGCCACCTTCCAGAAGCTGCGTGCAGTGACATCCTCGGTCTGGGCCACGGCAAAGCGCAGGCACAGGTCACGCATCTGGGCGGCGGCCTCGCGGTCATCGCTCTTGACCATGCGCAGCACCACGCCGTCGAGCAGGGCACGGGCATCGGGCCCGTAGGCCAGCGGCTCGGCCTGGCGCGCCCATTCGGGCTCGCGCGCGCGGCGCTCGGCAGGCCACAGATCGGCCGGATGCACCTTGTCGTTGCCGGCCAGCGCCTGGGTGTCGCGGTATTGGGGAAACAGGGCCACGGCCGAGACGGTCTTGCCGGCCAGCACGGTTTCCAGGTATTCGATCAGGGCAAAGCTGGCGCGCTCCAGCGTGGCGGCAGCCTGGTCGGTGCACAGCTCGGGGCGCTGCACGAAGCGCTGCACGGCGCTTTCCATGCCGCGCAGCACCAGGGCCGGAGAGCCCAGGCCCACCATTTCGAGGGCGCCGCAGGCCTGGTGCAGCTGCTGGCGGGCGATGCGCAGGGCCGAGGTGTCAAGCTCCTCAAGGTCCGAGGCGCGCGCCGCATCGGCATCGCGCACGAAACGCGCCACGGCCTTGCTCGCGCCTTCCAGCGACTTGCGCAGCTCATCGAGCACCCAGGCCAGCGGGCCCAGGTCCTGTTCGGTGTGCGCGGCCTGCGCCGCGCCCGTTTGCGATTCGTCAACCACTGACATGGACAGTTCCCCAAGCCCCTAGGGCCTGTGCATAGCTATGTTGGACCGGGTCAGGCAATCTTGAAACGCGCCACCGACTGGCGCAGTTCCTCGGCCATGTGCGAGAGTTCGCGCACCTGCTGCGCCGTGGTGCGCGTGCCTTCGCCCGTCTGCTCCGTCACCGCGAAAATGTGCTGGATGTTCTCGGCCACGTCGTTGGCCAGGACGGCCTCGCGCGAGGTGGACGAGGAGATCAGCTCGATCAGCTCGGCCAGGTGGCGCGACACGGTATCGATCTCGGTCAGCGCGGTACCTGCGGAGTCGGACAGTCGCGCCCCCTCGACCACACCCTGGGTGGAACGCTCCATGGCGGCCACGGCATCCTGGGTGTCGGTCTGAATCGCCTTCACCAGCGCCGCGATCTGGCGCGTCGCATCTGCCGAGCGCTCAGCCAGGCGCTGCACTTCTTCGGCCACCACCGAGAAGCCGCGACCGGCTTCACCGGCCGATGCGGCCTGGATGGCGGCGTTCAGCGCCAGCACGTTGGTCTGCTCGGTAATGTCGGAAATCAGCTCGGTGATTTCACCGATCTCCTGCGAGGATTCGCCCAGCCGCTTGATGCGCTTGGAGGTTTCCTGGATCTGGTCGCGGATGGAGTTCATGCCGCCGATGGCGTTCTGCACGGCCTTCAGGCCCAGGTCCGCAGCTTCCAGCGACTGGCGCGCCACCTGGGCAGATTCCTGCGCCTGGGTCGAGACCTCGTTGATGCGGCCTGCCATGTCCAGCACGGAGCGGCCGGTTTCGCGGATCTCGCGCAGCTGTTCGGTCGACGCGGCCAGCAGCTCGGTGGAGTTGGCATCCACCTCGGCCGTGGTCTGTGCCACGCGCGTTGCCGTGTTCTGCACGCTGCCCACCAGGGCGCGCAGCTCTTCCACCGTGTAGTTCACCGAGTCGGCAATGGCGCCGGTGATGTCCTCGGTCACGGTCGCTTCCTGCGTCAGATCGCCTTCGGCCACCGATTGCAGTTCGTTCATCAGACGCAAAATCGCGGCCTGGTTGGCATCGTTGATGCGCTTGGCTTCATGCTCCTGCACGCGGGACTCTTCCTGGCGGCGTTCGGCCGCTTCCTGGCGCAGACGGCTGTCGAGCAGCTGCACGCGGGACAGGCCCACGCCGCACAGCAGCACCAGCACCGTGGCCAGCGCCAGCAGGCCCATGGGCAGCGAGCCGATGCCGGCGCCGCTTTGCAGCTTGTTCTGCAGGTCTTCCAGATGGCGGCGCAGCGGTTCGCTGTCGGCGTTGATGGCGGTCTGGGCTTCGCGGGCGGACACCAGGCCCTGCAGGTTGCCCAAAATGGCGCTGGCCTCGCTGCGGGTCTCTTCGTAGAGCTTGATCAGCGCCTCGATCTGCTCGCGGGTCTGGGCGTCGCGCGTGGGGGGCAGGCGCAGCTCGCTGCTGCCGCTCAGCAGGCTTTCGGAGATTTCCTTGAACGAGTTCAAGTCCTTGCCCAGCAGGAACACGGCCTCGGGGCTCACGCCTTCGGCGGTCTGGAATTCGTTGGCCGACTTGCCGATACGCTGGGTCAGCATCACGAGCTGGCCGGCAGCGGAGATTTCCGCCGGGCTGGCGCCCTGCTGCAGCTTCAGCGAGGAGATGGTTTCGGCGATCTCCAGCAGGTCCGAGGACTGCCGGTTGATGGTGCGCAGCGCGTCGCCGACCTGGGTCAGGATCTGCTTTTGGTCCATCACCACCTTGGCGCTTTGCTCGGCGCGCTCCATCAGCGGCGTGATCTGGGCCAGTTCGTCGGCATAGGCGCCGCCCAGCGGGCGCACGCCCATGGAGTCGTCGCCCGAGGCAATGGCGCGCACGTTGCGCGCCAGCACGCCGGAGCTGTCCTGCACGTCCACAAAGGAGGATGCCGCGCCCGTCAGCGCCTGCGAGACCGACTTGGCCAGACGCTGCGACTGCATCAGCGCCTGGCCGGTGGCGGCCAGCTGCTGCGCCGAGCCGTCGGCCTGGCGCAGGGCCCAGGCCGCCGCCAGCACCAGGGCCAGCACCGACACACCCAGCAAGGTGGACAGCGTGCGCTGGTGGCGCGCGGCAGGCGCGCGGCCCAGCAGCGGCAGGGCCACCATGTCGTGGTCAACGGCTGCGCCGCCGTCGCGGCCCGGCATGGCGTCGGGGGCGCCCTGCACGGTCAGTGACGCATCGAGTGCGTACATATCCTGGGAGACGGTGTCTCCGAGCATGCTGTTGTCCGCACCGGAGCCGGCGTCGGCCGGCTTGCGTTGGAAGCGATTTGCAAGACGTTGCAAGAATGACATGGGACGACCTTCAGAAACTCAGGCGCGAATGCTCAGAAACTCGGAGGTTTGGGACAGGCGCTGCAGTTGCAGCTCCTGCCAGCGGTGGCCCGCTTCATCGATATGCACGGGGCCGAAAAAGGCGGGAGAGTGCTCGGGCGCAGGCTCGGTGCGCACGAATGCGTCGGCGCTGCGCAGGCCCTGCAGGCGGTCCACGAGCAGGGCCGCATTCACTTCCAGCGCGGCATTGAACGCCAGCAGGCTGGACTCGGCCAGCGCCGGTTCGCTGCGTGTCACGCCGTGGCCCAGCAGGCTGGCCAGGTCGATCACGCCGGCCAGGGTGCCGCGCAGGTTGGCAATGCCCAGGAACCAGGGCTTTGTATAGGGCACAGGCTGCACGCCGGCCCAGGGAAAGATCTCGCCGGACTGGCCCAGCGGCATCAGGTAGTTGCGCCCGCCGGCCTGGACGGCCAGCCAGGCCGCCACCTTGACGCCTTCGCTGCGTGCGGCCTGAAGGCGGCCAGCCAGACGGGACTGCAGATCGCGCAGTGCTTCACGGTTCGCCATGGGCAGCGCACCAGATCAGTTCAGCGCCGCGATCTTGGCCTGCAGCTCGTCTGCATCCACAGGCTTGGTGATGTAGTCCCGCGCACCCTGGCGCATGCCCCAGACCCGGTCGGTCTCCTGGTTCTTGCTGGTGCACATGATGATGGGCAGGTCGGCGTACAGCGGGTCGCGCGTGATGGCACGCGTCAGTTGAAAGCCGTTCTGGCCGGGCATGACCACGTCCATCAGGATCAGGTCGGGACGGTCTTCGGCCAGGCTGCGCATGGCCTCTTCGCCATTCTCGGCCGTGCGTACCTGCAGGCCCTGCTTTTGCAGCATGTCGGACAGAAACATCAGTTCGGTCTTGGAGTCGTCCACGACCAGGACTTTGCGGATGGGCATCAAAGTGCTCCTATGGTTTGCTTGCCGAACTGCTCCACGGCCTGCAGCAGCTGGTCTTTGGTGAAGGGTTTCGTGAGGTAGTCCTGGCAGCCCACCATGCGCCCGCGCGCCTTGTCGAATACGCCGTCCTTGGACGAGAGCATGACCACAGGCGTGTCAGCAAAGCGCGCGTTGCGCTTGATGATGGCGCAGGTCTGGTAGCCGTCCAGCTTGGGCATGAGGATGTCGCAAAAGATCAGCTGGGGCTGGTAGTCGTTGACCTTGGACAGTGCGTCGAAGCCGTCGTCGGCCAGGAGCACTTCGTGCCCGCCCTGCTTGAGGAAGATTTCTGCGCTGCGGCGGATGGTATTGCTGTCATCCACCACGAGTACGCGCAAGGGTGCGCCCGATGTCGTCACTGAGAAACCTCCCGGAAATGTATGAGTCGGCGCGGGTGGTCCCGCGCTCAGATTTCGACCATCTCAAAGTCTTCTTTACGTGCTCCGCACTCGGGACAGGTCCAGTTCATGGGCACGTCTTCCCAACGCGTCTGGGGTGCGATGCCATGTTCGGGGCAGCCTTGCGCCTCGTCATAGATCCACCCGCAGATCAAGCACATCCAAGTTTTGGGGTCGGTCACAGCTTAAAGGGCCTTCACATAGAATGCAACGATTGTATCTAGTCACAACCACCCGCCACGGCCTTCGCTGGCGGGGCGCACACTGGGCTGAGCCATGGCATTGAACCCCTCCAACTCCCCCAGTCCCGACACCGAGCCGATGGACGAAACCGCGCCCGTCTGCGTGCTGGTCTTCAACGCCAGCGACCCCAGCGGGGCGGGCGGCCTGTCGGCCGATATCGCCACCATCGCCTCGGTCGGCGGCCATCCGCTGCCCGTGGTCACGGGTGCCTACGCACGCGATTCGGCCAAGATCTTCGAGCATTTTCCCTTTGACGACGAGGCCGTGGCCGAGCAGGCGCGCGCCGTGCTGGAGGACATTCCCGTGTCCGCCATCAAGGTCGGTTTCGTGGGCAGCCCGGGCAACCTGGCAGCGATTGCCGAGATCGCCTCCGACTACCCCGACATCCCCATCGTCTGTTACATGCCCGACCTGTCGTGGTGGGAGGAAGACCCGCTCGACCAGTACATGGACGCCCTCAAGGAACTTGTTCTTCCGCAAACGTCTGTGTTGGTTGGAAGCCACAGTACGCTGTCGCGCTGGCTGCTGCCCGACTGGACCAACAGCCGCAGCCCCACGGCGCGCGACATCGCCATGGCGGCCGAGGCCCTGGAAGTGCCCTACGTGCTGGTCACCGGCATTCCCCTGCCCGACCAGTTCGTGGACAACGTGCTGGCCACGGCGCAGTCGGTGCTGGGCAACAGCAAGTACGAGATGTTCGACGCCACCTTCACCGGCTCGGGCGACACCCTGTCGGCCGCGCTGACGGCCCTGGTGGCCAGCGGCAACGACCTGGGGCTGGCCACGCAGGAGGCGCTGGAGTACCTGGACCGCAGCCTGGACAGCGGCTTTCGCCCCGGCATGGGCCACTACATCCCGGACCGCATGTTCTGGGCCCAGCCCGAGCCCGAGGATGAAGATGCCGAGGCCGCCGCCGAGCCCCTCGCCGAACTGGACCCCGACACCCAGGCCATCGAAGGCTTCGTGATGCCCCCTCATGACACCAAGCATTGAGGCAGGCCACCGCCTGAGCGGCTGCGCGGCCGGCACAGGCCCTTGGCTTGGCACCTCTGGCTTGTACCCCGCACATGGCAGACTCCTGCACTATGACCACTGACCTGAATATTCCCCTGTTCGAACGCGCCAAGGCCGTGATCCCCGGCGGCGTGAATTCACCCGTGCGCGCCTTCAACGCCGTGGGCGGCACGCCGCGCTTCGTGCGCCGTGCCCAGGGCGCGCATTTCTGGGACGAGAACGCCCAGCAGTTCACCGACTACATCGGCTCCTGGGGTCCGATGATCCTGGGCCACGGCCACCCCGAGGTGATGGCCGCCGTGCAGGCCGCCGCGCTGGAAGGCTTCTCCTTCGGCGCACCCACGGAGCGCGAGGTGGTGCTGGCCGAGAAGATCCTCTCGCTCATGCCCTCCATGGACATGGTGCGCATGGTCAGCTCGGGCACCGAGGCCGGCATGAGCGCGCTGCGCCTGGCGCGCGGCTTCACGGGCCGCAACAAGATCATCAAGTTCAACGGCTGCTACCACGGCCATGCCGACGCCCTGCTGGTCAAGGCCGGCTCGGGCCTGGCGACGTTCGGCGCCTCCTCCTCGGCCGGCGTGCCGCAGGACGTGGTCAAGGACACCGTGGTGCTGGAATACAACGACGTGGGCCAGCTCGAGGAGGCCTTCGCCCAGTTCGGCGGCCAGATCGCCTGCGTGATCATGGAGCCCATTGCAGGCAACATGAACTTCGTGCGCGCCAGCGTGCCCTTCACGCGCCGCATCCGCGAACTAACGCGCGAGCATGGCGCGCTGATGGTCTACGACGAGGTGATGACCGGATTTCGCGTGGCCCTGGGCAGCGCCCAGAGCCTGTACGCCCAGCAGATCGAAGGCTTTGCGCCCGACATCACCGTGCTGGGCAAGGTCATCGGCGGCGGCATGCCCATGGCGGCCTTCGGCGCGCGCCGCGAGATCATGGAAAAGCTCTCGCCCCTGGGCCCGGTCTACCAGGCAGGCACCCTGTCGGGCAACCCCATTGCCACGGCCTGCGGCCTCAAGACGCTGGAGCTGATCAGCGAGCCGGGCTTCCACGACGCCCTGCACGCGAAGACCGGCCGCCTGATGGCCGGCTTCAAGGCCGAGGCCGACGCCGCCGGCGTGCCCTTCAGCGTGGACCACCAGGGCGGCCTGTTCGGCTTCTACCTGCTGCCCGAGCTGCCCAGCACCTGGACCGAGGTCATGAAGACCGATGGCGCACGCTTCAACCGCTTCTTCCACGGCATGCTGGAGCGCGGCCACTACTTCGCACCCGCCCTGTACGAGGCCGGCTTCGTGAGCGCCGCGCACACGGACGAGGACATCGACAAGACCATCGAAGCCGCACGCGAAGTGTTCAAGACGCTCTGACGCTGGCCCGTACCTGCCGATCGAGCCCGCCCTTGCGGGCTCTTTTCACGTCAGGGCCGAAGAAAAGCCTGGCGCGCCTGTTCGACCTCATCGCGCACGGCACAGCCCTGCGCATGGTCGTTGACCAGGCCCATGGCCTGCATGAACGAGTAGACAGTCGTAGGCCCCACGAACTTCCAACCGAGCTTCTTCAGCTCCTTGGACAGCGCCCGGGACTCGGCCGTCTCGGACACGGGCCCGCCACCGGTCACGGGCTCCGGCGCATGGCGCCAGAAGAAGGCCGACAGCGAGCCTTGCGCCTCCACCATCTCCAGCGCCCGCTGCGCGTTGTTGATCACGGCCTCGATCTTGCCGCGATGCCGCACGATGCCCGCATCGCCCAGCAGCCGCAGCACGTCGTCCTCGGTGAAGCGCGCGACCTGGTGGAAGTCGAAGCCCGCAAAGGCCGCGCGGAAGTTCTCGCGCTTGTTGAGGATGGTCAGCCAGCTCAGGCCGGACTGGAAGCCTTCGAGGCTGAGCTTCTCGAACAGGCGCCGGTCGTCGGTGACGGGAAAGCCCCATTCACGGTCGTGGTAGGCCAGGTAGCTGTCCGTGGCCGCGCACCAGTGGCAGCGCGGCCGGCCGTCGGGGGCGGTGAACAGGCGGGACATGGTCAGGATTTCCCGGGTTCGGGAGAAGGGAGGGACAGCAGCCAGGCCGCCATCTGCAGGGATTGCGCCGTATCGATGTGCGGGTGGCGCGGCATGATGGCGCGGCCCCATTCGCCGGCCCCGCCCTCGCGGATCTTGCGCGCCAGGTAGTCGGCGGCATCTTCGCGGCCACGGTAGCGGCCGGCGATCTGCTGGAAGGACGGGCCCACGTAGTGGCGCACCAGGCCGTGGCAGCGCAGGCAGTCATTGCCTTCCACCAGGGCCTTGCCGGCGGCCAGCTGCGCGTCGGCTGTCACGGCAGCTGCGGCCGCCGCCGTGGTGGCCCCGACAGCCGGCCCGCGCATGATGCGCCAGCCGATGTTGAAGACACCCAGCGCCACCAGCAGCATGAAGACCACGAGCGCCCAGCCCAGCCAGCGGGGCCGCTGGGGGGCGTCGTCGCCCTCGTCGTCTGCGCCAGGAGGCAGTTGGCCGGCCATCAGTGGCGGAAGTGGCGCACGCCGGTGAAGACCATGGCCACGCCGCGCTCGTTGGCGGCGTCAATGACTTCCTGGTCGCGCATGGAGCCGCCGGGCTGGGCCACGCAGGTGGCGCCTGCGTCAACGACCACGTCCAGGCCGTCGCGGAAGGGGAAGAAGGCATCGCTGGCCACGACCGTGCCCTGCAGGCTCAGCTTGGCGGCCTCGGCCTTGATGGAGGCGATGCGCGCCGAGTCCAGGCGGCTCATCTGGCCTGCGCCCACGCCCATGGTCATGCCGTTCTTGCAGAA
Organism: Delftia sp.; assembly: GCF_059499305.1. Classification (NCBI taxonomy): domain Bacteria; kingdom Pseudomonadati; phylum Pseudomonadota; class Betaproteobacteria; order Burkholderiales; family Comamonadaceae; genus Delftia; species Delftia sp. The sequence goes on from NZ_JCABYI010000030.1 coordinate 145,982, forward strand.
CACGATGGCATTGCTCTTGACGTACTTGGCGACCTTCCAGGCGAACAGCAGGTCCTGCAGTTCTTCGGGGGTAGGCTGCTTGACGGTGACGACCTTGAGGTCGGCCAGGGCCAGCTCATGGTTGTCGGCGGTCTGCAGCAGCAGGCCCGAGCCGACGCGCTTGGCGTCCACGGCGTTGCGGCCCTGGTCCCAGGCGCGCTCGCCGCCGGCCGGCAGGGCGATCTTCATGAGGCGCACATTGACCTTGGGCTTGAAGATTTCCAGCGCCTCGGCCGTGAAGTCGGGGGCCATCAGCACCTCGACGAATTGCTTGACCACGGCCTCGGCCGCCGCCTTGTCCACCGTGCGGTTGAAGGCGATGATGCCGCCGAAGGCGCTGGTGGGGTCGGTCTGGAAGGCCTTGGCATAGGCTTCGTGCGCGTCCTTGCCCACGGCCACGCCGCAGGGGTTGGCGTGCTTGACGATCACGCAGGCAGGCTGCTCGAAGCTCTTGACGCATTCCCAGGCGGCATCGGCGTCGGCGATGTTGTTGTACGACAGCTCCTTGCCCTGCAGCTGCTCGCCCGTGACCAGGGAGCCGGGGGCCGGATACAGGTCGCGGTACAGGGCGGCCTGCTGGTGGCTGTTTTCGCCGTAGCGCAGGTCCTGCACCTTGGTGAAGTGGCCGTTGCTCTGGCCGGGGAAGGCGCTGCGCTCTGGCACGTAGGCTTCGGAGAGCTTGTCGTCCTCGAACTTCACGCTGGACAGGTAGTCGCTGATGGCGCCGTCGTATTGGGCAATGCGGTTGAAGGCGGCCACGGACAGCGCAAAGCGCAGCTTGTCGGACAGCTTTCCGTTGGCCTTGAGTTCACCCAGCACGGCCTCGTACTGGCCGGCATCGGTGATCACGCCCACGTCGGCCCAGTTCTTGGCGGCAGAGCGCACCATGGCCGGGCCGCCGATGTCGATGTTCTCGATGGCATCGGCCAGCGTGCAGCCGGCCTTGGCCACGGTGGCCTCGAAGGGGTAGAGGTTCACCACCAGCAGGTCGATGGTGTCGATGCCGTGCTCCTTGAGGGCCGCCATGTGGGCGGGCAGCTCGCGGCGCGCCAGCAGGCCGCCGTGGACCTTGGGGTGCAGGGTCTTGACGCGGCCGTCCAGCATCTCGGGGAACTGGGTGACTTCGGCGACCTCGGTCACGGGCAGGCCGGCCTCGGCCAGCAGCTTGGCGGTGCCGCCGGTGGACAGCAGCTTGATGCCCAGGGCGTGCAGGCCTTGGGCGAATTCGACAATACCGGTCTTGTCAGAGACGGAGAGCAGGGCGTTCATGGGCGTCGGTGCAGGGAGTTTGAAAAAAGGGGAATTCGTGCCGCTCAGAGCATGTCGTGCTCAAGCAGCTTCTTGCGCAGCGTGTTGCGGTTCAGGCCCAGCCAGTCGGCGGCGCGGGACTGGTTGTTGTCGGCCTGGCTCATCACCACTTCCAGCAGCGGCTTTTCGACCAGGTGGATCAGCATGTCGTACATGCCATTGGGCTTTTCGCCGTCGAGATCGCGGAAGTACCCCTCCAGGCTTTCACGCACGCATTGTTCGATGTTCTGGTTGCTCATACTGTCATTCCTGCGGGCTCTGCGAATTCGGCGCTTGTGGCGCCGGCATCGATGGCGGCTGGTATCCGGTCCATCTGCGCGCCCAGGGCGTCCAGATAGTCGGCCACGGCCTGCCATTGCACCGCGCAGTCCTCGATGGTGTTGATGTGTTGTCTGAATGCCTCGCCGCCCGGCAGGCTGCGCAGGTACCAGGCGATGTGCTTGCGCGCACTGCGCACGCCGGTGCCTTCGCCGTACAGGCTGTAGTGGTCCTGCAGATGCTCCAGCAGCAGCCGGCGCAGCTCGGCCACCAGGGGCGGGGCCATGTGCTCGCCCGTGGCCAGGAAGTGCGCGATCTCGCGGAAGATCCACGGCCGGCCCTGGGCGGCGCGGCCGATCATCACGGCATCGGCGCCCGTGTAGGCGAGCACGTCGCGCGCCTTCTCGGGGCCGGTGATGTCGCCATTGGCCACCACGGGCACGCGCACCGCCGCCTTGACGGCAGCGATGGTGTCGTACTCGGCAAAGCCCTTGTAACCCTGCTCGCGCGTGCGGCCGTGCACGGTGAGCATCTGTATGCCCACCTCCTCGAAGCGGCGGGCCAGCACCACGGCGTTCCTGTGCGCGTCGCACCAGCCGGTGCGCATCTTCAGCGTGACGGGCACGCCGTGCGGGGCGCAGGCCTCTACCACAGCCTGGGCAATCTCCACGGCCAGGGCCTCGTTCTGCATCAGGGCCGAGCCGGCCCATTTGTTGCAGACCTTCTTGGCCGGGCAGCCCATGTTGATGTCGATGATCTGGGCGCCACGGTCCAGGTTGTAGCGCGCGGCCTCGGCCATCATCTCGGCGTCCGTGCCCGCGATCTGCACCGCGATGGGGCCGGGCTCGCCTTCATGGTTGGCGCGGCGCGAGGTCTTGAGGCTGTTCCACAGGTCCTTGCGCGAAGTCACCATCTCGCTGACCGCATAGCCCGCGCCCAGGGCCTTGCACAGCTGGCGGAACGGCCGATCCGTCACCCCCGCCATGGGGGCGACGAACAGGCGGTTGGCCAGGGCATGGGGGCCTATGGACAGGGGAAGGGAGGACATCGGGAAAGCCGGAGAAAACGCGCGCGCCGATCACAAAACGGGCGGCAACAAAGGACCAAGATTGTACCTGCCCAAATTTTCAGCAGGGCTAAAACCGGGCCGTCAAGGCGGCCAAGCGGCGAAAACAAGACAGCGCAGCGGTTTCATGGTGTGGGAACGAAGGTGCGCACCTGGCCCGGAACGGCCTGCAGCCCGTAGGCGCCGAGCCGGCCCTGCCACCAGCGGCGGTTGAATTGCACGTCAGGAGAGACCTGGTCGTCGGGCATGGGGCGCAGGCCGACCTTCTGCAGCCCGGCTTTCTGCGGCCCGGCTGCGTGCAGCCCAGCTGTCTGCAGCCCAGCCTCAAGCCCCAGGTCCAGCGCCTCGCCGTCGGCCAGCGGGCCGCGCACCACGGCCATGGCCTTGCGCCCGTCGGTCACCCAGGCGTCCAGCACCAGGGCCGGGCGGGGCTCGGGACCGGCCAGGCTCACGCAGCCTTGCAGACGCGGCACCAGGCCCAGAGGCTCTAGCTCGCGCTGCAGCTGCTCCAGCCTGTCGGCCACGGCCGGGTCCGGCAGGGTGCAGCCCTTGGCCTGCAGCGCCTTGCCCCAGGCCGAGGTCGGTGCGGCCTCCTGGGTCGGTGGCGCCTGGGCAGCGGCCTGTGCCACCACGGTGGTGTCCTTGCCTGGCGATGGCTGCAACGCGGCGCAGCCGGCCAGGCCGGCTGCTGCCATTCCCAATGCCGCCCATCCCGCCCATCCTGCAATCCGCCCTGTCTGCATGACGCCCCCTGTTCTTTGTGGTTCCGGACCAGGCCCCACGATAGCTTCAGGCCGACAAGGCGTCAGCCAGCGCAGACCTACACTTGGCAGCACCTATGGAAGTCTGGATGCATCAATTGCTGGGCTGGCTGGCGCTGCCGCAGTTCGGCCTCAGCACCGTGTTCATCGTGGCCCTGATCTCGGCCACGCTGCTGCCGCTGGGCTCGGAGCCTGCGGTGGTCGGCCTGCTCCAGCTCAATCCCGACCTGTTCTGGCAGACGGTTTTCGTGGCCACGGCCGGCAATACGCTGGGCGGGGCCATCAGCTGGTGGATGGGCCTGGGCGCGCACAAGGCCTGGCGCGCGGCACGCGAGCGGCGGCTGGCCGGACTGCCGCCTGAACGGGCCAAGCCGCCGCGCAATCTGTCACGCCACGAGCGCCGCGCCCGCGTCTGGCTGCGCCGCCTGGGCGCAAAGGCCTGCCTGCTGAGCTGGCTGCCCGTGGTGGGCGATCCGCTGTGCGCCGTGGCCGGCTGGCTGCGCCTGCCGTTCTGGCCCTGCGTGTTCTACATGGCCATCGGCAAGTTCCTGCGCTATGTGGTGATGACGGTGGTGCTGCTGCAGCTGCTGCCGGCCTCCTGGGCCAGCTGAGGCCGAAGCCCCCCCACCGAAGCCCTCCCCTTTTGCGATCTACGCCTGCGGCTCGCGCGCCCAGGGCGCCAGCGCGAAATGCGCGGCCAGGAAATCAATGAGCGCCTGCACGCGCGCCGGCCGGGCGCGCCCCGGCGGCGTGACGATGTGCAGGGCGATGGAGGGCACCTGCCAGTCGTCCATGCAGGTCTGCAGCGCACCCGATTGCAAATCTTCCCAGGCCAGGAATTCGGGCTGCAGGGCCAGGCCCAGCCCGGCGCGCAGGGCCGGCGCCAGGCCCTCGGCATTGTTCACGCGCATGGCCGTGGGCACGACCTGGGCGAACTCGCCGCGGCGCGCATGCACGAAGCGCCAGGCCTCGCCCAGGCGGCTGTGCACATAGCGCAGCGCCCGGTGCTGCGCCAGCTCGCGCGGATGGGTGGGGCGGCCGTGGCGCTCGAAGTATTCGGGTGATCCCACCAGCAGCAGGCGCACCGTGCACAGGCGCCGCGCCAGCAGGCTGGAGTCGGGCAGCGAGGAGATGCGCAGCGCGATGTCGAAGCCCTGGGCCACGACGTCGATCAGCTCGTCGCTGAAGTGCAGGTCCAGCGTGACCTCGGGATGCTCGGCCATGAAGGCGGGCACGGCCGGCGCCAGGTGCGAGATGCCGAACGACATGGGCGCCGCAATGCGGATGGGGCCGCGCAGGCTCTTGGACTGCTCGCTGATCTCGGCCTCCACGGCCTCGCCCTCGGCCAGGATGCGCGCGGCCCGCTCCAGAGAGGCCTGGCCGGCGGCCGTCAGCGACATGCGCCGCGAGGTGCGGTGCAACAGGCTGGTCTTGAGCCGCGTCTCCAGCCGCGTGATGGCCTTGGAGATGGTGGGCTGGGAGACGCCCAGCTCGGCGGCGGCCTTGGCGAAGGAGCCCGTCTCGGCCACCTTGGCGAAGACGGCCCAGGCTTCGAGGTCAGGAAGTCTTGGCATGAAAGTTTTGGAATAGATGTCTTTGCATATTTTCTATTCTCTTCTTGATCGGCAAAACATAAAGTTCATCCATCGCAACACACAACGCAGCAGGAGAACACCATGATCGAACGCCGTCCCTTCCAAGCCCTTGGCGGTGCCAACCACGGCTGGCTCGATGCCAAGCACCACTTTTCCTTCGCCGGCTACCACGATCCGGCCCGCATGGGCTGGGGCGCGCTGCGGGTGTGGAACGACGACACCATCGCCGCCGGCACGGGCTTCCCGCCTCATGCCCACGCCAACATGGAAATCATCACCTATGTCCGTGAAGGCGCCATCACCCACCAGGACAGCCTGGGCAACAAGGGCCGCACCGAAGCGGGCGATGTGCAGGTAATGAGCGCGGGCACCGGCATCCGCCACTCGGAATACAACCAGGAAAAGGGCACGACGCGGATCTTCCAGATCTGGATCATGCCCGACGAGCGCGGCCAGCAGCCCCCGTCCTGGGGTGCCAAGCCCTTCCCCAAGGGCGAGCGCTCGGGCAGCTTCGTGGCCCTGGCCAGCGGCCTGCCCGGTGACGAGGACGCCCTGCCCATCCGCACCGCCGCCCGGGTGCTGGGCGCCACGCTCAAGGCCGGCGAGAGCACGGAGTACCGCATCGGCCGCGACCGCCTGGGCTACCTGGTGCCGGCCAGCGGCTCGGTGCAGATCGAAGGCGTGACGCTCCAGGAGCGCGACGGCGCCGCCATCAGCGACGTCGAGACCCTGCGCGTCACGGCCCTGACCGACGCCGAGCTGGTGCTCGTCGACACGGCGCGCTGAAGCGCCCTTGCCGCCCCGGCTCCGGCCGGGGCCCACCTGCCCCAACTGTCTTTCCGAATTTCCGCTGTCCCTTCCTTCACCCAACCCACTGCCTCACAGGAGATCACCATGACCGACCGCAAGTACCTCGAAGTCCTGACCCCCGCCAACAGCCAGATCATCTTCATCGACCAGCAGCCCCAGATGGCTTTCGGCGTGCAGTCCATCGACCGCCAGGTGCTCAAGAACAATGTGGTGGGCCTGGCCAAGGCGGCCAAGGCCTTCGACATTCCCGCAACCATCACCACGGTGGAGACGGGCAGCTTCTCCGGCCACACCTATCCCGAACTGCTGGCCGTGTTCCCCGAGCACAGGCTGCTGGAGCGCAGCTCCATGAATTCCTGGGACGACCAGAACGTGCGGGATGCGCTGGCCGCCAACGCCGCCCAGGGCCGCAAGAAGATCGTGGTCTCCGGCCTGTGGACCGAGGTGTGCAACACCACCTTCGCCCTGTCGGCCCTGCATGACACGGACTACGAGATCTACATGGTGGCCGACGCCTCGGGCGGCACGTCGCTGGACGCCCACAACTACGCCATGGACCGCATGGTGCAGGCCGGCGTGGTGCCCGTGACCTGGCAGCAGGTGCTGCTGGAATGGCAGCGCGACTGGGCCCGCCGCGAGACCTATGACGCGGTGATGGACATCGTGCGCGAGCATTCCGGCGCCTACGGCATGGGCGTGGACTATGCCTACACCATGGTGCACAAGGCCGCCGAGCGCGTGCAGCATGGCGAGACCGTGGGCCCGAACCCCGCCAAGGTCTGAGCGTCAGCACGCGCCAGCAGGCAAGTCCCTTCTCAGGAGTCGAACCATGAAGCTCTACGCACTCTCCTTAGGAGCCGGCCTGCTGGTCGGCGTGGTCTACAGCCTGCTGCAGGTGCGCTCGCCCGCACCGCCGCTGGTGGCCCTGGTCGGCCTGCTGGGCATCCTGGCCGGCGAGCAGATCGTGCCCGTGGGCCGGCACCTGCTGCAGGGCATGGACCTGCGCAGCGCCTGCAGCAAGACGCAGGCCACCGAGCATGTGCTGGGCGAGTTGCCCGGTCGCAAGAGCACCGATGCCGATCGGCAGCACGGCTGACCTCTCCCCAAACCTTCAAGAAAACTGCACCATGACCACGCGCAGAAAAGTCCTGGGCTCCGCAGCCACCCTTGCCATGGGTGGACTGCTGGGTTGCACCACCAACGCTCGCCAAGGAGCCTCCATGTCCGATTCCACGCCCGAAGTCGTCTTCCACAACGGCCGCTTCACCACCCTGAACAAGGCCCAGCCCACGGCCACCGCCGTGGCCGTGAAGGACGGCCGGTTCATCGCCGTGGGCACGGACGCCGAGGTGCTGGCCCTGGCCGGCAGCGGCACGCGCCGCATCGATCTGCAGCGCCGCAGCGTGCTGCCCGGCCTGTTCGACAACCACACGCACGTGATCCGTGGCGGCCTGAACTTCAACCTGGAGCTGCGCTGGGACGGCGTGCGCTCGCTGGCCGATGCGCTGGACATGCTCAAGCGCCAGGTGGCCAACACGCCCGCGCCGCAGTGGGTGCGCGTGGTCGGCGGTTTCACCGAACACCAGTTCGTGGAAAAGCGCCTGCCCACCATCGAGGAGATCAACGCCATCGCGCCCGACACGCCGGTGTTCCTGCTGCACCTGTATGACCGCGCCCTGCTCAACGCGGCCGCCCTGCGCGCCGTGGGCTACACCCGCGACACGCCCGAGCCCGCAGGCGGCGAGATCACGCGCGATGCCAACGGCAACCCCACGGGCCTGCTGCTGGCCAAGCCCAACGCCACCATCCTCTATGCCACGCTGGCCAAGGGTCCCAAGCTGCCGCTGGACTACCAGGTCAACTCCACGCGCCACTTCATGCGCGAACTCAACCGCCTGGGCGTGACCGGCGTCATCGATGCGGGCGGGGGCTTTCAGAACTACCCCGACGACTACGAGGTGATCCAGAAGCTCAGCGAGGCCAACCAGATCACCGTGCGCCTGGCCTACAACCTGTTCACGCAAAAGCCCAAGGAGGAGAAGGCCGACTTCCTCAACTGGACGCAGAGCGTGAAATACAAGCAGGGCAACGACTATTTCCGCCACAACGGCGCGGGCGAGATGCTGGTGTACTCGGCCGCCGACTTCGAGGACTTCCGCCAGCCGCGCCCCGACATGCCGCCCAGCATGGAGGGCGACCTGGAGGAAGTGGTGCGCGTGCTGGTGCAGAACCAATGGCCGTGGCGCCTGCATGCCACCTATGACGAGACCATCTCGCGCGCGCTCGATGTGTTCGAGAAGGTGCACCGCGACACGCCCATCGACGGCCTGAACTGGTTCTTCGACCATGCCGAGACCATTTCGGACAAGTCCATCGACCGCATTGCGGCCCTGGGCGGCGGCGTGGCCGTGCAGCACCGCATGGCCTACCAGGGCGAATATTTCACCGAGCGCTACGGCGCACGCGCCACCGAGGCCACGCCGCCCGTCAAGAAGATCCTGGAGCGCGGCGTGAAGACCTCGGCCGGCACGGACGCCACGCGCGTGGCCTCCTACAACCCCTGGGTGTCGCTGTCGTGGATGGTGACGGGCAAGACCGTGGGCGGCCTGCAGATGTACCCCCAGCGCAACCTGCTGGACCGCGAGACCGCGTTGCGCATGTGGACCGAGAACGTGGCCTGGTTCTCCAACGAGGAAGGCCTGCGCGGCCGCATCCAGGTGGGCCAGCTGGCCGACATGATCGTGCCCAGCAAGGACTATTTCGCCGTGCCCGAGGACGAGATCTCCTTCCTCACCTCCGACCTCACCGTGGTGGGCGGCCGCGTGGTCTATGGCGCAGGCCCCTTCCAGCAGCATGACGACAACCCGCTGCCGCCGGCCATGCCCGACTGGTCGCCCGTGCGGCGCTTCGGCGGCTACGGCGCCTGGGGCGAGCCCGAGGGCGCGGGCAGGAACTCGCTCAACCCCGCGCGCTACCGCAGCCTGGCGGCGGCCTGCGGCTGCGGCACCAGCTGCGGCATGCACGGCCACCGCCATGCCGACGCCTGGGCATCGAACGTGCCGACCTCGGACCCCCGAAGCTTCTTCGGCGCGCTGGGCTGCTCCTGCTGGATGGCCTGAGGAGCAAGGCCATGTCCATCGATTCCAAGCCGTCTGCCCCAGCTGTTGCCGGCAGTTCCTCCGGCAGCTTCGCGCCGCTGCGACAGCCCGTGTTCGCCGTGCTGTGGGCGGCCACGGTGCTGGGCAATATCGGCAGCTTCATGCGCGATGTGGCCAGCTCCTGGATGGTGACCGAGCTGTCGGCCAGCCCGGCCGCCGTGGCCCTGATCCAGACGGCGGCCACGCTGCCCATCTTCCTGCTGGCGATTCCGGCCGGTGTGCTGTCCGACATCCTGGACCGCCGACGCTTCCTGATCGGCATCCAGATCCTGCTGGCCGCCGTCAGCGCCAGCCTGCTGCTGCTGGCCCGCACCAACACGCTGACCGTGGAGTACCTGGTGGCGCTGACCTTCGTGGGCGGCATAGGCGCGGCGCTGATGGGGCCGACCTGGCAGTCCATCGTGCCCGAGCTGGTGCCGCGCAGCGACCTCAAGAACGCGGTGGCGCTGAACTCGCTGGGCATCAACATCGCACGCGCCCTGGGCCCTGCGGCCGGCGGCCTGCTGCTGGCCAGCTTCGGCGCGGCGGCGGCCTACGGCGCGGACGTGGTCAGCTACGTGTTCGTGATCGCCGCGCTGGTCTGGTGGAAGCGCCCCAAGGCCGAGGCATCGGCGCTGAACGAGCAGTTCTTCGGCGCATTCCGCGCAGGCCTGCGCTATGCCCGCTCCAGCCGCGAGCTGCATGTGGTGCTGCTGCGCGCCGCCGTGTTCTTCCTGTTCGCCAGCTCGGTCTGGGCCCTGCTGCCGCTGGTGGCGCGGCGCATGCTGGGCGGCTCGGCAGGCTTTTACGGCGTGATGCTGGGCGCCGTGGGCGCAGGCGCCATCCTGGGCGCGCTGGTGCTGCCGCGCCTGCGCAAAAGGCTGGATGCCGATGGCCTGGTGCTCCTGTCCTCCGTGCTCAGCGCCGCCGTGATGGCCGCGCTGTCCACGGCACCGCCGCAATGGGCCGCCGTGCTGCTGATGCTGGTGCTGGGCCTGGGCTGGATCATTGCGCTGACCACGCTCAACGGCGTGGCCCAGGCGGTGCTGCCCAACTGGGTGCGCGGCCGCGGGCTGGCCATCTACCTGATGGTGTTCAACGGCGCCATGGCGGGCGGCAGCCTGGCCTGGGGGCTGTTCGCGCAGGGCGTGGGCGTTCCCACGGCACTGCTGATCGGCGCGGCGGGCCTGGTGGCCATCTCGCTGGTGTTCCACCGCATCAAGCTGCCCACGGGCGAGGCGGACCTGCAGGCCTCCAACCACTGGCCCGAGCCGCTGCTGGCCGAACCGGTGGCCCATGACCGTGGCCCGGTGATGATCCAGGTGGAGTACCAGGTGCGCCGCGACGACCTGCCAGCCTTCATCGAGGTCATGCAGCATGTGGCGCGCGAGCGGCGGCGCGACGGCGCCTATGCCTGGGGCATCGCCGAGCACACGGGCGAGCCGGGCCGGGTGATCGAGTGGTTCCTGGTGGAGTCCTGGGCCGAGCATCTGCGCCAGCACCAGCGCGTGTCCAGGGCCGATGCCGATCTGCAGGCCCAGGCGCTGCGCTTTCATATCGGCCCCGAGCGGCCCGTGGTCCACCACTTCCTGGCGCTGGACGCCGCCAGTGCAACCAGTGCCGCCAGCGGGCCTGCGCAGGCACCGGCGCACGGCCACGCCCACTGAAGCGTTGCGGCAGGCCTGCCCTGGCCTGCGCCCGGCCTGCCAGGACACCTCAGCGGATATCCAGCCGCTCCAGCGCACGCACCAGGTCGGCCAGCGTGCGCACCTGCATCTTGCGCATGGCCTGGCTGCGGCGCACCTTGACCGTGATTTCGCTCACGCCCAGGTCTGCCGCGATCTGCTTGTTCAGCAGGCCGCGCACCACGCCCACGACCACTTCCTGCTCGCCGGGCGACAGCGACTGCCAGCAGGCGCGCAGCGCCTGTTCGCCGGCCTCCAGCGCGCGGCGCTGGCGGTCCAGGGCAATGCCCTGCTGGATGGCGTCGAGCAGGTCCTGGTCGCGGAAGGGCTTGGTCAGGAACTCGATGGCGCCGGTCTTCATGGCCTCCACGCTCATGGGAATGTCGCCATGGCCGGTGATGAAGATGGTGGGCAGCTTCAGGCCCAGCTCCAGCATCTGGCGCCGGAAGTCCATGCCGCTTTGCCCCGGCATGCGGATGTCCAGCACCAGGCAGGCCGGCCCCTGCGGCGGCTGCCGCTGCCAGTGGTCCAGAAACTCGCGCGTGGCGCCGAAGGCGCGCACGCACAGGCCCACCGAGGCCAGCAGGTCCTCGATGGCTGCGCGCACCGAGGGGTCGTCATCGACGATGTAGACCAGTGCCTCGGCTTCGGCGGTGGAGGGTTCAGCCATGGCGCAATCCCGTGGAAGGCCTGGCGCCCGTGGCCGGGGCGCAGGCGATGGTGACGTGAAAAGCCGTGCCCCCGCGCCCGTCCTCGCGGTCCGTGGCCCAGATTCGGCCGCCGTTGGCCTCGGCCATGTGGCGGCAGATGTTCAGGCCCAGGCCCATGCCGTCGGGCTTGGTGGTCCAGAAGGCATCGAACAGGTGGGTGCGGGCCAGCGGCGACAGGCCTTCGCCCGCATCGGCCACGGTCAGCACCAGCTGCTGGCCCAGGGCCTGCGTGGCGATGGCGATGCGCCGCTGCGCGGCCGGTGTGTGCTGCATGGCGTCCATGGCATTGAGCAGCAGGTTGGCCAGCACCTGCTGGATGTGCACGCGGTCGGCCCAGGCCGGCTGCAGCGCGGTCGCCAGCTGCAGGTCCAGGGCCACGCCGCGCCGGTCCAGCTCGGCGTCCGACAGGCGGGCCATTTCGCGCACGGCCTCGTTGAGGTCGAAGGACTGCCGGCTGGGTGCGTCTCCGCGTGCCATGCTGCGGATGCGGGCGATGACATCGCTGGCGCGCTGCGCATCGCCCAGGATGCGCTCCAGCGCCTGGCCGGCCTTGGCGAGGTTGGGCGGCTCCTGGGCCAGCCAGCGCTGGCAGGCGTTGCCGCTGGTGACGATGGCCGCCAGCGGCTGGTTGACCTCATGGGCGATGGAGGCCGTCAACTGCCCCAGGCTGGTGGTCTGGGTGATGCGCAGCAGCTGGGTGCGCGCCGCATGGGCCGCGTTCTGGGCCGCCACCATCTTCAGGCCCAGATAGGCCGTGATGGCAATGGCCAGGATGCTGATCACCATGTTGATCAGTCCGGTGCGATAGGCACCGGCAGGCGTGAGCGCAAAGCTGGCCAGGGTCAGCACGATGCACAGCGCCGTGAGGCCGATGACCACGCGCGGGCTGAACCAGCGCACCGCCACCAGGATGATGGCGGTGTGGAACACGGCGGCCGCCACGGCGTAGTCGGTCAGCGTGTCCAGCGCGAAGATCGCGGCCATGGCGACGCCCATGGCCGCCAGGATCAGGGCCCGGGGCCAATGGGGAAAGCGGCGCAGAGCGGTGGTCATGGCGTGCAGGGCTGCGATGAGGGCGTGTCGATTGTGTCGCAAGATGCCCTGCCCTCCCGCGCTCAAAGCGCGGGCCGGCGGCCCACGCTCAGCTGCAGCTCCACCGTGGCCTTGGCCAGCTCGGTCTCTGCCTCCAGCGATCCCAGGTAGGCCTCGTCGGCCGAGCGCTGGGCGGACAGCAGCTCCAGCAGCGAAGCCTCGCCATGCCGGTAGGACAGGCGCATGCCTTCGAGCACGCGCTGCGCATCGCGCAGCACGCCGTCGCGGTAGCGCTGCACGTTCTCGCGCGCGGCGCTCAGGCGAAAGCGGGCGGCGCGCACATCGGCCTCGGCCCGGTTCTGGGCCTGCTGCAGGGCCAGCATGGCCTGGGTGACGGCCGCCTCGGCCTGCACCAGGTCGCCCCGGTCCAGGCGCGACAGCGGCAGCGGCACGCTGACCGAGACCGACAGCGTGCGCGAGCGCCCGCCGCCATCGAAGGGATTGCCCTGGGCGTCCGTGCCACCGGCCGTGGCGGGCACGGCGGCCATGCCCACGGCCAGCGTGGGATTGACCCAGCGGTTGGCCTGGGCCAGGCCCGCGTTGTCGCGCGCATGCTCCAGCGCCGCCTGGGCTATGCGCACCTCGGCGCGCGACTGCAGGGCCTGGGCGACCAGGGCATCGGCATCCTCCGGTCCCGAGTCTTCGGCCAATTCCATGAAGCCGCATTGCAGCGTGTCGCTGGCAAAGACTTCGGACAGGCGGCGCCCCAGCGGGACGGACAGCGCCAGCCGCGCGGTCTGCGCCTCGGCGCGCGCCTGCACCACCTCGGCCTGGAAGCGGTCGCGCTCCACGCGCGACTGCAGCCATTCCACGCCGCCGATGTCGCCGGCCTTGCGCCGCAGCTCGTTGGCCTGCACCACATCGTCCAGCGCCTTCAGCGTCTGCTGCTTGCGCTCCAGCGCCAGCGAGTCGCGGCAGGCCTGGGTGTAGTCCTGGGCGGCATCGGAGAAAAGCTGGCTGCGCACGCCTTCAAGGCCGGCCTCGGACAGGCGCACCTGGCTGCGTGCGGACTGGATGCGCGCGGCGCGCTTGCCGCCCGTCTCCAGCTCCATGCTGATCTCGTAGTTGCGCGTGGTGGGCCGGGGCTGGCCGGTGCGCACCTGCTCGCGCGAGGCACCCAGCGTGAGGCTGGGGTCGGGGCGTATGCCGGCGATGCCGATGCCGGCACGCGCGGATTCCACGCCCTGCTCCTCCGAGCGCAGCAGGGGGCTGTGCTGCTCCACGGCGTTGAGGTAGTCGGAAAAGCGCAGGCCGGCGGACGGCGCCGTCTGCGCCTGGGCTGCGGCGCCAAGGCACAGCAGCAGGGCCAGGGCCTGCCTGGGGAAGAAAGGGGTCGTTTGCATGGCGACTCGCATCAATGGGGTTGGCTCGTTGCGGTGCGATGCCCGCCCTCGTGCTCGGCGGCATCCGGATCGCCGCTCTCACCGCGTTCAGCGGCGCGGCGCTGGCGGCGCTCGGCCGCGCGGACGGCACGGGCCTCGATCACGTAGTAGAGGTTGGGCAGCAGCAGCAGGGTCAGCAAGGTGGCGCTGAACAGGCCGCAGACCACGACGGTGGCCAGGGGCCGCTGCACGTCGCTGCCCAGGCCCGTGGCCAGCATGGCCGGCGTGAGACCGAAGGCGGCGACGGTGGCCGTCATCAGCACGGGGCGCATGCGGCTGGAGGCACCTTCGAGCACGGCTTCGCGCAGGCCCAGGCCGTCCTCGCGGCGCAGGCGGTTGATCTGCGAGACCATGAGTACGCCCGAGAGCACGGCCACGCCGAACAGCGCGATGAAGCCCACGGCGCTGGAGACGTTGAGCGTCATGCCGCGCAGGTGCAGGCCCGCAAAGCCGCCGATCATGGCCAGCGGCACCACGCCCAGCACCAGCAGCGGCTGGCGCAGGTTGCCGAACTCGCCGAACAGCAGCACCAGCATGATGCCCAGCGTCAGCGGCAGGATCATCAGCAGCCGCGCCTCGGCCCGCTGCAGGTTCTCGAACTGGCCGCCCCACTCGATGTGCAGCTTCTGGCGGTCGTAGTCCAGGTGCTGGTCGATGGCGGTGTGCGCATCCTTGAGGAAGCCCGCCAGGTCGCGGCCGCGCACATTGAGCTTGACGAGGATGTGGCGCTCGCCGCCCTCGCGCACGATGACGCTCTGGCCCACGGTGGTGGTGATGCGCGCCACGTCGGCCAGCGGCACCTGGGCGCCATTGGCGGCCGACAGGCGCAGCGCGCCGATGGCCTCGGGGCTGCTGCGCGTGTCGGGCGTGAAGCGCACGGCCATGTCGTAGCTGCGCTCGCCCACGTAGAGCTGGCCGATGGAGGCCCCGCCCACGCCGGTGGAGATGAGCTGCGCCACCTCGGAGGCATTGATGCCGTAGCGCGCGGCAGCGGCGCGGTCCAGCGCAATGCGCAGGTTGGGCAGCGGCGGCTCCACGTCCACGGCCACATCGGCCGCGCCGGGCACTTTCTCCAGCACGGCCACCAGGGCATCGGCGACGCGCCGGTCCTCGGCCAGGTCCTGGCCGAAGACCTTCACCGTGAGGTCGCTGTGCGCGCCGGACAGCTTGTCCTGCACGCCGTCGATCATGGGCTGCATGAAGCCCACGGAGTAGCCGGGCAGCTGGTCGAAGCGCGCGGCCATCTTCGCGATCAGCTGCTGCTTGGTCAGGCCCGACTTCCATTCGCCATAGGGATGCAGGCCCACGCTGGCCTCGATGTGCGAGGGCGTCCAGTAGTCGGTGCCGTCATCGTTGCGCCCGGTCTGGGTGACGATGTAGGAGACCTCGGGGAACTCCAGCGCAGCGCTGCGCAGCGCGTCGGCCATGTCGCGCGCCTTGTCCAGCGTGATGCCGGGCGGCATCTGCACCTGCAGCCAGATGGAGCCTTCGTCCAGGTACGGCAGGAAGTCGCGGCCCATGGTGCCGGCCAGCACGCCCAGCGCCAGCAGCGAGGCCGCCACGGCCCCCGCCAGCCAGCGCACGCGGCCCACGGCCGCGCCCAGGAAGCGGTCATAGCCCACGCCCAGCCGGTGCAGCACGGGGTTGTGGAAGATCCTGCGCGGCCTGCGGAAGGCCAGCCAGGCCAGGGCCGGCGTGAGCAGCAGGGCCACGGCCAGCGCCCCCACCAGGGCCGCGCCCACGGCGCTGGCCATGGGCGAGAACAGCTTGTACTCGATGCGCTCGAAGGCGAACAGCGGCAGGTAGGCGGCCGCGATCACGCACATGCCGAAGAAGATGGGCCGCGCCACCTGCAGCGTGGCCGTGATGGCGTCCCTGGGCGTGAGCGGCCGGTTCTGGTCGGCCTCGCGGCGCCGCAGGATGTTCTCGACCACGACCACGGCGCCGTCCACCAGGATGCCGAAGTCGATGGCGCCCAGCGACAGCAGGTTGGCCGGAATCTTCGCGTGGTGCATGAAGATGAAGGCCAGCAGCAGCGCCATGGGAATGGTCAGCGCCACGATCAGCGCCGCGCGCGGGCTGCCCAGAAAGACCAGCAGCACCAGGGTGACGACGATCAGGCCTTCGGCCAGGGTCTTGCCCACGGTGTGGGTGGTGCGCTCGATCAGCGTGGTGCGGTCCAGGTAGGGCACGACCTTCACGTCGGGCGGCAGCAGCTTGCCGTTGAGCTCCTCCACGGCGGCATGGATGCCCTCCAGCGCCTGCGAGGGGTTGGAGCCCTTGAGCAGCAGCACGATGCCCTGCAGGGTGTCGGAGTTGCCGTCCTTGCCCAGGATGCCACGCCGCTCCACGTTGCCGTAGGTCAGCCGCCCCAGGTCCTTGACCAGCACGGGCGTGCCGCTGTCCGTGGTCTTGACGACCACGTTGCCCATGTCGTCCAGCGAGCCCAGCAGGCCCACGCCGCGCACCACATAGGAGACATCGCCCCGGTCGATGACGCTGCCGCCGCCGCTGGCGTTGTTGGCATTGATGGCCTCGATCACCTGGGACAGCGCCAGCCCGTACTGCAGCAGCCGCGCCGGGTCCAGCTCCAGCATGAACTGCGTGGTCAGGCCGCCGAAGTTGGTCACGTCCACCACGGACTGGGCCTTCTTCAGGCGCGGGATCACCACCCACTGCTGCAGCTCGGACAGCTCGCGCAGGCTGCGCACCGGGCTTTCCAGCGTGTAGCGGTAGACCTCGCCCGTGGGCGAGCTGTAGGGGTCCAGCCCGGCGCGGGCACCATAGGGCAGCGTGACCTCGTCGATGCGCTCCTTCAGGCGCTGGCGCGCCCAGTAGCCGTCCACGCCGTCCTCGAAGACCACGGTAATCAGGGACAGCGCGAACAGGCTGCGCGAGCGCAGCACGTGCATGCCGGGCGTGGCCAGCAGGGCGCGCTCCAGCGGGATGGTGATCTGCTGCTCGATCTCCTCGGCCGCAAGGCCTGGCACCTGGGTGACGATCTGCGAGGTCACGTCGGCAATGTCGGGATAGGCCTCCAGCGGCAGCTGCTTCCAGCTGAACACGCCATACAGGGCCGCGAAGCAAAAGACCAGCCAGACCACGCCGCGGCGCGAAAAGCCGATGTTGACGATGCGCTCGATCATTGCAGCAGCACTCCCCCGTTGACCACCACGCGCTCGCCGGCCGCCAGGCCCGAGAGGATCTCGGCCTGGCCGTCCTGCTGCGCGCCGACCTGCACGTCACGCGGCTCGAAGCGCCAGCCGCCCTTGTCCACGAAGACGCGCGTGCTGACCTGGCCCTGCAGCAGGGCCGCGGCCGGCACCATCACGGCCTGGCGCGCCGGGGCGTCGAAGCCCACGCGCGCAAACATGCCGGGGCGCAGCCGCCCTTCGGGGTTGTCCACGGCCACGCGCACCTTGACGCTGCGCGTGGCGGTGTCCACCAGCTCGCCCACGTACTGCACGCGGCCCTGCAGCTGCAGGTCGGGATAGGCGGCCAGCGCGATGTGGGCCTGCTGGCCCACGTCCACATGGGCCAGGTCGCGCTCGCTGACGCTGGCGCTGAGCCAGACCTTGCGCAGGTCGGCCACGGTCATGACGGAGGCATTCACATCGTTCCAGTAGCCGCCCTGCGAGCCCGCCATCTCGACCACGCGGCCGCTGATGGGCGACTTGACCACGTAGCTGCCGCGCGAGCCTTCCTGCACGGCCGCACCCAGCTGGGACAGATGATCGGAGGCGGCGCGCGCATCGGCACCTGCTGCGGCCAGCGACTGCTGCGCGGCCTCGTAGTCCTTGCGCGCGGCGATCTCGGCATCGAACAGCAGCTTCTGGCGGTCGAATTCCTGGCGCGCGTGCAGCAGCGCGGCCTGGGACTTGGCGTGCTCGGCACGCACGCTGGAGATCTCGGAGGAGTCCATGGTGATCAGCGCATCGCCGGCCTTCACCGCATCGCCCAGCTGGTGGTGCAGGCGCACCAGGCGGCCCGCCACGGGCGGCGTGATGCGGACCAGCTTTTCAGGCTCGGCCTCGATGGTGGCGGGGGCCGACAGGCGGGTCTGCAGCGGCTGCAGCGCGATCTCGGCCACCTGCAGGCGCTCGCGCAGCGGCGAGCCTTCGGGCACCACGATGAGGTTGCCTTCGCGGCGCACGGGAGCCGGCTGCGGGGCGGCGGTGGCGGGGGTTGCTGCTGCAGCCGGGGTTTCGGCCGGGCCGTTGCAGGCGGCCATGGCCACGCTGATCAGCAGCCCGCCCACAGGCCAGGCGGCCGCCAGCAAGGGATGGCGCGGGTGCAGGCCATGGGGTCGGCCATGGGGTCGGCCTGGTCGTTCAGAAGCGAGAAAGCGGGTCATCCTGAGGTCTCCGGGCGCCACGGACCCGCGCAGACCTCTCGCCCCTTCAGGCGATCACAGGCCTCCGCCCGGGTCCGGGCAGATCAAGAAATGGAAGAAGGGAAAGGCGGAAAGAGGCGGCGCGGCAGCGCCTGGCAGGATCGGGATCGGAATCAGGATCGGGGTCCATGGGGTACTCCTTTGCGTGTGGGTGGCGCAGTCCCCGTGCAGGCCGGGAGCCCTGTTTGCTGCAGTGCAATATGTGCCCGGAATTATCAAAGGCGAAAGTGCCTGCGGCCAGCCTTTGTTGGGAAGGTTGGCCTGTTCATTGGTGGATGCGGGATATACCTTCGTATAGAAGATGGCCGGCACAAGGGCCCCTCGGCCTGGCCTGGCCCGGCCCAGCCCGGCCCGGAAAGCAAAAAGCCGCCAGCGCGGAGCGGGCGGCTTGCGGGCGATGGCCTGCGGGAAAGCTCAGTCCACTTTCAGGCCGATGGCTTTCACCAGTTCGCCGAAGCGCTCGCGCTCGGTGGCGTGGTGGTCGATGAAGGCCTTGCGGCTCAGGGGCGCGGGCGTGGCTCCCAGGGTGAGGATGACGTCGTTGACGTTCTTTTGCTCCAGCGCCTTGGCCACGGCAGTGCGAACGGCCTCGATCACCGATTCGGGCGTGCCCGTGGGCGCGTAGAGGCCGAACAGCGTGTCCGCATCAAAGCCCGGCAGGCCGCTTTCGGCCAGCGTGGGCACGTTGGGGTACTGCGGCGAGCGGTGCGGGCTGCCGATGGCCAGCAGGCGCAGCTTGCCCGCCTCGACCTGCTTGAGGCCCGGGCCCGGGTCGAACCAGAACTGCAGCTGCCCGCTGAGCACGTCGCTGAGCGCCGGGCCCGCGCCCTTGTAGGGGGCGTGCACGGCATCGACGCCAGCCATGCGCTTGAACATCTCGCCAGCCAGGTGCGGCGAGCTGCCCTGGCCCGGCGAGCCGTAGGACAGCTTGCCGGGATTGGCCTTCAGGTGCTTGATGAACTCGGCCACGTTGGTGGCGGGCACGGCGGGATTGGTCTCCAGGAACACATGCACGCGCGCCACGGCAGCCACGGGCGTCAAATCCTTTTCGGGATTGAAGGCCAGCTTGCTGTAGATCATCGGATTGATGGTGATGGCCCCGCCCGAGCTGAGCAGCAGCGTGTAGCCATCCTTGGGCGCGCGCACGGTTTCGCTGATGCCGATGTTGCCGCCCGCGCCGGGCTTGTTGTCCACCACCACCGACTGGCCCAGCACCTGGGACATGGTGGGCGTGATGGCGCGCGCCAGCACATCGGCCGCACCGCCGGGCGCGAAGTTCACGACCAGGCGCACGGGACGCTCGGGCCATTTGTCGCCGGCCTTCTGCGCCAGCGCAGGGACCGAGGCCGTCGCGCCCAGCAGGGCCAGCAGGCCCAGGCGGCGCCAGCGGCTGAAGGGATTTGTCTTGTGCATGAGCTATGTCTCCTTGGGTTATGAGTTCTTGAAAACGGTGAGGGCGCCTGAAGCAGCAGCGGCGCTACGGTCAATCCAGCCGAATGCCCGCCGACTCGATGACCTGGCCCCAGCGCCGGCTTTCGCTGCGCCAGTAGTCGCGCATCTGCGCAGGCGTGCCGGGCAGCGGCTCCAGCGACAGCGCCTCGAAGCGCGCCAGCACGGCAGGCGAGCGCAGCGCCTGCTGCAGCGCCACGGACCAGGCCTGTACGGTGGCGTCGTCCGTGCCTGCGGGTGCGACCAGGCCCTGCCATGCATGGGCCTCGAAATCCTTCACGCCCTGCTCGGCCAGCGTGGGCACGCCCGGGTGGCTCTTGAGACGCTCGGCGCTGGCCACGCCGATGACGCGCAGCTTGCCGGCCGCAATGTGCTGGGCCGCCGCCGCGCTGTCGGCCAGCATGAAGGGGATCTGGCCGCCGATCACATCGATCAGGGCCGGCCCCGCGCCGCGATAGGGCACATGGGACATCTTCACGCCCAGGCGCTGGGCCAGCAGTTCGGTGGCCAGGTGGTGGGGCGTGCCCAGGCCCGGGCTGCCATAGCTGACGGGGCCTGGCTGGGCCTTCACCCACTGCGTGAACTCCTGCAGGTTGTGCACCGGCAGCTGGTTGCCGACCACGAGGAACAGCGGAAAGCGCGCCAGCAGGCCGATGGGCACGAAGTCCTTCTCGGCGTTGTAGGCCAGCTTGCGAAACAGGTGGGGGTTGGCCGCCAGCGTGGCGAAGTCGGCCGTGAAGACCAGGCTGCCCAGCTCGCGCGTGCGCGCCGCGTATTCGGCGGCGATGTTGGTGCCTGCACCGGGCTTGTTCATGACGACCACGGTGCGGCCCAGGGCCTTGCCAAAGGACTCGCCCACGCCGCGCGCCACGGCGTCCGAGCCGCCGCCTGCGGCAAAGCCCACCACCCATTCGATGGGCTTGCCGGTCTGGGCGTGTGCCGTGTCCATGCCCAGCAGGGGCGGGGCGCCTATGGCCAGTGCGGCCTTGAGTGCTTGTCTGCGCAGCATCTTGTCTCCTTCTTGTAGTGGCTCGTTTTGCCTTGAGCGCGTTCAGCGCGGTGCGACGGCGCCCGCGTTCTCCGACAGGCTGACCAGTGCATGCAGCGTGCGCGTCACGGGCACGGCAATGCCCAGGCGGTCGGCCACCTGCAGCACGGCGCCATGGATGGCGCCCGTCTCGGTGGCACGGCCGGCCAGCAGGTCCTGCAGCATCGAGGGCTGGTGGCCCCGGTGATGGTCCAGCGCATCGCGCACGGCCGCGCCCACGCGCTCGGCACTGGCAGCGACGCCATGGGCATGGGCGACGGACAGCACCTCGTCCAGCACGCGCTGCAGCAGGGCCTCGCCCTGCGGATTGGCCAGTCCGTCCACGGTCTGGCGCGTCACCGCGCACACGCCGTTGAAGGCGGCATTGAAGGCCAGCTTTTCCCAGATGGCTTCCTGCACCTGCGGGTCGATGCGGCAATGCATGCCTGCGCGGTTGAGTTCATCCGCCAGCAGGTCGAAGACCGCGCTGCGCTGGCCGTCGCAAGGCATGAAGCGGATACCGCCCTGCCCCATGGAGCTGACCTCGCCCGGCGATATCACGCGCGCAGGCCAGGTGGTCACGCCCACGGCGATGCGTTCGAGCGGCACCATTTCACGCAACACATCGGCATGGCCTATGCCGTTTTGCAGGCTCAGGAAATGCGTGTCCGGCCCGATGAGATGGGCAATGCCCTGCAGCGCGGCCCGCGTATGGGCCGACTTGGTGAAGACCAGCCACAGCGCCGGCCCCGCCGTGAGCTGCTCGGCCCGCGCTGCATGCACGCGGGCCTGCAGCAGCCCCTCATCGGTGTGGCAGCGCGCGCCATCGCGGTTCAGGGCCTGCAGCAGTTCGTCGTTCACATCGACCAGGGTCACGTCCAGGCCGACGTTGGCCAATCGTGCGGCGAACAAGGTGCCCATGGCGCCTGCGCCGAGGATGCCTATGCTTCTTGTGTTTTCCATTGCCGTGTCTCCTGCAGGGGGCTTCGCCTCAGGCGACTTCGACCTCGACCACGATGGGCTTGGGATGGGCCAGCGCGCGGGCCAGCACATCGGCCAGCTCGGCAGCGTTCTCCACATGCACGCCGTCGCAGCCCTGGCCCCGCGCCAGCGCCACGAAGTCGATGTCGGGCAGTTCCGTGCCCTCGACCTTCTCGCCCTCGCGGTAGCCGAAGACATGGGCGAAGTCCTGCAGCGCCGCATAGCGGCGGTTCTTGAGGATCACGAAGCTGATGGGCAGGCGCAGCTGGGCTGCACTCCAGAGGGCCTGGATGGCATACATGGCCGAGCCGTCGCCGATGACGGCGACCACCTTGGCCTCGGGCTTTGCCAGCGCCACGCCCACGGCGGCCGGCATGCTGTGGCCCAGGCCGCCGCTGCACATGGTGTAGAAGGTGCCCGAGTGGAAGATGGGCAGGTAGGTCTGGATGGTGGAGCGCGAGCTGGGCGCCTCTTCCACCACGATGCTGTGGCGGTCTCGCACCTGGGCCAGCGTGTGCATGGCAAAGGCCACCGACATGCGCTCGCCTGCGGCGGGCGCGGCCGGCACGGGCGCTGCGGGCCGGGGTGCGGGCGCCTGGCGCGGTGCGGGCGCGAGGCGCTGCAGCAGCTCCTCCACGCCCATGCGCACATTGCCCACGGCGGCCGTGCCCACGGGGGCCCAGGCGGCAATGGCCGGGTCCTCGATCAACTGGTAGAGCGCCGTGCCTTCGGGGATGTGCGGGCCCTCGCCTTCCACGTGGTAGGTGAAGGCGGCCGCGCCCACGGCGAAGACCACGTCATGGCCGGACAGCAGCTGCACGATGCGCTCGCGCATGGCGGGCAGGAAGCCGGCGAACAGGGGATGGTCCTCGGGGAAGCTGCAGCGCCCGCTCATGGGGGCCACGAAGACGCGGGCCTGGTGGCGCTCGGCCAGCGCGACCACGGCATCCCAGCCCTGGGCCCGGTCCACGGCCGCGCCCACGACCAGGGCCGGGGCGCGCGCGGCGTCCAGCGCCTGGCCGATGAGGTCCAGCGTGCGCGGATCGGGCCGCGTCTCGAAGCCCACATGGCGCAGCGTGACGGGCTCGGCCGGCTTGTCCCAGTCATCGGCGGGAATGGAGACCAGCACGGGGCCGCGCGGCTCCTGCATGGCGATGTAGTAGGCACGCGCCAGCGCCTGGGGCACGTCTTCGGCGCGCGCGGGCTCGCAGCTCCACTTCACATAGGGCTTGGGCAGCTCGGCGGCCTGGCTGGAGTGCAGGAAGGGGTCGAACTGCAGCAGCGAGCGCGCCTGCTGGCCCGCCGTGATAACCAGGGGCGTGCGGTTCTTGAAGGCCGTGAAGATGTTCGCCATGGCGTGGCCCACGCCCGCGGCCGAGTGCAGGTTCACGAAGCTGGCATTGCGCGTGGCCTGGGCGTGGCCGTCGGCCATGCCCACGACGACGGTTTCCTGCAGGCCCAGCACATAGGAGAAGTCTTCGGGGTAGTCGCGGAACAGCGGCAGCTCGGTCGAGCCCGGGTTGCCGAAGATGCGCGTCATGCCCAGCTCGCGCAGCATGGCGATCACGGCATGGCGCACGGTGTAGGTCGCGGTGGAGGGGGACGCCTCGGCGGGCTGGCTGCGCGGTGTGGTGGGTGCTTGCAAGATGGGGTCTCCTGGGAAATGGGCCGGCCGCCCGGTGCGTGCCGCGCGGTGGCCATGGAAGTCGGTGCCCATGGTGCAGGCGCTTATGATTTCCAGCAATTGAATAAACTATCTAAGAGATATTCACCAAATGGATATCAAGAACCTGGACCTCAACCTGCTGCGCGTCTTCGACGCCGTGTACCGCCACTGCAGCGTCAGCCGCGCGGCCGAGGAGCTGGGCATGTCCCAGCCCGCCGCCAGCCAGGCCGTGACGCGGCTGCGCCTGCTGCTGGGCAATCCGCTGTTCGAGCGCGCGCACGCAGGCGTGCGCCCCACGCCGCGTGCCGAGCGCTTGGCGCTGGCCGTGCGCCAGGCGCTGGAGGTGCTGGAAGTCGCCATGTCCGAGGCCCAGAGCTTCGAGCCGCTGCAGGCGCGCCAGCGCTTTCGCATCCACCTGAGCGACATCGGCGAGGCGCGCTTTCTGCCGCCGCTGATGCAGGCGCTGCACCAGCGCGCCCCGCATGTGCAGCTGGAGACCCTGCCCATGCCGCTGGACGGCATTGCCGATGCGCTGGACCGGGGCACGCTGGACATCGCCATCGGCTTTCTGCCGGGTGGCACGCGGACCCGGCAGACCGTGCTGCTGTCCGACCACTACGGCGTGCTGCTACGCAGCGGCCACCCCGCGCTGGCGCAGGTGCCCGAAGACGCGCCACTGGCTCTGGCCACGCTGCGCCAGCTGGATTTCGCGGCCGTGCGCTCGCATTCGGAGACGCTGCGCATCCTGCAGGCGCTGCGGCTCGATGAGCGCATCCGCCTGTCGGCCGCACATTTCATGGCCGTGCCCTCCATCGTGGGCAAGACCGACCTGGCGGTGATCATGCCGGCCGAGATCGCGGCCGGCTTTGTCGAGCGCGGCGGCTATGCGGTGCGCGATGCCGACCTGCCCGATCACCGCTTCGACGTGTCGCTGCACTGGAGCTGGCGCTTCGAGCAGGAACCGGCCAAGCGCTGGCTGCGCGAACTGGTCTGCGAGCTGTTCCAGCAGCCCCGGCACCGCGAGGCCGCCGCGCCCTGAAGGGCCCGCCGTCACGGCCATGACTTGCGGGCTGCCAACACTAGCCTGGCCTGCCGACTCAGTTTCGTCTAAGAAACCGGCGCCAGACTGGTCCCTGCGCCGACAAGGGCACGCGGCCGGCCCCGCCGAAGATGGGCACCGGCCTGTTTCATCCACTCTCCAGGAAAGACTCACCATGCAACTCAAGGACAAGGTCGCCTTCATCACCGGCTCGGCCAGCGGCATCGGCAAGGAGATCGCCACGCTGTTCGCCAGCGAGGGCGCGCGCATCGTCATTGCCGACCTCAACAAGGAGGCAGCCGACGCCACGGCGGCCGAGCTGCGCGCCACGGGAGCGCAGGCCATGGGCGTGGCCGTGGACGTGACCGACGAGGCCCAGGTCAACGCCTCGGTCGAGGAGGCCGCCCGGGCCTTCGGCGGCATCGACATCCTGGTCAGCAATGCCGGGATACAGATCGTGCATCCGGTGGAGGAATTCAGCTTTGCCGACTGGAAGAAGATGCTGGCCATCCACCTGGACGGCGCCTTCCTCACCACGCGCGCCTGCCTCAAGCACATGTATGCGCAGGGCCGGGGCGGCAGCGTGATCTACATGGGATCGGTGCACTCCAAGGAAGCCTCGCTGCTCAAGGCGCCCTATGTCACGGCCAAGCACGGCCTGATCGGGCTGGCCAAGACCGTGGCCAAGGAAGGCGCCAAGCACGGCGTGCGCGCCAATGTGATCTGCCCGGGCTTCGTGCGCACGCCGCTGGTGGACAAGCAGATTCCCGAGCAGGCCCGCACGCTGGGCATCAGCGAGGACGAGGTCATCAAGAACGTGATGCTCAAGGAAACCGTGGACGGAGAGTTCACCACCACCGAGGACGTGGCCCGCGTGGCCCTGCTGTTCGCGGGCTTCCCCAGCAATGCGCTGACCGGCCAGTCGCTGGTGGTCAGCCACGGCTGGTTCATGCAGTAAGTCGCCAATCGGCCCTTCTCTGGCCCTTCTCTGGCTCTTCTCTGGCCCTCAATCGGCCTTCAGGCCCAGCGCCCGGGTCACGGCGGCATAGCGGTCGATGTCGGCCGCGATCAGCGCCTGGAATTGGTCTGGTGTCTGCCGCGCCAGGGTGTAGCCCTGGTCGCGCAAGCCAGCGCTGACGGCGGGATCGGCCAGCGCCTGCTCCAGCGTGTCATGCAATGCCTGCACCGTGGCCCGTGGCGTGGCGGCAGGTGCCAGCAGGCCGTGCCACTGCTCCACCGCAAAGCCCGGCAGGCCGCGCTCGGCCACCGTGGGAACGCCGGCCAGCTGCGGCAGCCGCTGCGGCGCCGTGACGGCCAGGGCGCGCACGCGGCCTGCAGCGATCATGGCCGCAGCACTGCTGGCCGTGACCATGCCCGCCGTCACCTGGCCTGCCGCCACGGCCGTGATGGCCGGGCCGCAGCCCTTGTAGGGCACATGCTGCACAAAGCGCTTCGCCTCCCGGGCCAGCATCTCGCCGGCCAGGTGCTGGGGCGTGCCGTTGCCGCAGGAGGCGAACAGCAGCGGCCGTTCCTGGCGCGCCTGGGCCAGCGCGTCCTCCAGCGTCTGCAGCGCGCTGTCCGCAGGCACGACCAGCACCGAGGCGATGGAGCCTGCGTTGAACACTGCCGTGAAGTCCTTGCGCGGGTCGAAGTCCAGGCGTTCGTAGACCCCGGGGTTGATGGCGAACGAGCTGTTGGCCATCAGCAAGGTGCTGCCGTCCGCTGCGGCCTGGGCCACGGCATGGGCGCCGATGTTGCCACTGGCGCCGGGCCGGTTCTCCACCACCACGGTCTGGCCCAGGCGCTGCTGCAGCTGCTCGCCCAGGCGCCGCGCCAGCAGGTCCGTGCCGCCGCCCGGCGGAAACGTCACGACGATGGTGATGGGCCGCTCCAGGCGCGTGCCGGCCTTGCCCGGCGCCGCCAGCCACAGCCCCGATGCGCCCGCCAGCAGCGCGCAGGCCGCCAGCGTCCAGAGTCCCCGTCGCTTCAAGGTACGCCCTTCAAAAAACATGGCAACTGCTCCACTGGGCCAGGTGCAAAAAACCGGCGCAGCCCAACTCAGGGACACCGAGCAAGGGCCTAAGCCGGCCGCGCCGCCCCGCAGCCAGGGTGTCGCCGGTTGCCCGGACGCCCCCTCCCGCGCAGCGAGAGAGGGCGCCGTGCACACGGGGGAAGCCGCGCAGCGGCTCAGGGGGTGCCTCATTTCAGGTGTCGAGGCCGATGTCGAGAACCCGGGCGCTGTGCGTGATCCAGCCCACGGCGATCTGGTCCACGCCGGTCTCGGCCACGGCGCGCGCCGTCTCGGGCGTGATGCGGCCCGAGGCTTCGGTCACCGCGCGCCCGCGCGCCATGGAGACGGCCGTGCGCAGCGTGTCCAGGTCCATGTTGTCCAGCAGCACCACTTCCACGCCCAGGGACAGCGCCACCTCCAGCTGCTCCAGCGTGTCCACCTCCAGCTGGATCTGCACCATGTGGCCCACGCCCGCGCGCGCCCGGGCCAGGGCTTCGGCCACGCCGCCGGCCAGCGCGATGTGGTTGTCCTTGATCAGCACGGCATCGTCCAGGCCGAAGCGGTGGTTGCTGCCGCCGCCCACGCGCACCGCGTACTTCTGCAGCGCGCGCAGGCCCGGCATGGTCTTGCGCGTGCAGGTCACGCGTGCGCCCGTGTCGGCGATGGCCCGCGCGATCGATGCCGTGGCCGTGGCCACGCCGCTCAGGTGGCACAGGTAGTTGAGCGCCACGCGCTCGGCGGTGAGGATGGCGCGCGCGCTGCCGTGGATGCGCGCGATCTCCTGGCCGGGCGCCAGTTCGCTGCCATCGCGCAGCACCGGCTCGAAACGCGACTGCGCATCCAGCGCACGGAACGCCAGCCGCGCCATGTCCAGCCCGGCCAGCACGCCCTCCTGGCGCGCCACCAGGCGCAGTTCGGCCTGTGCGTCGGCAGGAACAATGGCATCCGTTGTCAGGTCGCCCGCGCGGCCCAGGTCCTCCAGCAGGGCCGAGCGCACCAGCGGCTCCAGCATCAGGTCGGGCAGCGGCGGCACAGGCAGGCGGGCACTGAGGGCATTGGCAATATTAATGCTCATTTTGAGTATATGTAGGTCAAAAAAATGTGGCGCGCGGCCTTGCGGGCTTGAGCGAGGAACTTATGCTAGATACGAGCATAAGTGCTGTCAAGCCATTGTCACAATCGGGCAAGTGCCGTGCAGCTCAGGGGGAACCGTCGATGCCCTTGGCCAGCGGCAGCTTGCTGCCGGAGATGGCCCGCTCCAGCAGCACATCGCTGCGAAAGCGGAACAGCTTGGCCGGCCGGCCCGCCGAGCCCACCGTGAGCTGGCCGGTCTCCTCGACCAGATCCTGCTGCTCGATCAGGCGGCGAAAGTTCTGCTTGTGCAGCCCGCGCCCGGCCAGGGCCTCCACCGTCTGCTGCAGCTGCAGCAGCGTGAACTCGGGTGGCATCAGCTCGAACACCACGGGCCGGTACTTGATCTTGGCGCGCAGCCGCGCCATGCCCGTGGCCAGGATGCGGCGGTGGTCGTGGTGCATGGCCTCGCCAGGCAGCATGGCGGCCGCGCCATGGACGCGGTGGGCCGCCTCCTGCACCAGTCCGGCCTCGTACAGCAGCTCGTAGCGCTGCAGCACCATGTCCTCGTTCCAGGGCCCGCCGTCCAGGCCGAAGGCGATGTCCGCGCGCTGGCGCCGCAGCGCACGCTGGGCGCCGCGCGCCTCGGCCATCCAGGCATGCAGGCGCGGAGCGATGTGGGAGCGTAGCAGGGCCGGCTCGCCGCCGCGCCAGTCTTCCCAGGGAAAGTAGCGGTACCAGTCCTGCCAGACGGCCTGCCCCGCGCTGCGGTCGGCAGACTCGCGCGTCAGCCCCAGGTAGCTGACCGAGATCACGCGCGCCCCGCTGGCATCGGTGCGATCGCCATCGGCAAAGGTGTAGAGCTGCTCCATGTAGCCCAGCGGGTGATGGGTCTGCTCCTCCACCCAGGCGCGCAGGCCGGCCTGCAGCGAACGGTGCCCCACCTCGAACGGCCCCGCCGGCAGCAACTGCCCGTCCGCCGTGGTCAGCACGCGCGGCGTGCCCTGGGTCACCGCCGCCAGCACGGCAACGAGTTCGGCATGGATGGGAGAGGCTGCGGGACTGGTGGGGTGGGGCACGAAGGTGAGGGAGGTCGGTTGGCGGGATGGGTGATTATGGTGGGTTGAAGGGGCGGCTTCGAGCCCGGCACAGCAGACCGCCACGGGCCATCGGACGGTCAAATTCAACCTGTTGAGCGCTGGCGTGTTTTTCTATCGCATGACTACCCGCGGCGTTCGAGCTGTCGCAGGTACTTTTCCAGCAGTTCAGCGGTGTGCTCATTCATGCCCGCCTCCCAGCTCGCGCTCGATCTGTTCGATGCTTGGCAGGCTGCTTTGCAGGGTTTCCGGCAAGGCACGGGTGAGCTCGAAACCGGAAACGCCGATGGGCTTGTCCACGCCGCGCAGCGCATACTCGGCCAGCACGTGATTGGGTTTCTGGCACAGGATCAAACCGATGGTGGGTTGGTCGGTTGCGTGTCGCAACCTGTCGTCTACAACGTTGCAGTAGAAGTTCATCTTGCCCGCGTATTCCGGCTTGAAATCGCCCCGCTTGAGGTCGATGACCACGTAGCAACGCAGCTTGAGATGGTAGAACAGCAGGTCTATGTAGAAATCGTCTCCGGAAAGGTCCAGGTGGTATTGGCGCCCCACAAAGGCGAAGCCCTGGCCCAGCTCCAGGAGAAATTTTTCCAGATGGGTGATCAGACCGGTTTCCAACTCACGCTCATGGAAACCTGATTCCAACGTCAGGAAGTCGAACAGGTAAGGGTCCTTGAGCGTTTGCTGTACCAGGTCGGAATCCGGCGGAGGCAGGCGCAAGGCGAAGTTGCTGGCAGCTCTGCCTTGTCGCAGGTGCGCGGCTGTCTCGATCTGCATCAGCAGGACACTGCGGCTCCATCCGTTTTCGATGGCTGCGCACATGTACCAATGGCGTGCGCCCGGCTCCTTGACCTTGGCGATCAGTTCGGCGTGGTGGCCCCACGGCAGGGACAGCAGAACATCAGGAGCAAACACCTGTGCGCCATCTGCCGCCACCCCCGGCGCCAGGCGGCTTTGTGCCACAGCCTGTGGCACTTTTTCGCCGGGGGCAAGTTGTGCCACGGCCTGTGGCACTTTCTCTGTGCTCCCGGCTGTGGCAGCCAGAGAGGGATACTCGCGATAAAAAGCCAGCATGCGCTTGATGTTGCGCTCGGAAAAACCTTTTTCCTCCGGCAGTTCGTTGTGCAGATCCTTGGCCAGCCGAGGGATGACTGCGGCACCCCAGCCTTCCCGTTTCTGGCGCTGGTCGATCAGTGCCCCGATATCCCAATACAGGCGGATCAATTCGGCATTGACCGCCAGCATGGCCCGCGTCTGGGCATGGCGGACACGCTGCTTGATATCGGCCAGCAGTGCCGGGTAGTCGGCGGGCAGGTGGGTGCTCATACTGCGCCCCCGCTGGTGGCCCTGAGTGCGTCCGGAGGGAATTCTTCGCGCACCTCGGTCCGGGCGTCCCATCCAGCCTTTTCCATAGCCTGCGTGATGAACTTGGTACAGATATCGCGTTCGCCAAGCGCCTGCTTATCCATAGGACGTGATTCCTTTCTTGCTGGCGTTACCTTGCTCGGGCCTGTCTTTTCACCCTGTCGGGTGACGACGGGTCATCTTACGGCGCTCGCTCCGAAACAGCCTGGGCCTCTGCCAAGCAATCCAGCACGATCGGAAGCTCAATGTCCAGGCCCCCCCGGAGCATCTGCCTTGCATTCCCGAAGAAGAGTTCGGCACGGATGGGAGGGGCTGCGGAACTGGAGGGTGGAGGCGGTCGGTTGGCGGGATGGATGGCTATGGTGGGTTGAAGGCGCCGGCCTGCCCCCGGTCAGGCGTGCGCGTTCACACGGCCGCCGAGGTGCTGGTCCACCATGGCCTTGGCCTGTCCCAGGCTGCAGCCATGCTCGCTCTGGCAGGCCCTGATGGCCGCCATCTTCTGCAGGGGATCGGCGGCAAGGGTGCGCCAGTCGATCTTTGCGGGCTCTTGCACCAGGCCGGGCTGCGTGCTGCCCTCGTCCGATGAACACACTTCCCAGCGCGCCACGACGGGAAAGGAAAGGTCCACGGCGGGCAGCCGGTCCAGTTCGGCCGCCAGTTCATCTTGTGAAATCAATGAAGCCACCTGGCGAACACGCGCCCGGGGCCCGTCGCGCCAAGGCCTGATCTCCAAGGGACGCCGGCAGAAATCCTGCAGATAGCCTCCCGACTCCTGCGTCATGAAGCGCGTGGTCTGTGCGACATCGGCCCGCAACAATTGCCAAGCCTCCGGCTCCGACAATTCATCCAGCTGATCGCTCAGGTCCGCAAAGGCCTGCAGAAATCCCGCGCAGACAAAGTCATCGAAACAGGCGTGCGAAACGCTGCTGGCCTCGTCATCGTGCAACACCAGCGCCACGCCCACGCCATGCGTGTCCAGCGGCGTCAGGCACCAGGCATCGCCGGCGCCCGACTGGGCGAATGGCAAAAAGCGCCTGCCGTTCTGCGCGGAAGGATTGAGCCAGCCCTCGATGATTTCCCGGCTGGCTTCGGCGTCTATCCATTCGAAGTCCTGCCAACTCATGAACAAGGGCGGGTCCTGCAGGCAGCGCTGGCGCCAGGTATCAGCCCAATCCGGGCCGTAGTGGGTCTTTCCCGATGCCAGAAATTCCTTCAACAGTGGCGGCAAGGCAATGCCGGTCTGGGTGGAGAGCGTTTCGTAGTCGATCATCGGGTTCATCCCACATCCATATGCAGCCTATGCTCGCCGCAACGCACGCACCGGAAAAGGCAGCCTGAAATCATGCCGTCCTTGGACATCCGCTCCAGCATCCACTGGGCATCCTTTTTGTAGATGCCTTCCATGTCGGGCAGGACTTCAGCAAGGAAAGGCTCTACGGTCTGCCTGTCGGCGTGACCCAGGAAGACTCAGGGCTCGTTGCAGTGCGTGAGCCACACGGGCTGCTGCCAGGCCCTGTAGCCGGGCGTGCGCAGCGATACTTCCAGCAGCAGCTCCCTGGCGATGGCGGGCTCCGGGTCTGCCGGATCAGGCGACACGCCTTCGATATCGGTGTATCCCACAAGTTCGCCGTCGTATGTCTCGCAAGCCTGCCCGCTGGCAATGCACCAGGGACACAGGTAGTCGGGGCTTTGCTGGCTGTAGAACGGGCCTTCGTACTTGAGGCTGCGGTTTTGTCCGCAGCAGGAACACACACCCTCTTCCTGCTCGAAGACGGCTTCGTAGGCACCGGGATGGAATCTGAAATGCGGGCGGTCCATTTCAAGGTCTCTCTTTCCCCAATGGAAAGGCGCCATTGTCCATGGCGGCTCAGCGCGTGGAAATGAAACGTTCCTGGCAAGAAAAAACCGCGCAAAGCGCGGTTTTTCCGAGAAGCGCGGGAGCTTCTTCAGCAGCCCCGCTGCAGCATGTGCCGCCTCAGACGTTGAACAGGAAGTTCATCACGTCGCCATCCTTGACGACATATTCCTTGCCTTCGGCGCGCATCTTGCCCGCGTCCTTGGCGCCCTGCTCGCCCTTGAAGGCGATGAAGTCGTCGAAGGCGATGGTCTGGGCGCGGATGAAGCCGCGCTCGAAGTCGCCGTGGATGACGCCTGCGGCCTGGGGGGCGGTGTCGCCGACCTTGATGGTCCAGGCGCGCACTTCCTTGACGCCGGCCGTGAAGTAGGTCTGCAGGCCCAGCAGGCCGAAGCCCGCGCGGATCAGGCGGTTCAGGCCCGGTTCTTCCAGGCCCAGTTCCTGCAGGAACATGTCGCGGTCTTCGTCGCTCATCTCGGCCATTTCAGCCTCGATCTTGGCGCAGATGGCCACGACGGGAGCGCCCTGCGCCTCGGCATAGGCCTTGAGGCTGTCGAGCAGCGGGTTGTTCTCGAAGCCGTCTTCGCTGACGTTGCCCACGAACATGGCGGGCTTGGCGGTGATCAGGCAGAACTGCTTGAGCAGGGGCGCGTCTTCCTTGGAGACGGGCACCGTGCGTGCGGGCTTGCCCTGGTCCAGCGCAGCCTGGATGGGGGTCAGCAGCGCCACCAGCTTGGCCGCTTCCTTGTCGTTGCCCGACTTGGCGGCCTTGCTGTAGCGGTTCAGCGCCTTCTCGACGGTGGCCAGGTCGGCCAGGCACAGCTCGGTCTGGATGACCTCGATGTCGGCGATGGGGTCCACCTTGTTGGCCACGTGGATGACGTTCGGGTCTTCGAAGCAGCGCACCACGTTGACGATGGCGTCGGTTTCGCGGATGTGGGCCAGGAACTGGTTGCCCAGGCCTTCACCCTTGGAGGCGCCGGCCACCAGGCCGGCGATGTCCACGAATTCGACGATGGCCGGGACGATGCGCTCGGGCGTGATGATGTCGGCCAGCTTCTGCAGGCGCGGATCGGGCACTTCCACCACGCCGGTGTTCGGCTCGATGGTGCAGAAGGGATAGTTCTCGGCGGCGATGCCGGCCTTCGTCAGCGCGTTGAAGAGAGTGGACTTGCCCACATTGGGCAGGCCCACGATGCCGCATTTGAGGCTCATGGCAGGGCTTTCTACAGGGATTCTGGGGACAAACCCCGTATTTTAGTCAACCGGGCATTTCCTGTCGTTTCAGGCGAACTGCCAGTCGCCGGCCACGGACTGGCCAACAGCCAGTTCAGCCCCGTCGTGCAGGCCTTCCAGCACGGCATTCATGCCGAAGGTGATGGCACCATCGACACGGTCGTCCTGGCGGTAGGCACGGATGGCATCACCCACGGCGGTGCCCTGCACGGCCGTGACGGGGTCGATGTCGGGAATGGGGCAGCGTGTGCAGGGCTTGGCCATGCGCAGCCGCAGGCCCCGGGCATCGAGCACGTCGAACCCGTCGACCCGGTCCTCGTCGTGGGCCTCGAGGCCCTCGATCACGATGTTCGGTCGGAAGCGGCGGGCATCGACGGCGGGCTGGCCGGCGGCCTGCAGGCGCTGGTTGAGCTCATCCACGGCCGCCTGGCTCAGCACCAGCAGCGGGTAGCCGTCCGCAAAGTGCACGGGCGCGGCCTCGCCGCCTGTCCAGCGCTCGCTGGTGCGGCGCGGCGCGGCCGGGTCGAAACGCACCAGGGCGCAATCCGCGCCCAGGGCCTGGGTCAGCCAGCGCGCTGCCTCCGGCCCCATGTCCCAGGCCTGGACCCCATCCGACCAGACGCGCGCCTGGCGCACCGGGCCCGTGGCCTGCAGCGGGATGCGCAGGGGCGGGAGCTGGGGGAAATGCAGGACCAGGTGGCCGGCCTCCAGCTCGGGGCGTATCCAGGCCATGCGCGGATGGTCGCGCTGGGTCAGGAATTCGCCGTTGGCATCGACCACCATCCAATGGCGGTCCCAGGCCAGGCCCGTGGCGCCGACGCCGCTGCTTTGCAGCGCGATGCCCGCGCAGGATTTGACGGGATATACCCACAACTGGGCAATGCGGCCCTGCACGTCTCTTTCTTGGTCAAACATCGGATAGCTCTTTTTGGGGAAATCTGGAGTGTGTATGCCATCCATGGCGCGAATGGCGCCATGCGATGGGCGGCAATATGCCAGATGGCGACGCAGGCTGCGGCACATCACGCCAAAGCCGGAGTTTGCGCCAGTTGGAATCCCCGGCATGGCCCGGACTCCTACAATGCCGGCCATGGCGCAAACCTTTGATGTATGTATACGCGGGGCCGGCATCGCAGGCCGGACCCTGGCTCTCCTGCTGGCCCGGGAACGGCTGCGCGTGGCCCTGGTGGTGGCCGCTCCCACCGGCAACGCGCCCGATGTGCGCGCCTACGCGCTCAATGCCAGCGCACGCGGCCTGCTGGACAGCCTGCGCTGCTGGCCGGACGACGAGCACGCCACGCCCGTGACGCAGATGGAAGTCTTTGGTGACCTGGACGGCCATGTGCTGTTCGACGCTGCCCGCCAGGACGTCGACGCCCTGACCTGGATCGTCGATGTGCCCGCGCTGGAGCAGCGCCTGGCCGAGGCCGTGCGCTACCAGCCCATGGTCGAGGTGGTGCACCAGCCCGTGGCCGCGCCGCTGACGGCCATCTGCGAAGGCCGTGCCAGCCGCACGCGCAGCGAGTTCGGCGTGGACTTCGCCGTCACGCCCTATGCACAGCACGCCATCGCCACCCGGCTGCACTGCGAGCTGCCGCACGGCCAGGTGGCGCGCCAGTGGTTCACGCCCGAAGGCATCCTGGCCCTGCTTCCGCTGGAAGGCCCCCAAGGCCACAGCGTGGCCGTGGTCTGGTCCATTGCGCGCGAGCTGGCCGATGGCTGGCTGGCCGCCGACACGCAGGATTTCACGGCGCGGCTGGAAGCCATCAGCCAGGGCGCACTGGGCCGGCTGGAGCTGAGCGCACCGCGCATGGCCTGGCCGCTGCAGCAGGCTGTGGCCGACCACTGGTGCGGCTCCATGCCTGACGGCGATGCACGTTCGGCCCGCAGCTGGGTGCTGGTGGGCGACGCGGCCCACAACGTGCACCCGCTGGCAGGCCAGGGCCTGAACCTGGGCCTGGGCGATGTGCAGGCCCTGGCCCGCGTGCTGCAGGAGCGCGGCTACTGGCGCAGCACGGGCGATCTGCGCCTGTTGCGCCGCTACGAACGCGAGCGCAAGGCCGCGCTGGCGCCCATGGGCCTGGCCATGGACGGGCTGCAGCAGCTGTTCAGCCGACCGGAGGTGCCGGTGCAGATGCTGCGCAACTGGGGCATGAAGGGCTTCGAGCGCTTCGGCCCGCTCAAGGACTGGATGGCGCGCCAGGCCATGGGCCTGGACCCGCGCAGCGGCGCCTGAGCCCGGCATGCAGGAATGCTTGCCGTTGAACCCTTTGCCGATTTGCGACTCGTACCCGTGCTCCGTGGCGCACTGCGCTGCGCACTCCCCCCTCAACCACGGCGCGGCCGGCCTGAACGCGGCCCCGCCCACCTCCGCATTGCCATGAAACTCTTCGCCTGCCTGCTGACGGCTGCCAGCCTGACCTGGAGCCTCGGTGTTCACGCCCAGGACGCCAACCTGCGCAAGACGCTGACCGAGCGCATTCCCCAGCTCGAAAAGATCGACGAAATCCGCCCCACGCCCATGTCCGGCCTGTTCGAGGTGCGCATCGGCACGGATCTGTTCTACACGGACGCCAAGGGCAACTACCTGATCCAGGGCGAGCTGATCGACACCAAGGCACGCCGCAACCTCACCGAAGACCGCATGAACCAGCTGACGGCGGTGGACTTCAAGCAGTTGCCGCTCAAGGACGCCGTGACCATCGTCCACGGCAAGGGCGAACGCAAGATGGCCGTGTTCGAGGACCCCAACTGCGGCTACTGCAAGCGCTTCGAACGCGACCTGCAGAACGTGGACAACGTCACCATCTACCTGTTCCTGTACCCCATCCTGAGCCCCGATTCGGCCGAGAAATCGCGCAACATCTGGTGCGCCAAGGACCAGGCCGGTGCATGGGCTGACCACATGCTGCGCGACAAGGTGCCGGCCGCTGCCCAATGCGACACCTCGGCCGTGCAGCGCAACCTGGCCTTCGGCCGCAAGTACAAGATCACGGGAACGCCCACCGTCATCTTCACCAACAACACCCGAGTGCCTGGCGCCATCAGCGCCCAGGAAGTCGAGAAGAACCTGGCCGCAGCCGCAGCCGCGCGCTGATCGCCACCTCGCGGGCCCTATGCCGGGCCCGCCCCTCTGATTCCCCTTGGCCGGAGCTTCCCGGCTCCAGCCCGCCGCAGCGGGCCCGGGCAGCCTCCAGGCCACACCTGCAGGAGCCCGAATGACCTCTCCCCTCGCCGCCACCGCCGCTGCCACTGCCGCAGCGGACATCCACTACCGCGTGCAGGCCCTTGATGTGGACGCGCACCTGTTCAGCGTGCAGCTGCACATCGCCCGCCCGGCCGCCGGCCAGACCCTGTCGCTGCCGGTCTGGATTCCCGGCAGCTATCTGGTGCGGGAGTTCTCCAAGAACCTCCAGGACCTGTCTGCCGAGCAGGACGGCCGTCCCGTCGCGCTGGCCCAGCAGGGCAAGAACCTCTGGCAGGCCGACTGCGCAGCCGGCGTGCCGCTGGTGCTCAGCTACCAGTTCTGCGCCTACGACAGCTCGGTGCGCACGGCCTGGCTGGACCGCCGCCGCGGCTTCTTCAACGGCACCAGCCTGTGCCTGCGCGTGCACGGGCAGGAAGACACGCCGCATACGCTGCAGCTGCTTGCATCGGACGCCACGGCATCGTGGCAGGTGGCCACCGGCCTGGACGCCGTGGACGCCGATGCGCGCGGCTGGGGCCTGTACCGCGCTGCCCACTACGACGAACTGGTGGACTGCCCCGTGGAGATGGGCAGCTTCTGGCGTGGCGACTTCGTGGCCGCGGGCGTGCCGCACAGCTTCGTCGTTGCGGGCGCCGCGCCCAGCTTCGACGGCGCGCGCCTGGTTGCCGATGCACGCAGGATCTGCGAGACCGTGCTGGCCTTCTGGCACGGTACGGGCGAGCAGGCCACGCCCGCGCCCATGCAGCGCTATGTGTTCATGCTCAACGTGGTCGATGACGGCTATGGGGGCCTGGAGCACCGCAACTCCACGGCCCTGATCTGCGGCCGGCGCGACCTGCCGCGCGTGGGCGAGCGCAAGGCCGCCGAGGGCTACACCACCTTGCTCGGCCTGATCAGCCACGAGTACTTCCACACCTGGAACGTCAAGCGCCTGCGCCCCGCAGAATTCGCACGCTACGACTACGGGCAGGAGAACTACACCGAGCTGCTGTGGTTCTTCGAAGGCTTCACCAGCTACTACGACGACCTGCTGCTGCGCCGCGCCGGCCTGATCGACAACGCCCAGTACCTCAAGCTGGTCACGCGCACCATCAACCAGGTGCTGCAGACACCGGGCCGCCGCCTGCAGTCCGTGGCCCAGGCCAGCTATGACGCCTGGGTCAAGTACTACCGCCAGGACGAGAACACGCCCAACCAGACCGTCAGCTACTACACCAAGGGCTGCCTGGTCGCGCTGGCCCTGGACCTGCAACTGCGCCGCGAAGGCCGCAGCACGCTGGACGACGTGATGCGCGCGCTGTGGCAGCGCTGCCAGGGCGGCCCCATGCGCGAGGCCGACGTGCTGGCCGTGCTGCAGGACCTGGGCGGGCGCAGCTTCGCCCCCGAGATCACGCAATGGGTGCACGGCACCGACGACCTGCCGCTGGCCGAGCTGCTGGCCACCCAGGGCGTGCAGGCCAAGGCCGAACCGGCGCAGACTGCCCAGCGGCTGGGCCTGCGCGTACAGGAAAGCCAGGGCATCACCGTCAAGACCGTGCTGCGCGGCAGCCTGGCCGAGCGCGCAGGCTTCATGGCCGGCGACGAATGGCTGGCCATCGAGCTGCCCACCGGGGCCGAGGATGCACAGCCCGCACGCTGGCGCATCACCCGCCTGGACGATGTGGCGCTGTACGCAGGCACGGCGCTGGAGGTCGTGGCCTGGGTGGCCCGCGACCGCCAGATCCTGGCCTTCACCCTGCCCTGGGGCTCGGCCATGCTGAGCGAGGCCGCCATGGTCGAGAAAACGGACAACGGCGATGCAAAAGCTGCCATCTCCAGCGCTCCACAGCTCCCGTCTCCCAGCAACCTCGCCCTGGAAATCACCGACGAAGAGGCCGTGGGACGCTGGCTGGGCGGCCGCGCCGACAGCCCGCAGGCTCCCGGCACACCGTGAAACGCGGTGCAGGCGCGCACGTGCACACACGCGCACCCGCGCCCCTGGCCGGTTATTCTTGAGCATCACGACGACAACCCCAGCAGGAGACTCCCTTGGCCTACGAAATGATTGAAGTTCGCGTCGAAGCCGACAAGGTCGGCATCATCACGCTCAACCGCCCCAAGCAGCTCAACGCGCTCAACGACCAGCTTATGAACGAGCTGGGCCAGGCCCTGCAGGCCTTTGATGCCGACGAGGCCATCGGCTGCATGATCATCACCGGCAGCGAGAAAGCCTTTGCGGCCGGCGCCGACATCGGCGCCATGGCCAAGTACAGCTTTGCCGACGCCTACAAGGGCGACTACATCACGCGCAACTGGGAGACCATCCGCAGCATCCGCAAGCCCGTGATCGCCGCCGTCAGCGGCTTTGCCCTGGGCGGCGGCTGCGAGCTGGCGATGATGTGCGACTTCATCATCGCCGCCGACAACGCGAAGTTCGGCCAGCCGGAAATCAAGCTGGGCGTCATCCCCGGCGCCGGCGGCACGCAGCGCCTGCCACGTGCCGTGGGCAAGTCCAAGGCCATGGACATGGCCCTCACGGCCCGCATGATGGACGCCACCGAGGCCGAGCGCGCCGGTCTGGTCAGCCGCGTCGTGCCCTTCGACAAGCTCATGGACGAAGCCCTGGGCGCCGCCATCATCATCAGCGGCTTCTCGCAGATCGCCGTCATGGCGGCCAAGGAATCGGTGAACCGCGCCTTCGAGGGCTCGCTGGCCGACGGCGTCATGTTCGAGCGCCGCCTGTTCCACGCGCTGTTCGCCACCCAGGACCAGAAGGAAGGAATGGACGCCTTCGTCAACAAGCGCCCCGCAAACTTCAAACATCTCTGAACCTGCTGAAAGACACGCTACAATGCGCGTCTTCCGGTAAGGCACTGCAGGCCTCTCGCAAAGAAATTTCGAGAAATTTGCACAACTTCCCGGATCGACCAAAAATTCTGCATATAATTTAGGTCTTACGGCGCTTTAGCTCAGTCGGTTAGAGCGATGGAATCATAATCCACAGGTCCGCGGTTCGAGTCCGTGAAGCGCCACCAAACAAAGAAAAGGGTCTACGTGCAAGCGTAGACCCTTTTTTCTTGCCCGACGAACAGAGCGCTGGCACGCCGGGAGCGCACCCTGCTCGGCGCCCTCCCCCGGCTGCTAGCTGCGGCTCTTCAGCTCAATCCAGTGGTTGTCCAGCGCCATTCCAGGCACCGCCACCGTGCGCAACACCTGGCCGCGTTGTCGCAGCTGGGCCTGGCGCGCACCGCCCATCCACAGCGCGGGCTCGGCAGGCAGGGGCCGGCCGTTGGCATCGAGCGAGACGCTTGCGTTGGCCACGCAGTACACGCCTGGCATGGCATCGCCACGCAGCCAGCGTCCGCTGGCCTGGCCGTTGCCGGGCACCTGCCACCAGGTGACGGTGTTCACGCGCGGGCAACTGACGGCGAAGAGCTGGCCGTCGCAACCGATGTCGCCGCCATAGCCGGCCAGGGGATCGCGCCCTTCGGGCAGGGGCACGGCATGCAAACGGTGGCCATCGAACAGGGCCAGCACGGGCGCGGCGGCGCGCGCTTCGGTGTCGCGGTGCTCGGCCTGCAGCGCAATGCCCAGCCAGCGGCGCGCGGGCGCGTGGGCGACCTGCGGGCCCCAGGCCAGGTGGCGCAGGCTCAGGCGGCTGTCGTCCAGCTTCCAAAGGCCGGCACGGGCGCCGCCTTCTGCCGGCAGCAGCCGTGCGATGGACGAGTCCATGTGGTCCAGCTGCAGCTTGCGCCGGCCGGTCTCGGACTGCGTGGGAATGCCGCCGTTGGCGACCATGAGCGTGCCGTCGGCGTCCAGCAGCAGCTGGTGCGGGTCCATGCCGCCCGTGCGCCATTCGGCGATCTTCTCCAAGGTGATGGCATCGCGCACGCCGATCAGGCCCTGGGCATCTTCCAGGTCGGTCTCGGTGGTGTAGAGATGGCGGCCATCGGCGCTTTCGATGACATGGCCGTTGAAGAAGCGGTCGGGCTCTATCCACTGCCATTGCGCATCCTCGGCGGCCTGTCCGGGCTTCAGGCGCACCAGCCAGTCGCCGGGGCGGCGGCTGGCGAAGACCACGGAGCCGTCGCGCAGCGCGGCCATGCCATGGGCGCGCGTGGGCACATCCAGGGCCTGCAGCACCTGCAGCGGCCTGTCCACCTGCGCACTGGCCTGCACGATGCCGACACGCATCTGCTCGCCCTGCATCCAGGCCGCAGCCAGCGACCGTGCCGGTCCAGACGGCCTGGCCGCATGGGAGGTTGCCAGCGGCATGGCAGCCAGCAGACCCAGGCCCTGCAGCCAGCGGCGGCGATTCAGCGCCTGCTCAATCCCCGTCGGCATCCGAGAACCCGATGTTGACTTCCAGCGCAG
Source organism: Delftia sp. (assembly GCF_059499305.1). Lineage (NCBI taxonomy): Bacteria > Pseudomonadati > Pseudomonadota > Betaproteobacteria > Burkholderiales > Comamonadaceae > Delftia > Delftia sp. The sequence goes on from NZ_JCABYI010000030.1 coordinate 186,579, forward strand.
GCGCCACCTCGCCTTCCATGAGGCGCTTGAGGCGCGAAAGCGGCTTGGTCGCGGCATCGACGGCCTTGGCACTCGGCTCGGTCAGGGCACGCATGCCGGCATCGGCCTCGTTGACGGCCTTGAGCCAGCGGTCGGCCAGCGGGTTGAGGCCACGGCCGCGCAGGTAGGACTCGATGGGCACGATGTCCACGCCGGGCCGGGGCACCTTGCGGTCCACGCTCACGGCCAGCGTGCGCAGGCCCTGCCAGTGCGCGCGCCAGACCTCGACGGTGCTGCCGCTGGCCAGGTGCTCCCAGGCGGGGGGCTTGCTGCCTGCACTGCCCGCACTGCGCAAGGGCTTTTCCATGTCCGCCCAGCGCAGGCGCTCCAGGCCGCCCACCCACTGGTTGATGAACTCGGCCATGGCTTCGGTGGTGGCATCGCCATCCTCGGACCAATCCTGGGTCGCGAGCTTGGCAAAGCCATTGCTGAGGATGCCCATCTCGGCGCCGATTTCCTCGGCCACCAGGGTGGCATAGGCGCAAGCCGGCGTCTGCGGCTCTACGGGCTGGGTCCACAGCAGGTTCTCGAGCGCCGGGTATCCCTTGGCGGGTGCACCGATGCGCTCCATGGCAGCCAGATCGGCGGGGGCCGACTGTATGGCCTTCTTGAGCAGAGCCGGGCGCATGGGGCGGAAGTCCACCAGACGCGCCGAGCGGCGCTCCACCAGCGGCCCCAGGGCCACGGCCGAGAAGCTGCTCCACTGCCGCGACGATTGCACATAGGCCTGGCGCGCCGTCTGCAGCGTGGCGGCAGCCGATCCCGCAGGTGCCGCAGGTGCCGTGCAGTGCGCGCGCAGCGCCTGGCTCAGCGCCTGGGCGGATGCCTGCGCGGCCTTGGCCTGGGGCGAGAACCATTGGCCATACAGCCCCTGCACGGCATGGGCCGTGTTGTAGAAGGGGATGGCCATGTTGGCCTCCACTTCCTGGGCCTGGGCCGGGGTGGTGGCCAGCAGCGCCAGCGCGGCGGCACAAAGGATTTGGCGAGGGGTCATGCGCATGTCTTGCATCAGAGGGACTCCACAAATTTGACCAGGGCTTCACGGTCTTCGGCGCTGAACTGGCGCACCTGTTCGCGCGCGGCTTCGGCCTCGCCGCCGTGCCAGAGGATGGCTTCCAGCACGCCGCGCGCACGGCCGTCGTGCAGCAGGCGCTGGTGGTTGTTGACATCGGGCAGCAGGCCTATGCCCCACAGCGGCGGCGTGCGCCACTGGCGGCCTGAGGCCTTGAAGTCGGGCCGGCCGTCGGCCAGCGCATCGCCCATGTCGTGCAGCAGCAGGTCGGTGTAGGGCGCAATGGTCTGGCCCGACAACCCCTTGCTGCTGAGTGCCGGCGACAGCGCCGGGAACAGCGCCCCGCCCGTCTTGTACGAAGGCCGGTGGCACTGCGCACATTGGGCTTGGTGGAACAGTGCCTCGCCACGGCGCACGGCAGGGTCGCTGGCGTTGCGCCGTGCAGGCGGCGCCAGCGTGGCCTGGTAGAAGATCACGTCGTCCAGCACGCGGTCCTCGATCTCCACGCCTTCGGCGCCGTTGCCGTTGGGCGCGGCCAGGCAGTCCTTTTGCGCGGGCGTGCAGGTCTGGTGCGGGAAACGCTTCGATGTGATGCCGATATCGCCCAGGAAGGCCGAAGCCGTCTGGTGGGCAATGGAGGCCACGTTGGCCTTCCAGCCGAAGCGGCCCAGCATCATGCGTTCGCCGTAGGCATCCCAGACATAGTTGGGCTGGCCCTTGATGGGACCGCCCAGGGCCGCCTGGGCGGCAGCGTTGGCCAGGATCTCGGACTCCGGGATGTGCTCCAGCAGGCCCAGGCCGATGACCTGGGGCGCAATGCGCGGGCTGGTCATCAGGTTGGCAGCGAGGGGGCCGTAGTTGAGCGCAGCCAGCTCGTAGACCGGCTTTTCCAGCGTGTAGGCCGTGCCGTCGGCAAAGCGGCCATGCACCTGTTCATAGCGGATGCGAAGCTGGCCCTCGCCCTTGACGCCCAGCACGCCCTCGGTGTTGAACTGGTCGCCATAGACCGGGTCCGGCACCGGGCTGCCGTGCGGGCCTTCGCCCGGAATGGACAGCCGCATGAGCAGGCCCGCGAACGGCTGGGGCTTGAGCGGGTTGTGGAAGTCGGGCGGCTGGGCACGGCCATCCTGCACATGGCAGCCGCCGCAGGAGCGCGCCAGGAAGTGCGGGCCCAGGCCATCGCGCGCCGTGGTGGAGGCCGGCGCCTGCACCCAGTTGCGCTTGAAGAAGGAGTTGCCGATGACGAAGCGCGTGCGCTCGGCATCGTCCAGGTTGGCGGCAGGCAGCGAGAAGGCGTTGCGGCCCGTGGCGTGGACCGTGGTCTGGCCACCCGGGGGCAGCGGCTCGCCCGGTGCCGCGAACAGCAGTTGCGCCGCAGGCGTGGACGCGGGCATCGGCTCTGGCGGCGCGGCAGCCTTGGACTCCTGCTGTTGCGCCGAGCAACCCAGCAGACTCAGGCAGGCTGCGGCCAGCAGCAATGGGGAAAATTTCATGGTGAGGGCGACCCTGCAAATGCCATGGCCGCCGAACCCTTTCGGGGGCGGCGGCCTTGGCGCATGGGCGTGAGAGGGGTTGGACGCTTGGGGTGAATGTTCTTTTAGTTGGCCTTGGGGTCCACCAGGTTGAGCTGGGTGATGCCGACGGCATTGGCCGCCTCCACCAGGTCCTTGCTCTGCTGGACCAGGCTATCGATGGTGGCCTGGATCTTGGCGCGCGAGGCCGAGTCGCGCGCGCCCTGGATGGCCTGGTCGAACGGCGCGGGAATGGCCTGGGCCGCCTGCACCGACTGCGTGATCTGGCGCGTGGTCCTGTCGGCCAGCGCGCTGTCCTTGGAGGCCACCCAGTCCCTGATGCCCGGGCCTTGCAGCTCGCTGCCGTCCAGGCGCTTGTAGCTGCCCTGCCAGACGTTGAGGATGCCCTGGGCATTGGTCACGGCATCGCGATGCGTGTTGTCCGAGAAGCAGGAGTGCTCGTCTTCCTGGTCGCGGCTGGCCAGGGCCACTTCCAGGCGCTCGCCGGCCAGCTCGCCGCGCGACAGCGAACCCAGGCCCACGAAGATGCGGCGCAGCGCGTCGTCGGGCTTTTTCTCGAACTGGGCGCGGAAATTCTTGGCCGAGCCGGGCTTCCACTGGTCGGCCACCGACTGCAGATCCTCGATCAGCAACTCGGTCACCACCTTCAGGTACTCACGGCGGCGGTCGGCATTGGATTTCTTGCCATCGACGAAGTCGGTGTACGGACGCGCGCCCGGTCCCTTGTCATTCAGGTCCTGGCCCCAGAGCATGAACTCGATGGCGTGCCAGCCGGTGGAAACGTTCTCCTCGCCGTCATGCTCGTTGAGTTCGGCCAGGCGCTTCTTGGTGATGGCTTCCTTGCGGTTGTTGATGATGCCGGCATTGGGGTTGCCTTCCACATAGTCCACATAGGACTCGTCCATGGGCCAGGCGTTGATCTGGCCTTCGGGTCCTTCATCGTTGTCGATGGGACCGGCGTAGAAGCGGAAGGCCTCGGTCTGGCCGTAGTACTCGCGTGCATCCAGCCAGGCCTTGCGCGCATCGTTCAGGCCCTGTTCGCTGGGTGATGCGAGAAAGGCCCCGATGGCTTTCTGCATGGTCTTGGCCGAGCTGATGGAATCCGAGTAATTGGCGTGCACCAGGGTGCCGTAATGCTTGACCACCTCTGCAACGGAGAGGTTCTTCTTCACGGGCTGTTGAACGGTGCCGGCGGCTGCGGCCTGGCTCATCGGGGCGGCCGCGCCCAAAGCGAGGGCGGCTGCAATCAGGATGGGATGCATGGCAGAAAGGATCGGAGGTTGGAGAACTCGGAATGCCAAACTGTAATGAGAATTGTTTTTATTGGCAAAACCTGCGAGATATCGCCGCACTGCACCGCAAGGTCATAGACGGACCCGGGCGGCCAACGGGCAGTGAACGGACGGCAATGGGAGCGCTTGCGGCGCACGGGCCGCAGCGGGCGCCAGCCTAGCACGGCGCCCTTGGCGCCAGGGCCAAAGACCCCGCGCTGGCGCAGCGCGGGCCCGGCCTCAGAACTTGTAGTTCAGGCTGACATTCACCGAGCGTGGCTCGCCCCAGGTGTAGGTGCTGTAGTAGCTGAAGATGGTGTAGTACTTCTTGTCCAGCAGGTTGCGCACGTTGACGGTGGCCGACAGCTGTTTGCTGAACTCGTAGCGCGCCATCATGTCCAGCAGCCAGTAGCCCTTGACGGTGTGAACGGCCGTGCCGCCCGATGGCGTGGAGATGTCGCCCCAGGTCTTGTCCTGCCAGCGCGCGCCGCCGCCCACCGTCAGGCCGGAAAGCGGGCCGTCCAGCCTGTAGCTGGTGTGCAGGCTGAACTGGTTGGAGGGCGTGAGCGTGGCCACGCGCTTGCCTTGGTCGCGCGAAATGGCATGCGAGAAACCGGCCTGCAGTTGCCAGGCGGGCGTGATCTGGCCGGATATCTCCGCCTCGAAGCCGCGCGTCCTGACGCCATCGACGGCCCGGTAGGCCGGGGCGCCGCCGGGCGTCAGGCCGCCGGTCTCGATACCGAAGTTGTCTTGCTGAAGCTGGAACAGCGCCGCCGATGCATTGAGGCGGCCGTCCATGAAGGCCGCCTTGACGCCGACCTCGGCGTTGTTGCCGCGCAGCGGGTCCAGCGCCTTGCCGCTCTCGTTTTGCTTGGACTGCGGGCTGAAGATGCTGGTGTAGCTGGCGTAGACCGAATAGTTGCCATTGAGGTCGTAGATCGCGCCCACATAGGGCACGAAAACGCCGGTCTCGCGCTGACCCTGCACCTGGTTGCGATAGTTGGACCAGCGCCCGCCCGTGATCAGCTTGAGGTCGGCCGCCAGGTTCCAGCGCGCCGCCGTGTACAAGCCCTGCTCCTTGGTCACTTCGCTGTTCACGTAGTCGGGTGAGGCGCCCCACACCGGCAGGCGCGAATCGCCATTCCAGTGGTAGTAGTCATTGACCGTGGACACATAGTCGGCGGGCAGCTGCCAGTAGCCATCGTTCTTCCAGTGGCGCCTCGCTACGCTGGCGCCCAGCACCAGTTCGTGCTCGCGCCCGCCCAGCGAGAAGGGCCCGCTGGCGTAGGCATCGAGCGCATTGCTGGTGGTGCGGCCTATGTACTGGCCGCGCCACAGCGACACGCCGGAGCCGTCGGCCGGGTTGGGGAAGCCCGCAGCCGCCGCGCCCAGGTTGGCGTTGTAGCCGTTGATCTGGTGGTTGAACTGCGCCTTGGCCACCCAGCCGTTGCTGAAGCTGTGCTCCAGCGTGGCAAAGGCCGTGCGCGTGTACTGGTCCCAGCGGCTCCAGCGCGTGCCGTTGTTGTGCGAGCGAGGCATGTCATTGAATTGGCCATCGGCATTGAGCAGCGGAATGCCGCCCCAGGTGGAGTTGACCGGACGGTTGTTCTGCGCATCGCCGCCCAGCGTCAGCAAAGTGCGTGGCGTCAGGTCCATTTCCACAATGCCGTAGAGCGTCGCGGTCTTGCGCGAATAGCGGTCCATGAACGAGTCCTTGTCCTGGTAGGCGGCCACGCCACGCGCGCGCACGCTGCCGCTTGCATTGAGTGCGCCGCCCACATCCACCTCGGTGCGGTAGTTGCTCCAACTGCCCGCAGAGATGGACGCATGCCCGCGGAAATCGCGCGTGGGCTTCTTGCGGATCAGGTTGATGGTCGCGCCCGGAGTGCCGCTGCCCGTGAGCAGGCCGGTTGCGCCCTTGAGCACCTCGACGCGGTCATAGATCGCCATGTCGCTGAGGGTGTTGCCGGCCGAGTACGCGGAGTCGCGCATCATCGGAATGCCGTCGTACTGGAAGTTCTGGATGGCGAAGCCGCGGGCGTAGTACTCGGTGCGCTCGCTGTCATAGGTGACGATGCTGATGCCGGGCGTGTGCTCCATCACCTGGTCGATGGATGTGAGGTTGAAGTCATCCATCTTCTGGCGTGTGACCACGCTGATGGACTGCGGCGTCTCGCGCGGCGTCAGCACCATGCGCGTGGCTGTGGCAATGGTGCCCGGCGTATAGGAGCCCGAGCCTTCGGTCACCTCGCCCAACTGGTTGGAGATCACGTTGACCGTGGGCAGCGTGGCCGGGTTCTGCGTGTCCGGCAATGCCTGAGCCTGAGCGGACAGGGCGCCGATGGCAAGGGAGATGGCCAGCGCAAGAGGCGCAGGGCGATGGCCGGGTTGAAGGCGATGCAGTGGCATGAAATGCTCCGGGAGAACAGCAATACGGCAATAAAAAAACTTCCTCGCCATGCCCTCCGATGGGTCGAAGGGTATGAAGAGAAAGCGAATGCGATTTGTTCTCATTATCGTTTCTTCAATTGTCTGGGCCATCGGCAGCACAGGGGCTGCTGCATCCGCGCAACACCCGAATCCGTCCCGCGCCCGCCGGGCAGTACCAGCCGTCCATGCCGTAGAAGCTGTCTGGCAAGACTGCCCTACTTGCCTTGTCCGGCCACTTCCCTTACCATTGCGCCCGCCCGCATGGGAGCGCCCTTTTCACCGGGCCTGCCCGCAGCCTCCAAGCCCTGATCGCCCAGCCGATTTCAGGGCTTTCGCTTTTTGCAGAAGCGGTCTTTTGGCGCTGCACCTTGCGCTCTGTCTTTGCGCGCAGCCCCTGCCATGCCCCGGCATGCCGGCCGCCCAGCTTGTTTTCCCACCAGGACTCCCGTGCCCATCGCCTTCCCAGGATGCAGCACACGCGCAGCGTGCCCGCACGCCGGCTCAGCCGGCGGCGCAGGCGTTTTGCGTGGTGCCGCACCCCAGCGAGAGCGCGCGCCGTCCTGGCTTTCAAGGATCTTCACGTGACCACCACTTCCTCCGGGGCGCTCGCAGCCAATGCTGCCGGCGCCAGCACAGACACGCATGCCGGCGCCCATGCCACCCAGGTCAATGGCTACAGCTGGAAGGCCCTGGCCGGCTCGGCCGTCGGCTATGCCATGGACGGCTTCGACCTGCTGATCCTGGGCTTCATGCTGTCGGCCATCTCGGCCGACCTGCACCTCACGCCGGGCCAGGCCGGCTCGCTGGTGACCTGGACGCTGATCGGTGCCGTGTTCGGCGGCATCTTCTTCGGCCTGCTCAGCGACCGCTACGGGCGCATCCGCGTGCTGACCTGGACCATCATGCTGTTCGCAGTCTTCACGGGCCTGTGCGCCTTCGCGCAGGGCTACTGGGATCTGCTGGCCTACCGCACGATTGCGGGCATCGGCCTGGGCGGCGAGTTCGGCATCGGCATGGCACTGGCCGCCGAGGCCTGGCCTGCCCGCCACCGCGCGCGCGTCTCGTCCTACGTGGCCCTGGGCTGGCAGATGGGCGTGCTGGGCGCGGCGCTGCTGACGCCGCTGCTGCTGCCCCTCATAGGCTGGCGCGGCATGTTCCTGGTGGGCGTGATCCCGGCCGTGGTGGCCTGGGTGATCCGCAACAAGCTGCACGAGCCCGAGGTCTTCGTGAAGCGCCAGCAGTCCGCCACGCCCTCGGCCCGCGTGCCGGTGCTGCAAAGCCTGAAGCTGCTGGTGAAGGACCGCGCCACGGCCAAGGTCAGCCTGGGTGTGATCGTGCTGACCTCGGTCCAGAACTTCGGCTACTACGGCATCATGATCTGGATGCCCAGCTTCCTGTCCAAGCAACTGGGCTTCAGCCTGACCAAGTCTTCGATCTGGACTGCCGTGACCGTGGTGGGAATGATGGTCGGCATCTGGGTCTTCGGCCAGCTGGCCGACCGCATCGGCCGCAAGCCCAGCTTCCTGATCTTCCAGCTGGGCTCGGTCATCATGGTCGTGCTCTATTCACAGCTGTCCGACCCTGCGGCCATGCTCTGGGCGGGGGCCCTCATGGGCCTGTTCGTCAATGGAATGATGGGCGGCTACGGCGCCGTGATGAGCGAGGCCTATCCCACCGAGGCGCGCGCCACCGCGCAGAACGTGCTGTTCAACATCGGCCGCGCCGTGGGCGGACTGGGCCCGGTGGTGATCGGTGCGCTGGCCATGAGCTATTCGTTCCAGGTGGCCATCGCCCTGCTGGCAGCCATCTATGTGCTGGACATGCTGGCCACGGCCTTTCTGATCCCCGAACTCAAGGGGCGCGAGCTGTCCTGAGCGGTGCGGGCAACGGCCCTGCCATGCAAAGAGCTGCCGATGGCAGCTCTTTTTTTGTCCCGGGACCGGCCGGCCAGGGGCTCAGCCGCCCTCGCTGCATTCCAGGTTTTCGATGCGGTCTGCCGCCTCTCGGATGTCTTCCTGGAACATCTGGTCGCCCAGCATCACGGAAACCTGGCCCTCGAAGCCGCGCAGCTTGACCAGCGCTGCCTCGTAGCCGCCGCTGCCCATGCGCTTGAGCCCGCACAGCGCATAGAGCTTGGCCACGGGCGAGCTTCGCGGATCGTCGATCACCGACAGCAGGACGGCATTGGCCTCGGGCCGCCTGAGCATGGCCTCCAGATGCTGCTCCGCTGGCGAAATCTCGCCGGCAAGGCCGACCAGTCCCAGGTTGAACTGCGAGGCATCCAGCGGCGCCGGGTCCAGCGGACGGGCCAGGGCCGGGGCAGACAGGAACAGGCAGATCAGGGCGGCGGACAGGGTGGTCTTCATGGCAGGGGCAAGGCCGTGTGAGGCCTGGGAGGCAGTCGCAAAGGCTCTTCGACGCAAAGCATTGCGGCAGGTTCCCCTTCGGCGCCATCGCGATCATCGACCGCCAAACAGCCAGCCTGCGACCAGCGTGCCGCCATAGAACAGGAGCAGGGTGACCGGCACCAGGTGCCAGCCCCAGAATCTGAACCACCAGTGATTGAACAGGGTCACCACGGCGCTGATGACGATGCAGATGGCCAGCGCACCCAGCCGCTGCTCCAGACTGTCCGCCACGTCCTTGGACGCGAAGAAGATGAACGCCGCGACGGACGAACACAGCAAGGCGGTGTAGAACGCCACTTTCTCTTGCCTGCGCAATTTCAGGATGCTCATGAGGGCCAGGGAGGTTTCGATGGATCGGTCGCCGGGAAAGCCTGCGCCACCGGAGCGCGCAGGTTGCGCTGCGGCACAATTTTTCGTATCCCGCCCGGGATGCGCCATAAGACCCGTCCGAATCTGCAGCCACTGCAGCGCACGCGCAACGCGCTGCGGCCTTCTCGACGCCCAATCGGCCCAATCAGCTCAATCGACCCTGTCAGGTCAGTCGTGTCAGTCGGCCACGGCCAGCACCACGGCGGACTCCGGCACCGACAGCCAGACCTTGCGTCCTGTGCGCAGCGTCCAGGGCTCGCCTTGCGCCTGCTGCGCCGCATACCCCACGCCGCTGCCGCCCCAGGGCAGCCTGGCCACCACTTCGCGCGGTCCGTCCCCCTCGGCACGGGCCAGGCGTTGCACCTTGGCAGGCCAGGCATTGGCCAGGCCCTGCGCACCGGCCAGCGGCGCCACTGGCAGCACCTGGACGGCAGTGGCCTTGCACAACGCCATCACGGGCAGGCCAGGGGCCAGGCCCAGCAACTGGGCGCTTTCGGCGGTGATGCGTGCGGCAATGCCTGGTGCATCGCCACCGCCATCGGGCAGCATCCAGACGCGGACCTGGGCACCCTGCGCCTGCAGTGCACCGACCCGGCAAGGCCACAGATTGCGCATGCTGGTGCGCAGGCCCAGCCCCAGTCCGGGAGCCGCCGAGGAAACGCCGGCCGGCCCGCCAAAGCGCTGCAGCACCTGTGCACGGGCCTGCTCCAGCGCATCGGCCATGGCCAGCAGGGACTGCCCGGCTGCGGTGATGCGCGCGCCGCCGCCGCCGGCGCCGCCGACCGAGCGCTCCACCAGGGCACAGCCCGCGAGATTGGTCAGCACATCCAGCGCCTGCCATGCCGCCTTGTAGCTGACGCCGGCCTCGCGCGCCGCTTGTGAAATCGAATGCCCTGCTGCGATATGGCGCAGGATGGCGAGGCGGCGGTCAGCCAGGTCATGGCCCAGCGCGGGCGCCAGATCGGAGGGTGAAGCAGGAGCATCGGCAGTCATGCGCGACATCATGCCCGCCAAGCGTTATTTCCCGCCAAGCAAAACGCCTGCACCCTGCATGCGCATTTTCAGGTCGCTACACTGCGCTATTCACCAACGGAATAGCGAGAGACCCATGAACGTGAACCAGCCCCTGCGTGCCACCGCCTTTGCCGCCCTTGCCCTGTTGGGCGGTGTCGCTGCGCAGGCTGCCGAAGTGTCGGTGGCCGTTGCCGCCAACTTCACGGCGCCCATGCAGAAGATCGCCGCCGAGTTCGAGAAGGACACCGGGCACAAGGCCCTGCTGTCCTTCGGCGCCACGGGCAAGTTCTATGCGCAGATCGTCAACGGCGCGCCCTTCCAGATCCTGCTGGCCGCCGACGACACCACGCCCGGAAAGATCGTCAAGGAAGGCCGTGGCCTGCCCGACTCGCGCTTCACCTACGCCATCGGCCAGCTCGTGCTGTGGAGCCCCAAGCCCGGCTATGTGGACGACAAGGGCGAGGTCCTCAAGACCGGCGACTACAGGCACATCGCCGTGGCCAACCCCAAGCTCGCGCCCTACGGCACGGCCGCCATGGAAGTGCTGGACAAGCTGGGCATCACGGCCCAGGTGCAGCCGCGCATCGTCATGGGCGAGAACATCGCCCAGACCTACCAGTTCGCGGCCACGGGCAATGCCCAGCTGGGCTTCGTGGCCCTGTCGCAGGTGATGGAAAACGGCAAGCTGCGCGAAGGCTCGGCCTGGCAGGTGCCCGCCGCCATGCACGAGCCCATCCGCCAGGACGCCATCGTGCTCAACAGCGGCAAGGACAACGAAGCCGCCACCGAGCTGATGAAGTACCTGCGTGCTGATAAAGCGCGTGCCATCATTCGCTCCTACGGCTACGGGCTCTAGGCTCCCCCTGAGGCGCTGACGCGCCTTCCCCCCTCCCGCTGCGCGGTAGGGGGACGACACCAGCGCTGCGAACCACTGAATTCTTCCAGCATGATTCTTACCGCCGACGACTACGCCGCCATACGTCTGACGCTGAAACTTGCCAGCGTGACCACGGTGCTGCTGCTGGCGCTGTGCACGCCGCTGGCCTGGTGGCTGGCCCATACGCGCTCGCGCTGGCGCGGCCCGATTGGCGCCGTGGTGGCGCTGCCCCTGGTGCTGCCACCCACGGTGATCGGCTTCTACCTGCTGGTGACCATGGGGCCCAATGGCCCCGTGGGCCAGTTGACGCAGGCGCTGGGGCTGGGCACCCTGCCCTTCACCTTTGCAGGCCTGGTCATCGGGTCCCTGGTGTATTCCCTGCCGTTCACGGTGCAGCCGCTGCAGCGCGCCTTCGAGTCGCTGGGCACGCGCCCCATGGAGGCCGCGGCCAGCCTGGGCGCGGGGCCGCTGGACCGCTTCTTCACCGTGGCGCTGCCGTTGGCGCGGCCGGGCTTCATCACCGCAGCCGTGCTGACCTTCGCGCACACCGTGGGCGAGTTCGGCGTGGTGCTGATGCTGGGCGGCAATATCCCCGGCGTGACGCGCGTGGTCTCGGTGCAGATCTACGACCACGTGGAGGCCATGGAGTACGCCCACGCCCACTGGCTGGCCGGCGGCATGGTGGTGTTCTCCTTCCTGGTGCTGCTGGCCCTGCACCTGTTGCAGCCGCGCGAGGAGCGCCGCGCATGATGACTGACTTCTCTCCCGTTGCTTCGGCCGGCGCCCCGCCCGCCGCGAGCCCTTCGCAAATCCTTGCTGCGCTGGCGCTGGAACGTGCCGACTTCCGCCTCGATGTGCTGCTGCAGCTGCCCGGGCGCGGCGTCACCGCCCTGTTCGGCCCCTCGGGCTGCGGCAAGACCACCTGCCTGCGCGCGCTGGCAGGGCTGGAGCGCGCACGGGGCCGTGTCGCCGTCAATGGCGAGGTCTGGCAGGACGATGCGGCCAGCCAGTGGCTGCCCACGCACCGCCGCGCCCTGGGCTATGTGTTCCAGGAAGCCAGCCTGTTCCCGCACCTGAGCGTGCAGCGCAATATCGACTACGGCATGCGGCGCACGCCCGCCGAGCGGCGCAAGGTGTCCCAGGAGCAGGCCGTGTCCCTGCTGGGCATAGGCCATTTGATGGACCGCATGCCCTCCACCCTGTCGGGCGGCGAGCGCCAGCGCGTGGCCATTGCGCGCGCCCTGGCCACCAGCCCCCGCGTGCTGCTCATGGACGAACCGCTGGCCGCGCTGGACGCCCAGCGCAAGGCCGAGGTCCTGCCCTACCTGGACCAGCTGCGCCGTGAACTCGACATTCCCGTGGTCTATGTCAGCCACTCCATCGACGAGGTAGCGCGCCTGGCCCAGCACCTGGTGCTGCTCAAGGCAGGCGGCATCGTCGCGGCCGGCGCCACCAGCGAACTGCTGGCACGGCTGGACCTGCCGCTGAGCATGGGCGACACGGCAGCGGCCATGCTCAGTGCGCAGATCCGGCAGCACGATCCGGATGCCCACCTGAGCACGCTGTCCTTCGACGGCGGGCGCCTTCGCCTTGTCATGGCCCGCCCGCGCCCCATCGGCGAGAGCGTGCAGCTGCGCGTGCAGGCGCGCGATGTGAGCCTGAGCCTGCAGCACCCGCAAGACAGCAGCATCCTCAACATCCTGGCGGCCACCGTGCAGGATCTGCGCGAGGACGGCCCGGGCCAGGTCATGGTCTCGCTGCAGCTGGGCCCGTCCCGCCTGCTGGCGCGCATCACCCTGCATTCCGCCCGGCAGCTGGGCATTGCGCCGGGCATGCATGTCTTCGCCCAGATCAAGGGCATGGCATTGCTGGACTGAAGCTGCGCGGCGGCACCGATATCATGCGCAGGCCGCCTGCGCGGCCCACGCCATGAACGCCACCACCGAACACGCTCCCGCACCCGCCCCGGACTCGGGCCCGGCAGATGCTGCCTGCGCCACCGCGCCCGCCATTGCCGCACTGCGCACGCATGCGGTGGTGCGCCACCGGATCGCCGATGGCGGCGCCGTCAGCATCCAGGCCGAGCCGCAGGTGCTGGCCAGCGAAGTCCCCATCGCCCTGGTGTTCAATGGCATCTCTCACGCCGTGATGATGGGCACGCCCTCGGACCTGGAAGACTTTGCGCTGGGCTTTGCGCTTACCGAAGGCATTCTGGACAACGCTGCCGACTGCTACGGCATCGAGGTGCGCACCGTGGCTGCACAGGCCGCAGGCCTGCCGGCCGGCATGGACGGCATCGAGGTGCAGCTGGACGTGGCTTCGCGCTGCTTCGCCCGCCTCAAGGACCGGCGCCGCAGCATGAGCGGGCGCACGGGCTGCGGTGTCTGCGGCGTGGACAGCTTCGCGGCGCTGGACCTGTCCTTCGACCCGCTGCCCGCGCACGACTGGATCGCCCGTGTCGATGCCACCACGGTGTGCGCTGCCATCGATGCCCTGCCGCCGCTGCAGCGGCTCAACGCCGAAGCCGGCGCCGTGCATGCCGCAGGCTGGGCAGGGCTGGACGGGCAACTGACGGATGTGCTCGAGGACGTGGGCCGCCACAACGCGCTGGACAAGCTGGTCGGCCGCCTCTCGCGCACCGGCCGCCTGGGCGAGGCCGGTTTTGTCGTGCTCTCCAGCCGGGGCAGCCATGAGCTGGTGCGCAAATGCGCCAAGGTCGGCATCGCCGCCCTGGCCACCATCTCCGCCCCCACGGCCATGGGCGTGCAGATGGCCGAGCTGACCGGCCTGCGCTTCTGGGGCCTGTGCCGGCCGCCCAAGGCCGTGCTGTATGCGCCGGGCCGCGCCTGACCCAATGCCCGAGTGCCGCGCCCGCGCAGCGGCAAGTTCGTAGAATCGCGAGTTCAGCCCCTGGATGTACACCATGAACCGCTGCAAGCCCCATTTCTCCGCCGTCCGCCGCCTGTGCGCCGGCGCCCTGCTCGCCGGCCTGGCCTGCGCCAGCCTGGGCGCGGCCGCGCAGGGCCTGCCCTCCAACGAGACACGCAATTTCCCGCCGCAGGCCCAGTTCGGCGAGCTGGTCGTGACCGCGCAGTTTCCCGTGGTCGAAATCGACGGCAAGACCATTCGCACCAGCCCGGGCTTTCGCCTGTTCAGCCCCGAGCGCACGCTGGTGCAGGCCATCAACTACCAGGGCAGCAAGCTCGTGGTGGGCTATGTGATCGAGCCGCAGACGCAGTGGCTGCACCAGGCCTGGATCCTGACCAAGGCCGAGGCCGACAAGCACTACAAGCCCAAGTCGATGCTGCACCGCTTCTTCAACTGAGGCCGGCGCACACCGCACGCGCACGATGGATGCGGCCCGCAGCTTGCGGGGCGCAGCGGCTCGGGCCAGGGAGCACAGCGCCCGCCCTGGCCCGGCCATCTTCTTTTTTTGCGGACCGCCGCTTGCAGTGCGGCGGCTGCCTGACGGAACCCCACCATGTCCAAGAAAGTCTTTATCAAAACCTTCGGCTGCCAGATGAACGAGTACGACTCGGACAAGATGGCCGATGTGCTGGGCGCAGCCCAGGGCTACGAGTCCACCGACGACCCGGAGCAGGCCGACCTGATCCTGTTCAACACCTGCTCGGTGCGCGAGAAGGCACAGGAGAAGGTGTTCAGCGACCTGGGCCGCTACAAGCACCTGAAGGAACGCGGCGTGCTCATCGGCGTGGGCGGCTGCGTGGCCAGCCAGGAGGGCGAGGAAATCATCAAGCGCGCGCCCTATGTGGACGTGGTCTTCGGCCCGCAGACCCTGCACCGCCTGCCCGAGCTGCTCAATGCACGCGCCGCCAGGCACAAGCCCCAGGTCGATATCAGCTTTCCCGAGATCGAGAAATTCGACCACCTGCCACCGGCGCGCGTGGAAGGCTCCTCGGCCTTTGTCTCCATCATGGAAGGCTGCTCCAAGTACTGCAGCTACTGCGTCGTGCCCTATACGCGCGGCGAGGAAGTCAGCCGCCCGTTCGAGGACGTGCTGGTCGAGGTCGCGGGCCTGGCCGACCAGGGCGTGAAGGAGGTCACGCTGCTGGGCCAGAACGTCAACGCCTACCTGGGCAAGATGGGTGACACGGCCGAGATCGCCGACTTTGCCCTGCTGCTGGAATACGTGTCCGAGATCCCCGGCATCGAGCGCATCCGCTACACCACCAGCCATCCCAACGAATTCACGCCGCGCCTGATCGAGGCCTACGCTCGGCTGCCCAAGCTGGTCAGCCACCTGCACCTGCCCGTGCAGCACGGCAGCGACAAGATACTCATGGCCATGAAGCGCGGCTACACGGCCATGGAATACAAGAGCACCATCCGCAAGCTGCGTGCCATCCGGCCCGAGATGGCCATGAGCAGCGACTTCATCGTGGGCTTCCCCGGCGAGACCGAGGAAGACTTCCAGAAGATGATGAAGCTCATCCACGACGTGCGCTTCGACAACAGCTTCAGCTTCATCTTCAGCCCCCGCCCCGGCACGCCGGCCGCCAACCTGCACGACGACACGCCCCACGAGGTCAAGCTGCGCCGCCTGCAGGAGCTGCAGGCCGTGATCAACAACAACATCAAGGACATCAGCGACGAGCGCGTGGGCACGGTGCAGCGCCTGCTGGTGGAAGGACTGTCCAAGCGCGATGGCAGCGAACTCATGGGCCGCACCGAGTGCAACCGCGTGGTCAACTTCCCGGGCAACGAACGCCTGATCGGCCAGATGATCGATGTGAAGATCACCGAGGCACGCACCTTCACGCTGCGCGGCGAGGTCGTGGTGCGCCACTGATCCCAACCCGATCCCTGCGGCCCCGGTGGCCCAGCGACCTCTTGCGTAACGAAAGCCCGGCAATGCCGGGCTTTTTGCATGTAACAGGACGTGAAAACAGCCCGGCCACACTGGCCTGGCGCGGGCCGGCCCGCTAGCATCGCGGGTTGCCGCCTTGAGGTCTGTCGGCCTGCATGGCTTTTCCAGCTTCGCTTGCTTGCTATCGATTCCATGAACACCTCCCAGCCCGCCAACGCCCAGGCCATCCTTGAGGGCGAAGCCCTGCATGCCTTCATGGACCAGGCGCACGACCTGCTGCAACAGGAAGATGAAACCAGCCCCATCGCCCCGGCCGAACGCCAGGCGGCCGTCATGGAGCTGCTCTCGCAGCAGCGCTTCGCGCCGGCCACGGTGAGCGAGCTGGAGCGTCTGCACGATCTCTGGCTCGACCTGGAACGGCCCGAGACCGCCAACGCCCTGCTGCGCGAGCACCGCGATGCCACGCTGCAGCACCTGCAGGGTGACAACCACCTGCTGGCCACGGCCAGCCTGGCGCTCAGCGACATCCAGAGCCGGCTGCGCTTTGACCGCGAAGGCGGCGTGGCCCTGCTCGCGCATGCCGCCGATCTCATGGGCCGGCTGCCGCACACCGGCGAGCCCTATCGCTACTGGAATGGCTGGCACTACCTGGCCCGCGAGGCCCAGGCCTGGGAACTGGCCGAGCAAGGCGTGGACCTGCAGCGCAACCACGAGCGCAGCGACCCCGACGGCGAGGCATCCCCCGCGCGCCGCGACGCGCGTGCCAGCCTGCGCAAGGCCGAGCTGGCCCGCCTGCGCGGCGACGTGCCGGCCACCGTGCGCCATGTGCAGGCCGCCACGGCGCAGTTGGCCCTGGCAGACGCCGACCAGAACGTGGACTTCGACGACTGGCTGCACCTTGCGCGCGAAGTGCTGCCGCTGGCCCCGCAAAGCGTTCCGGCCGTGCTGATGGCGGCGCAGCAGCACCTGGCCCGCACGGAAAGCCCCGCCGCATCGCAGGCGGTGCGCGCGCACCGCAAGGTCCATGAGGCACGGCTGCAGGCCATGGCCTGCCATGCCATGGGCCAGCCAGAGGCCGCGCTGCAGCTGGCCGAGCTGGGCCGCTTCGGCCTGGTGGACGACTCCGACGACGCCTTCAGCGGCCTGGTGCTGCAATGGCTGCAAGAGGCGGGCCGCCTGGCCGATGCGGCGGACTTGGCGCTGGAGAGCGTGCTGCACAGCCGCCCCGGATCGGCCCGCCAGGGCTATGAGCTGGCACTGCGCATGGTGGACAGCGACACCGCCCACGCCCCCGCCTGGGCGCTGATCCTGGCCTGGGCCGGCCTGGACTCCGACATGCAGGAGATCCTGGAAGACAGCCCGGCTGCTGCGCGCAGCGCCGACGACTACCTGGCCCTGGCGCGTGCCCAGGCGCCCGGCCATCCGCTGCTGGACATGATCGACGGCTGGCGCCTGGCCAGGAACCACCAATGGGAACAGGCCCTGCCGCTGCTCGAGCGCGGCGTGGGCGAGCAGCCCCGGCACGCCAACTCCGAGCTGCTGCCCATGCTCTGGGCCGCGCGCTTCGCCGTGCTGCCCGCCGCGCAGGCGCTGCAGCGCCCCTTTGCGCAGGGCCATGGCGCCCACTGGTGCTATGCAGCGGGCGTGACCCTGGACGACGAGGACGACCTGGCCGCCCTCATGGGCGAAGGCCGTCAGGTGCCGGACGACGAGGTGCGCGAGCCGCTGGTGCAGCGCTACTACGAAGAGGGCCTGGCCCGCTTCGAAGCCTTCTGGGCCAGCGGCCAGGGCAGGTACAAGGACGCGCACCTGCACGTCTACTCCATGCTCTGCAACAACCTTGCCATCAAGTACCGCTCGCAGCAGCGCTATGAAGAGGCTGCAGCCCTGCACCACAAGGGACTGTCCAGCAGCCCCTTCGCCGAGCACCATGACGGCCTGCTGTGGTGTGCCATCCGCCGTGACGACCGACCCGGCATCGTCACGGCGGCCGAGCAGCTGTGGCACTTCACCCAGGACTACGGCTACAGCCGCCACTGCCCCACCGACTACTTCCCCAGCGTGGCGCTGGCGCTCTACCAGCTCGGCCGCGCGGGCGAGATCGGCATCTGGCTGGAACGCCTGGACCAGTGGTTCGAGGAACTGGACGCAGACGAGCAGCGCGAACAGCGGCGCGACTACCTGGCGGCCCTGATGTCCCTGCTCGACTTCTTCTCCGAAAGCCATGGCGACGTGGTGCGCCCCCGCCTGGAGGCCCTGCTGCCCGAAGTGCGCGCCCTGGGCGAGTGCTACACGCTGCGCCGCCTGGCCTGCGCCATGGAAAGCTGCGGCCCCATCGATCAGGCCGTGGCCCTGCACCGCGAGGCCATCGCCAAGCTCACCCCCGATGACAGCGAGGCCGAGCACAAGATGGCCAGGGACGGCCTCCAGCGCTGCCTCAAGCTGCACTCGGACAGCAAGCCCTGGTGGAAGCTGTGGTGAACCCGGGAGCCGCCACGGCAGCCAGCGCCTACCGCCCGCGCGACGTGGTCAATGCGCCGGACATCAAGCAGCGCATCCGCGAGCGCAGCGCGGCGCGCGGCGACAGTCAGGAGATCGCGGCCTGGCTGGCCAACCACTTCTACCGCCACGTGATCGGCAACCTCGACGCCGATCCGCCGGCCGTTCAGCCCATCTCCACGCAGGCCGAACTGCTGCGCCTGCACCGGCGCACCGAGCCTGCCGCCTGGGCGCTGGAGCGCCTGCGCGCGCATGCGGCCCGCCAGCCACCGCCACATGAAAGCCCTGCGGCCGGCGCCAGCGCACCGCTGTGGTGGGTGGAGCCTGACAGCGCCCCGCTGCTGGCGCTGGAAAGCCGGCTGCTGGAGTTCCTGTCCACCCGGCGCGGCACGGCGCTTGAGGGCAAGCTGCAGCGCATCAACTGCCCGCAGGCCCTGGCGCGCTGGACGCTGGAGCACCTGGCCTTCGCCAGAAAAAGCGAAAGCGGCTGGGCCGAGCACCGGCCCGGCGCCGTGCGTCCGCTGCTGCGGGGCCAGCTGGGTGTCTTCGTCGAATTCGATGCCCAAAGCCCGGACCTGCGCGCCGAAATGGCCTATGAAAGCCAGATGATGCGGCACTGCCTGGGCCAGTTCAGCGCGCGCGGCGCGCTGCGCGGCGGCTACGGCGAGCACTACGCCGAAGCCTGCGAGCAGGGCCGGCTGCGCCTGTTCAGCTACCGCACGGGCACGGCCCAGCCGCGCATCACCGTCAGCGCCCAGGTGCTTGACGGCGGGCGGCTGTGCATCGACCAGATCAAGGGCAAGCAGAACCGCCCGCCGATTGCGCGCTACCTGGCCGACGTGCTGGCCCTGCTCAACCACCTCGATGCCGATGGCGAGGCGCCAGCGGATGCCCTTGCCATGGGCATCGTGCGCCGTCCGGCGCATCTGCTGGCCTCGGGCCACACCGGCGCCTGGTGCGCGGCCAGCGAGCTGCACACCGAAGCCGAGCAATTGTGGCTGCTCCAGGCCCACCCGGCGCTGCTGGAGCAGCTGGATATCCGGTCGCCCCTGATGCAATGGCTGGTCGCGGCACGCCGCGACACCGTGCCCGTGCCCGCCTTCGAGCGCATGCCGCGCAGCGCGGCCCTGCAGCAGTCGCTGGAGCTGGCGCGGCGCCGGGCAGGATCGCCGGGCAGGACAGGAAATCCGCGATGAACGCCTTCACTCTTGTTGTGCTGTCTGCATTGGTCTGGTGGGCAGTGCGCGCCGGCCTGCGCCGCAGGCGTGCGGCGCGCCAGCGCGGCGACTTCAGCAGCTACCGCAGCGGCGATGCGGCGCTGGACTGGGCCCTGGCCCTGGCCCATCCCATGGCCTTTCACGCCATCCAGGGCGGCTTTGCAGACCGGCAGCTCCATGGTGCCGACGACGCCCTGACCACCCAGCTGCGCCCCATGGTGCTGCACCACCTGGGCCTGCGCACCGACCTGGACGATGCCCAGATCGCACGCCAGTTGCCCGACGGCCTGCGCCAGCGCTGGTTCACGCTGGACCTGCAGCGCCTGCAGGCCGGTGACGATCCCCATGCCGCCATGGCCTTTGCCTGCGCGCGCGTGGCCTTCCACGTGCGATGTGCCTGGCTGCTGGGCTGGCTGGACGAGGCCCTGCACCAGCAGATCCTTCACCTGAACGCATGCCGCGCGCGGGATTGCTTTGACAGCTGGCAGGCCTTCGGCCAGGCCTATGCGCGGGGCCGCAGCCAATGGCTGGCCCGTGGCCGGGCCGACGTGCTGGGCCGCAGCGTGACGCCCGAGGAGGTGCAGCAATGGGTGGCCGATCCGCGCCATCCCTGGCATGCCATGCCCTGGCAGCCGCAGGCGGTGCGGTGACGGCTGCCCGGTAGCCCGGCCCTCAGCCTTCGCCGTGCACCTTGGCGAAGGTCAGGATCACCTCCCGCACCACCTGGCGTTGCGGCGCGGGCAGCCTCAGAAAGGCGTCGAAGGTTTCGCGTTCAAGATAGCCCACGCCCGGTTCCTGGCATTCGTGCTGAGGCGGCAGTGACCGCTGGGCAGGGTCGCCAAAGCGCAGCACTTCGGGCTCGATCCTGAGCAGCTCCGCCAGCAGCACCAGCTTGTCCTGCTCGGGCACGGCCTCGCCGTTGAGCCAGCGCGCAACCGCCTGGAACGAAATCGGCCGACCCCAGTAACTGGAATTGAACAGATTCAGCAGCACGCTGGGCCGCGGCTCCAGACCCGCAGCCTCGATGGCCTGGCGCAGGCGCTGTGCGAATTCGAGCTTGTTATCCATTCCGAAACCCTGGATTTCTATGGAGCTCTCATTGGACCATCGATTCAAGAGCCGGCGCCAAGCCCGGCGCCTTGCCTGGCAGGCGCTCAGGCGAAGATGCTGCGCGCTTCGGTGAAGCGCCTGGCGAAATAGGGATTGTCCATGCGCACGCGCTGCACCGTGCCGCCGCTGGACGGCGCATGCACGAACTGGCCGTTGCCCACAAAGATGCCCATGTGCGAATAGCGCGAGCCCAGGGTGTTGAAGAACACGAAGTCGCCGCGCTGCAGGCTGCGGCTGCCCACGGGATTGCTGAACTGCGCCCACTGGGCCGTGGTGCGCGGCAGGCGGCTTTCGGTAATGCCGCCCACGGCCCACTGGATCAGGCCGCTGCAGTCGAAACCGCCGTCGGGCGAATTGCCGCCGTAGGTATACGGCGTGTTGACCACGAGCATGGTGCGCGCCAGCAGGGCCTCGCGCAACTCGCCATCCAGGTTCAGGGCCTGCGGCGAAGGAGCAGGCCCGGGACCCGCGCCCTTGCGGGGAGCAGACGAGCAGCCGGCCAGCAGCGCAGCCGCCGCCAGCAGGCCCCAGTCACGGCGAGACAGCCGCGATGCAGTCACGCGGGAAGCCGCAAGGGAAGTCGAAACGCCAGCCTTCATGGCGCCGCATGTTCTCACAAAGCCCCGCAGCGGCCAAAGAAAAGCCGCAGGCTGTGCTGCGGCTTGACTGTCCATCGGCGGGGCCCGGCCCGCTCAGAACGGCAGCTTGGGCATGCCGCCGCCACCGCCCATCATTCCCTTCATGGCCTTCATGCCGCCCATGCGCTTCATCATCTTCATGAGGCCGCCGCCCTTCATCTTCTTCATCATCTCCTGCATCTGCTCGAACTCCTTGAGCAGGCGGTTGACTTCCTGGACCTGCACGCCCGCGCCGTCGGCAATGCGCTTCTTGCGCGTGGCCTTGATGATCTCGGGCTTCTTGCGCTCCTTGGCGGTCATCGAACAGATGATGCCTTCCTTGCGGCGGATCTCGCGCTCGGCCTTGTCCATGTCCACCTGGCCGGCCTTGGCGGTGAGCTGTGCCGGCAGCTTGTCCATGAGGTTGGACAGGCCGCCCATCTGCTTCATCTGCTGGATCTGGGCCAGGAAGTCGTTGAGGTCGAAGCCGTCACCGCTCTTGACCTTCTCGGCCAGCTTCTGGGCTGCCTCCATGTCCACGCCCTTGGTGACCTGCTCGACCAGGGCCACGATGTCGCCCATGCCCAGCACGCGCTGCGCGTGGCGGTCGGCGTCGAAGACTTCCAGGCCGTCGATCTTCTCGGACACGCCGGCGAACTTGATGGGCGCGCCCGTGATCTGGCGCACCGACAGCGCCGCGCCGCCGCGCGAGTCACCATCGAGCTTGGTGAGCACGATGCCGGTCAGGGGCAGGGCCTCCTTGAAGGCCTTGGCCGTGTTGATCGCATCCTGGCCCTGCATGGCATCGACGACGAACAGGGTCTCGACCGGCTTGAGCGTGGCGTGCAGATCCTTGATCTCAGCCATCAGCAGCTCGTCGATGGCCAGGCGGCCGGCCGTATCGACCAGCAGCACGTCAAAGAAGTGGCGCTTGGCGTAGTCCAGCGCGGCCACGGCAATGTCGTGGGGCTTCTGGTCTGGCGTGGAGGGGAACCACTCGGCGCCAGCCTGGCCGGTCACGGTCTTGAGCTGCTCGATGGCGGCCGGGCGGTACACGTCGCCCGACACGGTCAGCACCTTTTTCTTGCGCTTTTCAATCAAGTGCTTGGCCAGCTTGGCCGTGGTCGTGGTCTTGCCGGCGCCCTGCAGGCCGGCCATGAGGATGACGGCAGGCGGCTGGGCGTTGAGATTGATGTCGGCCACGCCCTCGCCCATGGTGGCGGCCAGTTCCTTGTTGACGATGGACACCAGCAGCTGGCCGGGCTGCAGGGAGCCCAGCACCTCCTGGCCCAGCGCCTTTTCCTTGACGCGCGCAACGAAGTCGCGCACCACGGGCAGGGCCACGTCGGCCTCGAGCAGGGCCATGCGCACTTCGCGCAGCATGTCCTGTACGTTGGATTCGGTGATGCGGGCCTGGCCGCGCATCTCCTTGACGAGTCGCGAAAGTTTGTCGGTCAGAGCGGAGGCCATAAGCGGGGAGGAACTGGAGTCGTCGGAAAGGAAAAGGTGTGCTGCAGCGAGCCAGCCGGGGCCAGGTTGCCGAATGGGGCCAGGCGGGGCCGGGTCGCGGCACGGACCCTGCAGATCCCGACGATTCTACCCGCTGCCCCTGCAGGGGTAAGTACCGGCCTTCCCTGCCGCGCAGCGGGCACCGGCCGGCAGTAACATCCACACTGTTTCCATAGATTATGGCTATCGCCCTGTGCAGTGCCGGCTTGCTACCGCCTAGGAGTCTTCATGCCCGATACGCCGTATGGCCAGTTCCTGGACCGTGTGCCCGACGGTTTTCTTCTGTTTGACGAGCAGGGCTGCCTGCTCGATGCCAATGCCCATGCCTGCGCCAGCCTGGGCCATCACAAGGCCGCCATGCTGGGGCTGGGCATCATGGACGTGTGGCCCGACGCGGACGGACTGCGGCGCGGTCCCTGGCAGGACATGGCCGTGGACAGCCAGGCCCATCTCTGCGGCCGACTGATCCGCCGCGACGGCGCCAGCTTCCCCGCCGAGCTCCATATCTATTGCCAGTCGCTGTCGGGCAGGCGGCTTTTCTTCACCACCTGGCACGAGCTCAGCGAGCGCACCGGCCAGGACGAGCCGATCGGCCAGCCCGATGCGCAGCTGCAGCCGCTCCTGCGAAAAAGCACCGGGCCGTGGCAGGATTCGACGCGCCTGCTGGAAGCCGTGATGCACGAAACGCCCGACCTGGTCTTCGCCAAGGACCGGCAGGGCCGCTACACCTTCGTCAACCCCGCCGCCGCGCGCTTTTCCGGGCGCACGCCCGAAGACATCGTGGGCAAGACCGACCAGGAACTGTTCCCCGACAGCAGCTTCACCCACAGCGACCGCCGGGTGCTGGACAGCGACGCCCCCGTGGTGTCGGAGGATCATTTGCTGGTCAACGGGCAGCGCCGCCTCTTCCAGTCCACCAAAATTCCTTACCGCAATGACGAGGGCCGGACCGTGGGCGTGCTGGGCATTGCGCGCGACATCACCCTCATGCGCCAGACCGAGTCCCAGCTGCAAAAAAGCTACGACGTGCTGCGCCAGGCCGAACAGCTGGCGCGCCTGGGCAGCTGGACATGGGAGCTGGACACCGAGCACTTCCAGGCCTCGGAGATGATGTATGTGATGAACGGCCTGGACCCCCAGGGTCCGCCGCTGACGCGCCATGCCCTGCGCGCCATGCTCGGACCGCAGGATCTTGCCCGGCTCACCGCTGCCGTGCAGCTGTGCATCGGCACCGGCCAGTCCTACAGCCTCGATGTCGTGCACCACTGCCCGGACGGACGGAGGTTCGCGGCCCGCCTCATGGGCCGCGCCCTGCGCGACGAGCAAGGCCGCATCGTCGCGCTCAGCGGCACGCTGCAGGACCTGTCCGAACGCGAGGACGCACGCATGCGCCTCGAAGCCCTGGCCGACAACCTGCCCAGCGGCGCCATCTACCGTCTGGAAGGCGGCCTGGCGCAACTGCGGCTCAGCTACATCAGTGCCGGCATAGAGAACCTGATCGGCGTGCCGGCCCACGCCATCATGGCCGACCGTCAGGCCTACCTGAATGCCATCCATCCCGAGGACCTGCCGCACTACCAGCAGATGCTGCAGTGCTCGGTCGATACGCTGCGGGTCTTCGACTGCCGCTTTCGCGTGATCAGGCCCGATGGAGAGATCCGCTGGCTGCGCTGCCGATCGGCCCCCCGGAGCAGCCACGAGGGCATGGTCTGGGACGGCATCATGCTGGACATCACCCGCGAGCGCGAGGCCGAGCAGGCGCTGCAGCAGGCCAAGGAGGCCGCAGAAGCGGCCGAACGGGCCAAGTCGGATTTCCTGGCCATCATGAGCCACGAAATCCGCACCCCCATGAACACCGTCATCGGCATGACGCGCCTGGTTCAGCAGACCGCGCTGACATCACGCCAGCGCGGCTACCTGGAGAAGGTGGAGCGCTCGGCCAGCGCCCTGCTGGCCGTGATCAACGACGTCCTCGACTTTTCCAAGATAGAGGCGGGCATGCTGGCGCTGGAGGAAGTGGATTTCGCCCTTGACGATGTGCTGGAGACCGTCTCGGCCTCCACGGCGCTGCGCGCAGAGGAAAAGGGGCTGGAAGTGGTCTATGCGCTGGACCCGCACCTGCCGCCCCGGTTGCGCGGCGACCCGCTGCGCCTGGGCCAGGTGCTGACCAACCTGGTCGGCAATGCCATCAAGTTCACCGAGCATGGCGAGGTAGTGATCTCCCTGCATCTGGAGCCGCCGCTGGCGTGCGCGCCGGTGGAGGCCGGCGCGCACGCCACGGCAGCGCCCCTGCACCACCTGTGCGTGAACGTGCGCGACACCGGCATAGGCCTGGATGCATCGCGGGCCGAACGGCTGTTCCAGCCTTTCACCCAGGCCGACATCCAGACCACGCGCCGCCACGGCGGCACCGGCCTGGGCCTGGCCATCTGCCACAGGCTGGTGCAGCTCATGGGCGGCGAGATCAGCGTCTGCAGCCAGCCCGGCCAGGGCAGCAACTTCCGCTTCACGGCCAAGGTCCGGCCTGCCACGGATGCGCCGCTGGACGGCCACGACAACCTGGGCAGCACCGGCGTTCTCATCGTCGATGACAACGCCAGCGCGCGCGAGGCCCTGGCCGCCATGGTGCGCAAACTGGGCATGCGCTGCGATACGGCGGCGGACGGCATGCAGGCGCTGCACATGCTGCAAGAGGCCGCACGCCAGGAATCCCCCTACGGCCTGGCCCTGCTGGACTGGCGCATGCCCGGCATGGACGGGCTGGACCTGGCACGCCGCATGCGCGAGCAGCAGGACCTGGCCAAGACCCCGGCTGCGCTCATGGTCACGGCCTTCGGGCGCGACGAAGTGCAGCTGCAGGCCGCGCAGTTGGGCCCGCGGGGCCTGCTGATCAAGCCCTTGACCGCATCGGCACTGCGCTCATGCATCCGGGAGGCACTGCGGGACCCCGAATCGCCCCCGCCGGAAAGCCCGGCGGCCGGCCCCTCGCCACAGCAGCGCTACCCGGGCCTGCCTGGGCGCAGGGTGCTGGTGGTGGATGACAACGTACTCAACCGCGAGGTGGCCACCGAGCTGCTGGAGCAGGCCGGCATATCGGTACAGACTGCGCAGGACGGTCTGCAGGCGCTGCAGCTGCTGGACACCCAGCCTTTCGATGCCGTGCTCATGGACGTGCACATGCCCGGCATGGACGGCCTCAGTGTCACGCGCACCATCCGCACGCGCAGCGCGCTGCGGCATCTTCCGGTGATCGCGCTGACTGCGCAGGCCTATGTCGAGGAGCGCGCCCGGATCGAGGCCGCAGGCATGAATGCCCATCTGACCAAACCCGTTGACGATGTGCTGCTGTACGAGACACTGCAGCGCTGCCTGCGCGCGGGCCCTCCTCCAACGGCAGCGCTTGCGCCGGCCGCGCCCTTGCAGCCGACGCCGTCAAGCCCTGCCCAGGCCTGGGATCCGGCACGGCTGCGGCAACGCCTTGCCGGCCAATCGCCGCGCATGCTCCACGCCATCGAAGGCTTTGCCCAGGACTTTGCCGATGCGCCGCAACGGCTGCGCGATGCCGTGCGCAGCGGCCATTGGGACACCGTGGCAACGCTGGTGCACACCTTCAAGGGCAGTCTGGGCTACCTGGGCGCGGACCTGCTGGAGCAATGGTCGGCCATGGCCGAGACCGGTGCGCAAGCCTGCCTGTCAGGCGACGGCAATGGCGGCAACGCCCGGCCCGGCGGCGATCTGCAATCCCTGGTCCAGGCGCTGGCCGATGGACTGCAGGGCCTGCTGGCGGAAATCGCCCGGCGGTCCGGGCAGACGGCCGTAGTGGCCGTGGCGTCCGCGGCCGCCGTGACCACTGCCGCGCCCCCCCCGCAGCGGCAGCCGATGACCGCGGAAGAAGTCTCGTCCACCCTGGCTCGGCTGCGGCTGCAGATTGCCGACAGCGACTATGCCGCCATGGCCGAACTGGATCGGCTGCGGCCCCTGGTCGACGGGCGCCATGCGTCCGTGCTGCAGCGCATCCAGCGCTGCACCGAGTCCCTGGAAACCGAGGCGGCGCTGCAGGCGCTCGAACAGCTGGCGCGGAGCATGGCCGTGAACCGGACGGTTCTACAGGGAGCTGCAGATGTTTGAAGCCTTGACCGGGCCGGAACTGCCCACGGTCCTCATCGTTGACGACGAACGGCTGAACCGCAGCATGCTGGCCGAGCTGCTGAGCCCCCACTACCGTGTGCTGCTGGCCAAGGACGGCCCGGGTGCGCTGGTGATCGCCCAGCGCGAAGCCCACCGGCTGCAGCTGATCCTGCTGGACCTGGCCATGCCCGGCATGAACGGCTACGAGGTGCTGGGTGCGTTGCGCGCCCAGGAGCGCACCGCCCATATCGCCGTCATCTTCATCACCGGCCAGAGCAATGCCCAGGCCGAGGAATACGGCCTGCGCCTGGGCGCGGCCGACTATGTCTCCAAGCCCATACGTCCCGCCGTGGTCGAGGTGCGCGTGCGCAACCAGATACGCCTGGCCCTGCAGCGCCAGGCCCTGGAGCGCCTGGCCATGGTGGACGGACTGACAGGGCTGGCCAACCGCCGCCACTTCGACGACATGCTGGAGCGCTCCCACCGCCGCAGCCTGCGCACGGGCGAGTCCGTGGGCCTGGCTCTCATTGATATAGACCACTTCAAGCAATACAACGACTGCTATGGCCATGTGCAGGGGGACGAGGCGCTCAAGGCAGTGGCCGCCACGCTGCAGCGCCATGCGCGCCGGCCCTACGACCTGGCAGCGCGCTTTGGCGGCGAGGAATTCGCGCTCATCCTCCCCGGCGAAAGCGACGCCCAGGTCATGGCCGAGAATTTCCGCCAGGAAGTGCTGCGCCTGTCCATCGCCCACGCCGCCTCTCCCACGGCGCCGCTGCTCACCGTCAGTTGCGGCGTACTCACCGTGCGGCAGCCGTCTGCCGCGCCTTTGGAAACCTGGCTGCAGAAGGTGGACGGCCTGCTCTACCAGGCCAAGGCCCTGGGGCGCAATCGCATCGAGGCAGCCATCGAGCCCTGAAGAAAATGCGCTCCGAACCACGGCACGGCGCCCGGATTCTGAGCCTGCACAACCGGCGGCAGGAAAGCCACAGCTATCATAGAAAGATGCTCTCCGTCCCCCTGATTTCCGCCAACGCATCGCCCCTGGGCTGGATGCTGGCGCTTGCCGCAGCCGTGGCCTATGCCGTGCCGGCCGCCGGTGCCCGACGCATCAGCCATGCTGGCGCCCGCGCCGCATTGCGCCTGGCCTGGGTGCTCCACGCCCTGGCCCTGGCCTGGGGCCTGCTCGGGGAACAGCCGCACTTCGGGTTCGCGCCAGCACTGTCCATGACGGCCTGGCTGGTGCTCACCGTCTATGGGGTCGAACAGCAGTTGTTCCCCAAGATGCGCGCGCAATTGGCGCTGTCAGCGCTGGGCACGGCCGCCGTGCTCCTGGCCGCGCTGTTTCCGGGAACGCCCCTGCATGTCAACGCCTCGCCCTGGCTGCCGCTGCACCTGGCGCTGGGCATTGCCTCCTACGGACTGTTCGCCGCCGCCGTGGTCCATGCCTCGCTGATGACACGCGCCGAGCAGCACATGCGGCTGGGCGGCGGCGGGCATGACAGCGGCCTGCCCCTTCTCACGCTGGAGCGCCTGACCTTCCGCTTCGTGTCCGCAGGCTTTGTGCTGCTCACGGCCACGCTGGCCGCAGGCTGGCTGTTCGGCGAACAGCTCTACGGCAAGGCCTGGGTCTGGAACCACAAGTCGGTGTTCTCGCTGCTGTCGTGGCTGACCTTTGCCGTGCTGCTGATCGGCCGTGCGCGCTTTGGCTGGCGTGGCCGCAGCGCCGTGCGCGTGCTCTACGCAGGCGCCGCGCTGCTGCTGCTGGCCTATGCGGGATCACGCTTCGTGATGGAAGTGCTGCTGGAGCGCGCCGCATGAAGTACCTGCTGGTCCTGATCGTCATCGTCATTGCCGTCGGCGTCTGGCGCAGCCAGCGCCGCACCGAGGCCCGTGAGCGGCGCCAGGCGGCTGCGCCGCGCAACCCGGCCAACCCGGCCAACGCGCCGCTGGCGGCTCCACAGGACATGGTCGAATGCGCGCACTGCGGCCTGCACCTGCCGCGCAGCGAAGCCATCGAGGCCGCAGGCCGCAGCTATTGCAGCGCCGAGCACCGGGCCCTGGCGCAACGGCGCTGAGCATGCAGGACGCCGCCCGCTCCCCGCCGCCCACCATCGACGAGGCCACGGCGCAGTCGCCGCACGACGCCAACGCCCCCTTCGTCCGGCTGTGGCAGGGATTTCTGACGGGCCGCGTTCTCATCGCCACTGCGCTGCTGCTGCTGCAGCTGGCGCTGCTCAGCGTGCAGCCCGGCGGCAATCCCCTGGTCTGGCTGGTCTGCCTGGGCTACCTGGGGCTGACGCTGCTGGTGCGGCTGACCGCACGCGAGCAGCCGCCCTCTGCCCGCGCCGGCGTGCACTGGCTGCCCGTGATCGGCGTGGACATCGCGGCCATCTGCCTGCTGCAGGTGTTGCAGACAGGCCCGCTCAACTACTCGGCCCTGCTGGCCATCCCCATCCTGATTTCGGCCGTGCTGGGCAATCTGACGCTGGCGCTGGCCACCACGGCCAGCGTCACGCTGCTGACCCTGGGCTGGGTCGCATGGCAGGACCTGGCGGGCCGCATAGAAAGTACCCAGGCCTACTACCAGGCCAGCTTTGCCTGCGCAGGCTATTTCGCCGTGGCCTATCTGACGCACGAGCTGGCGCGCCGCGTGCGGCGCGAGCGGCACCTGGCACAGCACAGCAGCCGCAAGGCCCAGGCCCAGGAGCAGGTCAATGCCCTGGTGATCCGCCACCTGGGCGAAGGCGTGCTGGTGGTTGATCCCCAATTCCGCGTGCAGCAGGCCAACCCGGCCGCGCTGCACCTGCTGGGACTGGCCGACGCGCATGCCCTGCCCTTCGCCCTCAAGGAGCACGCCGGCTGGCAGCGGCTGCAGGATGCCGTGGCCCAGAGCTTTGCCCAGAACCTGCCGATATCGGCCGCCATCCATCTGCAGTCCATCGGCCAGGAAGGCATGACGGGACTGCATCTGCGCACCTGGCTGACCGAGGTCGCCACCCCGTCCGACGCCACCGATGCCGCCGAGCCCGCGCTGCTGCAGCAGCTGTGCGTGGTCTTTCTGCACGACCTGCGCGAATTGGAGGCGCGGCTGCGCACGGAAAAGCTGGCCTCCATGGGCCGCATGTCCGCCGCCGTGGCCCATGAGATCCGCAATCCGCTGGCTGCCATCACCCAGGCCAACGCCCTGCTGGCAGAAGATCTGGCGCAGAACCCGGCCCAGCAGCAGCTGTGCCGCATCGTGGGCCAGAACGCCGAGCGGCTGGCGCGCACCGTCGAGGACGTGCTCAACATCGCGCGGGCCCAGCAGCACATTGGCGAGGCCCACGCCGGCCTGCTGGACCTGGACCAGCATGTGGCCCAGGCCTGCCAGGAGTGGCAGGCCCAGGGCCAGCCTGCGCGCAGCATCCAGCTGCTGCTGGACGCGCGCGCAAGGACCGTGGTGTTCGACGGCGAGCACCTGCGCCGCATCCTGGTGAACCTGCTGGACAACGCCCAGCGCTACCGCAGCAACGCCCAGCAGCCGCATACGCTGCAGGTGCTGACCGGCGCGCCGGCCGCAGGCCAGATCTGGCTGCAGGTCTGGAGCGACGGCGCCGCACTGGAGCCCACGGTGCAGCGCCATCTGTTCGAGCCCTTCTTCTCGTCGGAAAGCCGCTCCAGCGGCCTGGGCCTGTACATCTGCCGCGAGCTGTGCCAGCGCTACGATGCAGGCATCAGCTACCAGCGGCTGTCGCGGCCCGCGCCGCACGGCCCTGTCGAGGGCAATGCCTTCAGCATCGTGTTCCGCGCCGGC
The DNA here is from genome assembly GCF_059499305.1 of Delftia sp. Taxonomy (NCBI): domain Bacteria; kingdom Pseudomonadati; phylum Pseudomonadota; class Betaproteobacteria; order Burkholderiales; family Comamonadaceae; genus Delftia; species Delftia sp. Next base: position 217,235 of record NZ_JCABYI010000030.1, read on the forward strand.
GCCGCATCGGCTCTGCCGGCCTCCCTGTTTGACCAGATTGTGGTGTGATGCCCTTGAACTCCCTGCCCGCTGCCGCATCGATTCTTGTCGTGGACGACGAGCCGGATCTGCGCACCCTCTATGAACTGACCCTGCTGCGCGAAGGCTACCGCGTGGAAACCGCCGCCAGCGTGGGCGAGGCGCGCGAACAGCTGCAGACCCAGCGCTTCGACGTGGTCATCACCGACATGCGCCTGCCCGACGGCATGGGAATGGAGCTGCTGCAGGACCTGCGCAACCAGCAGCGGCGAGAACGCTGCGTGGTCATGACCGCCTACGGCTCGGCCGAAAATGCCGTCGAAGCCCTGCGCTCGGGCGCCTTCGACTATCTGACCAAGCCCGTGGACCTCAAGCAGTTCCGCCTGGTCGTGGCCTCGGCCGCCCAGGGCGTGGGCGGCGTGCCGCCCCCCGGCGTGATGCCGGCGCGCAGCCCCTCGGCGGCGTCGGCCGCAAGCCCCGTGCTCAGCGGCGGCGGGGCGCTCGACGCCATGGTTGGGGAGTCGCCCGCCATGCAGGCCGTCAAGCAGCGCATTGCCAAGGTGGCGCGCGGCATGGCGCCGGTGCTGGTGCACGGCGAGTCGGGCACGGGCAAGGAGCTGGTGGCGCGCGCCCTGCACGCCTGCAGCCAGCGCGCCCACGGCCCCATGGTGGCCGTGAACTGCGGCGCCATCCCCGAAAACCTGCTGGAGGCCGAGTTCTTCGGCGCCCGCAAGGGCTCCTATACCGGAGCCACCCAGGACCGCGACGGCTATTTCCAGGCGGCACGCGGCGGCACCCTGTTCCTCGACGAAATCGGCGACCTGCCGCTGCCCATGCAGGCCAAGCTGCTGCGCGCCATCCAGGAACGCCGCGTGCGCCCCCTGGGCTCGGCGCAGGAGGAAGCGGCCGACGTGCGCATCGTCAGCGCCACCCACCGCGACCTGGCCGCCGACGTGCAGGCAGGACGTTTTCGCCAGGACCTGTACTACCGCCTCAACGTCATCGAAGTCCTTCTTCCGCCGCTGCGCGAGCGCCGCGAGGACCTGCCCGCGCTGTGCCGTGCATTGCTGGCACGGCTGTCGCAGGAGTCGGGCCTGCCCATGCCCGAGATCGACGAGCGTTCCCTGGAGCAGATCGCCCGCCTGCCCCTGCCCGGCAATGTGCGTGAACTGGAGAACCTGCTGCACCGCGCCATCACGCTGGGCGAGGAAGGGCCGCTGCGCATAGACCCCGAGATGCAGCTGCCCTGCGGCACTCCGCCGGCTCCACCCGCATCGGCGCAGACCCAGGCGCACGACGGCGCCGCACCGCCGCCGGAGCCTGCCGACATGGAGCTGCCCCGCGACCTGCAGGCCTGGCTGGACGAGCGCGAGCGCGGCATCCTGGTGCAGGCGCTGCAGGAAAACGGCTTCAACCGCACGGCCACGGCCGCACGCCTGGGGCTGAGCCTGCGCCAGATCCGCTACCGCATCGACCGGCTGAACATCGCCCTGCCCGGCGACGCCAGCGCCGAGGCGGACGGAGGCGGCCATGGCGAAGCCTGATCCGCAGGCACCAGCCACCACGACCATGGGCCCGGCCTGGACCTGGCAAGGCGGCTGGCTGCAACAGGCACGCCACCTGCCCTCGCCCAACTTCGGCGAGCGCCCGGCCCAGGCCCTGGTCGATCTGGTCGTCGTGCACTCCATCAGCCTGCCCCCCGGCGAGTACGGCACGGGGGCGGTCCAGCAACTGTTCACCAACCAGCTCGACTGGGACGCCCATCCTTACTACCAGGGCATACGCGGCCTGGAGGTGTCGGCCCATTTCTTCGTCACGCGCCTGGGCGAGGTCTGGCAATTTGTGGACTGTGACGCGCGCGCCTGGCATGCGGGCGCCTCCAGCTGGCGCGGCAAGGATCGCTGCAACGACGACTCCATCGGCATAGAGCTGGAGGGCCTGGAGGGACTGCCGTTCGAGTCGGCGCAATATGCGGCCCTGGAGAACCTGTGCGAAGCCATCGCCGCACGCTACCCCGTCGCCCATCTCGCAGGCCATGAGCACATTGCGCCCGGCCGCAAACGCGATCCCGGCCCCGGCTTCGACTGGCCCCGGCTGCGCGGGCTGCTGTCCCGTCACCAGGCCACGGCGAACTGGCAGCTGCCGCCCCGCGCCGGCCAGCCCTCCACGTAAGCACACACCCTCCTACCGGACTGCGCCAGGCCTTGCACGCAGGCCGGCTTGTCCACAGGCCCAGGAAAAGTGCGCTGTCAATCCAGAAAGCAACCCATGTGGCGCGCAGGCGCACGCCGGGCCGGCCTGATCTTTTTTTACAAATTCACGCATGTGTCGCAGCCCCACTGTTCATGGGGCTTTCGGCGGTCCGACCGGCGCAGCGGCAAGGCTGTAGCGGCTTGCGACAGGCCATCGCCCGCCAGCCACCGCGCAGCGGTGATCTGCTGCTATGGGCTTGCATGCTGGGCACTGTTTTGGCGCAGCGCAAACAGCGGTTTTCCGGCCGTGAGTACCCCGTGTACATGAGACGGCGATACACTACAGGTAGTGCCTGAGAGCACGCCGGACACCATATCTAGTGTTCACAAGCTGTGCACACCCTGTGAAAACGGTGTGCACATCCGGCCATCGATTCCATCTCCCAGCAAGCCTGCCCCCAGTGCAGGTCCGCGTCCGTTCTATCCACAAACACCCGTTGAGGAAACTCATGCAAGAAGCACTGAATTCTTTGGCTCCCGCTGCGCACGGTGATGCTGCCAATCCTTCCTCCGCCCATCACCTGTCCGTGCAGGACGGCTACCAGATCATCCGCCGCAGCGGCGACGTGGTGCCCTTCACCCCGCAAAAGATCGCCGTCGCGCTGACCAAGGCCTTCCTGGCCGTGCGCGGCGCCCAGGGCGCTGCCTCCGCCAGCGTGCGCGAGACCGTGGACGAGCTCACCCAGGCCGTGGTGCGCGCCCTGCTGCGCTCGCGTCCGGGCGGCGGCACCTTCCATATTGAAGACGTGCAGGACCAGGTCGAGCTGGGCCTGATGCGCGGCGGCCACCACGACGTGGCGCGCGCCTACGTGCTGTACCGCGACCGCCGCAACCAGGAGCGTGCCGAGCAGAAGAAGGCCGCCGAGGCCGCTGCCGCCGCTGCGGCCGCGCCCGCCCCCGTGCTGCATGTGACCGACAACGGCCAGCGCGTTCCTCTGGACCAGGCCCGCCTGCTGGCCCTGATCGAGGCCTCCTGCCGCAACCTCAATGCCGACATCCAGGCCGCGCCCATCGTTGCCGAGACGCTGCGCAACCTGTACGACGGCGTGCCGATCGAAGAAGTCTTCAAGGCCTCCATCCTGGCCGCGCGCACGCTGATCGAAAAGGACCCCGACTACACCTACGTCACCGCCCGCCTGCTGCTGCACACCATCGTGCGCGAGGTCATGGGCCATGACGTGCAGCCTGCCGACATCCAGTCGGCCTACGCCGCCTACTTCCCCGGCTTCATCCAGAAGGGCGTGGACAACGAGCTGCTCAACCCCGAGCTGCTGAACTACGACCTGCCCCGCCTGGCTGCCGCCCTCAAGGCCGAACGCGACCAGCAGTTCGACTACCTGGGCCTGCAGACCCTGTACGACCGCTACTTCCTGCACGTGCGCAAGACGCGCATCGAGCTGCCCCAGTCCTTCTTCATGCGCGTGGCCATGGGCCTGGCGCTGCAGGAAGAGGACCGCAACGCGCGCGCCATCGAGTTCTACGAACTGCTGTCTTCCTTCGACTTCATGAGCAGCACGCCCACGCTGTTCAACAGCGGCACGCTGCGCTCGCAGCTGTCTTCGTGCTACCTGACCACGGTGCCCGACGATCTGGACGGCATCTATGAGTCGATCAAGGAAAACGCCCTGCTGTCCAAGTTCGCCGGCGGCCTGGGCAACGACTGGACGCGCGTGCGCGCCCTGGGTTCGCGCATCAAAGGCACGAACGGCGAGTCGCAGGGCGTGGTGCCCTTCCTCAAGGTGGTCAACGACACGGCCGTGGCCGTGAACCAGGGCGGCAAGCGCAAGGGCGCCGTCTGCACGTACCTGGAGACCTGGCACCTGGACATCGAGGAATTCCTCGAGCTGCGCAAGAACACGGGCGACGACCGCCGCCGCACGCACGACATGAACACGGCGAACTGGATTCCCGACCTGTTCATGAAGCGCGTCATGGAAAAGGGCCAGTGGACCCTGTTCTCGCCCTCCGATGTCGGCGACCTGCACGACCTCTTCGGCGCAGCCTTCGAGCGCGCCTACACGGCCTACGAAACCAAGGCCGACACCGGCGAGCTCAAGCTGTTCAAGCGCATCCCGGCCGTGGACCTGTGGCGCAAGATGCTGTCCATGCTGTTCGAGACCGGCCACCCCTGGGTCACCTTCAAGGACCCCTGCAACGTGCGCTCGCCCCAGCAGCACGCCGGCGTGGTGCACTCGTCCAACCTGTGCACCGAGATCACGCTGAACACCAGCGACACCGAGACCGCCGTCTGCAACCTGGGCTCGGTCAACCTGGCGCGCCACATCACCAACGGCGCCATCGACCACGGCAAGCTGCGCAAGACCATCACCACGGCCATGCGCATGCTGGACAACGTGATCGACATCAACTACTACGCCGTGCAGAAGGCCAAGGACTCCAACCTGCGCCATCGCCCCGTGGGCCTGGGCCTGATGGGCTTCCAGGATGCGCTCTATGAAATGCGCATCGCCTACGCCAGCGACGCGGCCGTCGAGTTCGCCGACCAGTCGATGGAAGCCATCTGCTACTACGCCTACTGGGCCTCCACCGAACTGGCCAGGGAACGCGGCCAGTACTCCAGCTACAAGGGCTCGCTGTGGGACCAGGGCATCCTGCCGCTGGACACGCTGAACCTGCTGGAGAAGGCCCGCGGCGGCTACGTGGAAGTGGACCGTTCCTCGCGCCTGGACTGGGATGCGCTGCGCGCCAAGATCGGCCAGCACGGCATGCGCAACTCCAACTGCGTGGCCATCGCGCCCACGGCGACCATCTCCAACATCGTCGGCGTCGATGCCTCCATCGAGCCTTCGTTCGGCAACCTGTCGGTCAAGTCCAACCTGTCCGGCGAGTTCACCGTCATCAACCAGTACCTGGTGCGCGACCTGAAGCGCCTGGGCCTGTGGGACGACGTGATGGTCATGGATCTCAAGCATTTCGACGGCTCGCTGCGCCCCATCGACCGCGTGCCCCAGGACGTCAAGAACCTGTACGCCACCGCCTTCGAGGTCGAGCCCACCTGGCTGGTCGAGGCCGCTGCACGCCGCCAGAAGTGGATCGACCAGGCCCAGAGCCTGAACATCTACATGGCCGGCGCCTCGGGCAAGAAGCTGGACGACACCTACAAGCTGGCCTGGCTGCGTGGCCTGAAGACCACCTACTACCTGCGCACCACCAGCGCCACCAACATCGAGAAGTCCACGGTGCAAAGCCGCGTGCTCAACGCAGTGCCCACGGCTGCCGCCCAGCCCGCTGCCGTGAGCACCTCCAGCGCCCTGGAAGCCGCGGCAGCCGCCGCACGCGCCCAGGCCCCGGCGACGGACATCAAGTTCTGCGCCATCGACGATCCCGGCTGCGAAGCCTGCCAGTAAGCCGCGCAGCGCGGGGCCTCGCCACGGCGCAGGCCCCGCGCCCTGCCCGCCAGCCAGCGCCATGCGCAGGATCTTCGCCATGGACCTTGGGCCTGCTCAACATGCCAGGCCACCCATGGTCCTACATTGACCGGAGCAGAAAGAGAGGCCTCTTTCGCACCGAATGAACTGAACATATGCCTCAGGGCATGCCGGAGAAAATTGCAATGCTGACCTTTGACGACGACGCCACCCTCTCGAACACGCCGACCGGCGCAGGAGCTGCCCCCGCCACCGGCACACACCAGCGCGTCAACGCCGCCGACAAGCGAATCATCAACGCCAAGACCGACGTCAACCAGCTGGTGCCCTTCAAGTACAAGTGGGCCTGGGAAAAGTACCTGGCCACCTGCGCCAACCACTGGATGCCGCAGGAAGTGAACATGAACCGCGACATCGCCCTGTGGAAGGACCCCAACGGCCTGACCGAGGACGAGCGCCGCATCGTCAAGCGCAACCTGGGCTTCTTCGTGACGGCCGACTCGCTGGCTGCCAACAACATCGTGCTGGGCACCTACCGCCACATCACCGCACCCGAGTGCCGCCAGTTCCTGCTGCGCCAGGCCTTCGAGGAAGCCATCCACACCCACGCCTACCAGTACATCGTGGAGTCGCTGGGCCTGGATGAAGGCGAGATCTTCAACGCCTATCTCGAGGTTCCCTCCATCCGCGACAAGGACGAATTCCTGATCCCCTTCATCGAGGCGATCATGGACCCCAGCTTCAAGACCGGCACCTTCGAGACCGACCAGACGCTGCTGAAGTCGCTCATCGTTTTCGCCTGCCTGATGGAGGGCCTGTTCTTCTACGTGGGCTTCACGCAGATCCTGGCCCTGGGCCGTCAGAACAAGATGACCGGCGCTGCCGAGCAGTACCAGTACATCCTGCGCGACGAGTCCATGCACTGCAACTTCGGCATCGACCTGATCAACCAGCTCAAGCTCGAAAATCCGCAGCTGTGGACACCCGAATTCAAGGAAGAAATCACGGCGCTTTTCGTCAAGGCCGTCGAGCTGGAATACCGCTACGCAGAGGACACCATGCCGCGCGGCGTGCTGGGCATGAACGCATCGATGTTCAAGGGCTACCTGCGCTACATCGCCAACCGCCGCGCCACGCAGATCGGCCTGGAGGCCCTGTTCCCCAACGAGGAAAACCCGTTCCCCTGGATGAGCGAGATGATCGATTTGAAGAAGGAACGTAACTTCTTTGAGACACGCGTCATCGAGTATCAAACCGGAGGCGCACTTTCCTGGGATTAATCGCTTCTCTGCAGGCACAATGCGAACCATGACGCGCTTCACGCTTTTGCAATACCGATGGTGTTGCGGCGTGGGGCGTCTCCGTGTTCATTGCGATGCGTCACTCCACATCGCATTGAATCGCTTCGGAGCCCCGTACCCCGAAGTGTTTTGTGCAAATCAACGAAGGAGAAGATGATGGCAACTGCGAAGAAGACGGCCTCTACCAAGGCCCCCACCGACAAGAAGACCACCGCCAAAAAGGCGGCCGCCCCCAAGGCTGAAGCCGTGAAGAAAGCCACGGCCACTGCCAAGGCAGCGCCCGCCAAGAAGGCTGCGGCTCCTGCTGCAAAGAAGGCTGCCGCTCCCGCCAAGAAGGCTGCTGCTCCTGCTGCCAAGAAGGCTGCTGCGCCTGCTGCGAAGAAGGCCGCTGCTCCCGCCAAGAAGGCTGCAGCTCCTGCTGCCAAGAAGGCCGCCGCTCCTGCCAAGAAGGCTGCTGCGCCTGCTGCAAAGAAGGCCGCTGCTCCCGCCAAGAAGGCTGCTGCTCCTGCTGCAAAGAAGGCCGCTGCTCCCGCCAAGAAGGCTGCTGCTCCTGCTGCCAAGAAGGCCGCCGCTCCTGCCAAGAAGGCTGCTGCGCCTGCTGCAAAGAAGGCCGCTGCTCCCGCCAAGAAGGCTGCTGCTCCTGCTGCAAAGAAGGCCGCTGCTCCCGCCAAGAAGGCTGCTGCTCCTGCTGCCAAGAAGGCCGCTGCTCCCGCCAAGAAGGCTGCTGCGCCTGCTGCCAAGAAGGCCGCTGCTCCCGCCAAGAAGGCTGCTGCTCCTGCTGCAAAGAAGGCTGCCGCGCCTGCCAAGAAGGCTGCTGCTCCTGCCGCCAAGAAGGCCGCAGCTCCCGCCAAGAAGGCTGCAGCTCCTGCGGCCAAGAAGCCCGCCGCTGCACCGGCTGCCAAGCCCGCAGCAGCACCCGCCAAGGCTGCAGCAGCTCCTGCCGCTCCCGCCAAGAAGGCTGCAGCGCCGAAGAAGGCCGCTGCTCCCAAGAAGGCCGCAGCAGCTCCCGCCGCTGCCGCGCCTGCAGCTCCCGCTGCCGCACCCGCGCCCATCGCGCAAACCCGCCTGGCACCCCAAGCCGCATGGCCCTTCCCCACAGGCAGCAAGCCCTGAGACTTCTCCGGTCTCAAAGCAAAAAGCCCGGCTCTTTCGAGTCGGGCTTTTTTCATTGCGACGATGGCGGCTGTACCGCCACCCGGCGATCACCGCATCAGGGCTTGGCGAAGTCCAGCACGTAGTTCTGCGGGCCGCGGCTGGCAATCTTGAGCGCACCCAGGCGGTTGCCCAGTTCTGCACAACGCACCAGATCCCAGCCACGCTCCAGGCCGAACAGCAGGGCGCCACGCCACGCGTCGCCACAGCCCGTGGGGTCGACCACGGCAGCGGGCTGCACAGGCGCCACCGGGGTCCTGGTGCCTTGCACCCAGACCTCGCAGCCTTGCGCGCCCAGCGTCACCACCAGGCCCTGCACCTGCCCTGAAATCTGCTCCAGGCTCCAGCCCGTGCGCTCGCTGAGCATGCGGGCTTCATAGTCGTTCACGGCCACCCAGTCGGCCTGCTCGATGAAGCGGCGCAGATCCTGCCCGTCGAACATGGGCAGGCCCTGGCCCGGATCGAAGACAAAGGGAATGCCTGCAGCCTTGAACTGCTGGGCATGCTCGATCATGGCCTCGCGGCCATCGGGAGCGATGATGCCCACGCGCACCTGCTCCCTGAGTTCGGGCGTGATGCGGTTGCCGTGGGCCTGCATCATGGCGCCCGGGTGGAAGGCCGTGATCTGGTTGTTGTCGCGGTCGGTCATGATCATGCACTGGGCCGTGTGCGTGTCCTGCAACTGGCCGATGTGCGCCGTGTGCACGCCCAGCTCCTGCAGGCGCTGCACATATTCGGCACCGTCACTGCCCACCATGGCCATGGGCCAGGCATCGCCCCCCAGCAGCCTCAGCGCATAGGCGATGTTGCCCGCGCACCCGCCGAAATCGCGGCGCAGCGTGGGCACCAGGAAGGACACATTGAGGATGTGCAACTGGTCAGGCAGGATCTGGTCGGCAAACCTTCCGTCGAAGGTCATGATGTTGTCGAACGCAAGCGATCCGCAGATGAGAGCGGCCATGGTGTGTCTCGGCTTTCTTGAAGAGTCAGGGGAATCAGGGATAAAAAACCAGGGCGCGGTAACCGGCAACGGCGGACTCCAGGCCCTGCACTTCGACCGGGGCGGTCACGCTCCATTCGCCATGGCCCTCGATCTGCGCGGGGGCACCGAACTGGTCGAGCCGGATCACGCGCCGCAGCAGCAGCTTGTCCTGCGCATCGGTGAGCGTGAGTTCGACAGCGGGCATGGCCACGGCGAAGCCGGAACGGTTCTCCAGGCTCAGGCTCCATTGGTACTGGCCGTTGCGCGGCAGCTGCCGAAAACCCGAACTGCCGATCACCACATCGCCGATCTGTCGGCGCGGCTGCAGCTCGCAGCCCGCCATGGCGCACAGGGTCTGCAGCGTGGGCGCCAGCGAAGGATGCTGCACGGCCAGCGCATCGCGCTGGCCCCACATCACCTGGCCTGCCAAAGCGCCCGCGCCCAGCAGGCAGCCCAGCACAAGGGCCACGCGTACGGCAGGCCGGCGCCAGAAGGCCTTGCGCCGCGCCTGACGCACAAAGCCGGGCTCGGCTTCGGGCAGCGCAGGCTGGTCGTCGCTGCCACCCTCGCCGTCGCTGTCGGGCCAGCGGGAGAACTCCGGCGAAGGCACGGATACCTGCGCCTGCCGCTCCGATTCACGGACCAGGCCCGTCGGGACGGACAGCGAAGGCGCATCGGCTTTCTGGGACGGCACGGCACCATCCACCTTGTGCGGCGATGGCGCGGAAACAGGCTTGTGTTCAGGCTCGGGCTGGGGTTCAGGCTCGGGTTCGGGCTCCAGGCCGGGCGGGGACGCCACCGCCGGCCCATGCCGCGCGTCAAGCTGGGGCTGCGCCGCTGGTGCAGCCACGGACGCCGCCAGGATCTCGTCCACCAGCGACGCGCCAGGCAGCTCGCGGCCCGGATCGTCGGCGGCAGAAGCCGAAGGGGTCTGCGCAGGCGGTGCCGTGGACGTGGACGTGGACGTGGACGCGGGCGCCTGCGGAGCCGCAGCTTCGGCAGGCGGCACGGCAGGCGAAGGCTCGACCCTGGCAGCAGGCGCCGTGCTTGCACCAGTTGCCGTGGCTGCAGCCGGTGCCGGAGCACCCCGCCCCGGCAGCCCCACGGGCGCCGTCGGCAGCCACATGGACTCCCGGAATTCGCGGATGTCATCGTCCTCGAATTCCGGCCCATCGAGCGATGCCCCGCCCGCCACGGGATTGCCGGCGGCATGCGCAGGCGTGGCCGGCAGGGGCTGCAGATCCTCGGAGGCATCGAACACTTCATGGCAGACGCCGCAGCGCACCCACCCCTGCGAAATTCGCAGCTGGTCGGCCACCACTTTGAAGCGGGTTCCACAGGCAGGACAGCGGGTGACTTGGCTCATCAGCGATCGATTGTAGGCAGCTGCTCGCGGCACGCGCCATGAAGGCGGCAGCCGCGCAGGGACTCGTGGCGCAAATCAGGCCGCGCGGCGCGCGGTCATCAGGATCCAGCCATCTTCGCTGTCGGCGACTTCGAGTGCCAGGTACGGCGCGTAGGCCTGCTTGAGTTCGTCGGCCTGGCGCTCCAGGATGCCGGCCAGCACCAGGTTTCCACCCTCCGCCACGCGGGCGCACAGCAGCGGCGCCAGCACCTTGAGCGGCGTGGCCAGGATGTTGGCCAGCACGGTGCTGTATTCACCCGTCACGGCATCGGGCAGGCCGGCCTTCAACTGCACGGCGTTGGCATCGGCGTTGTAGCGCGTGGACTCCACGGCAGCCGGGTCGATGTCCACCGCGTCGATGTCGGTGGCACCGAACTTGGCCGCACCGATGGCCAGGATGCCGGAGCCGCAGCCGTAGTCCAGCGTGCGCCCCAGGCTGCCCTCGGGCTGGCGTGCGATCCAGCGCAGGCACATGCGCGTGGTCGGGTGCGTACCCGTGCCGAAGGCCAGGCCCGGGTCCAGGCGGATGCTCACGCGCGCCTGCGGCGGCAGTTCGTGCCAGGTGGGAACAATCCAGAATTCGGGGGTGATGTCCACGGGGGCGAACTGCGACTGCGTCAGGCGCACCCAGTCCTGCTCGGGCACCTGCTTGACGGCGATGATGCTGCAGCCCTCGAAGAAGTCCTGGGGCAGCAGCAGATCACGTGCCTCTTCGGCCGCTTGCTGCGTGGGGAACAGCGCCACCAGGCGGCTGCGCTGCCAGCCGTCCTTGGGTGGCGGCATGCCGGGCTCGCCGAACAGGGCCTGCTCGGCCTCGGTCTGCGCGTCGGCGTCCTCGACCGATACGCTCAGGGCGTCCAGCGCATCCAGTGCATCGCTGATGGTTTCGACCCGGTCTTCCGGGCACAGCAGACTCAACTCGAACATGGGCCCATCCTTTTCTAAGCAATCAATGAAAAATGCCGGCCGCCGTCGCCGGGGGCCAGCATGCATGGTCGATCGGGTGACCCGCTCAACGCTTGTTGGCGTTGCGGTGCGCCAGCCACTCTTCCAGATAGTGGATGTTGGTGCCGCCTTCCATGAACTTGGCGTCCACCATCAGGTCCTGGTGCAGCGGGATGTTGGTCTTGATGCCTTCGACCACGGTCTCCAGCAGCGCAGTGCGCATGCGTGCCAGCGCCTGCTCGCGCGTGTCGCCGTGAACGATGATCTTGCCGATCATGGAGTCGTAGTTCGGCGGCACGAAGTAGTTGTTGTAGACGTGCGAGTCCACGCGCACGCCCGGGCCACCGGGCGCATGCCACATGGTGATGCGGCCTGGCGAAGGCATGAAGTTGTAGGGGTCCTCGGCATTCACGCGGCATTCGATCGCATGGCCCTTGAGCTGGGCATTGATCTGGCGCTGCGTGAAAGGCAGCTTCTCGCCTGCGGCCACCATGATCTGGGTACGAACGATGTCCACGCCCGTGATCAGTTCCGTCACCGGATGCTCCACCTGCACGCGCGTGTTCATCTCGATGAAGTAGAACTCGCCGTTTTCGTAGAGGAACTCGAAGGTGCCTGCGCCACGGTAGCCCAGCTTCTTGCAGGCTGCAGCGCAGCGCTCGCCGATCTTCTCGACCAGGCGACGGGGAATGCCGGGAGCCGGCGCTTCCTCGATGACCTTCTGGTGGCGGCGCTGCATGGAGCAGTCGCGCTCGCCCAGGTAGACGGCATTGCGATGGTTGTCGGCCAGGATCTGGATTTCCACATGGCGCGGGTTCTGCAGGAACTTCTCCATGTAGACGGCCGGATTGCCGAAGGCCGCACCGGCCTCGGCCTTGGTCATCTGCACGGCATTGATCAGCGCCGCCTCGGTATGCACCACGCGCATGCCACGGCCACCGCCGCCGCCTGCGGCCTTGATGATCACCGGATAGCCCACGGCCTTGGCGATGCGGCGGATCTGCACCGGATCGTCGGGCAGTTCGCCGTCCGAGCCCGGCACGCAGGGCACGCCCGCCTTGATCATGGCCTGCTTGGCCGAGACCTTGTCACCCATGGTGCGGATGTTGTCGGGCGTGGGGCCGATGAAGGTGAAGCCGCTCTTTTCCACGCGCTCGGCAAAGTCGGCGTTCTCGCTGAGAAAGCCGTAGCCAGGGTGGATCGCCTCGGCGTCGGTCACCTCGGCGGCCGAGATGATGGCCGGCATGTTGAGGTAGCTCAGCGGCGAAGGAGCGGGGCCGATGCACACGGCCTCGTCGGCCAGCTTGACGTACTTTGCGTCACGGTCGGCCTCGGAATACACCATCACCGCCTTGATGCCCAGTTCACGGCAGGCGCGCTGGATGCGCAGGGCGATCTCGCCCCGGTTGGCAACCAAAATTTTCTTAAACATGAAGGTCCTCGCGGCTTGGTGCCTGCGGCGGTACGCAGGCCGAAGCCGTCAGTTGAGCCAATTGCTCTGTCGCGCCGCGGCATGCGTTCGCGCCAGGGCGTCGTGCCGCTTGCGGCATCGCTCGCCTGCAGGTTACTCGATCACGAACAGGGGCTGGCCGTACTCGACGGCCTGGCCGTTTTCACCCAGGATGCGGGTAATGGTGCCGCTCTTGTCGGCCTCGATCTCGTTGAGAATCTTCATCGCTTCGATGATGCAGATGGTCTCGCCTTCCTTGACCTGGTTGCCCACTTCCACGAAAGGCTTGCCGCCAGGGCTGGATGCGCGGTAGAAGGTGCCGACCATGGGCGACTTCACCACGTGTCCCGCGACGGCTGCCTCGGCAGGGGCTGCCACGGGCGCTGCTGCGGGAGCGGCTACAGGTGCTGCCACGGGCGCAGCCATCGGAGCCTGCATGGGCGCAGCCACGTAGTGCTGCACCACGGCGCCTTCGCTCTTGACGATCCGGACCTTGCCCTCTGCTTCGGTGATCTCCAGTTCCGACACGTTCGATTCGGACACCAGATCAATGAGGGTCTTGAGTTTTCGCAAATCCATGGGAGCTCCAGCGGCTAACAACTAAATAGGGCGCGAATTTACTCCAATTTCGCCCTTCTGCGTGCTTTGAGGCATATTTTTCATCAACGTCGCCATGGAATTCGGGGGATTTCCTGAGCCTGCACAGGCTCGGTCGCTGCGGAAGTCAGCCTTTTGCGCTCCAGGAAGCCAGATCTTCGGTAGTAAGCTCACCTATTTTACGTTGCCGCACCAGGCCATCCTCGCCGAGCAGCACGGTGAAGGGCAGTCCGCCCTGCAGATTGCCGAGCGAGCGGGTCAGGCCCAGACCGCCTTCCACCGCCAGCGCCACGGGGAAACGCAGGGGTGTGCGGCCCAGAAAGCGCTGCACTGCCTCGGGCTTGTCCACGGCCAGGCCAATGACCTGAATGCCATGCTGGTCTTGGCGTGCCGAGAAGGCATCCAGCATGGGCAGTTCGCGCACGCACGGCGGGCACCAGGTGGCCCAGAAATTGACCAGCACCGGCTTGCCACGCCAGCGCGACAGCGTCATGGCCGAGCCATCCGGCGTGATGAAACGCTGCTGCCACAGCTGCTCTTCGGCGCTGGACTCCATGGCATGGGGCTGAAATCGCCACCAGGCCAATCCGGCGCCACCCAGTCCCGCAGCGGCGGCAACGCCGCCCATCAGCCAGCAGCGGCGGGAAGATGTGTTTTGACCTGCATCCACGGAATCAGCCACGGTCGGCCTCCCCTTCGTCCTGGTTCAACAGCTTGCGCAATGCCTCTGCGCTGCCACGCGGGCTGCGCCCCTGTCCATCGGGCTTGAGCGCGCCGCGCAGATCGTCAAGATCATGGACCAGCAGGTGCACACCCACATCCTCGTTCAGCGGGCGGCAGAAGGCATGGATGCTCAGCGCCTCCACGCTTTGGCCGGTGAATCCCGTCACGGTGCTGGGTTCGTAGTTCACATGCTGGTTGATCAGTGCGATCTCTGCCGATTTGGGGTCGTCGCAGAACAGTTGCAGATAAATATCGGACAGGCGCGTGGCCGTGCCGCGCCAGACGGCGCCGGCCAGGTGGGGACGGAACTCGGCCAGGCGATCCATCCATTGCAGAGCCAGCTCGCGCAGGGCCTGCAGTTCCTGGGGCTGGGTGTCGGCACAGAACAGGGCGATGTATTCGCGCACAGCCTCTTCCACCAGGTCATTGCCCGGCAGCGCAGTGCGCGAGGGCAGTCCCAGCTGGCGCACAGCGCGGTGCTTGGCAGGCCCCCATTCCAGACCTTCCTCGACCACGAGGCGGGCCGCAGTCTGGGCAATTTCGGCAGTGGCTTGGTCCATGGCTTTACGATCCGCTGTATCCCTACATATATATAAGAGGCCTTCCCTGCGGATGGCCCCGGGCCATTGTGACCCAAGCCGCAGCAACGCCGGCCGCTGACGGGCTTTGCATGTTCCCGCCAGCGCCTTGCACCGGCGATTTCGCAACCTTGTGTTTCCGGGACCCGGTGCCTGCTGGGCCGCAAGCTCCTGTTTTTGCAGGCCAGCCATCCCGGACATGGCGGCAACCGTAGAATGCCCGGCCATGCACATACATATTCTGGGCATCTGCGGCACCTTCATGGGCGGACTGGCCGCGCTGGCGCGCGAGGCTGGGCACCGCGTCACAGGCTGCGACGCCGGCGTCTACCCGCCGATGAGCGATCAGCTGCGTGCACTGGGCATCGAGCTGATCGAGGGCTACGGCGCCGACCAGATGACCCTGCAACCCGACATGTATGTCGTAGGCAACGTGGTCAGCCGCGCGCGCCTGCCCGACGGCAGCCCCAAGTTCCCGCTGATGGAGGCAATCCTCGAAAGCGGCGCTCCCTACACCAGCGGGCCGCAATGGCTTTGCGAACATGTGCTGCACCATCCGTCCTGCCCGCGCCATGTGCTGGCCGTGGCCGGCACGCATGGCAAGACGACCACGACGTCGATGCTGGCCTGGATTCTCGAATGCGCAGGCCTGGCCCCGGGCTTTCTGGTCGGCGGCGTGCCGCTGGACTTCGGCGTCTCGGCCCGCCTGGGTGCATCCAGGCGCCCGACGCCAGGCGAGAGCCCGGCCGGCGCGGAGCCCGTCTTCGTCATCGAGGCCGATGAATACGACACGGCCTTCTTCGACAAGCGCAGCAAGTTCGTGCACTACCGCCCGCGCACGGCCGTGCTCAACAACCTGGAGTTCGATCACGCCGACATCTTCGAGGATCTCGGTGCCATCGAACGCCAGTTCCACCATCTGGTGCGCACCGTCCCCGCTTCGGGCCGGCTTGTTGTCAACGGCATCGAGGAAAGCATCACCCGCGTGCTGCACCAGGGCTGCTGGAGCGAGGTTTCCAGCTTCGGGGCGGTGGTCAGCGACTTCAGCGCAGAGGGCGATCCGAGCGCCTTCGACGTGCTGCACCGTGGCCGCAAGGTGGCCCGCCTGGAATGGGCGCTGACCGGGGAACACAACCAGCTCAACGCGCTGGCCGCCATTGCGGCAGCCGAGCACGTGGGCGTGACGCCGGCACAGGCCTGCGAGGCGCTGGCGCGCTTTCAGAACGTCAAGCGACGCATGGAGCTGCGCGGCATGGCGGGCGGCGTATCCGTCTACGACGACTTCGCCCACCACCCCACGGCCATACGCACCACGCTGGACGGCCTGCGCCGCAAACTCGGCAGCCAGGCACGCATCCTTGCGGTGTTCGAGCCGCGCAGCAACACCATGAAGCTGGGCACCATGAAGTCGCAACTGCCCTGGTCCCTGGAAAGCGCCGATCTGGTGTTCTGCCACACGGCCGGCCTGGACTGGGACGCCGCCGAGGCGCTGCATCCCCTGGGCGTGGGCCCTGGCCGCAAGGCGCAGGTGGCAGGCGACATGGACACGCTGATCGGACAGATCCTCGCAGCCGCCCGGCCGGGCGACCATGTGGTGTGCATGAGCAACGGCGGCTTCGGCGGCATACACCCCAAGCTGCTGGCCGCCCTGCAGGCCGCAGGCTGAACAAAGAGCAAGCAAGCCCCACCCCAATGAAAGAAGCCCGGGACATGCCCGGGCTTCTTTCATGTGCCTTCGCCTGTCAGCCGTCAGTAGCTGATGGACATGGCGGGCACGTCGACACGGATCAGCGGCTTGGACAGCACGGCCTGGGCTGCAACGGCATAGCTGTTGCGCCACTGCTCGTCGTCGAACAGCCCGGCACGCGAACGCGCCGCGCGCGCCACCACCACCAGCTTGTCGGCCAGCAGTACCTTGCCGCTGGCACGCAGGGGTTCGCAGTCCATGGAGATGAACTGCTGGTCCAGCCAATGCCGTCCTTCATCGGAACTCATGGGGGTGAGCCCGTTGGTGTCCGTGCGGTACTCTTTTCCGGCATCCAACACCACAATCACTTCGCTGCGCATGGAACTCCTCTCGTCATTACTGGATACAACCCCGTGCCTGCTCGCGCGGACAGGGCCGTTACTCATACCGCGAGCTTAACCGCAAGCGCCTTTTCCACACCCCGGGCAAGCTGACATGGCGCAAGCGCCGCAGCCTGGGGCTGGCACTGCCAGCAGCAGGTGTTTCATGGCGGCACGGCGCCCGCTTCAAGGTGCAAACGTACAATCGCCTGCAGATTGGACCCCGAATCTTCATCAACCGCATCGCATGACGACCGACACCACACACCAGAAACTGCTTGACCAGCTGCAGCAGCTCGAAGATGAGCTGCGCGGCCAGAGCCTCTGGTCGGCCGTGGCGCCAAGCCCCGAGGCCATGGCGTCGACCATGCCCTTCATGTACGACACGCTCAAGCTGCAGCAATGGCTGCAGTGGGTTTTCCTGCCCCGGCTGCGTGCCGTGATCGAGGCCGGCGGCCAGCTGCCCTGCCAAAGCCACGTTCATCCGCTGGCCGAACATGAGTGGAGCCAGCCCGTGGAATTCGACAAGCGCCAGTTGCTGGCCCTGCTGCAGGGCATAGACGACACGCTGAACCAGTGCGGTCTGACTCCGCCGGACGCCACATCGTCTCACTGACCACGGAGCGGCCAGGCACGAAAAACGGGGCGCAGACGCCCCGTTTTCTTTTGCGCCTCAGGCAGCCACCAAGGCTGCTGCCGCCTCGGTCTGCTTGACGCGGCGCTGCAGCACGGCGTCGGACAGCTCGGCCAGCGTGGCCAGGGAATCATCCCAGCCCAGGCAGGCGTCGGTAATGCTCTGGCCGTAGGTCAGGGCAGCCACTTCGTCCTTGCCGGGCGTGAACTTCTGGGCGCCGCCCACGAGATGGCCTTCGATCATCACGCCGAACACGCTGCGCGAGCCGCCGCTGATCTGTCCGGCGATGTCGCGGGCCACGTCCTTCTGGCGCTCATGCTGCTTGGAGCTGTTGGCGTGACTGCAGTCGACCATCAGCGTGGGCGTCAGGCCCGCCTTTTCGAGGTCCTCGCAGGCAGCGGCCACGTTGGCGGCGTCGTAGTTGGGAGTCTTGCCGCCGCGCAGGATGACGTGGCAATCCTGGTTGCCCGCCGTGTTCACGATGGCAACCTGGCCATTCTTGTGCACCGACAGGAAGTGGTGGCCACGGCTGGCCGACTGGATGGCGTCGGTGGCGATGCGGATGTTGCCGTCCGTGCCGTTCTTGAAGCCGATGGGCGCCGAGATGCCCGAGGCCAGTTCACGGTGGACCTGGCTTTCCGTGGTGCGCGCACCGATGGCGCCCCAGCTGATCAGATCGGCGATGTACTGGGGAGAGATCACGTCCAGGAACTCGCTGGCGGCCGGCACGCCCAGGCGGTTGATGTCGATCAGCAGTTGCCGCGCAATGCGCAGGCCCTCGTCGATGCGGTAGCTCTGGTCCAGGTAGGGATCGTTGATCAGCCCCTTCCAGCCCACGGTGGTGCGCGGCTTTTCGAAGTACACGCGCATCACGATCTCCAGCGTGTCCTTGTACTGCTCGCGTATGGGCGCCAGGCGGCGCGCGTACTCGATGGCGGCCGCCGGATCGTGGATGGAGCAGGGGCCGACGATGACCAGCAGGCGGTCATCCTCGCCAGCCATGATGTTGTGGATGGTGCGGCGGGTATCGCCGATCAGGGTTTCGACGGCCGTACCGCGGATGGGGAAGAAGCGAATGAGGTGCTCGGGAGGGGGCAACACGGTGATGTCCTTGATACGTGCGTCGTCGGTTTGGCCAGTCTTTTGGGAACCGCCGCGATACCAGGAATCGGCGAGGGAAGCTTGATGAGCAGTCATTGCTTGCTTTCTTGAGGAAAGATGGATCGTGGAAAACGGAGCGAAGAATCGGGAGGGGAAAAACAAAAAACCGCCGGGCTCTGCAGCTTCGGCGGTTCTGAGGGAGGTTTGTTCGGGTGCGCGCGCTTACCTCTCTTCCGCCGGGGAGGAGAACCAAAAGTAAAAGTAGAAGGAGGTACGGGCTTGCATGGGAACTGAATGTAGCACAGTCATTTTTCGCAGTGCAACATGGCCATGGCAGCACGGGGGGCGCACTTCACAGTGCCACAGAGAGAAATCTCAAAATCATCCACGCACTTAAACTGCTTTTTTAACCATTCAACGCAAAAATATTTCGTCATCACGGATAAAAACACGATGGCATGCAGTTTTCTTGCATTCACCTTTGAAAACGTGCAAACTCCAGAAAATGACGCTTCCGCGCATCGCGGCAGGCCCGCCTCAACGCCGCAGCAAGGAGTCGCGCAGCCTGCGCAGTGCTCGGCGCAGGGCGCCCCAGGGACGCCAGCGACGCGTCCGGTACCAAGGCTGCATTGCGGCGGCATCGAACCCGCCGGCCACAGCGGCGGATTCCGCAAACATGTCTATCAACAGGCATGCATCTCCCAGCAGGCGCCAGCCCAGACGCTCGCAGCGGCGGAAATGCTCGGGCTCCTGGGCATCGCCCATCAGCACGGACTGCTGCCAGGCGTGCACGACCTCCCTGAATCCCTTGAGCAGGCGCTGGTAGGCGGGAAATTCGTAGAGGGCGTGCCATACCGCCCCCAGCGTGGTGAGGAAGTGCTGGTGGTCCAGCACGGCCAGGTCGAGTTGCTGTATGGCTTCTTCCACGGCAGGGCGTGCACTGCCCGCATAGCGCACGCGCACGGCCTCGTCCAGCGCAACGGCCAGCAAGGCCAGTTGCTGGTGCATGGGCTGCAGGTCGCCCACGATCAACTCGTTCAGCCAGACGCGGTTCAGCCGCGACTCGCCGGCCCAGGTGCGCCAGTGTTCCGGCAGGCTGCGCAGGGGATGGGCAGAAGTCTGCAGGCCTGGCCGGGAAGGAAAGGAAAGCTGGGTCATGGAATCGGCGCCGGGCGGCGCCCACGGAGCGCGGCGGGCCGCGTCAGGCAGGACAGAGGACCCGCCCCCTGCCATGCAGGGCGCGGGCATGCGACGGTCAGGCCGTGCCGCCCACCGTCAGGCCGTCGATGCGCAGCGTAGGCTGACCCACGCCCACGGGCACGCTCTGGCCTTCCTTGCCGCAGGTGCCCACACCGCTGTCCAGGCGCATGTCGTTGCCGATCATGGTGATGTGCTTGAGCGATTCCGGGCCGCTGCCCACGATGGTCGCGCCCTTGACGGGGTACTGGATCTTGCCGTTCTCGACCCAATAGGCCTCGCTGGCAGAGAACACGAACTTGCCGCTGGTGATGTCGACCTGACCGCCGCCGAAGTTGGTGGCGTACAGGCCCTTCTTGATCGAGGCCACGATTTCCTGCGGATCCTTGTCGCCACCTAGCATGTAGGTGTTGGTCATGCGCGGCATGGGGATGTGGGCATAGCTTTCGCGGCGGCCGTTGCCCGTGGGCTTGACGCCCATCAGGCGGGCGTTCATCGCGTCCTGGATGTAGCCCTTGAGGATGCCGTCCTCGATCAGCACATTGCTCTGGCTGGTGCAGCCCTCGTCATCGACGTTGAGCGAACCGCGGCGATCGGCCAGCGTGCCGTCGTCCAGCACGGTGACGCCCTTGGCCGCCACGCGCTGGCCGATGCGGCCGCTGAAGGCGCTGGCGCCCTTGCGGTTGAAGTCGCCTTCCAGGCCGTGGCCCACGGCTTCGTGCAGCAGCACGCCGGGCCAGCCGGGGCCAAGCACAACGGTCATTTCGCCTGCCGGCGCGGGGCGCGACTGCAGGTTGGTGAGGGCCGCGCTCACGGCTTCGTCCACATATTGCGCGATCTGCTCATCGCTGAAATAGGCCAGGCCAAAACGGCCACCGCCGCCGGCCGAACCCACTTCGCGCCGACCCTTTTGCTCGGCGATCACGGTGACGGAAAGACGCACCAGCGGCCGCACGTCGGCCGCCAGCGTGCCATCGGCGCGGGCGACCAGCACCACGTCGTACTCGCTGGCCAGGCCGGCCATGACCTGGACGACACGCGGGTCCTTGGCGCGGGCCAGGGTTTCGACCTTGCCCAGCAGCTCGACCTTGGCCGTGCTGTCCAGCGTGGCAATGGGATCCAGCCCCGGATACAGCGAGCGGCTTTGCGCGATCTTGGAGGCGTTGGCGCGCACGCGCTTGCTCTGGGCCGCGCCCGAGATGGAGCGCACGGTGCGTGCCGCATCCAGCAGGGAGGCTTCGGAAATATCGTCGGAATAGGCAAAGGCCGTCTTCTCGCCGCTGACCGCCCGCACGCCCACACCCTGGTCGATGCTGAAGCTGCCGGTCTTGACGATGCCCTCTTCCAGGCTCCAGCCTTCGGCGCGGGTGTACTGGAAGTAGAGGTCGGCGTCGTCGACCTGGTGGCTGCGGATCTCGGCCAGTGCGCGCGCGAGATGGGTTTCATCGAGCCCGAAGGGCTCAAGCAGCAACTGGCGCGCTGTGGCCAGGCGTTCAATGGTGGGTTCGCGGGAGATCATTCGCCCATTGTAGAGAGCCGGCCATGCCCTCGCCGTGCAACGGGAGCAGCCAACGGTTCATGGGCCTGCAAAAAAGAACGGAATGCCGCCCCACCAGGCTGAGCGGCATTCCGTAGGCATGCATCCGCGTGGATGGCGAACATGCTGGCCCATGTCCGCGCTTGCTTTGTAGCGCGCCTCGGCGTCCGTGGCAAGTGCACGGTCATCCCGCAGACGTTATGGAAACAGGAGCATGCCAGTCTCATGCAGGCTTGGCTTGCTCGCCAAATCACGGAAAGAAACGGAGCTTTCCGGCAGCAGGCATCCAGACTATTTGACATTTGCAGGCGCCTTGGGCGCCGCAAACTGGTGTTCAGAGCGGGCCGCCGCCCTCGCCCGGCAGTTGCCGCTGCGAACGCGCCACCGACATCAGCACCCCCAGCGCCAGCCCCAGCGTGACCATGGCCGTGCCGCCGTAGCTGATGAAGGGAAGCGGCACGCCGACCACGGGCAGGATGCCGCTGACCATGCCCATGTTCACGAAGGCATAGGTGAAGAAGATCATGGCCACGGCCGCCGCCATGAGCCGCGCGAACAGCGTGTTGGCCTGGATGGCGATGGCCAGCCCGCGCCAGACCAGCAGCAGGAAGGAGACGATGATGAACAGGTTGCCGACCAGGCCGAACTCCTCGGAATAGGCGGCGAAGATGAAGTCGGTCGTGCGCTCGGGAATGAACTCCAGGTGGGTTTGCGTGCCTGCCATGAATCCCTTGCCCCAGACGCCACCGGAGCCGATGGCGATCATGCCCTGGATGATGTGGAACCCCTTGCCCAGGGGGTCGCGCGTGGGGTCCAGCAGGGTGCAGACACGGGTCTGCTGGTATTCATGCAGCACGGGCCAGCGCACGCCGTCGGCGCACAGCTGGGGTTCGTACCAGACGATGAGGGTGATGCCGATCACACCGGCCAGCACGGGCGGAACGATGAGTTTCCAGGGCAGGCCCGCGAAGAAGATCACCGACAGGCCGGCCGCCATCACCAGCAGCGAGGTCCCCAGGTCGGGCTGCTTCATGATCAGCCCGACAGGCACCATGAGCAGCACCATGGCGATCACGAAGTCCGTGCCGCGCAGCTGGCCCTCGCGGCGCTGGAACCACCAGGCCAGCATCAGCGGCGTGGCGATCTTCAGAAGCTCGCTGGGCTGGATCACCACACCCACGTTGACCCAGCGCTGAGCCCCCTTCTTGGTGATGCCGAACAGCGCCACCGCCACCAGCAGCGCCACGCCCAGCATGTACAGCGGCACGGCCACCTTCATGAGCTGCTGCGGGGGAATCTGGGCCACGACAAAGAGGATGGCCGCCGCGATCAGCATGTTGCGCCCGTGGTCGGTGAAGCGCGTGCCGTGGTCGAAGCCCGAGGAGTACATGGCGATCAGCCCCGCCGACGCCAGCATGCCCACGAACAGCAGCAACCAGAAGTCAAAGCCCCGCAGCAGCGGGGCAACACGTTGCCAGAGGGAGGGCTTGTCGAATTCGGTCACGGGGATGGTCGGTCGCGGGCACGGGCCGCCATTATCCCGTGGCGCATGCGGCCTAGCCCGGCGCAGGGTTGCCCACGGAGGCGGTTGTCATCCAGCTGTCGGCCCGGGCCTTCCCTGCTGGGCGCCACCCGCCGCAGCGGCCACAATGGGCCATGAGCCGTCCGGGCCGCATCCGGCGCCCGGCCCCAGCAACGCAAAGGAGAGCGCCCGCCATGACCACCACCCATTTGCTGTATCTGCACGGCTTTCGCTCCTCACCCCAATCCACCAAGGCCCGGCGCATGGCCGAACATGTGGCCACGCGCCATCCCCATGTGCGCTGGTGGAGCCCGCAATTGCCGCCATCCCCGCGCGAGGCGGCCGCCCTGATTGCCGACGGTATAGGCAGCTGGCCGCGAGAGACCATGGCCGTTATCGGCTCCTCGCTGGGCGGCTACTACGCCAGCTGGGTGGCCCAGCTGGCGCGCTGCCGCAGCGTGATGATCAACCCGGCCGTGAACCCGGCGCGCGATCTTGAAAAGTACATTGGCGAGCAGACGTCCTGGCACAACCCCGAGGAACGCTTTTTCTTTCGCCGCGAGTACATGGAAGAGCTGCGCGCGCTGGACACGCGCTCCATGACACCGGCCGCGCCCGAGATGCTGCTGGCGGCCGAGGGCGACGAAGTTCTGGACTGGCGCGAGATGAGCGCGCGCTACCCGCATGCGCTGCAGATCATCCAGGAAGGCGGCGATCACGCGCTGAGCAACTTCGAGGAGTACCTGCCCCAGCTCGACGAGTTCCTGAATCTGGCCTGATGCCGCACACGCCTGCGCGGCAGCTGCCAGCCGCAGCGTGGGAGAATATCGGGCTATGCACGCATTGTTTGAAGAAGCCGGCAAGTTCCTGGCCGGCCGCATCCTCTCCGAAGCCGACACCTCCGCCCAGGTGGAACTGGACTCGGGCAAACGGGTCAAGGTCAAGTCCGCCAACATCCTGCTCAAGTTCGACAAGCCGGCGCCTGCCGAGCTGATCGCCCAGGGCCAGGCAATGGCCGCCGAGATTGATCTGGACCTGGCCTGGGAATTCGCCCCCGAGGAGGAATTCGGCTTCGCCGACCTGGCACGCGACTATTTCTCGGACAATGCCACGCTGGCCCAGCAGGCCGGCGCGCTGTTTCGCATCTACGAGGCGCCGCACTACTTTCGCCGCGCCGGCAAGGGCCGCTTCAAGAAGGCGCCGGCCGAAATCCTGCAGCAGGCGCTGGCCGGCATAGAGAAGAAAAAGCAGATCCAGGCCCAGATCACGGCCTGGGCCGAGCAGCTGGGCGCTGGCGAATGCCCCGGCCCCATCCGCGAACAGCTCTACAAGATCCTGTTCCGCCCCGACAAGAACGCCGCCGAATACAAGGCCGTGGTCGAGGCCAGCCGCGCCACGCGCCTGGCACCGCTGGATCTGCTGCACAGGGCCGGCGCCATTGAATCGGCCTACGAATTCCACTGGAAGCGCTTCCTCTTCGACCACTTCCCCAAGGGCACGCAGTTCCCGGCCCTGCAGGCACCCCAGCCACCGGCCGACCTGCCGCTGGCCGAGGTCCAGGCGTTTTCCATCGATGACTCGGCCACCACCGAAATCGACGATGCGCTGTCGGTGCGCGGCCTGGGCACGGGCACGGTCACCGTGGGTATCCACATTGCCGCGCCCGGTCTGGCCATCGTGCCGGGCACGCCGCTGGACCAGCTCGGCCGCTCGCGCCTGTCCACCGTCTACATGCCCGGCTACAAGATCACCATGCTGCCCGACGAGGTGGTGCAGATCTACACGCTGGACGAAGGCCGCGCCAACCCCGCCGTGTCGCTGTACGTCACCGTGGACGAGGCCACGCTGGAGACCACGGCCAGCGAGACGCGCCTGGAGCGCGTGCCCGTGCAGGTCAACTTCCGCCATGACAAGCTGGACCACATCGTCACCGAGCAGTGGCTGGCCGACCCCTCCTTCGAGGTCGAGGGCACGCCCGAAGTGCTGCAGGGCAAGCGCGCCGAACTGACGTTCCTGCAGCGCTGGGCCAAGCACCTGAAGGCCGGGCGCGAACTGGTGCGGGGCAAGCCCGAGAACTTCAACCGTCCCGACTACAACTTCCGCCTGGTGGGCAACGGCAGCGCCGAGCCCCGCGGCAACGAGCAGGTCGAGATCACCGTGCGCAAGCGCGGCGCACCGCTGGACCTGATCGTGGCAGAGGCCGCCATCGTGGCCAACAGCACCTGGGGCGGCTGGATGGCCGATCTGGGCGTGCCCGGCATCTACCGCAGCCAGGCCAGCCTGGCCCCCGGCATCAAGGTGCGCATGTCCACCAAGGCGCTCCCCCACGCGGGCATCGGCGTCAAGAGCTATGCCTGGGCCACCTCGCCGCTGCGCCGCTATGTGGACCTGGTCAACCAGTGGCAGATCATTGCCTGCGCGCGCCACGGCAAGACCGCCGCACTGGCCGCGCCGTTCAAGCCCAAGGATGCCGAGCTGTTCGGCATCATCAGCAGCTTTGACGGCGCCTACAGCGCCTACAACGGTTACCAGGCAGGCATGGAGCGCTTCTGGACGCTCAAGTACCTGCAGCAGAACGCCATCACCGAGCTGACGGCCACTGTCATCAAGGAAGGCATGGGCGGCGGCCTGCTGGTGCGCGCCGACGACCTGCCGCTGGTCTTCCCCGTGCTGGGCGTCACCGGCCTGCCGCGCGGTGCCCATGTGCGCGTGCGCCTGGGCGAGATCGACGAGATCGCGCTCGATGTCTCGGGCACGCTGATCGAGCGCCTGGACAGCGACGCCGCCGCTGCCGACGATGGAGCGGAGGACGACGAGGAGGCCGTGGCCGGCCCCATCGCCATCGCCGTGGACATGAACGAGACCGACGGCACGCCCGCGGCCGATCCTGCCCAGCCCTGATCTGCTCGCGCCCCTGCCTCGCATCCAAGCCACTGCCTTAGATCTGACGTGAAACTGCCTACCGCCTTCCGTTCCCTGAGTACGCTGCAGTTGGCACTGGGTGTCTCCATTGCCCTGCATGCCGGGTTGCTCTCGTTCCGGTTCATCGATCCGGAACGCTTCGACCGCGTGTTCCAGGACACGCCGCTGGAAGTCATCCTGGTCAATGCCCGCGCCAACGAGCAGCCCGACAAGGCGCAGGCCATCGCGCAGACCTCGCTGGCCGGCGGCGGCGAAGCCGACAAGGGCCGGGCCTCCAGCCCCATGCCCTACTCGGCGCTCACCGCCGTGGGCGACGACTTCGAGGAACGCCAGCGCCAGATCGACTCCATGCAGGAGCAGCAGACCGTCTTGCTGACGCAGTTGCGCAAGCAGGTCGCGGCCCTGCCGCCGCTGGACCCGCGCGAGGCGGCAAAGCAGACCAAGGAGCAGCAGGCCCAGCAGGAAAAGCGCCAGCAGCTGGTCAAGCTGCTGGCCGAGATCGAAAAACGCATCAACGAAGAAAACGCCCGCCCCAAGAAGCGCTATATCAGCCCGTCCACGCGCGAGGCCGTCTACGCCATCTACTACGACGGCCTGCGCCGCAAGGTCGAGGACAAGGGCACGGAGAACTTTCCCGAGCAGGCCGGCAAGAAGCTCTATGGCGAGCTGGTCATGATCCTCACCGTCAACCACGACGGCCGCGTGCTGTCCACCGAGATCGTGCAGGGCTCGGGCAACCGCCTGCTGGACACCCGCGCCGAAGCCATCGCGCGTGCGGCCGGCCCCTTCGGCCACTTCGGCCCCGCCATGCGCGCCAAGGCCGACCAGATCGCCGTGGTCTCGCGCTTCAAGTTCACGCGTGAGCAGACGCTGCAGACCACGGTCCAGTAGCCCAGTAGCGCCCCGCCCTCTTCGCACTCCATTTTTTCGACATGACTTCCGTTGCCGCCACCTCCTCCGACCGCTACTGCGTCATGGGCAACCCCGTCGCGCACAGCCGTTCGCCCTGGATCCATGCCCGCTTTGCCGAACTGTGCGGGCAGGACCTGCGCTACGAGCGCCAGCATGTGGAGCTGGATGGCTTTGCCGAGGCCGTGCGCGGCTTCTTCGCGGCAGGCGGACGCGGCTGCAATGTCACCGTACCCTTCAAGCTGGAAGCCGCACAGCTGGCCACCACCTCCAGCGAGCGCGTGCAACTGGCCGGCGCCGCCAACACCCTGGTGCTGGCGGCGGACGGCATCCATGCCGACAACACCGACGGCCTGGGCCTGGTGGCCGACATCGTGCGCAATGCGGGCGTGCCGCTGGCCGGGCGCGACCTGCTGCTGCTGGGCGCGGGTGGCGCCGCAGCCGGCGCACTGGGCTCGCTGCTTGCCGAGCGCCCGCGCCGCATCGCCGTGGTCAACCGCACCTTCGAGCGCGCCCAGGCCCTGGTGCAGCGCCATGCCGCCATTGCCGCGCAACATGGCGTGGAACTGGTGGCGCTGGAGCAGCAGGCCGTGGATGAGGATTTCGACGTGGTCATCAACGCCACCGCCAGCAGCCTGGCCGGTGCCGAGGTGCCCGTGCCGGCCCGCGTGCTGCGCCCTGGCAGCCTGGCCTACGACATGATGTACGGCCCCGCGGCCCAGGGCTTCATGCAGTGGGCCGAACAGCACGGCGCCACGGCCCGCGACGGGCTGGGCATGCTGGTGGAGCAGGCGGCCGAATCGTTTGCGCTGTGGCGCGGCGTGCGCCCGCCCTCGGCCCAGGTGCTGAACGAGCTGCGCGCCCATATTGCTCAAGGCGGCTGAGCGCTTCATGAAATCCCTGGCACGCGCCCTGCTGCTGGTGCTGTGCGCCGGCCTGCTGCTGCAGCTGTTCTTCGTGCTGCGCATTGCACTGATGGTGGTGGTCGATCCCGAGTCCACAGCCTTCCAGCGCTCCGAAGCCTGGCAGATGCTGCGCAGCTCCGAAGGCCTGCACTGGAGCCAGCAATGGCTGCCCTATGACCGCATCGCGCCCACGCTCAAGCGCGCCGTCATTGCCTCCGAAGACGACAGTTTCACCGAACACCACGGGGTGCAATGGGAAGCCATCGAGAAAGCCTGGCAGCGCAACCAGCGCGCCGAAGCCCGGGCCATGAAGGCCGACAACGGCAAAGCGCCCAAGATCTATGGCGGCTCCACCATCACGCAGCAGCTGGCCAAGAACCTGCTGCTGTCGGGCGAACGCAGCCTGCTGCGCAAGGGGCAGGAACTGGTGCTGACCCAGCTGCTGGAACTGATGCTGAGCAAGCAGCGCATCCTGGAGATCTACCTCAACAGCGTGGAATGGGGCCAGGGCGTGTTCGGCGCCGAGGCGGCCGCTCGCCACTACTTTCGCAAGAGCGCCTCCCAGCTCAGCGCCGCCGAGGCCGCGCGCCTGGCCGTGATGCTGCCCCAGCCCAAGCGCTTCGAGAAGCTGCCCAACTCCGGCTATCTGCTGCAGCGCACGCGCACGGTCATGCAGAGAATGCCCAGCGCCGTCGTCCCCTGAACAGCTACATTCACCCCATGCGCATCCTTGGAATCGACCCCGGTCTGCAGACCACGGGATTCGGCGTGATCGACGTCGACGGCCACCGCCTGGCCTACGTGGCCAGCGGCACCATCCGCACCACGGGCATCGCGCTCGGCGACCTGCCGGGCCGGCTCAAGCTGCTGTTCGACGGCATCTCGGAAGTCGCCAGCCGCTACCAGCCCGACACCTCGGCCGTGGAAATCGTCTTCGTCAACGTCAACCCCCAGTCCACGCTGCTGCTGGGCCAAGCGCGCGGCGCCGCGCTCACGGCCCTGGTCAATGCGGGCCTGCCGGTGGCCGAGTACACGGCACTGCAGATGAAGAAGGCCATGACCGGCCATGGCCGCGCGGCCAAGAGCCAGATCCAGGAAATGGTGCGCCGCCTGCTGCAACTGCCCGGCCTGCCCGGCACCGATGCCGCCGACGCCCTGGGCCTGGCCATCACCCACGCCCATGCAGGCGCCGCCATGACGAAGATGGCCGAGGTCACGCAGCTGCAGCGCCGCCAGCATGCGGTCTACAAAGGTGGGCGCGTCTACTAGGACACCAGTGCTTGGCCACCCTGCTCGGCCCTGAGCCTGATCCATTGCGCGATCCGGGGGAACACATCGGATTGCGCATTGCCGGCCATCAGCAACCTGCTGTGGCTGTAGTCTTCGACAAAACCGGCGGCCTTGCCACACAGCACGAACTCCACATCCGTCCCGCCGAAGGCGCTTGCCAGCGCTTCGCACCCCTGCCAGGGTGCAATCAGGCGGTCTCCAGCACCCGCCAGCGCCAGAACGGGAATACGCACCTGGGAGAGTGCCTGCAGGTAGTTCATGCCGTCATGTCCCACAAATCGGCGCTGGAGATTCCACTGACACCACTGGCGCATCAGTTGGCCGCTTTCCGCCTCGGGCCCCACCATGCGGTTGGCTGCCAGCCAGTTCCGGCGGCCTATCCACGCCAGGTAACCCCGGATCCTGGCCCAGGCCAGCGGTGTGGCGGCAGCATGGGTGGCCTGGGCGGCCAGCAGCACGACACCGGCCAGATGGTCCCGGGCCACATCGGGATTGCGAGCGGCCCAGATGGCTGCCGCAATGCCGCCCCCGCTGTGGCCTATCAGGGTCAAAGGCCGGCTCTGCTCCTCGCTGCGGATGGCCTCGATGGCACTGGCGATGTCATGCCTAGCCACGGCTTCCAGATCATGGCCATGCCCGCAGGCCGGGTTCCGTCCATGGCCGCGCCAGTCGAAGAGCCAAGTGCCGAATCCCTGCGCCGCCAGATACGCGCCGAGCCGGTCGCAGGATGCGGTGCCGGAGAAGGTGCCGTGCGTGATGGCCACGACAGGCCCCTGGACGCAGCCGCTGCGCACCAGCACAAGGGTGTGGCCGTCGCCGGCCCGGATCCGAATTTCCTTCATGGCGGCCCGGCAGTCTCCGCAATGGCGGCAGCGCAGCCCATTCAGGACCTCAGACGATGCGTCCAAAGAACAGCACGGCGAAGAAGGTCACGCCGGCAATCACGGTCCACTTGAGGATGATGAAGCCCCAGCGCTTGTAGCGGGGCTGGCCCGTGCCCAGGTAGAACGCAAAGGACACGGCTGATGCCAGCAGCAGCACGGTGGCCAGCCAGCGGAAGATCAGCATGGCGGCGCCCGCCTCACCAGGCCCGCGCGGGCTGGGCGAAGCCCTTGGGCGCCTGGCGCTCGCTGTCGAAGCTGACCAGTTCCCAGGCGTCGGGCTGGGCCAGCAGGGCACGCAGCAGCTGGTTGTTCATGCCGTGGCCCGAGCGGAAGGCGCTGTAGGCGGCCAGCAGGGGCCTGCCGATCAGGTACAGGTCGCCGATGGCGTCCAGGATCTTGTGCTTGGCGAACTCGTCGTCATAGCGCAGGCCGTCGCTGTTGAGCACCTTGTAGTCGTCCATGACGATGGCGTTGTCCATGCCGCCGCCCAGCGCCAGGCCGTGGCTGCGCAGCATTTCCACGTCCTTGGTGAAGCCGAAGGTGCGCGCGCGTGCGATGTCGCGCGTGTAGTTGTCCTCGCCCATGTCGAACTCCACGCACTGGCCGGTGGAGTCCACGGCAGGATGGGCGAAGTCGATCTCGAAGCGCAGCTTGAAGCCGTGGTACGGGTCGAAGCGTGCCCACTTGAGGTTCTGGCCCTCGCCCTCGCGCACCTCGACGGGGCGGATGACGCGGATGAAGCGCTTGGGCGCCTTCTGCAGCTCGATGCCCGCGCTTTGCAGCAGGAATACGAAGGAGGCGGAGGAGCCGTCGAGGATGGGCACTTCCTCGGCGGTGATGTCTATGTAGATGTTGTCGAGCCCGAGGCCGGCGATGGCCGACATCAGGTGCTCCACGGTATGCACCTTGGCGCCGCCCGTGCCGATGGTCGAGGCCATGCGCGTGTCGGTGACGGCTTCGGCGGATATCGGGATGTCCACGGGCTCCGGCAGGTCCACGCGACGGAACACGATGCCGGTGTCGGGCTGCGCGGGACGCAGCGTCAATTCGACGCGCTGGCCGCTGTGCAGACCCACGCCCACGGCACGGGTGATCGTCTTGATGGTGCGTTGTTGGAGCATCCGACTATTTTAAAGTGCAGCAGCCGTGCGCAGGGCATGGCCCTGGCACGGCATTCGCTATCACAACCATGCAGCGACCGTATCGGCCGCTGCTCAGTCAGCCTGCTTGCGCAGGAAGGCCGGGATTTCCAGATCGTCCATGCCGCCGGAGGCCAGGGCATCGACGCGGGCAGCGGCCTGCGTGCGGTTGGTGCGCCAGACGCTGGGCACCGACATGTTGTTGGCATAGTCGGCGCCGCCAGCGGCACCGCCGACCAGGCCGCCGGCTGCCGTTGCGGCACCCATGGAGGCCGAGGGCAGCTGGTAGCTCATGTTGTCGGTACCGGTGCGCAGACCGCCCTGCACCACCTGCATGTTCTGGCGGCGTGCGCTGGGGCGCGACAGGCCGGTGGCCACCACGGTGACGCGGATCTCGTCACCCAGGCTGTCGTCGTAGGCAGCGCCGTAGATCACATGCGCATCGGGCGAGGCGTAGGCATTGATGGTGCTCATGGCCAGGCGCGACTCGGACAGCTTGAGGCTGCCCTTGGCGGCCGTGACCAGCACCAGCACGCCCTTGGCGCCCGACAGGTCGATGCCCTCCAGCAGCGGGCAGGCCACGGCCTGCTCGGCAGCGATGCGCGCGCGGTCGGGGCCGGCGGCCTTGGCCGTGCCCATCATGGCCTTGCCGGGTTCGCCCATGACGGTGCGCACGTCTTCGAAGTCGACGTTCACATGGCCGTACTCGTTGATGATTTCGGCAATGCCGCCCACGGCGTTCTTGAGAACGTCGTTGGCATGGGCAAAGGCCTCGTCCTGCGAGATGTCGTCGCCCAGCACGTCCAGCAGCTTCTCGTTGAGCACGACGATCAGCGAATCGACGTTGGCTTCGAGTTCGCTCAGGCCGCTGTCGGCGTTGGCCATACGTCGGCCGCCTTCCCACTCGAAGGGCTTGGTGACCACGCCCACGGTGAGGATGCCCATTTCCTTGGCCACGCGCGCGATCACGGGCGCAGCGCCCGTGCCCGTGCCGCCGCCCATGCCGGCTGTGATGAACAGCATGTGCGCGCCTTCGATGGCAGTGCGGATGTCGTCCTCGGCCAGCTCGGCGGCTTCGCGGCCCTTGTCGGGCTTGCTGCCCGCACCCAGGCCGCTGCCACCGAGTTGGATGGTGCGGTGGGCGCTGCTGCGCAGCAGCGCCTGCGCGTCGGTGTTGGCGCAGACGAACTCCACGCCCTGCACGTTGCGCGCAATCATGTGCTCGACGGCATTGCCGCCGCCGCCGCCAACGCCGATCACCTTGATCTGCGTACCCTGGTTGAATTCTTCAACTTCAATCATGTCGATGGGCATGTTGGTTCTCCTGTAGCTCTCTGTAAGTGGTCACCACCGTCTGGGGAAAATTCTGTCTTCTGTCCGGTATTCGGAAGCCGGTGGGCGGGCCGGTAATGCGCAGTCGATGAAAGCACATATCAAAAGTTCCCCACGATGAAGTCTTTGAAACGGCCAAAAGCGGTCTTCATCGACCCACTCTTTTGTGCCACCTTGAAACCGCGCAGGCGAGCCAGGCGGGCCTCTTCGAGCAATCCCATCACGGTGGCGGCGCGGGGTTGAGCCACCATGTCAGCCAATGCGCTCGAATACTTGGGGATGCCGCGGCGCACGGGCTTGAGGAAGATGTCCTCGCCCAGTTCCACCATGCCCGGCATGACGGCGCTGCCGCCGGTCAGCACGATGCCCGAGGACAGCACTTCCTCGTAGCCTGAATCGCGCACCACCTGCTGCACCAAAGAAAAGATCTCTTCCACGCGCGGCTCGATCACGCCGGCCAGCGCCTGCTTGCTGATCATGCGCGGGCTGCGGTCGCCCAGGCCCGGCACTTCGACCTGGGCGTCGGGGTCGGCCAGCAGCTGCTTGGCATAGCCGCTTTCGACCTTGATGTCCTCGGCGTCCTTGGTGGGCGTGCGCAGCGCCATGGCGATGTCGCTGGTGATCAGGTCGCCCGCGATGGGAATCACGGCCGTGTGCCGGATGGCGCCGCCCGTGAAGATGGCCACGTCGGTGGCGCCCGCGCCGATATCGACCACGGCCACGCCCAGCTCGCGCTCGTCATCGGTGAGCACGGCCTGGCTCGATGCCAGCGGGTTGAGCAGCAGCTGCTCGACCTCCAGGCCGCAGCGGCGCACGCACTTGATGATGTTCTCGGCCGCGCTCTGCGCGCCCGTGACGATGTGGATCTTGGCCTCCAGGCGGATGCCGCTCATGCCGATGGGCTCGCGCACTTCCTGGCCGTCGATCACGAATTCCTGCGGCTCGACCAGCAGCAGCCGCTGGTCCGAGGAGATGTTGATGGCCTTGGCCGTCTCCATCACCCGCGCCACGTCGGTGGCCGTGACTTCCTTGTCCTTGATGGCCACCATGCCGCTGGAGTTCAGGCCGCGGATGTGGCTGCCGGTGATGCCGGTGCACACGCGCTGGATCTTGCAGTCGGCCATCAGCTCGGCCTCCTTCAGCGCCTGCTGGATGCTCTGCACCGTGGCGTCGATGTTGACCACCACGCCCCGCTTGAGTCCGTTGCTCGGGGCCACGCCGAGGCCGGCGAGCTTGAGTTCGCCGTTGTACAGGACCTCGGCGACCACGACCATGACCTTGGCCGTGCCGATGTCCAGTCCGACGATCACATCTTTGTATTCTCTTGCCATATCAGCATCCGCCCCCGGTTGGTTCTGTCCTGTCGCTGTGTCGCTGCTTGGTGTGCATGTACATAGGTCTGTCCTCCCTCGTCTTCAGCGTCGGGGACGCACTGCAGCCGGCGCCTTGGCCGTGCCGGTGGTCACACCGCGCAGCCTCAGCGCATATCCGTCTTCGTAGCGCAGGTCGGCCGACTCGATGGCGTCGGCCTTGCGCTTGTATTGGGTCGTGATCTGGGGCAGCGTGCGCACGAAGCGCTGCACGCGCTGCAGCACGGCCTCCACGCTGCCGCCACCCAGTTCGATCTGTGCGTCGTTGGCCAGCCTGAGCTG
Organism: Delftia sp.; assembly: GCF_059499305.1. Taxonomy (NCBI): domain Bacteria; kingdom Pseudomonadati; phylum Pseudomonadota; class Betaproteobacteria; order Burkholderiales; family Comamonadaceae; genus Delftia; species Delftia sp. The sequence continues at coordinate 251,118 of NZ_JCABYI010000030.1, forward strand.
CCAGCTGCCGCGCGCATTGAGCGTCAGCCCGTCGATCTCCACATCCAGCGGCCCCAGCGCCGGCACCAGCAGCCGGTACATCTGCAGCATCTGCGGGGCGCTGTCCTCGGGGCCCTGCAGGCGCGGCAGGCCGTCGCGGTCCAGCTCGCCCAGGTTGGCCTCGAAGACCTCGCCGAAGCTGTTGACCAGGCCGGTGCCCGAATCAGGCCCCCAGAAGGCCTCGGCCACATGCTCGTGCAGGATGACGCGCAGGCTGTTGGGATAGTCGCGGCGCACCTGCGCCTCCCGCACCCAGGGCACCTGCTCGAACGCCGCCTTGGCGGCCTTGAGATCCACGGTGAAGAAGTTGCCCGTGAGCACCGGCGCCACATTGGCGCGCAGCGTCACCGCGTTGTTGTGCACCAGCTCGCCCTCGACCACGATGCGGCCGATATTGAAGGCCGGATGGCGCAGCGCCCACCAGCTCACCGCTGCCAGCCCCAGCGCAGCCACGCCCACGAACAGGACCGTGGCGGTCACGTTCATGAGCTTGACGTCGAAGGGGGCCGGCAGGGAGTAGCTCATGCGTGCTCCTGCTCCGGTTGCGCGTCCAGCGCGGCGTTGGCCAGGATGCCCAGGCACAGGTTTTCGTAGCTCACGCCGATGGCGCGGGCCGACATGGGCACCAGCGAGTGGCCCGTCATGCCCGGCGAGGTGTTGATCTCCAGCAGGAAGGGCTTGCGGTCGCTGCCGCGGATCATGATGTCGGCGCGCGACCAGCCGCGGCAGCCCAGCGTGCGGAAGGCCCGCACGACGATGCGCCGGATCTCGGCCTCTTCCTCGGCAGGCAGGCCGCTGGGGCAGTGGTACTGGGTGTCGTCGGTGAAGTACTTGTTCTGGTAGTCGTAGTTGCCTTCGGGCGCGACGATGCGGATCACGGGCAGGGCGTGGGCGCCCTCGCCGGTTCCAAGCACGGGGCAGGTGGTCTCGTCGCCTTCGATGAACTCTTCGCAGAGCACTTCGGGGTCGTACCGGGAGGCCAGCACATAGGCCTGCTCGCATTCCTCGGCTGTCCAGACCTTGGTCAGGCCGATGGTCGAGCCCTCGCGCGAGGGCTTGACTATCATGGGCGCGCCCAGCGCCTGCAGCGCGGCGCGGGTGTCGTCGGCGCTGGCGACCAGCCGCCAGTCGGGTGTGGGCAGACCCTCGAAGCGCCAGATGCGCTTGGTCATGATCTTGTCCATGGCGATGCTGGAGGCCATCACGCCGGGGCCCGTGTACGGGATGCCCAGCAGCTCCAGCGCGCCCTGCACCGTGCCGTCCTCACCGTAGCGGCCATGCAGCGCGATGAAGCAGCGGTCGAAACCGTCCTTCTTCAACTCGCCCAGGTCCCGCTCGGCGGGGTCGAAGGCATGGGCATCCACGCCCTGCGACAGCAGGGCCTTGAGCACGCCCGTGCCCGACATCAGCGAGACCTCGCGCTCGGCCGAGCGGCCGCCCAACAGCACGGCCACCTTGCCCAGGGCCTTGACATCGATCTGGGTGCCGAAGCTGCTCATTGCGCAGCTCCCTGCTGCGCCTGCAGCTCTTGTTTCTGAAGCATTTCAACCAACTTTCCGGGCACGGCGCCAATCGAGCCGGCCCCCATGCACAACAGCACGTCGCCATCGCGGGCGTGGGCGGCCAGGGCCGCCGGCAGCTCGGCAACGTCTTCCACAAAGACCGGCTCGACCCGGCCGGCCACGCGCAGGGCGCGCGCCAACGAGCGGCCATCGGCCGCCACCACCGGCGCCTCGCCGGCCGCATAGACCTCGGTCAGCAGCACGGCATCGGCCAGGCCGATGACCTTGACGAAATCCTCGAAGCAATCGCGCGTGCGGCTGTAGCGGTGCGACTGGAAGGCCAGCACCAGGCGGCGGCCCGGGAAGGCGCCGCGCGCAGCAGCCAGCGTGGCCGCCATCTCGACAGGGTGGTGCCCGTAGTCGTCGATGACGGTGAAGATGCCACCGTCCGCTGCAGGGAGTTCGCCATAGCGCTGGAAGCGCCGGCCCACGCCCTTGAAACTTTCGAAGGCGCGCAGCAGCGCCTCGTCGGCAATCTCCAGCTCCATGGCGACGGCCACGGCCGACAGCGCGTTGAGCACGTTGTGCTCGCCCGGCAGGCTCAGCACCACGTCCAGGTCGGGATAGCTTTGGCCGTTGCTGCGGCGCACCGTGAAATGCATGCGGCCGGCCTCGGCGCGCACGTTGAGGGCGCGCACCTGGGCGTCCTCGGCAAAGCCGTAGGTGGTCACGGGGCGGGCCACCTGGGACAGGATCTCGCGCACGGCCGGGCTGTCCACGCAGACGATGGCGCGGCCGTAGAAAGGCATGCGGTGCAGGAAGTCGACGAAGGCGCCCTTGAGCCGGCCGAAGTCATGGCCGTAGGTTTCCATGTGGTCGGCGTCGATGTTGGTGACGACGGCCATCACGGGCAGCAGGTTCAGGAAGGAGGCGTCGGACTCGTCCGCCTCGACCACGATGTAGTCGCCCTGGCCCAGCTTGGCGTTGGCGCCCGCGCTGTTGAGCTTGCCGCCGATGACGAAGGTCGGGTCCAGCCCGGCCTCGGCCAGCACGCTGGTCACAAGGCTGGTGGTCGTGGTCTTGCCGTGGGCTCCTGCGATGGCGATGCCCTGCTTGAAGCGCATCAGCTCGGCCAGCATGAGCGCACGCGGCACGACGGGGATCTTGTGCGTGCGCGCCGCGACCACCTCGGGGTTGTCGGACTGCACGGCGGTGGAGGTGACGACGGCGTCAGCCCCTTCGATGTTCGCGGCCGCATGGCCGACGTGGGTGGCAATGCCCAGGCCTGCGAGCCGGCGCAGCGTGGCACTGTCGGACAGGTCCGAGCCCGAGACGGCGTAACCCAGGTTGTGCAGCACCTCGGCGATGCCGCTCATTCCGGCGCCGCCGATGCCGACGAAATGGATGTGATGAATGGCGTGCTTCATGCGGCCAGTTCCTCACAGGCGGCGACCACCTCGGCGGTGGCTTCGGTCTTTTGCATTTTCTTGGCTTTTCCAGCGCGCTCCAGCAGCGTCGCACGCTGCATATTTTGTAGCATTTCGGCCAGGGTTTGGGCAGTCAGTGCGCTTTGTTGCATCAACCATCCACCACCGGCATCGACCAGGAAACGCGCGTTCGCGGTCTGGTGGTCGTCCACGGCGGCCGGGAAAGGCACATAGATGGCGGCTGCGCCCACGGCCGCGATCTCGGTGACCGTGCTGGCACCGGCGCGGCAGACGATGACATCGGCCTCGGCAAAGGCGCGCGCCGTATCGTCGATGAAGGGCGTCAGCTCGGCCTGCACGCCTGCCGCCGCGTAGTTGGCGCGCAGGGCGTCGATCTGTGCGGCGCCGCTTTGGTGGAGCACGACGGGGCGCACATCGGCCGGTATCAGGGCCAGCGCCTGCGGCACGATCTCGTTGAGCGCCTTGGCGCCCAGGCTGCCGCCCACCACCAGCAGGCGCAGCGGTCCGCTGCGGCCCGCAAAGCGCTGCTCGGGCGCGGGCTGCTCGGTGAAGGCCTGGCGCAAGGGGTTGCCGACCCAGCGGCCCTTGGGGAACACGTTGGGGAAGGCGGTGAAGATGCGGTGGGAGACGCTGGCCAGCACCTTGTTGGCCATGCCGGCCACGGAGTTCTGCTCATGCAGCACCAGGGGCTTGCCGGCCAGCACGGCCATCATGCCGCCAGGAAAGCTGATGTAGCCGCCCAGGCCCACGACCACGTCGGGCTTGACGCGGCGCACCACGGCCAGCGCCTGCCAGAAGGCACGCAGCAGGCGCATGGGCAAAAAGGCCAGGGTCATGATGCCCTTGCCGCGCACGCCCGAGAACTCGATGGTCTCCAGCGGGAAGCCCTGGGCCGGCACGATGCGGGACTCCATGGAGCCGGGGGCGCCCAGCCAGCGCACGTTCCAGCCGCGCTCGCGCAGCGCCTGGGCCACGGCCAGGCCCGGGAAGATATGGCCGCCCGTGCCGCCGGCCATGATCAGGGCCGTGCGCTGGCGTTGCGTGCCTTGAGAGGTGGACTGCGTCATGCATGCCCTCCCTTCATCAGCAACTTGTTCTCGTAGTCCACCCTTAACACCACCGCTATCGCTATCAGATTCATGAGGATGGCCGACCCGCCGAAGCTCATCAGGGGCAGCGTCAGTCCCTTGGTCGGCAGCGCGCCCAGGTTCACGCCCATGTTGATGAAGGCCTGGAAGCCCATCCAGATCGCAATGCCCTCGGCCACCAGGCCGGAGAACACCCGGTCCAGCGCAATGGCCTGCCGGCCGATGAGCATGATGCGGCGCGTGAGCCACAGGAAGGTGACGGCGATCAGGAGCACGCCGACCAGGCCGAATTCCTCGCCGATCACGGCCAGCAGAAAGTCGGTGTGCGCCTCGGGCAGCCAGTGCAGCTTTTCGACGCTGCGGCCCAGGCCCACGCCGAAGATCTCGCCGCGCCCGATGGCGATCAACGCATGCGACAGCTGGTAGCCCTTGCCCAGGGCATGCTTTTCATCCCAGGGATTGAGGTAGGCAAAGATGCGCTCGCGCCGCCATTCGGAGGTGGCGATGATGAGCACGAAGGCCAGCACCACCAGGGCCGCGATCAGGAAGAACATGCGCGCGTTCACGCCGCCCAGGAACAGGATGCCCATGGCGATCACCACGATCACCATGAAGGCGCCCATGTCGGGCTCGGCCAGCAGCAGCACCCCGACCAGCACCACGGCCAGCCCCATGGGCAGCACGGCGCGGAAGAAGCGCTCCTTGACCTCCATCTTGCGCACCATGTAGTCGGCCGCATAGATGAGCACGGCGAACTTGGCCAGCTCGGACGGCTGGAAGTTCATGATGCCCAGGGACAGCCAGCGCCGCGCGCCGTTGACCACAGTGCCCACGTGCGGGATCAGCACGGCCACCAGCAGGACCAGGGACACCAGGAAGAGCTTGCGCGCCATGCGCTCCCAGGTGGCCATGGACACCTGGAAGGCCAGCAGCGCGCCGACGAAGGCCATGCCTATGGACATGGCATGGCGCATCAGGAAATGGGTGGGCGCGATCTTGCCGAAGCGCGGATTGTCCGGCATGGCGATCGATGCCGAATACACCATGACCAGGCTCCAGGCCAGCAGGCCTATGACCACCCAGATCAGGGCCTGGTCCAGGCCGAGCACGCTGGCCGGCGTCTGCGTGGGCCGGTGGTACTGGGGACCGCCCAGGCGCACGGGCAGCACGTCGATGGCCTTTTCCTGCGCGCCTCCGAACCAGGAGCGCATGCGGCCCAGGGCCTGGTTCATGGCGTTCATCGCGCTCATGCAGCACCTCCGAGTTCATGGCCGGCATCCAGCGCCAGCGCGCGCACGGCATCGACGAACTGGTGGGCCCGGTCCTCGTAGTTGCGGAACATGTCCAGGCTGGCGCAGGCGGGCGACAGCAGCACGGCGTCGCCTTCATGGGCGCGCGAGGCGGCCAGCTCCACGGCATCGGCCATGGTGGTGGCATCGACCAGGGGCACGCCGCAGTCCTGCAGCGCAGCGCGGATGCGGCCCGCGTCGCGGCCGATCAGCACGGCGGCGCGCACGTGGCGCGACACGGGTGCGGCCAGCGGAGAGAAATCCTGGCCCTTGCCGTCACCGCCCAGGATGACCACGATGCGGTGGTCAGGCCCCAGGCCCGACAGCGCGGCCACGGTGGCGCCCACGTTCGTGCCCTTGCTGTCGTCGTAGTACTCCACGCCGTTGACGCGGCCGATGGGCTGGACGCGGTGCGGCTCGCCCCGGTACTCGCGCAGGCCGTAGAGCAGGGGCGCCAGCGTGCAGCCGCCCGCGCTGGCCAGGGCCAGGGCGGACAGGGCATTGATGGCGTTGTGCCGGCCGCGGATGCGCAGCGCGTCGGCGGGCATCAGGCGCTGGATGTACAGGTCTTCGGCGTTCTTGCCCTTGGCGGTTTCGTCGGCCTCATGGGCGCGCACCAGCCACGTCATGCCGCTGACCACTTCCAGACCGAAGTCGCCGGGGCGGCGCGGCATGTCGCCGCCGAAGGTGATGTGGGCGCGCTGCTGGGGCTTTTGGCGCTTGCCCGGCGGCACCACGGGTGCCGGCAGCATGCGCATGACCTCGGGGTCCTCGCGGTTGAGCACCATGATGCCGCTGCTGCCGAAGATACAGGCCTTGGCATCGGCATAGGCGCGCAGGCTGCCGTGCCAGTCCAGGTGGTCCTGGGTGATATTGAGGACGGCGGCGGCCGTGGGCTCGAACATCTGCACGCCGTCGAGCTGGAAGCTGGACAGCTCCAGCACCCAGGCCTGGGGCAGCGTTTCGGCATCGATGGCCTGGGTCAGCGTGTCCAGCAGCGTGGGGCCGATATTGCCCGCCACCGCCACGCGCAGGCCGGCATGCTCCAGCAGTTGGCCGGTCAGCGAGGTGACCGTGGTCTTGCCATTGGTTCCGGTAATGCCCAGCACGGTGGGACGGTAGCCATGGGCTGCGGCCAGGGCCTTGAGCGCCATGGCGAAGAGATCGAGTTCGCCGCCCACGGGCAGGCCCTGGGCCCGGGCCGTGTCGACCACGGGCGCCACGGCGGCCGGGCTCAGGCCGGGCGAGCGGTAGACCAGGCCCAGGCTCTGGCCGTCCACCAGCTGGGCCGTGAAATCTCCGGGCACGAAGCGCGCCTGGGGCAGTTCGGCGGACAGCTGTTGCAGCTGGGGCGGCGCCTGGCGCGTATCGGCCACGATGACTTCGGCGCCGCAGCGCACGCACCAGCGCGCCATGGCCAGGCCCGAGGCGCCCAGGCCCAGGATGAGCACGCGCTGGCCCTGCAGGTGCTGGGCCTGCTCGCCGGGCCAGCCGGCAGCCACGGGTGGCAGTACCTGTTCGGCTTCAACCGCCTCTTCGGTGGCGACCGGGGTGACCTCGGCGTCGGAGGAATCCGAGATGCTGGGGTCGGCAAAGATCTGGGCCACGAAGGCAGCGGCATCCCTGGCTGCCGTCAGCGTGGAGATGTCGGGTACAGGCTCGGTCATCGCCGCAGGGGCCGGGGCTGCCTCAAGCCCAAGCGCCTGCGAAGGCTCCGCAGCCAGCGGCTGCTCTGCGCCTTCCAGAGCCGCAGCCGGCGAATCGTCCAGGACCGGATCCGCGACCGGCTCGTCCGCCCGCTCGCCGGCAGACTCCGAGGCAAAGTCGGCCCCCTTGGCCAGTTCGGCATGCAGCGCCGGGACAGCGGGCTCGCCAGCCGGCAGCGCAGGAGGTTCGGTCTTGAAGTCTTCGGTGTTCATGGACTCACCTCAGCTTCAGCGTGGACAGGCCCAGCAGGCACAGCAGCATGGTGATGATCCAGAAGCGGATCACGACCTGGGTTTCCTTCCAGCCGCTCTTCTCGAAATGGTGGTGCAGTGGCGCCATCTTGAGCAGGCGACGGCCTTCGCCATAGCGCTTCTTGGTGAACTTGAACCAGGTGACCTGCAGCATCACCGACAGCGCCTCGACCACGAAGATGCCGCCCATGATGGCCAGCACGATTTCCTGGCGAACGATCACGGCGATGGTGCCCAGCGAAGCGCCCAGCGCCAGCGCGCCCACGTCGCCCATGAAGACCTGGGCCGGATGGGCGTTGAACCACAGAAAGGCCAGACCCGCTCCGGCCATGGCCGCGCAATACACCAGCAGCTCGCCCGAGCCCGGGATGTGCGGGAACAGCAGGTACTTGGCGTAGCCGGCGTTGCCGGTCACATAGGCAAAGATGCCCAGGGCCGAGCCCACCATGATCACGGGCATGATGGCCAGGCCGTCCAGGCCATCGGTCAGGTTCACTGCATTGCTGGCGCCCACGATGACCAGGTAGGTCATGACCACGAAGCCGAGCACGCCCAGCGGGTAGCTGACTTCCTTGAAGAAGGGAACAAGCAGGCCGGCCTTGGGGGGCAGGTCCAGCGAAAAGCCCGACTGCACCCAGGTCACGAACAGCTCGAAGACCTGGGCATTGGTGTTCTCCGAAATGCAGAACACCAGGTAGAGCGCGGCCAGCAGTCCGATGACGGACTGCCAGAAATATTTCTCGCCCGAGCGCATGCCCTCGGGGTCCTTGTTGACCACCTTGCGCCAGTCATCGACCCAGCCGATGGTGCCGAAGCCCAGAGTGACCAGCAGCACGATCCAGACGAAGCGGTTGGACAGGTCGAACCACAGCAGCGTGGACACGGCGATGGACAGCAGGATCAGCGCCCCGCCCATGGTGGGCGTGCCGCTCTTGGCCAGATGGGTTTCCATGCCGTAGCCGCGCACGGGCTGGCCGATCTTGAGCGAGGTCAGCATGCGGATCAGGCGCGGTCCGGCCAGCAGGCCGATGACCAGGGCCGTGAGCGCGGCCATCACGGCGCGCATCGTGAGGTACTGGAAGACGCGCAGAAAGCCGAACTCGGGGGACAGGCCCTGCAGCCATTGGGACAGCATCAGCAGCATGCGGCCTCCTTCTTGCAACCGTCATCCTTGCCGGCCGCCTCGACCGCCTGAACCACCTGCTCCATCTTCATGAACCTCGAACCCTTGACCAGAATGCTACCCACCTCGGGCAGCGCGGCACAGGCTGCCTGTTGCAGCGAGGCCATGTCTTCGAAATGCCGGGCACCTGCACCGAATGCGGTGGCGGCGGATGTGCTTTGCGCGCCCAGCGTGAACAGCCGGGCAATGCCCAGGCTGCGCGCCAGCGCGCCCGCCTCGGCATGGAATTGCGGCCCCTGGTCGCCGACCTCGCCCATGTCGCCCAGCACCAGCAGCTGGGGAGCGGGCAGTTCGCGCAGCACCTCGATGGCCGCGGCCACCGAATCGGGATTGGCGTTGTAGCTGTCGTCGATCACGGTGACCGGGCGGCCTTGCACCGAAACGCTCAGCGCGCGCGAGCGGCCCTGCACGGGCTCGAACACGCTCAGGCCGCGTGCGATGTCGGCCAGCGGCACGCCGGCAGCCTGGGCGCAGGCCGCTGCGGCCAGCGCGTTGCGCACGTTGTGGCGGCCGGCGATGTGCAGGCGCACCGGCGCCTCGCCCTCGGGCGTGGCCAGGGTGAACTGCCAGGCATCGCCCAGCCACAGCGCGTCACGCGCGTGGATATGGGCGCCGTCGCCAGACTCGCCGAACAGCAGGCATTGGCGGGCGCCCGCCAGCTCACGCCACAGCGGCGTGTAGGTGTCGCCTGCGGGGAACACGGCCACGCCGTCGGCGGGCAGGGCCAGCAGCACGCTGCCGTTTTCGCGCGCCACGGCCTCGACCGTGTGCATGAATTCCTGGTGCTCGCGCTGGGCGTTGTTGACCAGGGCCACCGTGGGTTGGCCGATGGCGGCCAGCTCGGCAATCTCGCCGGGATGGTTCATGCCCATCTCCAGCACGGCCACGCGGTGCTGGCCGGTCATGCGCATCAGGCTCAGCGGCAGGCCGATGGAGTTGTTGAAGTTGCCGCGCGTGGCCAGCGCCGCCTCGCCCGCATGGGCACGCAGGATGGAGGCCACCATCTGCGTGACCGTGGTCTTGCCGTTGCTGCCGGTGACGGCGATCAGCGGCAGCGCAAAGCGCGCGCGCCAGGCCGTGGCCAGCGCGCCCAGGGCGGCCAGCGAATCGGGAACTTCGATGCCGGACAGGCCTGCAGCCTCCAGGCCGCCATGGGCCAGGGCTGCGGCGGCACCGGCCTCGCGGGCCTGGACCAGGAACTGGTTGGCATCGAAACGCTCGCCCTTCAAGGCGACGAACAGATCCCCGGCCTGCAGCGTGCGGGTGTCGGTGTGCACGCGCGTGAGCACGGTCTGGCCGTTGCCGACCAGCCGTGCCTGGGGGATATGCGACTGGATCAGCTCCAGCGCTTGTTGCAAGGTCATCATGACCGCTTCTTTCCTTCACGGGCCGCCAGCGCCTTGCGCGCCTCGGCCATGTCGGAGAACGGATGGCGCTGGCCTGCCGTCTCCTGGTAGTCCTCATGTCCCTTGCCGGCGATCAGCACCACGTCGCGTTCGCTGGCGTGCGCGATCGCCTGGGCGATGGCCGCCGCGCGATCGGCCTGGGACTGCAGGTTCTCGCCCGGCTGCATGCCGGCCAGGATCTGGTCGATGATGCGGTCGGGCACTTCGCTGCGCGGGTTGTCGCTGGTGACCAGCACGCAGTCGGCATTCTTCTGGGCGGCCTGCCCCATGAGCGGCCGCTTGGTGGCATCGCGGTCTCCACCGCAGCCGAACACGCACCACAGCCGGCCCTGGCGCTGCTCGGCGGCCGGGCGCAAGGCGCGCAGGGCCTTGTCCAGCGCGTCAGGCGTGTGGGCGTAGTCCACGGCCACCAGCGGCTGGCCGGGCTGGACGATCTGCTGCATGCGGCCGGGCACGGGCTCCAGGTGGGCGCAGGCAGCGACGGCCTGGTCCAGGCTCAGGCCCAGGCAGCGCAGCGCTGCCAGCACACCCAGCAGGTTGGATACGTTGTACTGGCCCACCATGCGCGTGTGCATGCGCAGGCTGTGGCCGGCCTCGATCACGGTGAAGCTCAGGCCCTCGGCGCCCAGCGCGATGTCCTTGGCCTGCAGGCGCGCCGCGCCTTCGATGGAAATGCTCCAGACATCGAGCGCGGCAGAGGATGGGCGCGACTGCAGCGTGGCCCACAGGCGCGCGCCGTGCGCGTCGTCCACATTGACGACGGCGGCCTGCAGGCCGGGCCAGTCGAACAGCGCGGCCTTGGCATCCCAGTAGGCCTGCATGCTGCCGTGGTAGTCGAGATGGTCCTGCGTGAAATTGGTGAACATCGCCACGCGGATGCGCGTGCCGTCCAGCCGGTGCTCGACGATGCCGATGGACGAGGCCTCGATGGCGCAGGCCGCCAGGCCCGCATCGGCGTACTCGCGGAATGCGCGCTGCAGCCGCACCGGGTCGGGCGTGGTCATGCCCGTGGATTCCAGGGCGGGCGGGATGCCCACGCCCAGCGTGCCCACCAGGGCGCAGCCGCTGCGTTCCTGCAGCTTCACCTGGGCCAGCGCATGCGCCAGCCACCAGGCCGTGGTGGTCTTTCCGTTGGTGCCGGTGACGGCCAGCACGTCGATCCGGGCGCTGGGATGCTGGAACCACTGGTCGGCGATCAGGCCCGTGGCGGCCTTGAGGCCAGGCAAGGCCGCGATGTGCTCGCCGGAAAAACCGAAGGGCTCGACGCCCTGCGCTTCGACCAGGCAGGCCACGGCGCCGCGCTCCAGGGCCGAGGCCACATGGGCGCGGCCATCGGTGGCCGCGCCGGGCCAGGCAATGAAGGCGTCGCCGGGCCGGACCTTGCGGCTGTCGGTCTGCAGCGTGCCGCTGCCTTGCAGGCGGGCGGCCAGCCATTGGACAGCCTCGGTGGCCGACGACAGCATCAGCAGGGCTTGGGAGGAACTCATAGCGAGGGCTCCTCCACGGGATTGGCGACGATCAAGGGCTTGACTTCCATATCGGGCTGCACGCCCATCAGGCGCAGCGTCTGCTGCACCACTTCGCTGAACACGGGTGCCGCCACGGTGCCGCCGTAGATGGTGCCGGCACTGGGCTCGTCCACCATCACGGCGACGATGATGCGCGGGTTCTCGATGGGCGCCATGCCCGTGAACCAGGCGCGGTACTTGCCGGCGGCATAGCCCTTGCCCTGCTGCTTGCGGGCCGTGCCCGACTTGCCGCCCACCGAGTAGCCGATGGTCTGGGCGCGCTGGCCCGTGCCGCCGGGGCCGGCCGCCAGGGCCAGCATCTTGCGCACCTCGTTGGCCGTGCGCGGAGAGAACACGGGCACGCCCACGGGCGGCTCGTCGGTCTTGACCATGGTGGCCGGGATCACGCGCCCGCCGTTGGCAAAGACGGTGTAGCTGCGCGTCATCTGCAGCAGGCTGGCGGACAGGCCGTAGCCATAGCCCATGGTGGCCTGCTCCACCGGCCTCCAGGTCTTGTAGGGACGCAGGCGACCGCTGGCGGCGCCGGGAAAGGAGATCTGCGGCTTCTGGCCGAAGCCCACGGCCGAGAAGGTTTCCCACATTTCCTTGGCCGGCATCTGCAGCGCGATCTTGGTCGTGCCCACGTTGCTGGACTTCTGGATCACGCCGGCCACGGTGAGCAGGCCGTAGTTGTGGGTGTCGGAAATCGTCGAGCCCGTGACGTTGACGCGGCCCGGCGTGGTGTCGATGGGCGTTTCCGGCTTGAAGCGGCCCGACTCCAGCGCCAGGCCGATGGTGATGGGCTTCATGGTCGAGCCGGGCTCGAAGGTGTCGGTGATGGCGCGGTTGCGCAGCTGCTCGCCCGTCAGGTTCTTGCGCTTGTCGGGCACGTAGCTGGGGTAGTTGGCCAGGGCCAGCAATTCGCCGGTGTGCGCATCCATGACCACCACGCTGCCCGCCTTGGCCTTGTGCGCGATGACCTGCTCCTTGAGCTTCTGGTAGGCGAAGTACTGGACCTTGCTGTCCACGGACAGCTGGATGTCGCGGCCGTCCTGAGGCGGCACTTCCTCGCCCACGCCCTCGACCACGCGGCCCAGGCGGTCCTTGATCACGCGGCGCGAGCCGGGCTTGCCACCCAGCTCCTTGTCGAAGGCCAGCTCCATGCCTTCCTGGCCATGGTCTTCCACATTGGTGAAGCCCACGATGTGGGCGGCCGATTCGCCTTCCGGGTACTGGCGCTTGTATTCCTTGCGCTGGTAGATGCCCTTGATGTTGAGGGCATGGATCTGCTGGCCCACGTCCCAGTCGAGCTGGCGCTTGATCCAGACGAAGGTCTTGTCCTCGTCGGCCAGCTTTTCCATCAGCGCGGGCAGCGGCATCTCCATGAGCGCGGCCAGCTGCTTGAGCTTGGCCTTGACCTCGGGGTCGTCCTGCTCGACATCTTCGGGAATGGCCCAGATGCTGGCGGCGGGAACGCTGGAGGCCAGGATCAGTCCATTGCGGTCCAGCAGGCGGCCGCGGTTGGCCGGCAGCTCCAACGTGCGCGCAAAGCGCACCTGGCCCTGGCGCTGGAAGAAGTCGTTGCCGAACACCTGCACATAGGCCGCGCGTGCACCCAGGCCGACAAAGCCCAGGCCCAGCATGGCCACGATCATCTTGCTGCGCCACAGGGGTGTCTTGGACGCCAGCAAGGGGCTGGAGGTGTAGAGCACGCTGCGCGTCATGGAGCCACTCCCGTGCGCGCATCGTCATTGACGTACTGGGCGATGGCCGGCGTCGCCGGCTTCATCTGCAGGCGCTCGCGCGCCATGACCTCGATGCGCTGCGGCGTGGCCTGGGCGCGCTTTTCCACCTGCAGGCGCTGCTGCTCGGTGGCCAGGCGGCGCGATTCGGCCACGGCGCGGTCCAGTTCGGTGAACAGCCGGCGCGACTCGTACTGGTTGTGCACCAGGAAGATGGCGCTGGCCATCACCGCCAGCAGCAGCACGAGGTTCAGGCGCAGCATGCCACGCCCTCCTCTTGCGCCAGACGGTGCGTGCGCTTCATGCAGGCACCTCGGTGCGGCGGGCCACGCGCATCACGGCCGAGCGCGAACGCGCATTGGCGGCGACCTCGGCCTCGCTGGGCTTGATGCGGCCCAGGGCTTCAAGGCGCATGGGTGTGGGCGCGGCAAAGGGTGCGCGCCGGTCATAGACTTCCTTGGAATGCCTGGCAATGAACTGCTTGACGATGCGGTCTTCCAGCGAGTGGAAGCTGATCACCACCAGGCGCCCGCCCGGCGCGAGCACGCGCAGGCTGGCCTCTAGCGCCTGTTCGAGTTCTTCAAGCTCGGCATTGATGAAAATCCGAAGAGCCTGGAATGTGCGTGTCGCTGGGTTCTGCCCAGCCTCGCGGGTCCGGACCGCGCCAGCCACGAGCTCGGCAAGCTCCGCGGTATTGCGAAGGGGCCCCTGGCTTTCGCGCCGAGCAACAATCGCCTTTGCAATGGGGCCAGCAAACCGTTCTTCGCCGTAGTCACGTATCACCTCCGCAATCTGCTGGGCATCGGCTTCCGCCAGCCAGTCCGCCACGCTCTGACCGCGCGTGGTGTCCATGCGCATGTCCAGCGGACCCTCGAAGCGGAAGCTGAAGCCACGCTCGGGGTTGTCGATCTGGGGAGAGCTCACCCCCAGGTCCATCAGCACGCCCTGCACGCTGCCGGCCGGCAACTCGCCCAGGTGGCGAAACCCTTCGTGCCGAATCGAAAAACGCGCATCGGTGATGCGCGCTGCCTCTTCGATCGCGTCCGGGTCCTTGTCGAACGCCAGCAAGGTCCCGCCCGGCCCTAGCCGCTGGAGGATGCGCCGGGAATGCCCGCCTCGCCCGAACGTCGCGTCCACCCATTGCCCGGCAACGGGCTGCGCGGCGCCGTCCAGCAGCGCATCGACGGCCTCGTCGAGCAAAACGGTGATGTGTTGCAACGGCTGATTCAAGAGAACGCCTCTTTCCTAGAAAGCAAAATCCTGGAAGGCCGCAGGCATCTCTTCCTGCATGGCCTTCGCTTCATGTGCCTCATAAGTGGCCTTGTCCCACAGCTCGAAATGGTTGCCCATGCCCAGCAGCACGACCTCCTTGGTCAGACCCACGGCGTCGCGCAACTCGGGCGACACCAGCACACGGCCGGTGGCATCCATGTCCACGTCCATGGCGTTGCCCAGGAAGATGCGCTTCCACCACTGCGCCGACATGGGCAGCTGCGCGATCCGCTCGCGGAACTGCAGCCACTCCGTGCGCGGGAACAGCATCAGGCAACCATGGGGGTGTTTGGTGAGGGTGACCTGGCCCTGCGCCATGGCCAGGAGGGCGTCACGATGCCGGGTCGGCACAGACAGCCGCCCCTTGCCATCGAGATTCAGCGAGGACGCCCCTTGAAACACGGTCAGTCACCCCGGTCGGTTGGAGCCATCGCGTCCCGGAAATCGGGGCACAAAGGCAACTTTCACCACTTAATTGCACTTTTTTGCACTGTAGCAGCAATTTGGTGTTTCACAACCCGGGAATGGACAATTATTTGCAATGAAATCAACAACTTAGAGATCGAATGCAATGTGAGTGATGACAAAAAACCGAGACTTTACAAGCACTTAGGGGAGTGATTGCAAGTGAACTCTCAATCCCAGCAGGCAATTGCAACGATTCAATTCGCTGGCGACGGGGTGCAACTCGGGCCGGCCTCCTACAAAAAGTGACTGCCCGGCAATGCGGGCAGTCACTTCGATGGCGGCTGCTCGGCCGCCGGGGCAGGCTTCAGAGGATGAAGCGAGACAGGTCTTCGTCCTGGCTCAGGGACTGCAGGCGCTGGTCCACGTAGGCCGCGTCGATGGTGACGGTCTGCCCCGAAAGCTTGGCCGCATCGAAGCTGACCTCGTCCAGCAGCCGCTCGAGCACGGTGGACAGGCGGCGCGCGCCGATGTTCTCGGTGCGCTCGTTGACCTCGAAGGCGATGCCGGCCAGCCGGGTGATGCCTTCGGGCGTGAACTCCAGCGTGACGCCTTCGGTGGCCAGTAGCGCCTGGTACTGCTTGACCAGGGAGGCATGGGTCTGGGTGAGGATGGCTTCGAAGTCCTGGACCGACAGCGACTCCAGCTCCACGCGGATCGGGAAGCGGCCCTGCAGCTCGGGGATGAGGTCGCTGGGCTTGGACAGGTGAAAGGCGCCCGAGGCGATGAACAGGATGTGGTCGGTCTTGACCACGCCGTACTTGGTGGAGACGCTGGTGCCCTCGACCAGGGGCAGCAGGTCGCGCTGCACGCCCTGGCGCGAAATGTCGGAGCCGCTGCTTTCCTGGCGCGTGGCGACCTTGTCGATCTCGTCGATGAAGACGATGCCGTTTTGCTCGGCATTGGCAATGGCGCGCGTGCGCACGTCTTCCTCGTTGACGAGCTTGGCCGCTTCCTCGTCGGTCAGCAGCTTCATGGCCTCGGCAATGCGCAGCTTGCGCGTCTTGCGCTTTTCCTGGCCCATGTGGCTGAACATGCCGCGCAGCTGCTCGGCCATCTCCTCCATGCCCTGCGGGCCCATGATCTGCACCTGAGGCGGCGCGTCGGCCACGTCGATATCGATTTCCTTGTCGTCGAGCTGGCCTTCGCGCAGCTTCTTGCGAAAGACCTGGCGGGCCGTGCTGTCGGCAGCCACCTCGCCGCTGCGGGCCTGGGGCACGAGCACGTCGAGGATGCGGTCCTCTGCAGCGTCTTCGGCGCGCAGGCGCAGCTTCTTCATGTCGGCCTCGCGCGTCTGCTTGACGGCGACCTCGGCCAGATCGCGGATGATGGCATCCACGTCCTTGCCCACGTAGCCCACTTCGGTGAACTTGGTGGCCTCGACCTTGATGAAGGGCGCATCGGCCAGCCGCGCCAGGCGGCGCGCGATCTCGGTCTTGCCCACGCCGGTGGGGCCGATCATGAGGATGTTCTTGGGCGTGATTTCCTGGCGCAGGCCGTCGGCCACGTTCTGGCGGCGCCAGCGGTTGCGCAAAGCGATGGCCACGGCGCGCTTGGCACCGGTCTGGCCGACGATGTGGCGGTCCAGTTCGGAGACGATCTCCTGGGGGGTCATGGCAGAGGACATGGTGTGTATTCGAAGCATTGCGCCGCCAGCCCCGCTTCCGTTACCTGGCCGCTGGCGGCTATCCGTTTCAATGGCCGGGCGAGAACCGCCCGCGCCGCGAGGGTCTCAGAGCGTCTCGACCGTGTGATGCATGTTGGTGTAGATGCACAGCTCGCCGGCAATCGCCAGCGACTTGCGCACGATCTCCTCGGCCGACAGCTCGGTGTTGGTCAGCAGCGCCTTGGCCGCCGAGTGCGCGTAGGCGCCACCCGATCCGATGGCCACGATGCCCTGCTCGGGCTCCAGCACATCGCCGTTGCCGGTGATGATCAGCGAGGCCGATGCATCGGCCACGGCCAGCATGGCCTCCAGCCGGCGCAGCACGCGGTCGGTGCGCCAGTCCTTGGTCAGCTCGATGGCCGCGCGCGTCAGATGGCCCTGGTGCTTTTCCAGCTTGGCCTCGAAGCGCTCGAACAGCGTGAAGGCGTCGGCCGTGGCGCCGGCAAAGCCGGCCAGCACCTTGCCGTGGTAGAGCTTGCGCACCTTGCGCGCCGTACCCTTGACGACGATGTTGCCCAATGTGACCTGGCCATCGCCACCGATGGCGACCTGCACGCCTTCGGGGGTCTGCCGGCGCACGCTGATGATGGTGGTGCCGTGATACTGTTCCATAGCGGTGCCAGATGAGGGCGGCTCCCGTCTTCTCAAGAGCCCCTCCAAAGAATGCCGCCGCTCGGCAGGTCAGTCCCGTCTTGGCGTTACCTGCGCATGCTCCTGGATGCCGATCACATTGAAGAATACGGCCACCAGCTGGTGCAGCTGGCCGAACTGCAGCACATGGCCCAGCGACTGCATGTGGGCCGCCCAGTTGAGCACGGAGCCGGCCGCCGCAAAGTCCATGCGCACCAGCTGGGTGCAGTCGATGAACACCGGCTCGCCCAGGCTGGCGCCTTCCTGCACCGGGTCCAGCCAGGTGGAGGCATCGCCTTCGATGGTGCCGGACAGCGCAAATCGCACGGTATCCGCCGGGGCGGCAGCGCCCGGCTGCACAGGGGCTTGTGCACCGCCGGACTCGACGGCTTGCGTCAGGCACTGGCAGACCGGGTCCACCCATGCAGGTGGCGAGACTTCGTAGGTCACGCAGTAGTCCAGGGCCACCAGCTCGAAATCATCCTGCCGGTTCATCAGGCGCAGCACGGCCATGCGCAGGCGCCACCACAGCGTATCTACAGCGGAGTCGCCCGACGGAGCCAGCGCGCCCAGCAGCGCCTGCAGCCGGTCCGCGTTGAGCAGCACGAATACGCCCTGGGAATCGGCCCATTGCTGCAGCAGCGCCTCCAAGGCGGTGGCTGCCGCCTCGTCGATGTGGGTCACGGCAGCCCAGTCCAGGGTCCAGGGACCGGCGGCCTTGGCCTGGGAGGCCTTCAGCGCCGTGACGGCGCTGGGCGTGACCTGGGCGGGAGCGCTCCAGCGCCAGCCGCGCCCTGCCGCTGCGCCGGGAAGGGGCGCCATCGCGGCGGTGCGCTGCTGCGGCATCGCGAACCACTGGGGAGCGGAGCGGCCGAAGCGCGCCGCGAATTCAATGCCGGCCTTGTCGAACTGCAGCGGGCGATCGGCCGCGCGGTACAGGTCCAGCAAGGCCAGCCAGACCGGCAGCTGCGCAGGCACATCGCGCCGCTCGATCAGCTCCAGCATGCCCTGCTCGGCGCCGTCCACGTCGCCATTGGCAAAGAGGATGGCCGGCTCTTCGAGGTCGGGATCGTGCTCGAACACCACGAAGGATGGCGGCACCATGTCCATGGGCTGCGGGGCAGAGACCTCGGTGGCCGCGAAGGCGGGCAGGAAATCGGTCGCCCCCTCCAATGGCCGCAGGGGGCGGGCCATGGGCATGGAATCCATGAGGGGAGCCGTGGAGACGGACGGCACCTGCGGCGCAGGTGCCAGGCTCATGGGCAAGGTGGTGGCAAAGGCCGCCACATCGCCGGCCGAGGCGATGGCCGCAGGCACCACGTCGCTGAGCATGGGGATCTGGCCCGGCGGCGGCTGCTTGCGAAACGACGCCGGCGCGGGGTTGCCGCCAGCGGGCAGCGCCATGGGAATGGTGGTGGCGTCGGCCGCCTGCTTGCCCCGCCACCATTGCTGGGACATCTGGGCCTCGATCTCGTCGATCTTCTTGAGCGTGACGGCGCGCTCGCCGGAGGATTTGGAGCTCAGCAGGCTGCTGAGGAATTGCGAGCCCTGCGCAGCCGGTCCGGGCACGCCGACACCGACAGATGCGCTGCCCGGCCGGGAGGCCTGTTGCAACTCGGCCTGGCGCAGGCGGCGCAGCTGGTCGAACTCGCGCTTGCGCACGAAATCGTTGCGGCGCTTGCGCTCGATCATTTCCTTGAGCGCCTGCTTGCTGTACTGGCTCTCCTGGTCAGCGTCGAGGCCGTCGAGATCGGACCAATTGACCGTCGGGTGGCGCACAAAGCGCACCACCTTGGACAACAACCCTCCCGATTTGCTGCTCTCTTCTTTTGCCATGGCGAATCAGATTAGCACCACCGTTCCGAAGGCCGTTGCCGCAACTCAATCTCCGTACATCTTCTGCTTGAGCTCGCGTCGCTGCTGGGCCTCCAGCGACAGCGTGGCCGTGGGACGGGCCAGCAGGCGGCCCACGCCGATGGGCTCGCCGGTTTCGTCGCAGTAGCCGTAGTCGCCTGCGTCGATGCGTGCAATGGATTGCTCGATCTTCTTGAGCAGCTTGCGCTCGCGGTCGCGGGTGCGCAGTTCCAGCGCGTGCTCTTCCTCGATGGTGGCGCGGTCGGCCGGATCGGGAACCACCACGGTGTCCTCGCGCAGGTTTTCTGCCGTCTCGCCCGCGTTGGTGTGCATGTCGTGCTTGAGAGTGAGCAGCTTCAGGCGGAAGAACGCCATCTGCTTCTCATTCATGTAGTCGTCATCGGACATGGCCAGCACTTCGGCATCCGTCAGCTCCTCCGCCGACTTGGTCTTCCAGGCATTGGCCAGCTTGGGGTCTCGTTTCGTCGATCCCGACGAAGGCGTTTGCGTAGTGGTAGGCATAGTGTTGGTTTCGCTAACTTAGTCCGAGCCGGGGGCATCGGACGGGGCCATGGATGGTACTGTCAATCGAGGCGCCCGGGTCGAATGCCATGTAGGACAGCCGATCGCCGCAGTTGCGGAACCTGCCGGCTTCCCCTTGCGGCGGGGTGCGGCAATCCAGGCCGTGCGGCGGCCGTGCGTGCAAAGAGCCCTTTTCCAGCCAGCGCGGGAGGCCAGGTCGACGACGCCGACCGCAGTGCGGACCGCGGCCTTCTGGCTTGCAGCCGGGGCCTGGGCGGCCACTGACGGCTTCTTGCTGGATTCGGCGCTCACTTGCTGTCTCCTCACGGTATGGGCGACCCCTGCGGGGCAGTCCATTGGGCTTGGGGGCTCTCTTCAGGGGCGCGATTGTATCGATGCTCTACAGGAGCGCAAGCCGTTGCACATACCCCACATGAAAGCAGAGGAACCGCCTGCAGATGCGGGCGGCTCCTGCGTCAATCAGATGTCAGCAAAAACCATGTGATTCCTCACAAAAGTTCACAGACGGCTCAGACCAGGCACTGCTCCAGGCCCTGCAGGAAGATGTCCTGGGGCAGGTCGATGCCGATGAAGACCATCTTGCTCTGGCGCTTTTCGTCTTCGGCCCATTGCGGTCCCAGGTCGCTGCCCATGAGCTGGTGCACCCCCTGGAAGATGACCTTGCGCTCCGTGCCCTGCATGTTCAGCACGCCCTTGTAGCGCAGCATGCGCGGGCCATAGATGTTGACGATGGCGCCCAGGAAGTCCTCCAGGCGGGCAGGGTCGAACGCGCGGTCGGCACGGTAGACGAAGCTCTTGACGTCGTCATCGTGGTGATGGTGGTGAGGATGATTGCAGTGTTCGCCGTGCTCGTGATCATGGGCGTGGCTGTGGGCGTGGTCGTGCCCGCAGCTCTCGTCATGCTCGTGGTCATGGCTGCAGTGCTCGCCATGCTCGTGCTTGTGATCATGGCCGTGGTCGTGATCGTCTTCCTTGAGGAAGTCGGGATCGATGTCCAACTTGGCATTGAGGTTGAAGCCACGCAGGTCGAAGACTTCGTTCAGGGGCACTTCGCCGAAATGCACGGCGCGGATGGGCGCGCGCGGGTTCATGTGCTTGAGGCGGTGGATGAGCGCGTTCTTCTCGTCCTCGCTGACCAGATCGGTCTTGGACAGGAAGAGCTGGTCGGCAAAGCCGACCTGGCGGCGCGCTTCCTGGCGGTCGTCCAGCTGCTGGTTGGCGTGCTTGGCGTCGACCAGGGTCAGGATGGAGTCGATGAGATAGGTCTCGGCGATCTCGTCGTCCATGAAGAAGGTCTGGGCGACGGGACCGGGATCGGCCAGGCCCGTGGTCTCGATCACGATGCGGTCGAACTCCACCAGGCCCTTTCGGCGCTTGGAGGCCAGCAGCTGCAGGGTCTCGCGCAGGTCTTCGCGGATGGTGCAGCAGATGCAGCCGTTGCTCATCTGCAGGATCTGCTCTTTGGACTCCGTCTTGAGAATGTCGGTGTCGATGTTTTCTTCGCCGAACTCGTTCTCGATCACGGCGATCTTCATGCCGTGGGACTCGCTGAGCACGCGCTTGAGCAGCGTGGTCTTGCCCGAGCCCAGGAAGCCGGTAAGGATGGTGACGGGAATCAGTGCCATGGGATTGCTTTCAGAAAATTCAGCAAAGGGAAGCGGCAAGGCCCGTCCACCATGGACGGGCCTTGTCGAAAAGACGTTCCGAATAAGTTTAGCGAGCCTGTCAAGTGCTGTTTTGCCAGAGGGCTTGGCCTTTTTTATTCGAGGTTGTCCTTTTCAGGGGTTTCGCCGATTTCGCCGACTTGCCTGCTGTCGCCGCTCTTGCGGCGCGCGCGCGGGTGGGCGCTCTCGTAGGCCTGGGCCAGATGCTGGAAATCCAGGCGCGTGTAAATCTGCGTGGTCGAGATGCTGGCGTGGCCCAGCAGCTCCTGCACGGCGCGCAGATCGCCGCTGGACTGCAGCATGTGGCTGGCGAACGAATGCCGCAGCACATGGGGATGGACACCGGCCGACAGGCCGGCCTGCTGCCCGCGCTGGCGCAGCCGCGCCCAGACCGACTGCGCGCCCAGGCGCTCGCCGCGCCGGCCGATGAAAAGGGCGGGTTCGTGCTGCGCAGCCTGTGCGGCCGCCCCCGCAAGACCCGTTTCCCGAAGGGCCAGCCAGCGCTGCAGCGCCTGCAGCGCGGCCGCTCCCACGGGCACGGTGCGGCGCTTGCCGCCCTTGCCCTGCACGTGGGCGTCGGCGGACTGCAGGTCTATCCAGCCACGGCCCTGGCGCTGCGTGTCCTGGCCGGGCGCCACGTCCAACCCCACCAGTTCGCCCACGCGCAGGCCGCAGCTGTACAGCAATTCGGTGATGGCGGCGTCGCGCGCCTCGATCCAGGGGTCGGCATCGGCGTTGCTGAAGGCGACCAGCTGCACGGCGTCATCCACGCCCAATGCCTTGGGCAGGGGTTTGGGTGCCTTGGGGCCGCGCACGCCCTCCACAGGATTGAAAGGCACCAGCGACTGCTGGGCCGCCCAGCGGAAGAAGCTGCGCCAGCCGGACAGGATGAGCGCAATGCCGCGCGGGCTGCGGCCCCGGGAATGCATCCGGGCCACGAAGCGGCGGATGTGGGCGGGCTGCAGCGCCAGCAGTTCCTGGCCGGCGTCGCGGGCCATGGCGCACAGCCGGGCCATGTCCAGCGCATAGAGCTCGCAGGTGCGGTCGGCCAGGCGCTTTTGCACGCGCACATGCTCCAGATAGGCATGGACGGCGGAGGGGAGCAGCGCCAGGTCCTCTGCCTCCAGATCCTCTGCCGGAAGGCCGCCTTCCGGGAGCCCGTCCCTGTCCGATGCCCCCGGCATGGGCTTTCAGCCGATCAGCCGCGCGCCAGGGTCAGCGCCACGGGCCGCATGCGCGAGAGGGCCGCGCTGGCCAGGGCCGCGATGCGCGAGAGGAATTCCGTGCCCATGGTGGCCTCGAAGCGCAGCGGATCGGGCGAGCCCAGGACCAGCATGCCGAAGGCATGGGCCGGGTTGCCGGGGTCGCCATCGTGCAGGGTGAGCAGGGCCAGGGACTGGGCCGCGTCGGGATCGACCAGCCAGCCGCCGGGCTCGAAGCCCATGTTGGGGCCGCAAAACGGCATGGTCAGCGAGGCAGCGAAGGACTTGGCATCGTCGCTGACGCCCATGGTGTAGATGCTGCTGGTCTGCGCGCCGGAGACGTTCCACAGGCGCAGGGCCACCTGGGGCACCTCGAAGACATGCTGCAGGCTGGCCGTCAGCGCATGGGGCAGTTCGCGCAGGTCCTGGACCTTGGCCAGGGCGCAGCTCCAGGCGTGCAGCTTGTCGGCGATGGAGGCGTTCTCGCTGCTGTGCCGCATCATGTCCATGATGCGGTGCTCCAGGCCCTTGATCTTCTCGCGCAGCATCTCGGCCTGGCGTTCCTGCAGGCTTACGGTGCGCGGGCTGTGGCTGCTGACCAGCTGCACGCGCGCGAGCATCTCGGCGTGGCGCTCGAAGAATTCCGGATGGTTCAGCAGGTAGTCGGCAATCGTCTCTTCGGTGACGGCGATATCGGTAGTGCTGTTCATGGCTGGTCGGGAACCTCGATCTGTCCTTCAAAAACAAACTCTGCGGGGCCGGTCATGCGCACTGCGCCGCCGTCCCACTCGATGGTCAGCCGGCCGCCGCGGGTGTGCACATCGACGCGCGCGTCGAGCAGCCCCCAGCGGATGCCGGCCACCACGGCCGCGCAGGCGCCCGTGCCGCAGGCCAGCGTCTCGCCGGCACCGCGCTCGTACACACGCAGCCGGATCTGGCCGCGATCGACGATCTGCATGAATCCCGCATTGACGCGCTGGGGAAAGCGCGCATGGCGCTCGATCAGCGGGCCCCAGGTGGCCACGGGCGCATGGTCCACATCGTCGACCAGCTGCACCGCATGCGGGTTGCCCATGGAAACGGGGGCGATCCAGACCGTGGCTTCGTCGCCCAGCTGCAGGGGCCATTGCTGCGCCGCACCCAGCGGGCGGGGAACCAGGCCTGCACCATCGAAGGGCACCAGGGCGGGCTCCAGCACGGGCTGGCCCATGTCCACGGTGACGCGGCCATCGGCATGCAGCTCGGGGGCGATGAGGCCGGCCAGCGTCTGCACGCGGATGACGGACTTGTCCGTCAGTCCCTTGTCGTGCACATAGCGGGCAAAGCAGCGCGCGCCGTTGCCGCACTGCTCGACCTCGCCGCCGTCGGCGTTGTGGATCACGTATTCGAAGTCGATGCCTTCGGCGGGCGAGGGCCGCACCGTGAGGATCTGGTCGGCGCCCACGCCGAATTGGCGGTGGGCCAGAAAGCGGTACTGGGCTGCGCTCAGGCCCAGCGGGCCGGCGGTTTCGTCAAGGACCACGAAATCGTTGCCAGCGCCCTGCATCTTGGTAAAGCGGATCTGCATCCCGCGATTATCCCCTGCACGGCAGCCTCATGGCGCAATCCGGGGCATGCCCTGGTGCAGACCGCCATCCAGCCGCCTGCGTCTCCGGCGCAACAGCACGATGCAGGTCCATCCGCATAATGCCCCCATGACCCGCCCCAGCCAGCTCCTGCACCCCCAGCGCCAGCCCGTAGACACGCTCAAGGCCTCCACCGTTTTGCTGATGCGCGACCGCGCCGATGGCAGCGGACTGGAAGTGCTCATGACAAGGCGCTCGCCCAAGGCCAGCTTCGTGCCCAGCGCCTATGTCTTCCCGGGCGGCGGCATCGAGGCCCAGGACTCTGCCGACGCCGCCCATGCCTGCGCCAGCACCCGCCCCGCCCAGGCCGGCGATGGCCTGCGCGTCACCCAGGCCATCGCCGGCCTGCGCGAGACTTTCGAGGAGCTCGGCATTTTGCTGGCCCACGATGCCCAGGGCCGACCGGTATCGGCCGCCGAGCTGGCCACGCTGGACCGCAATGCTCCCCTGGTTCCCCAGTGCGAGGCACGCGGCCTGCGCCTGGCCGTGGATGCGCTGTGGTACCTGGCCCACTGGACGGCCGACCGCGACCTGCCCCGGCGCTTCGATGTGCCCTTCTTCGTGGCGCGCATGCCCGAAGGCCAGGAGCCTGACGCCGACGGATCGGAACAGTTCGAGCCCATCTGGGTGAGCCCCCAGCAAGCGCTGGAGCGCCACCGCGCCGGCAGCTTTCCCATGATCTTTCCCACCATCCGCACGCTGGACCGGCTCAGCCGCTTCGCGGGCACCGATGCCGTGTTCGCCGCCCTGCAAGGCGAGCGGCCGCTGTGGCAGTGCTGCCCGCGCACCGGCTTTCTCGATGGCAAGGAAGCCCGCCACATGGAGGACGAGGCCCCCTTCGGCGAGCTGGAAATGGTCTGCCCGGACGGCCAGATCCTGCACACGCTGGACTGGCAGAGCGAGCGCGCCGTGCCCTTGCGCAAGAACCTGCTGCGCCTGACGGCCCCCAACCCCGGCGTGATGACCGGCCCCGGCACCAACAGCTATCTGGTGGGCGATGCCGCCACGGGCTACATCTGCATCGATCCCGGCCCGGCCGACGCCGCGCATGTGCAGCGCCTGTTCGAGGCGGCCGGCGGCGACATACGCCACATCCTGTGCACCCACTCCCATGCCGACCATTCGCCGGGCGCTGCCCTGCTGCAGGCGCTGGCGGTGCAGGCCGGCAAGCCACGCCCGGCCATCGGCGGCCTGCCTTCGGCACCCACGGCCCGGCCAGCCAGCCGCTTCACGCCAGACCACGTGCTGGCAGATGGCCAGCGCATCGCCGTGCAGGATGCGCAAGGCACCGTCACCCACACGCTGCAGGCCGTGTTCACGCCGGGCCATGCGGCCAACCACGTGTGCTTTCTGCTGGAGGAAGATGCCCTGCTGTTCAGCGGCGACCACATCCTCAACGGCAGCACCACCATCATCGATCCGCCCGACGGCAACATGCGCGAGTACATCGATTCGCTGGACAGGCTGGACGCGCTGTGCGCCGCGCACGATGCGCGCTTCATCCTGCCGGCCCATGGCTATGTGCTGGGCTTTGCGCGCCAGGCGATCGCCAAGCTGAAGGCCCACCGGCTGGCACGCGAGGCCAAGGTGCTGGCCGCCATGCAAAGACAGCCCGACGGCAGCGTGCAGGACTGGGTGCGCCTGGCCTATGACGACGCCCCGCCCCAGCTGTGGCCGATTGCCGAGCGCTCGCTGCTGGCGCATGTGGAGCGCATCCGTGCGCTGTGCGGGCGGCAATGACCGGCAATGACCGACGACGCGCGCGGGGCCTGGTATCTGGTTAAGCTGCGCGCATGTCTGAATCTGAAAGCGTTCGCCTGGCCAAGCGCCTGGCCGAACAGGAACAATGCTCGCGCCGCGAGGCCGAGCTGCATATCACCGCCGGCAACGTCCAGGTGGACGGCAAGGTCGTGCAACTGCCCGAGACGCGCGTGCGCCCCGAGCAGCAGGTCACGCTGCGCAGCGGCGCCCAGCCCGAGGCCGTGCCGCCCGTCACCCTGCTGATGAACAAGCCTGCGGGCTACACCCAGGGCCGGCCCTATGGCCGGGTGCGCAGCGCCCACTCCCTGCTGGGCGAAGCCAGCATGGCCCAGGTGGACACGCCCATGCCGCTGCTGGTGCTGGCCCAGCACTTCAAGAACCTGGAATCCTTCCTGCCCCTGCCGCTGCCTGCCAGCGGCCTCATCGTCTACACCCAGGACAAGCGCGTGGCGCGCAAGCTGGGCGAGGAAGGCATGTGGCTGGAGCAGGAATGCATCGTCGGCGTCGAGGGCCAGATCCACGAGGACGGCCTGGAGCTGATGAAGGCCGGCCTGCCGATCGGCAAGCGCCAGCTGCCGCCCTGCCGCGTGAGCTGGCAGAACGAGAACCACCTGCGCTTTGCGCTCAAGGGCATCGCCCCCGACGAGATCGACGCCATGTGCACCGAAGTGGGCCTGCGCGTGGTCAGCCTGCGCCGCCTGCGCATTGGCCGCCTCTCTCTGGCCAAGGTGCCCGAAGGCCAGTGGCGCTACCTGATGCCCTGGGAGCGGTTCTAGGCCGGCATTGCCGGGTGCGCGGCGGGCAGCACATTCGGCAAATGAGAATCATTTCATAGAATGCGGGATTCCCGTGCTGCCTTCGGGCCTCCCGCATGCCTGCGCCCGCCTCTTCCTCTTCTTCCCTGCTGAGCAACTTCCAGGACAGCTACCACGAGCTGGTGCGCTTCGTGGCGCGCCGCGCCGGCCCGCAGGCCGCGCGTGACCTGGTGCATGACGCCTGGATACGCCTGGCCGAACGCCAGCGCGGCGAAAGCGATGCGCCCGCCGCGCCGGACAGTCCGCCAGGCGCCAGCCGCGCCTATCTCTACGCGGTGATGGAGAACATCGCCATCGACCACCTGCGCCATGGCCAGCGCACGGCCGAGCGCTTTGACACCAGCGCGAGGGAAGGCGAGCCGCCCTCCCCACTCAGCCCCGATGTGGCCGACACCCATTCCTACCGCCAGGCCCTGGCCGGGGTCGAAGGCGCCCTGGCGCAGTTGCCGGCGCGCTGCCGCGACATCTTCCTGGCCGACCGCATCGAGGGCGCCTCGCATGCCGAGCTGGCCGAGCGCCACGGCGTCTCGGTCAAAACCGTGGAACGCGAGGTCATGCGCGCCATGGACAGCGTGGAAGCCTCGCTGCACCGCTGGCGCGGAGACACCGCCGCACCCGCACCACGCACGGGCCGCCGCCGCGCCCTGTCCACCCTGCTGGGGATGGCGGGCCTGGGTGTCGGCAGCCCGGCGATCTGGCTGGCCTGGCGCCAGTGGATGCCGCAGTACCAGGTGCGGCTGGCCACGGCCACCGGCCGCCTGCTGAACCAGCCCCTGCCCGACGGCAGCACCCTGACGCTGGACGCCGCCAGCCGCGCCGAGGTGGATTTCTACGCCACGCGCCGCCAGGTGCGGCTGCTGGCCGGCAGCGCCTTCTTCGCCGTGGCGCGCGACACGGAACGGCCCTTCGTGGTCCAGGCGGCGGACGTACAGGTCACCGTGCTGGGCACGCGCTTCGAGGTGGCGCTGGAGGACGATGCGGTGCTGGTCGCCGTCGATGCGGGCCGCGTGCAGGTGCGCGACGGCAGCGGCGCCCGGCATGCACTGGGCGCAGGCCAGATGCTGCGCCTGGCGCCAGGCCAGACGGCCGCCGTGCAAACGGTTGCGGCAGTGGCCGCCTGGCGCGAGGGCTGGCTGGACTTCCAGAACACGCCGCTGGCCGAGGTGGTCCGGCGCCTGGAGCGCTACAGCCTGCAGCCACTGCGCGTGGAGCCCGACGCCGCCGCCCTGCCCGTGCTGGGGCGCGTGCGCATTGTGGCAGCCCAGGGCTGGCTGCGCATGCTCCCGCGCACCCTGCCGGTCAGCGTGCAGGAAGAGGTGCAGCAAAAGGAACAGGGCCCGGGAACCGGGCGCACCCTGGTCATCCGCCGCCGCAGCTGATGCGCCCATAGCCCCGGAGCGCCCATGGCCCCGGAATGCACGGCGCATGCGCACCAGGCGTGAGGGAATGCCTGCGCCCGTTCGTATAGGCATGAGGACCCGGGAACGCGACGCATTCGCAGCCCGGGAATCGCCATTGCCCAGATCCGCCACGGGACCTTCCATGTCTTCATTCCCCTCCAAGCCTTCCCGCCTTGCCTGCAGCCTTGCCCGCCACCATGCCGTTGCCGCGGGCATCGCGCTGCTGGCCGTGCAGCTGTCTCCAGCCGCGCTGGCCCAGGCAGCACCGGCCACGGCCACGGCCGCCAGCACCGACTTCCACATTCCCGCCCAGCCGCTGGACCAGGCGCTGGCCCAACTGGCCCGCCAGGCCGGCCTGCAACTGCTGGCTGCGCCCGAACTCGTGCAGGGCCGCCGCGCGCCCGCCGTGGAAGGGCGCCTGAGCACCGCCGCCGCCGTGGCCCGGCTGCTGCGCGGCAGCGGGCTGGAAGGCCATGTGAGCCAGGGCACGCTGGTGGTGGAAAAGCCCGCCGGTACCGTGGCCCTGCCCGAAGTCACGGTGTCCGCCGTGGGCGAGACCACGACCACCGAGGGCTCGGGCTCCTACACCACGGGGCTGATGAGCACCTCGACCAAGCTGCCGCTGTCCATCCGCGAGACGCCCCAGTCCCTCACCGTGGTCACGCGCCAGAAGATGGACGACCAGGGCATGCTGTCCATCGACGACGTGGCCAACAGCGCCACCGGCATCACCATCAACCGCTGGAGCGACGACCGGGCGCGCTATTTCTCGCGCGGGTTCGTGATCGGTTCGTTCCTGCAGGACGGCGTGCCCGTCTCGTATGAAACCGACACCTCCACCTACGACACCATGGCCATGTACGACCACGTGGAAGTGGTGCGCGGCCCCACGGGGCTGATGACGGGCGTGGGCGACCCTTCGGGCACCATCAACTTCGTGCGCAAGCGCGCGCCGCGCACCACCCAGCGCTCGGTCACCCTGCGCGGCGGCAGCTGGAACCAGGCCGTGGGCGAGGTCGATGTGGGCGGCGCCCTCAACGAGGACGGTTCGGCACGCGGGCGTGTGGTGGCCTCGGCCCAGTCGCGTGACCACTTCATTGATGGCTACAGCAGCCGCCGCCAGCTGCTGTACGGCACCGCCGAGTTCGACCTGGGGCGCGACACCACGCTGAGCGTGGGCGGCTCCTATGTGAACGAAGACAACCCCGGCTCGCAATGGATGGGCGTGCCCATGGGCTTCGATGGCTCCTTCCTCGACATTGCGCGATCCAGGCGTTTCTCGCCCTCCTGGAGCAAATGGGACAAGAAGGAGGTCAGCCTGTTCGCCGACCTGGAGCACCGCTTCGACAACGGCTGGAAGGCCAGGCTGGCCGCGCGCGCCCTGCAGGCCCAGTCCGCGCTGGACGGCGCCTACCTGGTCTCGGGCGGCCAGGACGACCAGGGCCGCACGCGCTACGACGTGGCCGGCGGCCTCTACGACTACGACAAGCGCCAGCTCAGCCTTGATGCCTCGGCCCAGGGCCCCGTGCGCCTGTTCGGCCGCGAGCATGACCTGGCCTTCGGCCTCAGCCGCCGCACCATCCGCTGGAGCGACCAGGGCTACAGCTACCTGTCGCCCACGGGGGAATGGCTGATCGCCAATGGCGTCGATCCCTATACCTGGAACCCCGACTCGCTGGACCGCTCCGGCCTGCTGGCCGAAGACCTGTGGACGCGCCGCCAGAAGACCACGCTGACCTCGGCCTACGCCACGGGCCGCTTCCTGCTGGCCGAGCCGCTGAACCTGATCGCCGGCGCGCGCCTGGACTGGTACGACTTCACCAACGTCCAGCGCCAGGGCAGCTGGAGCCGGGAGCGCGAATTCAGCGAGAAAGCCCATGCCACGCCCTATGCGGCGCTGACCTATGACATCAGCAAGACCTACTCGGCCTATGCCAGCTACACCAGCATCTTCCGGCCGCAGGATTTTCTGGATGTCTCGGGCAGCATGCTGGCGCCGGTGGAGGGCCGCAATTTCGAGCTGGGCCTCAAGGGCAGCTACCTGGACGAGCGCGTGAACCTGGCCGTTGCCGTGTTCAACACCACGCAGGACAACCTGCCCCAGGCCATCGCGGACATCAACTCCTGCACGGTGAAGACCAATTGCTACCGCTCCGTCGGCAAGGTCAGGAGCAAGGGGCTGGACGTGGACATCAGCGGCGAGATCCTGCCGCGCCTGAACGCCGGCCTTGGCTATACCTTCACCCAGGCCGAGATCGCCAGCGACAGCACCGAAGGCGCCAAGGGCGCGCCCTATGCCAGCTACACGCCGCGCCACCAGCTCAAGCTGTCGGCCATGTACCACCTGGGCGGCGAGCTGGGCGCATGGCGCGTGGGCGGCGGCCTGCGCTACCAGAGCCGCACCACGTCCGAGTCGCTGACCAGCGCCGAAGGCTATGCAATCCGCCAGCCCGCCCATGCCGTGGCCGACCTGGTCATCGGCTATCGGGTGAACCGGCAGCTGGACCTGCAGATGAACGTCAGCAACCTGTTCGACCGCCGCTACTTCGAGACCCTGGGCACGAACAACGGCGGCAACTATTTCGGCGTGCCGCGCAGGCTGCTGCTGACGGCCAAATACCAGTTCTGAACCGCCCATGAAAATGCCCCGCCGGTGGCGGGGCATGGAAAAAAGTGTGAAGCGCGCCGATAAGCCGGATTCTGTGCACGCGGTTGCCCGCATGTGACCGCCATTAATCTGGGCCGGGCGTCGCCGCCCGGCTCGGTGCTACCTACCCGCACACTCCGGGGGCCCCGTCAACGTGTGCCTACTTGGTATTGCTGCGCGTAGAGATTGCCCGTTTCACCCGGGGACGCGTTCCGCGTCCCCGGGTGGCTATGGGGCCCAGGCTTTCGCCTGGGCGTCTGGCTTGCGCCATCCGTCGCCAGCTTGCGCTGGCACCCCATAGAACACCAAGTTGGCGGCACATGTCCCCGACTCGTCTCTGTTGCTCTGATCCTCACCTCACGGTGGACAGCCGTTAGCTGCTACGCTGCCCTGTGCAGTCCGGACGTTCCTCCAGTGCCGTGTTTCCACGATTGCACCAGCGGCGGTCTGGCGTGCTTCACGGGCGGCATTATCTCGCGGCTGGGGCCGGGCTGCAGACAGATGGCGCAACAGCCTCACGGCGGCATGCAGAACTCGCGGCGGAATTGTTCTGGCGAGGTGCCGGCCTCGCGCTGGAACATGGCGATGAAGGCCGAGGGCGTGCTGTAGCCCAGGTCATAGGCGATCTGCTGCACGCTCAGGCCGGCCTCCAGCGCGTCGATGGCCAGCAGGTAGCGCATGCGCTGGCGCCATTCGCCCAGGCCCATGCCCAGCTCGCGCTGGCAGTGGCGCGCCAGGGTGCGCTCGGTCATGTGCACGCTGGCGGCCCATTGGGCCAGGCTGCGGTGGTCCTCGGGCGCAGCGCGCATGCGGGTCAGCACTTCGACCAGGGCCGGGTGTTCGGCGGCCGGCAGATAGCCGGGCTCCACGGGAACGGCCCGCAACTGGTCGTAGAGCACACGGGCCAGGCGCAGGTCGGCGTCGGTGGCGGGAATGTGCACGTCGCGCACGGCAAAGTCGGCCAGGATGGCCTTGACGATGGCGCCGATGCGCATGGAGCACGGCTGCGCCGGCAGCTCCCTGCACAACGCAGGCGCCAGGTAGACCGAGCGGTAGACCACGGCGTGCGCCACATGGCAGCTGTGCACCACGCCGGGCGGCACCCAGACGCCGTACTGCGGCGGCGAGACCCAGCGCTGGCCTGCCGTGTCCATGCACATGCTGCCGTGGGGCGTGTAGTTCAGGTGACCCCAGCTGTGGCTGTGCGGCGGCACCTCGGTGTCGGCGCCGAATTCGTCGTAGCGGAAGTAGTACTCGCCCGGCACATCCTCGACGTTCTGGATGCGCATGGGCTTGCTGGGACGGGGCATGGCGGATGGTCCGGGTTGCGCTATCGATTGTCCGAAACCAGGGATGCACTCCAAGTCGGACAGAACGATCATAGGACCAGTCTTAGGAGTCTTCCAATGGGGTCTTACCTTTTCCCTTTGATCGCCGTGCTCATCTGGTCGGTCAATACCGTGGTCAGCAAGATGGCGGCCGACAGCATCGGCGCGGCCGAGATCGGTTTCTACCGCTGGCTGGTGGCAGCCGTGCTGTTCACGCCTTTCCTGCTGCCGTCCATCTGGCGCCAGCGCGCCGACATCCGGCCGCTGCTGCCGCGCCTCGTCGTGCTGGGAATGCTGGGCATGGTGATCTACCAGAGCCTGGCCTACTACGCGGCCCATATGACATCGGCCACGCACATGGGCCTGATCGGCTCGCTCACGCCCATGATGGTGCTGGGCCTGTCCACCGCCATGCTGGGCCAGGCGCTGAGCCGGGGCGCCGTGCTGGGCTGCGTGCTGGCGATTGCGGGCGTGGCCCTGGTGGTGTCTTCGGGGCAGCCTGCCACCTTGCTCACCCAGGGCCTCAATGGCGGTGACGCGCTGATGTTCGTGGCCATGCTGGCCTATGCCGTCTACAACATCCTGCTCAAGCGCTGGCCCATGCCGCGCCTGGCCACGGTGCAACTGCTGTACCTGCAGATCCTGGTGGCCGTGATCGCGCAGCTGCCGCTGTTCCTGATGGCGCCGCGCACGGGGCTGAACGCGGCCAACCTGCCGCTGGTGGGCTTTGCGGGCATCATGGCCTCCATCGCCGCGCCGCTGCTGTGGATGATGTCGGTGGCGCGCATCGGGCCGGGCCGCTCCAGCATGTTCTTCAACCTGGTACCCATCTTCACGGCCGTGATCGCCTTCATGGCATTGGGCGAGCCCCTGGCGGCCTACCACGCCGTGGGCGGCGTGCTGACCATCGGCGGCCTGCTGCTGGCCGAGCTGTGGAAGCAGCCCTTGCGTGCGCCGCGTGCCGCCGCCACCGCCTGAAAAAATCAGGGTTTTCCCGAGCGCAAATGGTGCACGCATGCCGCATGCCGGTGCGGCGCCCGCACCATTGCTGCCCATAAGAATTTGCATTCAGGCCTGCTCATAATTTCTTGTTGGACAGCCCTGTCCTGCCTTTCGATACTGCCGCCAAAGGAACCGCTGCAAGCGCCAGACGCCTGAGGTTCCCACGACACACGGGCCCGGTCCCAGCGGCCTGGCCCGTGTGCCCGCTGCACTTTCGAAGACAGGAGACACCCCATGAGCAGCCCGGCATCCGCCGCACATCCCCTCGCACAGAGCACAGGCGCCGGCGAGGCCGCGTCCCTCGACATGGACGCCACCTACCGCAAGATCGCCTGGCGCCTGATCCCTTTTCTGGTCCTGCTCTTCATCCTGGCCTGGATAGACCGCGTCAACGTCGGTTTCGCCAAGCTGCAGATGCTGGACGACCTGCAGTTCAGCGAGGCCATCTACGGCCTGGGCGCAGGCATCTTCTTCATCGGCTACTTCCTGTTCGAGGTGCCCAGCAACCTGCTGCTGGAGAAGATCGGCGCACGCAAGACGCTGGCGCGCATCACCATCCTGTGGGGCGCGGCCTCCATGGCCATGGCCTACGTGACCACGCCCACCATGTTCTACGTGCTGCGCTTCGTGCTGGGCGTGGTGGAGGCCGGCTTCTTCCCCGGCGTGGTGCTGTACCTGACCTACTGGTTCCCGGCCCGCCACCGGGCGCGCGTCAACGGCCTGTTCATGACCTCGTTCGCCATTGCCGGCGCCGTGGGCGGCCCGATTGCGGGCGCCATCATGAATGGCATGCAGGGCGTGGGCCATCTGTCCAACTGGCAGTGGCTGTTCATCCTGGAAGGCATTCCCTCGGTGATCGCCGGCTTCTTCGTGCTGCTGTACCTGCCCGAAAAGCCCGCCAACGCCAGGTGGCTGAGCGCGGCCGAGCAGCGCGCCGTGACCGCCGCCGTGGAGGCCGAGAACCAGGGCGGCCACAAGCATGTGTCCTTCCTGGATGCCTGCCGCAACTACCGCGTGTGGCTGTGCGCCGCCGTGTATTTCTGCATCGTCAGCGGCAACGCCACCATCGCGTTCTGGTCGCCGTCCATCATCAAGGAGATCGGCATCCAGAACACGCTGCAGATCGGCCTGATCTCGGCCATTCCCTTCCTGGCCGGCACGCTGGCCATGGTCTGGAACGGCATGCATTCGGACAAGACCGGCGAGCGCCGCATGCACTGCGCCCTGTCCGCGCTGATCGCGGCGGCGGGCCTGATCCTCACGGGCCTGTTCCTGCACAACGCCGTGCTCGCCCTGTGCGCGCTGACGCTGGCCTCCATCGGCATCCTCGCGGCCTTTCCCGTGTTCTGGTCGATTCCTGCCGCCTTCCTGGCCGGCACGGCGGCGGCCGGCGGCATTGCACTGATCAACTCCATCGGCAACCTGGCCGGCTTCGTGGCGCCCTACATGATCGGCGCGCTCAAGACCAGCACGGGATCGCTGTCCTCGGGCCTGTACTTCGTGGCAGCCCTCGAATTCCTGGCGGCCTTCCTGGTCGTGCTCTTCGTCAGGAAGCAGTGAGGCCTGCGCGTGCGGTGCCGCTCCACGCCCTCCGCACGCCACAGCCTGACTTCCGCGTTTTCTCACCGGGGCCCGCGGCCCCGAATTCCCCCTGGATCGCCTGCCATGCAACTGCAGTTCACCACCCCCGAAGGCCAGACCTTCGCCCCTGAATTCGACACCCTCATCGTCGCCGGCTGGGCCGGCCGCGACCGCGATGCCATCGAGCACCACATCGAGGAGCTGGCCGCCATCGGCATCCCGCGCCCCAGCGCCGTGCCGCTGTACTACCGCATCTCCAGCAACCAGCTGAGCCAGCACAGCGCGCTGCAGGTGCTGGGCCCGGACTCCTCGGGCGAGGTCGAGGTCTTCGTGTTCACGCACGAAGGCGAGATGTTCGTGAGCCTGGCCTCCGACCACACGGACCGCAAGCTGGAAGCCTACAGCGTGGCCTTTTCCAAGCAGGCCTGCGTCAAGCCCGTGGCCACCCAGGCCTGGCGCTTTGCCGACGTGGCCGGCCACTGGGATGAGCTGGTCGTGCGCTCGTGGATCGTGGAAGACGGCCGCGAGGTGCTCTACCAGGAAGGCACGCTGGCCAGCCTGCGCACGCCCCAGGACCTGATCGCAGGCTTCACGGGCGGCAAGGATCTGCTGCCCGCAGGCTGCGGCATGACCTGCGGCACGGTGGGCGCCATCGGCGGCATCCGCCCCTCGACGCAGTTCTCCATGGAGCTGTACGATCCCCGCAGCCAGCGTTCCATCCGCCACAGCTACCGCAGCGAACTGCTGGACGTCGTGGCCTGAGCCGCGACTCCGATCCGCCCACGCCCGCCTTCACCCACAGGACTTCCCACATGACCCAAGCCCTCCCCCTGCCCAGCCTGGAACTGGCATCACAGCGCCTGCATGGCGGCGAAACCACCTCGGTGCAGCTGACCGAGCAGGCCCTGGCCCGCACCATGTCGGGGGAAGGCCCCAAGGTGTTCACGCGCGTGTTCCAGGGCGCGGCCCTGGCCGAGGCCCGCGCCAGCGACGTGCTGCGTGCGGCCGGCCTGGCGCGCTCGCCCATCGAGGGCCTGCCGGTCTCGGTCAAGGACCTGTTCGACATCGCCGGCTTTCCCACGCTGGGCGGCTCGCGCCTGCTGGCCGACGCACCGCCCGCGCAGCGCACGGCCGAAGTGGTGCAGCGCCTGCGCCAGGCCGGCGCCGTCATCGTGGGCACGACCAACATGACCGAGTTCGCCTACTCGGGACTGGGCATCAACCCGCACTACGGCACGCCGCGCAATCCCTGGCAGCGTGACGAGGACGGCGGCCGCATCCCGGGCGGCTCGTCCTCGGGCGCGGCCATCTCGGTCACCGACGGCATGGCCATGGCGGCCATCGGCTCGGACACAGGCGGCTCGGTGCGCATTCCTTCGGCGCTGTGCGGGCTCACGGGCTTCAAGCCCACGGCGCGCCGCGTGAGCATGGAAGGCGTGCTGCCGCTGTCGGCCAACCTGGACTCCATCGGCCCGCTGGCCCCCAGCGTGCGCTGCTGCGCCACGCTGGACGCCATCCTCTCCGGCGAGCCGCTGGGCGAGCTGCATGCCGCGCCGCTGCAGGGCCTGCGCCTGCTGGCACCCACCAACGTGGTGCTGGACGGCATGGACGCCACCGTGGCCGCGGCCTGGGAGCGCACGCTGGCCCGGCTGTCGCAGGCGGGCGCCCACATCACCCATGCCGTGGTCGCGCCCTTCGGCGAGCTGGCCGACATCAATTCCAAGGGCGGCTTCACGGCCGCCGAGGCCTGGGCCTGGCACCGCCACCACATCGCCACGCGCCTGTCCGAGTACGACCCGCGCGTGGGCACGCGCATCCTGCGCGGCAAGGACATCAGCGCGGCCGACTACATCGACCTGCTGGCACGCCGCAGGCAGTGGATTGCCACCGTGAGCACGCAGATGGCCGACCATGACCTGATCGTCATGCCCACCGTGCCCGTGGTCGCCCCGAAGATCGCCGACCTCACGCAGAGCGACGAGGCCTACTTCGGCGCCAACGGCCTGATCCTGCGCAACCCCACGCTGATCAACTTCCTCGACGGCTGCGCCATCTCCCTGCCCTGCCACCGCGCAGGCGAGGCACCCGTGGGCCTGAGCCTGGCCGGCCTCGGCGGGCAGGACCGGCGACTGCTGTCCGTGGCCCTGGCCGTGGAGCAGCTGCTGGCTTCGGCGCAGGGCTGATCGACCAGGCGGCCTCGGGCCTAGCCGCCCAGGCCGCTGCCCGGCAGCCGCGCCACGGCCTGGCCGTGGTTCAGCGCAAAGGCGGCAGCAGTCTCCTCGGCCGCGCGCGCCACCACTTCGGTCAGCGGGTTCTGGTGGTCATTGCGGTAGCAGGCCACCAGCGGCAGCGAGGGGAACTCCCGGTCCACGCGCAGCAGGCGCAGGCGCTGCTCGGCCAGCTCGCGCTGGATGATGGCCGGCGGCACGGCGGCCACGCCCAGGCCGTCGCAGACCACGCGGATCATGGTGGCCACCGAGGCAATGCAGTTCAGGTGCACCGAGGCACTGCTTTCGGTGGAGAACAGCTGCTCGATCACCGCATACGGCTCGGAGCCGCGCGCAAAGCACATGATGGGAAAGGCCGCCAGCTCGGCCAGGCTCAGTGTCTCGTCGCCAATGCCCAGCTTGGGGCTGCCCACCCAGGCCATGGGAAATTCACCCAGCGACAGATGGCCCACGCCGGCCGCCGTCACGGGCTTGGCCTGCAGCGACAGGTCCAGCTGGCCCTTCACCAATTGATCGGACATGTGCAGCGTGGTGTCGCAGGCGATCTCCACCTGCAGGCGCGGATAGCGCTGCTGCAGCAGCGCCAGGAAATGGGGAAACCAGCTGTGCACGATGGACTCGATGGCGCCGATGCGGATCACGCCCGCATAGGCCTGCTTGTCCAGCATGTCCTCGCGCATCTCGCGCATGAGGCGCAGCATGCGCTCGGCATGGACCAGGGCCTTGGCGCCGTCGGCTGTGAGCGTGACCTCGCGCACGCCACGGTCGAACAGGCGCACGCCGAACTCCTGCTCCAGCGTGGCGATGCGGCTGGAGACGGCGGCCTGCGTGGTGTACAGCCGCTCGGCCGTCATGCGGAAATTGCGCAGTTCGGCCAGCAGCACAAAGGTTTCCAGGAACCGTAGATTCATGCGGCGATGTTAGCCGTCCAGGCCATATCGATATAGCCCATGCATGGAACGCCTGCGTGCACAATGCTCCGTGACCGCGCACGCTGGCTGCGCAACACCCCGACTGTCCAACCACCACCCCAAAATCGCGGAGGTCCGATGAGAGCTGACAACATCCTGCAAACGATTGGCAACACGCCCCACGTGCGCATCAACCGCCTGTTCGGCGCCGGTGCCAATGTGTGGATCAAGTCCGAGCGCGGCAACCCCGGCGGCTCCATCAAGGACCGCATCGCCCTGGCCATGGTCGAGGACGCCGAAAAATCCGGCGCCCTGAAGCCCGGCGGCACCATCATCGAGCCCACCAGCGGCAACACCGGCGTGGGCCTGGCCCTGGTGGCCGCCGTCAAGGGCTACAAGCTGGTGCTGGTCATGCCCGAGAGCATGAGCATCGAGCGCCGCCGCCTGATGCTGGCCTACGGCGCCAGCTTCGACCTCACGCCCAAGGAAAAGGGCATGAAGGGCGCCATCGCCCGCGCCCAGGAACTGGCCAGCCAGACGCCTGGCGCCTGGATTCCCCAGCAGTTCGAGAACCCCGCCAACATCGATGTGCATGTGCGCACCACCGCCCAGGAAATCCTGGCCGACTTCCCCGAAGGCCTGGATGTGCTGATCACCGGCGTGGGCACGGGCGGCCACCTGACCGGCGTGGCGCGGGTGCTCAAGGCCCAATTCCCCCAGCTCAAGGTCTTTGCCGTGGAGCCTGCCGCATCGCCCGTGATCTCGGGCGGCCAGCCCTCGCCCCACCCCATCCAGGGCATTGGCGCAGGCTTCGTGCCCAAGAACCTGGACACCAGCCTGCTGGACGGCGTGATCCAGGTCGAGGCCGAACCCGCGCGCGAGTACGCACGCCGCTCGGCCCGCGAGGAAGGCATCCTGGTCGGCATCTCCTCGGGCGCCACCCTGGCCGCCATTGCGCAAAAGCTGCCCGAGCTGCCCGCAGGCGCCAAGGTGCTGGGCTTCAACTACGACACGGGCGAGCGCTACCTGTCGGTGGAAGGCTTCCTGCCTGCCTGACCGGCGGCAAGCCCCGCCCGCTGCAGTGCACTGCACTGCGGCATGAAACACAAGGCCTCGCAAGAGGCCTTTTTTGTTGCCGCCAGCGGCATGCTGCATTCCCCATTCGCGCACAACGAAGCGGCCCCGGACGCGGACAATCTTCCCCACGGCGCCGTGTTTCCCCTGCACTGAAATCCGGGCGCGAACCCACGCGTATGACAGTTGTGTGGAGATCTCTTACAAAACATGTTGCGCCCAAAGGTCATGCTGAACGCGCATCGGGCAAACCCGACTCTGGCCTACGATGGTCTGACCAAGGAGTAAAAAAATCTTGTTCGGTTTCTTTGAAAAACGCGTTCCGCCCTATCCCAGCGTCGAGCCCACGGTCCCGCCCAAGGGCTTTTTCGCCTTCATCTGGGCCTGCACGCAAGGCATGCGCGGCTGGATCGCGCTGCTGACCTGCACCTCGGCGCTGCTGGCCGTCTACGAGGCGGCGCTGTTCGCCCTGATGGGCCATGTGGTGGACTGGCTGTCCACCGTGTCGCCGGCAGGCTTCTGGGAGCAGCAGCGCGGCACGGTCTGGGGCATTGCCGCCATCCTCTTGTCCAGCGTGCTGCTGCTGGCCTTTCACACGGCAGTGATGCACCAGGTGCTGGCCATCAATTTCCCCATGCGCCTGCGCTGGGTGTTCCACCGGCTGATGCTGGGCCAGAGCATGTCGTTCTATGCGGACGAGTTCGCGGGCCGCATCACCACCAAGATCATGCAGACGGCGCTGTCGGTGCGCGAAGTGGTGTTCATGGTGGTCGATGTGCTGGTGGGCGTGAGCGTCTACATGATCGGCATCCTGGTGCTGGCGGCCAGCTTCGAGTGGCGGCTGATGATTCCGTTCGCGCTGTGGCTGCTGGCCTATATCGGCGCCTGCTTCTACTTTGTTCCGCGCCTGGGCAAGATCGGCAAGGAGCAGGCCGACGCGCGCTCCATGATGACGGGCCGCGTGACCGATGCCTATACCAACATCGCCACCGTCAAGCTGTTCGCCCACACGCGCCGCGAGGCAGAGTACGCGCGCAACGCCATGGACGCCTTCAAGTCCACCGGCTATGCGCAGATGCGGCTGGTCAGCCTGTTCGAGATCACCAACCACCTGATGATCACCCTGCTGCTGGTGGGCTCCACGGGCACGGCGCTGTACCTGTGGTCTGCCGGCCAGGCCAGCGCGGGCGTGGTGGCAGCGGTGATTGCCATGGCGCTGCGGCTGATGGGCTATTCGCACTGGGTGATGTGGCAGATGACGGGCCTGTTCGAGAACGTGGGCACCATCCAGGACGGCATCCTCACGCTGACCAAGCCGCGCACCATCGTGGACGCGCCCGACGCCAGGCCGCTGCAGGTCACGCACGGCGCCATCGCCTTCGAGGACCTGAGCTTTGCCTACAAGGACGGCGGCAAGCAGGTGATCGACCACCTGAACCTGCACATTCGCGCGGGCGAGCGCATCGGCCTGATCGGCCGCTCGGGCGCGGGCAAGTCCACGCTGGTGAACCTGCTGCTGCGCTTCCATGAACCCCAGGGCGGGCGCATCACCATCGACGGGCAGGACATCCGCACCGTCACGCAGGACAGCCTGCGCGGCGCCGTGGGCATGGTGACGCAGGACACCTCGCTGCTGCACCGCTCCATGCGCGACAACATCCTCTACGGCCGCCCCGATGCGACCGAGCAGGAGATGCTGGCCGCCGCGGACAAGGCCGAGGCCTCGGACTTCATCGCCACGCTGACCGACCTCAAGGGCCGCAGCGGCTACGACGCCCAGGTGGGCGAGCGCGGCGTCAAGCTGTCGGGTGGCCAGCGCCAGCGCGTGGCGATTGCGCGCGTGATGCTCAAGGACGCGCCCATCCTGCTGCTGGACGAGGCCACCAGCGCGCTGGACAGCGAGGTCGAGGCCGCCATCCAGCAAAGCCTGGACAGCCTCATGCACGGCAAGACCGTGATCGCCATCGCCCACCGCCTGTCGACCATCGCGGCCATGGACCGGCTCATCGTCATGGACCAGGGCCAGATCGTCGAGCAGGGCACGCACCAGCAACTGCTGGAGCTGGGCGGCATCTACGCCAAGCTGTGGTCGCACCAGAGCGGCGGCTTCCTCGCAGAGCAGGGCTCGGAAGCTGCCAACGCCAACGGCTAGACGCTCGCCAGATCCCGGTCCAGCTGCGTATGCAATGTGTAGCGGCTGGCCGGGTGCAAGGTCACACTGAGGTCCATCAACTCCCCATCGGTATCCAGGTAGCGGCGCACGATCTTCAGCGCCGCTGACCCGGCCGGGGCCTGCAACTCTTCCGACAGCGCATCCGGAATGAGCGCTCCCACCACGGCCTGCCGCACCCGCGCGATGCGCAGGCCGTATTGCTGCTCCAGCAGGCTGCTGACCAGCAACTCGGGCGCGGCGCGCACGCGCTCGGCCAGTTCCTGCGTGTCAAAGCGCTGCGCATCCACATAGACCACGGTCCAGGCAATGGGCAGGTGCGGCGCTGCGCCGTCGCGGCGCAGGCTGCAGATGGCCAGCCAGCGGCTGCCGGCCGGGCAGTCCAGTTCGGCGGCCAGGTCCTGGTCCAGCACCACCTCCTCGATGCGCCGCACTTCGCGCACATGGGTGGCGCCGAACTGCACCAAGTCCTCCAGCGAGGTCAGCGCCTGGCGGTAGTGCGCATGGGGCTGCGCCGCCTCCACGCGCGTGCCGACCTTCTTGCGCCGCGAGACCAGCCCCGACTGCTGCAGCTCGGCAATCGCCGCGCGCACGGTGTGGCGGCTCACGCCATAGCGGTCGCACAGCTCCAGCTCGGTAGGCAGCAGGGCGCCCACGGCGTATTCGCCCGAGGCAATGCGCTCGGACAGGTCGCGCGCCACCTGGGCATAGCGTGTCTCAGCCATGGGCGCAGGCCTTCCCCCCAGGCAAACCCGGATGTTCGTAATGTACGTACATAAATAAAAATATCGATATGTCCGAACTTAATTGCAATTACGCACCATGACCCTTCCGTCCTTCACCGCCAGCACCGCCATCGATTCGCTGCTGTTCCGCGACGCCTTCGGCACCCCCGCCATGCGCGCCATCTTCGCCGACAGCGCGCTGGTTTCGCGCTACATCGAGGTCGAGGTCGCGCTGGCGCGCGCCCAGGGCCGCTGCGGCGTGATTCCGGCCGAGGCCGCACACGAGATCGCGCAGCGCTGCAGCCTCGAAGCGCTGGACTTCGAGCTGCTGCGCAAGGAAACCGACATTGTCGGCTACCCCATCCTGCCGCTGGTGCACCAGCTGGTGAAACAGTGCGGCGACGCAGGCCGCTACATCCACTGGGGCGCCACCACCCAGGACATCATGGACACCGCCACCGTGCTGCAGGTGCGCGATGCGCTGGACCTGGTCGATGCCGACATCGCCGCGCTGCGCACCATCCTGGCCGACCTGGCAGAACGCCACCGCGACACGCCCATGGCCGGCCGCACGCACCTGCAGCACGCCCTGCCCATCACCTTCGGCTACAAGGCCGCCATCTGGCTGGCCATGTTCGACCGCCATGCCCAGCGCCTGAAGGAACTGCGCCCGCGCGTGCTGGTGGGCCAGTTCGCGGGGGCGGCAGGCACGCTGGCCTCGCTGAGCGGCCGGGGCCTGGAAGTGCAGCAATTGCTCATGGAAGAACTGGGCCTGGGCGTGCCCGCCACCACCTGGCATGTGGCGCGCGACGGCCTGGCCGAGGCCGTGAATTTCCTGGCCCTGGTCACCGGCTCGCTGGGCAAGATCGCCTACGACGTGATGCTGCTGTCCTCCACCGAGTTCGGCGAGGTGTTCGAGCCCTTCGTCACCGGGCGCGGCGCCAGCAGCACCATGCCGCAAAAGCGCAACGCCATCTCCAGCGAGCTGATGCTGGCCGCCTCCAAGGCCGTGCGCCAGCATGCGGGCCTGATGCTGGACGCCATGGTCCAGGACCTGGAGCGCGCCACCGGCCCCTGGCACGCCGAATGGGTGGCCCTGCCCGAGAGCTTCGTGCTCTCGGCCGGCGCCCTGCACCAGGCGCGCTTCATGCTGGGCGGCCTCATCGTCGATCCCGAACGCATGGCCCGCAACCTGGACATGACCGACGGCCTGATCGTGGCCGAGGCCGTGATGATGGGCCTGGCCCCGCACACGGGCCGCCAGCAGGCGCACGACATCGTCTATGCCGCCTGCCGCAGCGTCAACGCCGAGGGCGGCACGCTGGCCGATGCGCTGGCCCGCCTGCCCGAAGTCACAGCCCATTTCGACCGCGCGGCGCTGCAGCGCCTCACCGACCCGCGCAACTACCTGGGCGAGGCCCAGCAGATGGTGGACCGCGCCCTTGCGCTGTCGCGCGCCCATACAGCCAGCGGCCGCTGACATCCCGGCCCAGGACAGAACACAGCACTACAGGAGACAACACCATGCCTTTCCATCTTCCCCGCCTGCCACGCCTGGCCCTTGCCCTGGCCGCCACCACCTTCGCCCTGGCCGCGCACGCCCAGGGCGGCTACCCCGCCAAGCCGCTGACCTGGATCGTGCCCTTCGCGGCCGGCGGCCCCACGGACGCCATGGCGCGCGACATCGCCCAGCGCACCAGCACCCAGCTGGGCCAGCAGATCATCATCGAGAACGTTCCGGGTGCGGGCGGCACCATCGGCGCGGCCAAGGCGGCGCGCTCGGCGCCCGACGGCTACAGCTTCCTGGTCGGCCACATGGGCTACATGGGCGCGGCGCCGTCGCTGTACAAGAAGCTGGCCTATGACCCGGTCAAGGACTTCGAGGCGGTGTTCCGCTTCCCCGACACGCCGCTGGTGCTTCTGGTGGGCAAGAACTCCCCGTACAAGACGGCCGAGGAGCTGGTGGCCTTCGGCAAGCAGAACCCGGGCCGGCTGAACTTCGGCAACGCGGGCGTGGGATCGACCTCGCACCTGGTGGCAGCGCTGTTCGCCAGCCGCGCGCAGATGGAGATCACCCAGGTGGCCTACAAGGGCGCGGCACCGGCCATGACCGATGTGATCTCGGGCCAGGTCGATGCCATGTTCGACCAGACCAACACCGCCCTGCCCCAGCTGGCCGGCGAGCGCATCCGCGCCATCGCCCTCACCTCGGACAAGCCCATGCCCCAGTTCCCGGGCGCCGCCGCCCTGGGCCAGAAGCTGCTGCCGGGCTTCGAGACCGCCACCTGGTACGGCATCTACGCGCCCAAGGGCACGCCGCGCGACGTGGTGCAAAAGGTCTACCAGGCCTATACGAAGGCCCTGGCCGACAAGGCCTGGACCGACAGGATGGCCGCCCAGGGCATACGCCTGCTGCCCGCAGATCAATACGCGCCCGAAGCCCTGGCACGCCACACGGCCGCCGAGGTGGAGCGCTGGCGCAAGGTGGCGGCCGACGCGAAGATCTCGCTGGACTGAGCCCATGGACCAGACACGCACCCAGGCCCAGGCACCGACCCAAGCTCATACCCGCATCGAGCACGATGCCTTCGGCCCCGTCCACATCCCTGCCGACCGACTCTGGGGCGCGCAGACCCAGCGCGCGCTGGAGCTGTTCACCATTGGCGAGGAGCGTTTTCCGCAGGGCCTGTACCGCGCATTCGGGCTGCAGAAGCTGGCGGCAGCGCTCGCCAACCGGCGCCTGGGCGTGCTGGACGACCAG
Source organism: Delftia sp. (assembly GCF_059499305.1). Lineage (NCBI taxonomy): Bacteria > Pseudomonadati > Pseudomonadota > Betaproteobacteria > Burkholderiales > Comamonadaceae > Delftia > Delftia sp. The sequence goes on from NZ_JCABYI010000030.1 coordinate 295,605, forward strand.
CGCGGCGCGGTGATCGAGGCCGCAGCCGCCGAACTGCGCGACGGCCTGCTGGACGCGCATTTCCCGCTGACCATCTGGCAGACGGGCTCGGGCACGCAGACCAACATGAATGCCAACGAGGTCATCGCCAACCGCGCCAACCAGATGCTGGGCCAGCCCCCGGGCACGCGCAGCCCGGTCCACCCCAACGACCATGCCAATGCCTCGCAGTCGTCCAACGACAGCTTTCCCACGGTGATGCACCTGGCCACGGCGCTGGAGCTGCGCGACCACCTGCTGCCCGCCCTGGAACAGCTGCAGCAGCGCCTGCAGGAACGCGCCCTGGCCTTTGCCGGCGTGCTCAAGGTGGCGCGCACGCACCTGATGGACGCCGTGCCCATGACGCTGGGCCAGAGCTTCGAGACATTCGCCCACCAGGTGGGCCACGGCATCCACCGGCTGCGGGACACCCAGCCCCGGCTGTGGAGCCTGGCCCAGGGCGGCACGGCGGCCGGCACGGGGCTCAACGCGCCGGCCGGATTCGACCGGATCTTCTGCGAGGAGATACAGGCGCTCACGGGCCTGGCGGTCACGCCCAATCCCTGCAAGTTCGAAGGCATGGCCGCGCACGATGCGCTCATCGAGGTCTCGGGCGCACTCAATGTGGTGGCCGGTTCGCTGGCCAAGATGGCCAACGACATCCGCCTGCTGGGCTCAGGCCCGCGCTGCGGCCTGGGGGAGCTGGTGTTTCCCGACGATGGGCTGAGCTCCTCCATCATGCCGGGCAAGCGCAACCCGACCGTGGCCGAGGTCGTGGTGCAGGCCGCCTACCAGGCCATGGGCCACCACCTCACCGTCACGCTGGCGGGCTCGGCCGGGCACTTCGAGCTCAACGTGGCCAAGCCCGTGCTGATCCACCACCTGCTGCGCGCCATGCGCGCGCTGGGCGACGCCATCCGCGTGTTTGCCGAGAAACTGGTGGCCGGCCTGCAGGCACATACGGAGCGGCTGGAGCAGCAGGTCAGCCACTCGCTGCTGCAGGCCACCGCGCTCAACCCGGTGCTGGGCTATGACGCCGTGGCACGCATCACGCGCGAGGCCATGGCGCGCGGCATTGCGCCGCGCGAGGCGGCCGTGGAGCTGGGGCTGGTCACGGCGGCCGAGTACGACCGGCTGGTGGACCTGCGGGCCATGGCCGGGCTGCCGCCCGCGTAGCGGCCTCAATCCTCCAGGCCTATGTTCTGCACGATCTTCTTCTCGTCCTCGAACGCCTTCCTGGCGAACGCCGTGTACTCCTGGCTCCCGCGGAACTGCGTGCGCACGCCATAGTTGCCGACGACCTGGCGGAAGGCCGGGTCGTCCATGGCGGCCTTGATGGCGGCTTCGAGCTTGCGCACGATCTCGGGCGGCAGGCCGCGCGGCCCGGCAATGCCCAAGGGCGAGGGCACATCGAAGGCATAACCGGCCTCGCGGAACGTGGGCACGTTGGCAAAGGCCTCGGGCCGCACCTCGGAGGCCGAGGCCAGCGCGCGCAGCTTGCCCGAGCTCAGGTACGGCAGCACCGTGTTGGCGTACACGCCGGACTTGATATGGCCGGCCATCAGCGAGTTCAGTGCCTCGGCATCGCCCTTGAAGGGCGCATGCGTAAAGCGTGCGCCCGTGGCCTGCTCCAGCAGCGCCATCACCACGTGGTTGGCCGTGAACTTGCCCGGCGTGCCGTAGTCCACGGCGCCCGGATTCTTCTTGGCGAACTCGACCAGGTCCTGCACCGTCTTGAACGGCGAGTCCTGGGGCACGGCCAGCACGAAGTCATAGGTCATGTAGGTGGCGATGTAGCTGAGATCGCGCACCGGGTCGTACTGCACCTTCTGGATGTGCGGCTGGCGGAAGATGCTCACGGGCGCCAGCGTCAGGCGGTAGCCGTCCGGCTTGGCCGATCGCATGTCCATCACGCCCATGGACGCGCCCGCGCCGGGCTTGTTCTCGATCACCACGGTCTGCCCCAGCTGCTTGCCCATGCCCTGTGCCAGCGCACGCGCCACCACATCGGTCACGCCGCCCGCGCCGTAGGGCACGACCAGGCTGATGGGGCGGCTGGGATAGCTGTCCTGCGCCCATGCTGCGCCCGTCATCAGGACCGATGCGCACATCCATGCGCCAAACACTCGTCTTTGCATTTCCATCTTCCTCAGAGGCTCACGACCATCGAACTTGCTGCTGTTCAATTTAGATGGATGCATGCCAACCATGGATTCGGGCAAGCCCGTAGCGTTGGGGATTGTGGGGAAAACGCGCAGCGTGGGTGCGGGGAGTGGAACTCTATAGCGGAGGGTGACGTGGTTACTTGGTTTGCGGAGTTTGCGGGCTGCTTTTTGTGCGCATCGCGGTGATTGGGGCATGTCTTTGACGTGACAGTTACGGGGCGTATGCCTTCAGAGCGGCTGCCATTCAGGGATGTTTTTTTGTCCCTGCCGGGGGCAGGCTATGGACCCCATAAAAGAAAAGCGCCACCAGCATCCCTGCCAGCAGCGCCTTCCTCAGTCAATCATCAGACCGAAATCAGCGAACGGTATCGCCCAGAACAAGCCCTTCACGGCGCGGATCAGCCCCACCTTCCAGCTGCGCCTGCCCATTGCGCTGCACCCGCAAGATGGTGCCGATGCCGCTGGACTGCGCACTGATGGACACCACATGGCCCAGGGCACGCAGGCCGCTGACCAGCGGATCGTCGTTGCCGCCATTGGCCGTGTTGATGTTGGGGTGCTCGCCGCCCACGTTGGTGGTCGGGCTGTTGGCCGCGCCGAAGTCCACCATCGACGTGGCCTGCTGCGCATCCAGACCCCAGTCCAGCGCGCCGACCAGGGTCTTGGTCACGTACTGGATGATGGTGCTGCCGCCCGGCGAGCCCGTGGCCATCTTGAAGTCGCCGGCGGTGCCGTCGGTCTTCAGGTCGAACACCAGCGTGGGCGCCATGGAGCTGCGCGGGCGCTTGCCCGGCTGCACGCGGTTGGCGACCGGGCCGTCGGCGGTGCTGGGGATGGCCGCGAAGTCGGTCAGCTGGTTGTTGAGCACGAAGCCGCGCGTGACGTGAAAGGACCCCATGCTGGACTCCACCGTGGTCGTCATGCTCAGCGCGTTGCCCTTGGCATCGACGATGCTCATGTGCGTGGTGCCGGCCTCCTTGACATCGACCACGCCCTGCGAAGGCGTGCCGAAGTTGCCTGCCTGGGCCGTGCCCATGCTCTTGGTCGTGGAGATGAGGGCGGCGCGCTGGCGCAGGTAGCTCTTGTCCAGCATCAGGGCCGGCGAGCCGCCGGGCAGGGACACGAAGTCGGTGTCGGCCACGTACTTGTCACGGTCGGCATAGGCCAGGCGCAGGGCTTCGCTGACCAGGTGCACGCCCATCACCGAAGGCTTGCCGCCCTCGCCATCGATGGCCGTGGGCGCATAGGCCTTGAGGTCGAAGTTCTCCAGAATGCCCATGGCCTGTGCCACGGCGATGCCGCCGGACGACGGCGGCGGCATGCTGCAGACCATGTAGCGCGCGCGGTAGGTGGTGCAGACGGCCTCGCGGCGCTTGGCCTCGTAGCTGGCCAGGTCCTGCAGCGTGGTCTTGCCGGGGGTGATGGGCGCACCGTCCGAGACGGTCTGCGTCACGCCCACCTTGCTGACGATGGCCTGGGCCAGGTCGCCACGGTAGAAGGCATCGGCACCGCCCGTGGCGATGCTGCGCAGCGTGTCGGCATAGGGCTGGTTGACGAACTTGGCGCCCAGCGCCAGCGGCTTGCCCTGGGCATCGAAGTACAGCTTGGCGGCATCGGCATCGCGCGCCAGCTCCGTCTTGGAGCCCTCCAGCGCGGCGGCCATGCGGCCGCTGATGGGAAAGCCCTTGCTGGCCAGGTCGATGCCCGAATTGAACAGCTGGGGCCACGCGGTCTTGCCGTAGTCCTTGTGCGCGAGTTCCAGCATGCGCACCACGCCCGGCGTGCCGATGGAGCGGCCGCTGGAGCGCGCCGAAGGCTTGGGCGCGGTCTGGTCGGTGGCATCGTCCACGTAGCGCAGGTAGTTTTCCGTGGCGGCAGCCGGCGCGGTCTCGCGGCCGTCATAGGCCACGACCTTGCCCGTGGCCGCATCGCGGTAGAGCATGAAGGCGCCACCGCCAATGCCGCTGGACTGCGGCTCCACCAGGCCCAGCACCATCTGCACGGCCACGGCCGCATCCACGGCCGAGCCGCCGGACTTGAGCACCTCGCAACCGGCCTTGGACGCCAGCGGGTTGGCCGTGACCACCATGTACTTGGAGGTGTGCAGGGCCTTCTTGCCGAGGCGGTAGCCCGACGAGGGTTCGGGTGCGGCCGGATCACCGGGCAGGCCCGAGCCCACGACCACGCTGCCATCGCCCGAGGTGATGGCACAGGCGGCCAGGTCGTCCTGGCCCGATCCGCCATTGCCACCACCACCGCACGATGCGAGGAACAGCGGCGTGGCGGCCGCAAGGCCGATCCACTGCCATGCAGGCAGGCGTTGCCTGGAAGGGGGTTGCTTCATGAAATGTCTCCTTGTGGTGCGTGGAATGCGTTGATCTTGTTCACCTGGGGCAGCACCCGCCCGCAGGCTTGCCGCGAGCTTACATCCGTTCCACCACCACTTCGCGCAGATGCAGCCACCCCATCAGAGCGGGACTGAAGGGCCCCGTTCGCGGATGGCCGGCCCTGCATGCAAGGTCCGTGCCCGGATCGGGACGGCACCAGCACCGGAAATATCTGGCGGAAAATCCGAACCCGAGCACACCCCAAGGCTGTGCGGCCCGCAGCCTGTGCGGTCGCCCACTTTGGCTTACCATCGCCGGCCCTCTGCTTGATAGGTACAAGCCATGATCCGCGTCTCTGAACTGAAACTGCCCCTGTCGGCAGTGCAATACCACCCCGACAGCCACACCGAATATCTGCCCCTGGAGCCGCTGCGCGCCCTGGCCGCGCGCCAGCTGGGCATTGCCGAGGAGGCCATTGCCTCCGTGCACGTGCACAAGCGCAGCTTCGATGCGCGCAAGGCCGAGCTGCTGGCCGTCTACATCGTCGACCTGACGCTGGCCGACGAGAGCCAGGAAACCGCGCTGCTGGAGCAGTTCTCCAGCCATGCCCATGTGAACCCCACGCCCGACATGCGCTGGCATGCCGTGGGCCAGGCACCTGCCGACCTGCAGCGCCGGCCCGTGGTGGTGGGCTTCGGGCCCTGCGGCATTTTTGCGGCCCTGGTGCTGGCGCAGATGGGCTTCAGGCCCATCGTGATCGAGCGCGGCCGCTCAGTGCGCGAGCGCACCCAGGACACCTGGGGCCTGTGGCGCAAGCGCGAGCTGGTGCCCGAGTCCAATGTGCAGTTCGGCGAAGGCGGCGCAGGCACCTTCTCCGACGGCAAGCTCTACAGCCAGATCAAGGACCCGCGCCACCTGGGCCGCAAGGTGATGCAGGAATTCGTCACCCACGGCGCGCCGCCCGAGATCCTCTATGCCGCGCATCCGCACATCGGCACCTTCAAGCTGGTGAAGGTGGTCGAGGGCATCCGCGAGGAGATCATCCGCCTGGGCGGCGAGATCCGCTTCGGCCAGCGCGTGTGTGACATGCGCATCGAGGGCGAGGGCAAGGATCGCCGTCTCACCGCCCTGGAAGTGCTGGACCAGGACAGCGGCGAGCGCCAGTGGCTGGAGACCGACCATGCCGTGATGGCTTTGGGCCACAGCTCGCGCGACACCTTCGCCATGTTCTACGAGCGCGGCGTGCACATGGAGGCCAAGCCGTTCTCGGTGGGCTTTCGCATCGAGCATCCGCAAAGCGTGATCGACCGCGCGCGCTGGGGCAGGCATGCCGGCCACCCGCTGCTGGGTGCGGCCGACTACAAGCTGGTGCACCACGCCAGCAACGGGCGCGCGGTCTACAGCTTTTGCATGTGCCCGGGCGGCACCGTGGTGGCGGCCACCAGCGAGCCCGAGCGCGTGGTCACCAACGGCATGAGCCAGTACTCGCGCGCCGAGCGCAATGCCAACGCCGGCATGGTCTGCGCCATCGACCCCTCCGACTACCCGCGCGATGCCAAAAGCTTTGCCTGGGCCTTCGACGGCAAGACCCATGGCGTGGAAAACCTCAAGGACGGCGAGCTGCACCCGCTGTCGGGCATCGTGCTGCAGCGCCAGCTGGAGACCAAGGCCTACCTGCTGGGCGGGCGCAACTACAACGCGCCGGGCCAGCTGGTGGGCGACTTCATCGCGGGCAAGGAATCGGCCGCGCTGGGCGAGGTCGAGCCCTCCTACAAGCCCGGCATCACGCTGACCAACCTGCACCACGTGCTGCCCGCCTATGCCATCGAGGCCATGCGCGAGGCGCTGCCCGCCTTCGGCAAGAAGATCCGCGGCTACGACATGCACGATGCCGTGCTCACCGGCGTGGAAACGCGCACCTCCTCGCCCGTGAAGATCGAGCGCGGCGCGGATTTCCACAGCCTGAACACGCGCGGCCTGTACCCGGCCGGCGAAGGCGCCAGCTACGCGGGCGGCATCCTGTCGGCCGGCGTGGACGGCGTCAAGGTGGGCGAGGCCGTGGCCTGCGCCATCCTCGGGCTGCCCCTGCCCTCGTCGGGGGCACGCGGCTCCGGTGGCGCAGCATGACACCGCGTCCGCCCCGTTTCGCCGCCCCCTCGCGCACCCAGCTGCTGGCCGCCATTGCGGCCATGGGCGTGGTGGTGCTGTCGTCCAACATCCTGGTGCAGTACGCCATCAACGACTGGCTGACCTGGGGCGCCATCACCTATCCGTTCGCCTTCCTGGTGAGCGAGCTGGTCAACCGCAGCTTCGGCCCGCAGCAGGCCCGGCGCGCGGCCTGGGTGGGCTTTGCCGTGGCCGTGGCCGCCTCGCTGGTGCTGGCGCCGCCGCGCATCGCGCTGGCCTCGGGTGCGGCCTTCATTGCCTCGCAGTGGCTGGACATCGGCGTGTTCCACCGCCTGCGTGCGGGCCGCTGGTGGCGTGCCCCCCTGGTGGCCACGCTGCTGGCCGCCTGCCTGGACACCTTCCTGTTCTGGAGCATCGCCTTCGCGGGCGCCGCCGAGCCCTGGGTGACCTGGGCCCTGGGCGACCTGGGCGTGAAGCTGGTGCTGGGCGTGGCGCTGCTGCTGCCCTTCCGGCTCGCCATCGCCCGGTGGTGGAAAGGCCCATCGGCAATCGCCAGCGCCAAATAAAGCCGACGCGGTTCGCACGGACTCGATCTCAAGCCAGGGGCACCGTGCAACGGGAAGCGGCTTCCGCCGCTCAGGGCGAGTCGAATAACTATGGGTTGCGCTGCAGATAGTCCACGGCCAGCGCGGCCAGTGAGCGCGCGCCCGTGGGCAGTTGCTTCTCGTCGATGTCGAACAGCGGCGAGTGGTTGGACGGCGCCTTCGCGAAATCCTGGCCTGCCGGCGGCGCGCCCAGGAAGTAGAAGAAGCCCGGAACCACCTTCTGGAACTCCGAGAAATCCTCGGAGCCGCTGACCTTGGGAATCACCATGGCCTTGCCGCCCATGGCCAGCTTGAGCGCGGGCAGCGAGGCCTCGGTCAGTGCGGCAGGGTTGGTGGTCACCGGATAGGCCACGGGACCGAAACGCACCTTGGCCTTGGCGCCGCTGGAGGCCGCGATCTGCTCGGCCGTGGCGGTGATGCGCTTGTGTGCCTCCTGGCGCATGTCCTCGTCGAAGGTGCGCAGCGTGCCCTGCATCTCCACGTTGTCCGGGATGATGTTGTAGCGCGTGCCGCCCTGGATGGAGCCGATCGTCAGCACGGCCGGCTCCAGGCTGATGTTGAGCTGGCGGCTGACCACGGTCTGCAGGCCCAGCACCACCTGGCTGGCCGCGACGATGGGATCGACCGCATTCCACGGCGACGAGCCATGGCCGCCCCGGCCCTCGACCTGGATGCTGAGGCTGTCCGAACCCGCCATCAGCGGCCCGCTGCGGTAGCCCACCATGCCCGACGGCAGGTTGGACGTGATGTGCAGGCCGTAGATGGCCTGCACGTCCTTGAGCACGCCGGCCTCCACCATGGCCTTGGCGCCGAAGCTGGGCACATGGCCGTGGGCATCGGCCTCCACGGGAGCGCCTTCCTCGGCGGGCTGGAAGATGAACTTCACCGTGCCGGGCAGCTTGGCGCGCATGCCGGCCAGCGCCTCGGCCGCGCCCATGAGCATGGCCACGTGGGCATCGTGCCCGCAGGCATGCATGACCGAAACTTCCTTGCCCATGTACTGGGCCTTGGCCTTGGAGGCAAAGGGCAGGCCGGTCTTCTCGGCCACGGGCAGCGCATCCATGTCGGCACGCAGCGCCACGGTCTTGCCCGGCTGGCCGCCGCGCAGCACGCCCACCACGCCCGTGCCGCCCACGCCGGTCTGCACCTCCATGCCGAGGCGGCGCAGGTGATCGGCCACCACCTTGGCCGTGCGTTCTTCCTGCCCCGACAGTTCGGGGTGCTGGTGGATGTCGCGGCGCCACTCCACCATCTTGGGCGCCAGCGGCTGGATGGCGGCATCCAGGGCCGCCAGGCCCTGTGCATCAAGCCCCTGGGCGCTGGCCGCCAGTGGCAGGCCGCAGGTCAGCAGCCCGGCCAGGGCGATGGAGCGCAGGCCTGTGCGCGGGAAGGAGGAAGGCTTTGTCTCGGCGCTGGTGTGGAGCATCTTCGTGGTCCTGGAAAGTGGCACAAGCAGCCATGCTAAAAGTGAAGCACGTATGACGGGCACGTCAAAATCGCCATTCGAGGAGCCAGAACCGCCATGCCCCGGACCTTTGTCATCGAGCTGCCCTGCCTGGAGCACAGCGCCATCGGCCACGCCGCGCACCTGGTGGAGATGCTGCGCAGCGCCAACCTGGTCGCCAGCCTGCGCCTGGGCCGGCGCGCACCGCGCTTTGGCTGGCGCTGGGTCGACGGCCAGGGCCGGCCCCTGCCCACCATGCCGCACGCGGACGAAGGCGCGGCAGCCGAAGGGCCCGCGCAGGCCGTCTTCGTGAGCGCGCTGCACTGCCCTGACATTCCCTCCATCCGCGACATCGTCGCCGCGCATCCGGCCCTCGTGCGCCGCATCACCACGGCCTTCGACCAGGGCCTGGCCGTCTGCACGCTGGGCAGCGCCGCCTGGTTTGCGGCAGCGGGCGGCCGCTGCCAGGGCCGGCTTGTGGCCCTGCCCTGGTATTTCATGGGCGGCTTTGGCCTGGACTTCCCGGGCATCGAACTGGCCGAGGGCCAGCCCTTCGTGGACGACAGGCCCTGGCTCAGCGCCTCCCATCCCGAGGCCCTGGCACCCATGGCCGTCGCGCTCACACGCCATGCCTTCGGCGACGACCTGGCCGCAGCGCTGGCCGCCGTGCTGCAGCCCGATGCCCAGCGCGAACGCGCCACCCGCGCCGCCCTGCAGGACCGCCGCATTCCCGCCACGCGCAACAGCGTGCTGGCCCATGCCATCGCCTGGCTGGAAGCGCGCGTGGAGCAGCCCTATGACCTGCAGGCCCTCGCGCACGCGGCATCCACCAGCCCGCGCACCCTGCTGCGCCACTTCCAGCAGGAGCTGGGCCACAGCCCGCTGGACCACCTGCACCGCCTGCGCTGCGCACGGGCCCGGGTGCTGCTGGAGATCACGCTGGAGAGCGTGCCGTCCGTGGCGCTGGCCTGCGGGTATGGGGATGCCTCTGCGTTTCGGCGGGTGTTCTTGCGGTATGTGGGGATGGCGCCTGCTGCCTATCGGGAAAGGCATGCGTTGAGAGCGCCGAGGAGGCGGTGGAGGGTGGGGGCTGCCTGATTGTTTTTGCCCCTGCCGGGTCAAAAAACAGACCCGAGAACAAGAAAGACTCAGTCCACCGTCACCTTCGCCTCCCGAATCACCCTCCCCCACTTCTCCGTCTCTGCAGCAATGAACCGATCACACTCCTCAGGCGTGGACCCCTCCGCAAACGTCCCCATCACCTGCTCCAGCCGCTGCGACACCTCGGCACTGCGGATGATGCGCGACACCTCGGCAGACATGCGCTGCACGATCTCGCGCGGCACGCCGGCCGGCGCGATCATGGCCGCCCAGGTGCTGCCCAGCAGGCCGTCGTAGCCCTGCTCCACGAAGGTGGGCACGTCGGGCAGCGCGGCCAGGCGCTTGTCGCTGGCCACGCCGATGAGGCGGATGCGGCCGGCCTTGGCGGGCTGGATGAGGTTGGGCGGCGGGTCCAGGAACAGCGGGATCTGGCCGCCCATGAGGTCGGCCAGCGCGGGCGCGGCGCCCTTGTAGGGCACGTGGACCATGTCCGTCCTGGTGAGCAGCTTCATCAGCTCGGTGGTCAGGTGGGCGCTGGAGCCGCTGCCCGAGGAGCCGAAGCCCACCTTGCCGGGATTGGCCTTGGCATAGGCGATCAGCTCGGGCGTGGTCTTGAAGGGCGCGTTCATGGCCACGGCAGCGACCAGGGGCGAGACGCCCATGAGCGAGACGCCGACCAGGTCCTTCTTCGGGTTGTAGGGCAGCTTGGGATAGAGCGTGGTGTTGGCCGCATAGGCCGCGATGACCACGCCGAAGGTGTGCCCGTCCGGCGCGGCCTTGGCAATCTGGTCCACGCCGATGATGCTGTTGGCGCCGGGCTTGTTCTCCACGATGACGGGCTGGCCCAGGGCCTTTTGCAGGCCGACCTGCAGCAGGCGCGCCATCTGGTCGGTGAAGCCGCCTGCCGTGTACGGAACGATGATGCGGATGGGCTTGGAGGGCCAGGGGCTCTGGGCCCAGGCCGAGGGGGCCAGCACGGTGGTGGCCGCTGCAGCGGCGGCAGCGGTCGATTGCAAAAAGCTGCGGCGGGAAGTCGAAGGCATGGTGTCTCTGGATTCTTCTCAGTTAAAAAATGGCCCCCACGCTACCCTTGCTGCGCAAGGTCCGCTGCCCCCCAAGGGGGCCGCTTTTCATCTTGGGGCGGCCCGGCGATGAAAAATGACCCCACGCTCCCCTTGCTGCGCAAGGTCCGCTGCCCCCCAAGGGGGCCGCTTTTGATCTTGGGGCGGCCCGGCGATGAAAAAACGCCACGCAACAGCGCAGCGTCGGATGGAAAACAAGGCTCAATACCCCCGCGCCACATCCACAAGGTTGAGCAGCGGCTCGCCCGCGCGCAGGCGGCGCAGGTTCTCCAGGCACTGGCGCGCCACGGTGTCGGCCGAGGCCTGGGCCGCGATGTGCGGCGTGACAAAGGCCTTGGGATGGCCCCAGACCTTGTTGCCGGGCTGGGGCGGTTCGTCGCGCAGCACGTCCAGCGCGGCGCCGGCCAGGTGGCCTTCGTCGAGCAGGGCCAGCAGGTCGTCTTCCACCACCTGCTCGCCGCGCCCCACGTTGATGAAGTAGGCGCCGCGCGGCAGCAGGGACAGGGTGCGGCGGTCCAGCAGGTCGCGCGTCTCGGGCGTGAGCGGCAGGGCGCAGACCAGGATGTCGCTGGTGGACAGCAGTTGCTTCAGACCTTCGGCACCGCTGTGCGTGGCCAGGCCTGCAATGCTCTTGGCGCTGCGGCTCCAGCCTGCGACGGGGTAGCCGATGGCCTGCATGGCGCCGGCCACGAAGCGGCCGACCTCGCCCAGGCCCAGGATGCCCACGCGGCAGTCTGCGCTGGCGCGTACGGGGCGGCGCAGCCAGTCGCCGGCCTGCTGCTGGCGCGCGAACAGGTCCAGCTCGCGCGTGTGGCGCAGCGCGGTGCCGACCACGTACTGGGCGATCTCCACATGCTGCTGCGGATCGACGGTGCGCGCCACGGGCAGGCCAGCCGGCAGGTCGGGCACGGCCAGCAGCTTGTCCACGCCCGCGCTGGGCGCGCACAGCAGCTTCAGGCCCGGATAGGCCGGCAGCACGCCCGGCTTGAGGCTCCAGGCAAGCATGGCCTCGACCGCATCGGCCGGCGCCTCCTCGCGGTGGCCCCAGACCTGCACGCCGGGCGCCAGCGCGCGCAGCGAGTCGACGATGGGCGCGCCCATGCTCGGATGGATGTTGACCAGAATTCCCATGGTTTCCTTCAGTCCTTGTAAGAAGGGTCTATGCGGTCCAGGCGGCGCAGCAGGCCGGGCCAGGCCAGGCCTGCGCCCTTGCCCTTGGTGACCTGGCGCGACTGGTTGACCGCGTCGGCAATGATGTCCTGCGGGATGCGCGTGAGCTCGCCGCCGCCCGACTGCGCCAGGATCTGGATGCGGCAGGCCGACTCCAGCGTGTACATGGCCAGCACGGCCTCGGCCACGTTGCGGCCGCAGGTCAGCAGGCCGTGGTTGCGCAGGATGAGGAAGTTGCTGGCGCCCAGGTCATCGACCAGGCGCGGCTTCTCGTCGTCGCGCAGGGCCACGCCTTCGTAGTCGTGGTAGGCCAGGCGCGCCAGCGGGAAGATGGACTGCTGCGAGATGGGCAGCAGCCCCTCCTTCTGCGCCGAGACGGCCACGCCATAGCGCGTGTGCGTGTGCAGCACGCACTGCACCTCGGGGCGGCCGTCGTGGATGGCGCTGTGGATGACGAAGCCGGCCGGGTTGACGTCGTACTCGGTCTCCATCAGCGGCCGGCCCTCGTGGTCCACCTTGACCAGGCTGGACGCGGTGATCTCGTCGAACAGCATGCCGTAGGGGTTGATCAGGAACTGGTCGGGCTGGCCCGGCACGCGCGCCGAGATGTGGGTGAAGATCAGGTCGTCCCAGCCGAAGTGGGCGACCAGCCGGTAGGCGGCGGCCAGCTCGATGCGGGTCTGCCATTCCTCGGCCGTCACCTGGCGGCGGACCTCGGACATCGTGGTGTCGTTGCTCATGGGGTGTACCTCTTGGTGGACATCGTGGTGGACATCGTTTGGAGAAAGCATCCGCCGGTTCAGCGCCCCGTCGCGTACTGGTCGCGCAGCTCGCGCTTGAGCACCTTGCCGATGGCGCTGCGCGGCAGCTCGGCAATGAAGCGCAGGTCCGCCAGGCGCTGGGTCTTGCCGGCCCGCTGGTTGTACCAGCCCATGATGTCCTCGGGCAGGGCCGGCTGCCCCGCGCGCGACACCACGTACGCCACGGGCGTCTCGCCCCACTGCTCGGACGGCACGCCGACCACGGCCACGTCGTCCACGGCCGGGTGGGCGCGCAGCTGGGTTTCCAGGTCGCTGGGGTAGATGTTGAAGCCGCCGCTGATGATCATGTCCTTGCGGCGGTCGAACAGGGTGAGGAATCCATCGGCATCGAAGCGGCCCACGTCGCCCGTGCGGATGAAGCGCTTGCCCGTGGGGTCGAACCATTCGGCTTCGCGCGTCTTGGCGGGCTGGCCGTGGTAGCCGGTCATCATGCTGGCAGAGTGGCCCACGACCTCGCCATCCTCGCCCGGGGCGACCTCGCGGCCGTCCTCGTCGATGAGGCGGATGTCATGGCCCTCGGCGGGCTTGCCCACGGTGTGCAGCTTGTCCGGGTGCAGATGGGCTTCGAGGATGCAGGTGCCGCCGCCTTCGGTCATGCCGTAGAACTCGGTCAGGCTGCCGGGCCAGCGCGCCACCACGTCGGCCTTGAGCTCGGCCCGGAACGGCGCGCTGGTGCAGAACTTGGCGCGGAAGCTGGACAGGTCATGCTCGCCGAACTGCGGCAGCGCCATGATGCGCTGGTACTGCACGGGCACCAGCATGGTGTGGGTGACGCGGTGCTGCTGGGCCAGCTGCAGGTAGCGGGCCGCGTCGAACTTGGGCATCAGTACCACGCAGCCGCCGCTGCCCAGCGTGGGGAAGAACACCACCAGCGTGGTGTTGGAGTACAGCGGCGTGGCCAGCAGCGTCGTGCCATCGGGGCCGTAGCCGTAGACGCTGCCCCGGTTGATGTGGGCCCAGCGCATGCCGTGCGACTGCACGATGCCCTTGGGGGTGCCCGTGGTGCCCGAGGAATAGATGATGTTGAACGGCGCGGCCGGCTCCACGCTCACGGGCGCGGGCTGCGCGCCTTCGGGCGCCAGCCAGTCGTCAAAGGCACGGCCGGGAGCGGCGCCGTCCAGCGAGATGCATTGCAGGGCGCTGTCAGCAGGCACCAGGTCCTGGGCCGCCTTGTCGAGGAACAGGTGGCGCGCCTGGGCATCGCGCAGCATGGAGGCCAGGCTGTCGGCCGTGGAGGACGGCGCCAGCGGCGCAACCACCACGCCCGCGCGCAAGGCGCCCAGGAACAGCGCGGCATAGCGCACCGAGTTCAACGCGCAGATGGCAATCGCCTGGCCAGGCTGCACGCCGTCGCGCTGCAGCGCGGCGGCCACGCGGTCCATGAGGGCGTCGAGCTGCGCGTAGCTCAGCGTCTGCTGGTCGTCGCGCAGCGCGGCATGGGCAGGCTGCTGGCGCGCGTGGCTGCGGATCAGCTCGGCCAGCGTGGTGAAGGGCGCATCGGGCGAAGGCAGGGAGACAGTCATGAGGAACTCCGTTTCACGAATTCACGAATCTCAAGCGGACTGCGCCCGCCAGCCCCCTGGCCCTGCGGGCGCATTGGAGGACAGGCCTACTTGGCGGCCAGGCCCAGGCGGTCGATCAGGACCTTGTCCTTGGCATAGGCCTCGCGCACCCACTGCGCATAGTCGGCGCCGGAGCGGTACCAGGCGTCCTGGTTCAGCTGCTTGAGCACCTCGATGTGGCGCGGGTCATCCATGGCTTTCTTGAAGGCGTCGTGCAGCTTGCGCACCACGGCCGGGTCCATGCCCTTGGGGCCGGCCAGTCCGTAGGGCGAGGTGGAGACCACGCCATAGCCCAGCTCCTTGGCCGTGGGCACGTCGGGCCAGCGCTGGGTGCGCTTTTCGCCGAAGGTCATGAGCAGGCGCATCTGGCCGCCATCCACATAGGTGTCCCAGCCCGAGGCATCGCTTTGCGCGGCCACGTGGCCGCCCAGCAGGGCCTGCTGCAGGTCGGCGTTGCCCTTGAAGGGCACGTGGTTGAGCGTGACCTTGGCGTTCTCGGCCAGCTCCTCCATCAGCAGGTGGGGCGAGGAGCCTATGCCGGTGGAGCCGTACTCGATCTTGCCGGGGCTCTTGCGCGCGGCGGCAATGTATTCGTTGAAGCTCTTGTAGGGCGAGTCCGAGCGCACCGTGAAGCCGAAGGTGTAGCCCGAGACGCCGATGATGTAAGTGAAGTCCGTGACCGGGTTCCAGGCCGTCTTCTGCATGTGCGCCATGCGCAGCATGGACATGGGGAACTGGGTGATGGTGTAGCCATCGGGCTTGGCCGTGCGGGACATGTTGCCCGGGCCCAGCGTGCCGCCCGCGCCGGGCTTGTTCTCCACGATGATGGTCTGGCCCAGCTGCTTGCCCGCGATGTCGGCCAGGGTGCGCATGTGGCGGTCGGTGGAGCCGCCTGCGGGGAAGGGCACGATCAGCGTGATCGGGCGCGTGGGAAAGTCGCTGGCCTGGGCCCATGCCGGCGCGCTGGCGCCCGTGGTGGCCACAAAGACAACAGCCGCAAGCGCAAGGCTGCGGCGCCCAATGGAAATCTGCATGTCTGTCTCCTGCATCTCTGAACCAGGTGGGGCCGGGGCACATGCCTTGTGTGCCGCTCTGGCCAGGGCCCGGATACTTCACCCGGGCCCGTTGGCACCGCCTCCCGGTGCGGCGCCTTGCATTCTTACAGCGACTGCACCAGCTCGGGCACGGCCTGGAACAGGTCGGCCTCCAGGCCGTAGTCGGCCACCGAGAAGATCGGTGCCTCGGGGTCCTTGTTGATCGCCACGATCACCTTGGAGTCCTTCATGCCGGCCAAGTGCTGGATGGCGCCGGAAATACCGGCCGCAATGTACAGCTGGGGCGCCACGATCTTGCCGGTCTGGCCGACCTGCAGGTCATTGGGCGCATAGCCTGCGTCCACCGCTGCGCGGCTGGCGCCGATGGCGGCGCCCAGCTTGTCGGCCAGCGGGGTCATGACCTCGTTGAATTTCTCGCTGCTGCCCAGCGCGCGGCCGCCGGAGACGATGATCTTGGCGGCCGTCAGTTCAGGGCGGTCGCTCTTGGTCACTTCACGGCCCACGAAGCTGCTCTTGCCGCTGTCGCCAGCGGCCGCCAGCTGCTCCACCTGGGCGCTGCCGCCCGTGGTGGCGGCTGCGTCAAAGCCCGTGCCGCGCACGGTGATGACCTTGACCTTGTCGCTGCTTTGCACCGTGGCAATGGCGTTGCCTGCGTAGATGGGGCGCTCGAAGGTGTCGGCGCTGTCCACCTTGGTGATGTCGCTGATCTGGGCCACGTCCAGCTTGGCGGCCACGCGCGGCGCGGCGTTCTTGCCGCTGGCGGTGGCAGGGAACAGGATGTGGCTGTAGTTCGAGGCAATCGCCAGCACTTGCGCTGCGATGTTCTCGGCCAGGCCGTCCTTCAGGCTGGCGCCGTCGGCGTGGATGACCTTGGCAACGCCGGCGATCTGGGCCGCAGCCTGCGCAGCGGCGCCGGCATTCTCGCCTGCCACCAGCACATGCACGTCGCCGCCGCAGGCCAGGGCCGCAGTGACGGTGTTGAGCGTGGCGCTCTTGATGGAAGCGTTGTCGTGTTCTGCAATAACGAGGGATGTCATGTCTGCGAATTCCTTTAGATGACCTTGGCTTCGTTCTTGAGCTTGCTGACCAGGGTCGCCACATCGGGCACCTTCACGCCAGCGCCGCGCTTGGCGGGCTCGGCCACCTTGAGCGTCTTCAGGCGCGGGGCGACATCGACGCCCAGCTCTTCAGGCTTGACGGTGTCCAGCTGCTTTTTCTTGGCCTTCATGATGTTGGGCAGCGTGACGTAGCGCGGCTCGTTCAGGCGCAGGTCGGTGGTGATGACGGCCGGCAGGCTCAGGGCCAGGGTTTCCAGGCCGCCGTCCACTTCACGCGTGACATTCACCTTGTCGCCAGCGACTTCGACCTTGGAGGCGAAGGTGGCCTGGGGCAGGTCGGCCAGGGCCGCCAGCATCTGGCCGGTCTGGTTGGCATCGTCGTCGATGGCCTGCTTGCCCAGGATGATCAGGCCAGGCTGCTCCTTGTCCACCAGGGCCTTGAGCAGCTTGGCGACGGCCAGGGGCTGCAGTTCCTCGGTGGTCTCCACCAGGATGCCGCGGTCGGCACCGATGGCCATGGCCGTGCGCAGGGTTTCCTGGCACTGGGCCACGCCGCAGGAGACGGCGATGACTTCGGTGACCACGCCCTTTTCCTTGAGGCGAACGGCTTCTTCGACGGCGATTTCGTCAAAGGGGTTCATGCTCATCTTGACGTTGGCGATGTCCACGCCCGTGCCGTCCGACTTCACGCGGACCTTCACGTTGTAGTCCACGACACGTTTGACGGGTACAAGGATTTTCATGAGAAAGCTCTTTCCTGGTTTTTGAAGTACGACCTACGCAAGAAGGAACAAGGCAAGCGGCTTGCCATGGGGCGCAGCACGTTGTCGCATCCTGTTTGCGTAAGCCCTGTGAAGATGGGCGGTCAGCGGGCCAGGCCGGCCAACCGCTCGTTGATCAGTGCATGGGCCTGGTCCATGATGCCGGAGATCAGCTGCTGGACCGTGGGCACGTCGTTGATCAGGCCGGCCACCATGCCACAGGACCAGACGCCTGCGTCCATGTCGCCGTCATGCATGATGCGCGGATAGACGCCGGCCACCTCGGGCGCGATGTCGGCGAAGGTGATGGCCGCGCCCAGCTCGCGCTCCTTTTGCAGCAGGCGCTCGGTGGCCGGGTTGGTCAGCACGCGCTCGGTGTTGCGCAGCGGGCGCATGACCAGGCGCGTGTCCAGCTCGCTGGCCGCGACGATGGCCTGCTTGACGTTGTCGTGCACGGGCGCTTCCTGGGTGGCGATGAAGCGCGTGCCCATGTTGATGCCCTCGGCGCCCAGCGCCAGCGCAGCCACCAGCGAGCGGCCGTCGGCCATGCCGCCCGAGGCGACGAAGGGAATCTTCAGTTCTTCGGCCGCGCGCGGCAGCAGGATGAAATTGGGGATGTCGTCCTCGCCCGGATGGCCGCCGCATTCGAAGCCGTCCACGCTGATGGCGTCGCAGCCGATGGCCTCGGCCTTGAGCGCATGGCGCACCGAGGTGCACTTGTGGATGACCTTGATGCCGGCTTCCTTGAGCGCGGGCAGCCATTTCTGCGGGTTGTTGCCCGCCGTCTCCACGACCTTGACGCCGCCTTCGATGATGGCCTTGACGTAGCCCGGGTAGTCGGGCGGGTTGACCGAGGGCAGGAAGGTCAGGTTGACGCCGAAGGGCTTGTCCGTCATCTCGCGGCAGCGCGCGATCTCGCGCGCCAGCAGCTCGGGCGTGCGCTGGGTCAGGCCCGTGATCAGCCCCAGGCCGCCCGCGTTGGAGACGGCGGCGGCCAGCTCGGCCAGGCCCACATGGTGCATGCCCCCCTGGATGATGGGATGCTCGATGCCAAAGAGTTCGGTGATGCGTGTCTTCATGTCGTTGTCACTCCACTGCAATGCCCTTGTCGCGGATCAGCTGGCCCCAGCGCGTGTAGTCCTGCTGGATGCGCTGGCCCAGCTGGGCGGGGTTCTGGTAGGCGGCGATGGCGCCTGCGTTGAGCAGCTTTTCCTGGATGTCCTTGTCGGCCAGGATCTGCTGCACTTCGCTGGCGATGCGGTCGACCACGGCCTTGGGGCTACCCTTGGGCGCCAGCAGGCCGCCCCAGGAGACGGCGTCGTAGCCCTTGATGCCCTGCTCGGCAATGGTCTTGGTGTCGGGCAGCATGGCCACGCGCTGGGGCGATCCCACGGCGATGGCGCGCAGCTTGCCGGCCTGGATGTGGGGCAGCGCGGCCACGAGGTCGGCATACATGATGGGCACCTGGCCGCCGATGGTGTCGGTGATGGCGGGCACGCCGCCCTTGTAGGGCACGTGCTGCATGTCGAAGCCGGCCATCTGCTTGAGCAGCTCCATGCTCAGGTGGCCGAAGCTGCCGGCGCCCGAGCTGGTGTAGTTGAGCGCGACCTTCTGCGCCTTGGCGTGGGCGATCAGGCTCTTGAGGTCGGTGACGTCGGGCAGCAGCGTGGGGTTGACCACGATGACGATGGGCAGGTCATAGACCGTGGCCACGGGCGTGAAGTCCTTGACGGTGTCGTAGCCGGCCTTCTTGTACAGGTGCGGCGCCAGCAGCGTGGGCGTGGCCAGCATCATCAGCGTGTAGCCGTCGGCCGGGCTCTTGGCGACCTGCACGGCCGCGATGGAGCCGGAGGCGCCAGGGCGGTTTTCCACCACCACGGTCTGCTTGAGGCGCTCGCCCAGCTTCTGGCCCACGATGCGCGATGCCGTGTCGGTGGGGCCGCCCGCCGGGAAGGGAACGACCAGCCGCAGCATCTTGCTGGGCCAGCCGGTCTCGGCCAGGGCGCCGCCGGCCAGGCCGGCCAGCAGCGGGGCTGCGGCCAGGGCCAGAACGCTGCGCCGCGTGGGGCGTGCCGGGGATGCGGGATTGCGCGTGTACATGAAGTCTCCTCTCAAAGCTGTCTCAGCAGTCGTCGGTGGCGGCCCGCTGCCGCGGGCCGGAAAAATCAATCAAGCTTCGCGCCGGCTTCTTCCACCAGCGCCTTCCAGATGGGCATGTCGCGCTGGTAGTTCTCGCGGAAGGCCTGCGGGCTGTTCATCAGCGGCATGAAACCTGCGCCCACGGTGCGCTCCAGCACCTTGGGGTCCTTGGCGATTTCGCGCAGGTGGCCGTAGAGCTGGTCCACGATCTCCTTGGGCACGCCGGCCGGCGCGCCCATGGCCACCCAGCCGTAGATGGCGTAGGCGTCGTCGGTGACGCCCTGTTCATGGATGGTGGGCAGCTTGGGCAGGATTTCCATGCGCTCCTTGCCGGTGACGCCGATGGCCTTGAGCTTGCCCGAGTCGATGAAGGGCTTGGTGTTGAGCGCGCTGGAAAAGCACATCTGCAGCTGGCCGCCGATCAGCTCCTGGATCATGGGCGCCTCGCCCTTGTAGGCGGCGTGGGTCATGTCGGCGTCCATGGTCTTGCTCATGTAGGCACCGGCCAGATGGGCATACGAGCCCACGCCCCAGGAGCCGTACGAGAGCTTGCCCTTGTTGGCCTTCACGTAGGCCAGCAGTTCCTTCATGTTGTTGGCCGGCACCGAGGGGTGGACCACCAGGGTGACGGGCGCCGCCGCGATCTGGGTGACCAGGGCGATGTCCTTTTGCGGGTTGTAGGGCAGCTTGGTGTAGAGGAACTGGTTGATCAGCATGGAGGTGCTGAGCGAGACCAGCAGGGTGTGGCCGTCGGCGGGCGCCTTGACCACGGCGTCCGTGCCCAGGATGCCGGCCGCGCCCGCGCGGTTGTCGATGACCACGGGCTGGCCCACGCGCCTGGCCAGGGCCTCGCCGATGGTGCGCGCAATGATGTCGGTGGCGCCGCCCGCGTTGAAGGGCACGACCACGCGGATGGGCTTGGTGGGCCACGCGGCCGGCTTGCCGGCCTGTGCGAGGGCGCTGGTGGCGCCCGTGGCCAGCAGGCTGGTGCCGCCGATGGCGGCCAGCCCTTGAAGAATGTCGCGGCGTGTGACTTGGTTGCTCATGGCTTTGTCTCCTGGGTGTTGCTGTCTATGGGTGCCGTCTTGGTGCGGCATGCAAACCTGGCGGGTCGGGAGCCGGGCATCAATGGCCCCCGTGGAATCAGTCGCGTGATCGGTCCTCTTATCCCTGTTGCGCGGGGGTCTCGGGCAGGGTCAGCACGCCCTTGGACTGCAGCTGCTGCAGCTGCTCGTCGCTCATGCTCAGCAGCCGGTGCAGCACCTCGCGCGTGCCCTCGCCCAGCGTGGGCGGTGCATGGCGTATGGGCAGGCGCTGGCCGTCCAGGCGGTAGGGCGGCGCGAACACGGGCGTGGTGCCGACCACGGGGTGGGGCATGTCACGCAGCAGGCCGCCACGGCGCGTGCGCTCGCTGGTCAGGGCCTCGTGCAGGCCGGCCACACGGCCGCAGGGAATGCCGGCGGCCGTCAGGCGCTCCAGCAGCAGATCGCGCGGGAAGGAGCGGATCAGTTCCTTGAGCATGGGGCCCAGCTCCAGGCGGTTCTTGGCGCGGTTGACGTTGGTGGAGAAACGCTCGTCCTCGACGATGTCGGGGCGCATCACCACCTGGCGGCAGAACTTGTCGAACTGGGCGTTGTTGCCCACGGCGATGATCAGCGGGCCGTCGGCCGCCTCGTACATGCCGTAGGGAACGATGGAGGGGTGGGCATTGCCGTAGCGCTCGGGGTCATGGCCCAGCTGCATGGCATCCAGGCCGTAGTAGCCGGTGATCATGATGCCGCTGTCGTACAGCGCCATCTCGATGAGGCGGCCCTTGCCCGTGCGCTCGCGGCGGAACAGCGCGGCCAGGATGGCCTGGGCCGCATACATGCCGGTCATGAGATCGACCACGGCCACGCCGAACTTGAGCGGCGGCGTGCCGGCCTCGCCGTTGAGCGCCATGAGGCCGGCCTCGCCCTGGATGACCAGGTCGTAGCCGGGGCGCTTGGCCTCGGGGCCGCTGCTGTCATAGCCGGCCACGGCGCAGTAGATGATGCCGGGTTTGATGGCCTTGAGCTGTTCGTAGCCCAGGCCCAGCTTCTCGGCGCCGCCGGTCTTGAAGTTGTGGATGACCACGTCGAACTGGGGCAGCAGGTCGTGGACGATCTTCACGCCCTCGGGGGTCTGCAGGTCCAGCGTGATGGACCGCTTGTTGCGGTTCATGCTGTTGTAGTAGGTGGTCTCGGTCTTGCCGATGCGCAGGCCCCAGTCGCGCGTATCGTCGCCGCGGCCCGGGTGCTCGACCTTGACCACTTCGGCGCCGAAGTCGGCCAGCACCATGCCGCACAGCGGCCCCGCGAACACGCGCGAGAGGTCGAGCACGCGCACACCCTCCAGCGGGAAGTCGATGTCCTGGTTCTGATCGTTGTGGCTGTCGGCCATGTGCGTTGTCTCCTTGGAAAGTCTTTTAGGTCTTGAGCGGTTTCAGCCGCGCAGCTTGGTGAAGTCGGCAGCGCGCTTTTCGAGGAAGGCGCCAATGCCTTCGCGCGATTCCTCGCTCTCCTGCGAGCGCACCATGTACTGCGCCTCCAGCTCCAGCTGCTCTTCCAGCGTGTTGCGCGGCGCCTGGCGGCACAGGTCCTTGATCAGGGCCATGGCCTGGTCGGGGCCGGTGGCCACCTGGGCGGCCAGCGCCACGGCGTCGGCCTGGGCCTGGCCCGGTTCGGACAGGCGGTTGACGGGCCCCAGGGCATGCAGGCGCTCGCCGCTGATGCGCTCGCCGGTCAGGCACAGCTCGGTCAGCACCTGGCGCGAGACGAACTCGGCCAGGAAGGCGGTGGCGCCGCCATCGGGCGTGAGGCCGACCTTGACGTAGGCGACCGAGAACACGGCGTTCTTCGCCGCCACCAGCATGTCGCAGGCCAGGGCCAGCGACAGGCCCGCGCCGGCCGCCGCGCCTTCGACCGCAGCGATCACGGGCTTGGGAAAGTCGCGCACGCTGCGGATCAGGTCATGCAGGCCTTCGAGCTTGGCACGTCGCTCCTGCACCGGCAGCTCGCGGCGCTTGGCCAGTTGGCGCAGGTCGCCGCCCGCGCAGAAGTGGCCGCCCTCGCCCGTGAGCACCACGGCGCCCACGGTGGGGTCGGTCGCCGCGCTCTTGAGCGCCGCCGAGACGGCCGCGTAGAACTCGGGCGACAGCGCATTGCGCGCGGCCACGTTGTTGTTGGACAGCACCAGCACGGCGCCTTCGCGGCGGGTCAGCAGGACTTGGTTCGCTTCGGTCATGGCGGCTTTCCTTGGCTCAGTGTTGCGAGCCGAGTGCGATGTAACGCGACAGATGGTGGTCCTCGTCGCCGAACTGGTGGTCGATCATGACCAGGCGCTTGGCGTAGTGGGCCAGGGGCAGTTCCCAGGTCATGCCGATGCCGCCATGCATCTGGATGCTTTCCTCGGCCACCAGGGTGCCGATGCGGCCGATGCTGTACTTGGCGGCCGACAGGGCCTTCTCGCGCGCCACGCGGTCTTCGTCCGCAATGGCGGCGGCCGCGTTGATCACGGCCGAGCGCGCCTGCTCCACTTCCAGCAGCAGGTCGGCCATGCGGTGCTGCAGGGCCTGGAAGCTGCCGATGGGCACGCCGAACTGCTTGCGCGTGCGCAGGTACTCCAGCGTCTGGTCCTTGGCCACGTCCATGGCGCCCACGGCCTCGGCGGTCAGCGCCAGCACGGCGTAGCCGCTGATACGTTCCAGCAGGGACAGGCCCCGGCCTTCTTCGCCCAGCAGGGCGTCTGCGCCGACCTGCACCTTGTCCAGCACCAGCTCGGCCGCGCGGCCGCCTTCGATGCGGTTGTAGCCGCGCTTTTGGATGCCTGCGGCATTGCCGGGGACCAGGAACAGGCTGATGCCGGCCTCGTCGTACTGGCTGCCCGAGGTGCGGGCCGAGACCAGCAGCAGGTCGGCCTTCTCGCCGAAGGCGACCACGCCCTTGGCGCCGTTCAGCACCCAGCCGTCGCCGCTGCGCACGGCCGTGGTGGCGACGTTGTTGAGCTCGTAGTGGCTGCCGGGCTCGTCATGGGCCAGGGCCGCGATGGACGTGCCGCCGATGATGGCTGCCAGCTGTTCCTTTTGCGCATCGCTGCCGGCCGCGATCAGGGCCTGGCCCACGACCAGGGCGCCCAGCAGCGGCTCGGCCACCAGGCCGCGGCCCAGGCATTCGAAGACCACGCTGATGTCGAAGCCCTGCCCGCCAAAGCCGCCAGCGTCTTCCGGGAACAGCGCGCCGATGGCGCCGATGTCCGCGAACTGCCCGTACAGCAGCGGGCTGTGGCCTTCCTCGCCATAGGCGACGTGGTTGCGCGCCTCGATGGCGTACTGCTCGGAGACGAAGCGGTTGAGGCTGTCCGCCAGCATGCGGCGGTCTTCGGTGTGTTCGAAGTTCATGTTCCGTTTTCCTTGCCGGATCAGAGGCCGAGGATCATCTTGGAGATGATGTTCTTCTGGATTTCGTTGGAGCCGCCGAAGATCGACAGCTTGCGGTAGTTGAAGTACGCGGCGGCGGCCGTGGCGGCAGCCGCGTCGCCGATGGCGGGCTGGTCGTAGCCGGCCTGCAGGGCCTCTTCGATGAAGGGCGCGGCGTAGGGTCCCATGGCGCGGCGCACCAGGGACAGGATTTCCTGGCGGATCTCGGTGCCGCGGATCTTGAGCATGGAGCTTTCGGCGCCCGGCACGCCGCCGCCGGCCACGGCGGCGATCACGCGCAGGTTGGTGGTCTTCATGTTCTCCAGGTCGATCTCGACCTTGGCCAGGCGGGCCGCGAACAGCGGGTCCTGCGTCAGCGGCTTGCCGTTGCGCAGCATGCGGCCGGCGACGGCCTTGAGCTTTTCCAGGCCGGCCACCGAGAAGCCCACGCCCGCGATGTTGGTGCGCTCGTAGGTCAGCAGGTACTTGGCGTAGGTCCAGCCCTTGTTCTCCTCGCCGACCAGGTTTTCCACGGGCACCCTGACGTCGGTGAAGAAGACTTCGTTGACCTCGTGCTCGCCGTCCAGCGTGATGATGGGGCGCACTTCCACGCCGGGCGAGTTCATGTCCACCAGCAGGAAGCTGATGCCCTGCTGCGCCTTGGCCTCGCGGTTGGTGCGCACCAGGCAGAAGATCATGTTGGCGTGCTGGCCCAGCGTGGTCCAGGTCTTCTGGCCGTTGACGATGTAGTGATCGCCATCGCGCACGGCCGACGTCTTGACCGAGGCCAGGTCCGAACCCGAACCCGGCTCCGAATAGCCCTGGCACCACCAGTCGGCGCCATTGAGGATGCGCGGCAGCCAGTGGGCCTTCTGCGCCTCGTTGCCGTACTTGATCAGGACGGGGCCCAGCATGCTCAGCCCGAAGGGCACGATGCGCGGCGTGCCTGCCAGCGCGCATTCATGCTCGAAGATGAATTTCTGCACCGCGCTCCAGCCCGGGCCGCCGTGCTGCTCGGGCCAGTGGTTGGCCAGCCAGCCGCGCTCGTTGAGGATGGCGTGCCAGCGCTCCATGTCCTGCTTGGTCAGCTGCAGGCCGTTCTTGACCTTGTGCGACAGGTCCTCGGGCAGCTTGTCCTTGAGGAAGCCGCGAACCTCGTCGCGGAAGGCCAGTTCTTCAGTCGTAAATTGCAAATCCATTGCTGTGTCCTCAATAAATTTCGAACAGGCCTGCGGCGCCCATGCCACCTGCGATGCACATGGTGACCACGCCCCACTTGACTGACGCGTCCCGGGCCTTGCGGCGCCGGCCTTCCAGCAGGATGTGGCCCGCCAGGCGCGCACCCGTCATGCCGAAGGGGTGGCCGATGGAGATGGCGCCGCCGTTGACGTTCAGGCGCTCGTTGGGAATGCCCAGCTTGCGCTGGCAGTACAGGGCCTGGGAGGCGAAGGCCTCGTTGAGTTCCCAAAGGTCGATGTCCTCGACCTTGAGGCCGTGGCGTGCCAGCAGCTTGGGGACCGCGAAGACGGGGCCGATGCCCATTTCGTCAGGCTCGCAGCCGGCCACGGCAAAGCCGCGGAAGGCGCCCAGCGGGGACAGGCCCAGGCGCTCGGCCTGCCTGGCTTCCATCAGCACGCAGGCCGACGATCCATCGGACAGCTGCGAGGCATTGCCGGCCGTGATGAACTGGTCCGGGCCCTTGACGGGTTCCAGCTTGGCCAGGCCTTCCAACGTGGTGGAGGCGCGGTTGCAGTTGTCCTTGGTGGCGACCACGTCGCGGTAGGTGATCTCGCCCGTGTCCTTGTTCTTCTCGGCCATGCGCGTGGCGCAGGCAATGATTTCGTCCTTGAACAGGTCGGCGGCCTGGGCGGCGGCCGTGCGCTGCTGGCTTTGCAGCGAGAAGGCGTCCTGGTCCTCGCGGCTGATGCCGTAGCGGCGCGCCACGATGTCGGCCGTGTCGATCATGGCCATGTACAGCGCGGGCTTGTGCTCGACCAGCCAGGGGTCCATGTCGGTGGGCAGGTTGTTGCCGGGGCGGATGCCCGAGATGGTCTCGACGCCGCCGGCCAGCATGGCGTCCACGCCCTCGGCCACGATGCGGCCCGCCGCGATGGCGATGGACTGCAGGCCCGAGGCGCAAAAGCGCGTGATGGTCGTGCCCGCGATGGACAGGGGCAGCTCGGCGCGCAGCACGGTCTGGCGGCCCAGGTTGCGGCCCTGGAAGCCGTCGGGGTTACCGCAGCCCAGGATCAGGTCCTCGATCATGGCCGGGTCGATGCCCGAGCGCTCGACCGCGGCCTTGACCGAGAAGGCCGCCAGCTGGGCGGCGGGCGTGACGTTGAACTCGCCGCGGTGCGACTTGGTCAGGGGCGTGCGGGCAGTGGAAACGATGACGGCTTCGCGCATGGTCGGTCCTTGCTTGTCTCTTGGGAATTTCTATTACTTGTTGCCGGCGCGGCCCAGTCGGGGACACCGAGGAAGGGCCTACGCCGGCCGCGCCACCCCACACCGAGGGTGTCGTCCCCCTCCCGCGTAGCGAGAGAGGGGGAAGCCGCGCAGCGGCTCAGGGGGTGATCAGTTACGCTGCCTTGTTCAGGCTTTCGAAATCGCGGCCTTCTGCCACGAGCTTTTCGAGCAGGGGAGCGGGCTTCCAGAACAGCGCGTCTTCCTTGGCGAATTCGCGGATGTCGGCCAGCACCTTGTCCAGACCTTGCATGTCGGCCCACTTCATGGGGCCGCCACGAAAGCGCGGGAAGCCGTAGCCGGACAGGAAGGTCACGTCCACATCCAGCGGGCGCAGGGCAATGCCCTCCTCCACCACCTTGGCGCCTTCGTTGACCATGGCGGCCATGTAGCGGCGCATGATTTCCTCAGGGGTGAATTGGCGCGGCGTCACGCCCTTCTTGGCGCGCTCGGCATCGACGATGGCCAGCACTTCGGGGTCGGGCTGGCCGACGCGTGCGCCCTGCGGGTAGAGGTAGAAGCCACGGCCCGTCTTCTGGCCGAACCAGCCGCGCTCGCAGACGCGGTCGGCCACTTCGACGTAGCGGGCCTTGGGATCGCCCGATTCCAGTGCCGCCGCGCGCCGCCGCTTGCGCGTGGCCCAGCCGATGTCGCCGCCGGCCAGGTCGGTGACCTGGAACGGGCCCATCGGGTAGCCGAAGCCGCGCACGGCCTCGTCGATCTCGTAGGGGCTGGCGCCGTCTTCCATGATGTAGTCGGCAGCCTGCTTGTAGACGGCCAGGATGCGGTTGCCGATGAAGCCGTCGCAGACGCCGGCGCGCACGGGCACCTTCTTCATGCGCTTGGCCAGCTCGAAGGCCGTGGTCACCACGTCGGGCGCCACCTTGGCGGGCACCACGATCTCCAGCAGCTTCATGATGTTGGCGGGGCTGAAGAAGTGCAGGCCGATCACGTCCTGCGGGCGCGAGGTGGCGGCGGCAATGGCGTCGATGTCCAGGTAGGAGGTGTTGGTGGCCAGCACGGCGCCGGGCTTGCAGACGCGGTCCAGTTCCTTGAACACGGCCTTCTTGACTTCGAGGTCCTCGAACACGGCCTCGATCACCAGGTCCACATCCTTGATGTCGTCATAGGAGGTGCTGGGCGTGTAGCGCGCCATGACGGCGGCCTTGGCCTCCTCGGTCATGCGGCCCTTGGCGATCAGGCCGTTGTAGACCTTCTCCACATTGGCCTGGCCGCGCGCGATGGACTCGGCGTCGCGCTCGATCATGGTCACCGTGAGGCCCGCGTCCAGCGCGGACACCGTGATGCCGGCGCCCATGGTGCCGCCGCCGATGACGGCGATCTTGGCAAAGTGGCGCGGCGCAGCGGCCTTGGCTTCGGGAATCTTGGCGGTTTCGCGCTCGGCGAAGAAGGCGTGGATCAGGCCGGCGCGCTGCGGGCTGTTCAGGCATTCCACGAACAGGGCACGCTCCTTGGCGATGCCTTCGTCGAAGGGCAGCTCCACGGCGGCGCGCACGCATTCCACGATCTTCAGCGGCGAGAACAGGCCGCGGCTCTTCTTGGCGGTGTCGGCGGCCAGTGCGTCGAGTTCGGCCAGGGCAGCAGCCTTGTCGGCGATTTCAATGTCACGCGTGCGGCGCGGCGCGGTATTGGTTGCCAGCAGTTCGTTGGTGTATGCCAGGCCTGCGGCCGTGGCATCCGTGCCGTCCACCAGCTTGTCCACCAGGCCGGCGGCGAGCGCGGCCTTGGCCGACAGGTGCTTGCCGCTGAGCATGAGGTCGGCGGCCGCCTTCACGCCCATCAGGCGCGGTGCGCGCTGCGTGCCGCCAGCGCCGGGCAGCAGGCCCAGGTTGACTTCGGGCAGGCCGAGCTTGGCAGCCGGCAAAGCCAGGCGATAGTGGGCCGACATGGCCACTTCCAGGCCGCCGCCCAAGGCCGGGCCATGGATGGCGGCGACCACGATCTTGTCGGAGGCTTCGAGACGATTGAGCACCTCGGGCAGCGAGGGCGGCATGGCGGGCTTGCCGAATTCGCGGATGTCTGCTCCGGCGATGAAGGCCTTGCCCTCACCCACGATGAGCACGGCCTTGACGGCGGCATCCGATTCGGCCTGCTCCACGGCAGCCAGCAGGCCGGCGCGCACGGCCTGGCCCAGGGCATTCACGGGGGGGTTGTTGATGCTGACCACCAGCACGGCGCCGTCAAGGCGGGTCTGGACCACGGAAGCCTGGGCTTGTTCGCTCATCTGCATGTCTCCGAACTTGGGTTTTCCACTCAAAACATCCATTCTTGCCACGACAATGGTTCTTTACAATCCCATGAATGATTGACAGACTGTAAAAACGTATTTGACAGTGTTGAACACCCCCTGAGGCGCTTGCGCGCCTTCCCCCTCTCTGCTTGCTTCGCAAGGGAGGGGGACGACAGCCTCGGTGCGGGGCGGCGCGGCCGGCGTAGGCCCTTCCTCGCTGCCCCTGGCTTTGGAGCGCGCCAGTTTCATAGGCTGTGGGCGAAGCAAAGTATCTGGACATACCTATGGATCTGAACTCGCTGACCCTGCTGGTGGAAATCATCGATAGCGGCAATCTGAGCCAGGCGGCGCGCAAGCTGAAGATGACGCGGGCCAATGTGAGCTATCACCTGACGCAGCTGGAAAAATCGGTGGGGGTGCAGCTGGTGCGGCGCACCACGCGGCGCGTGGAGCCTACCGAGGTGGGGATGCGGATGTACGAGCATGGCCGCGCGATCCAGAACGAGATGATGTCGGCGCGCGAGACGATCACGTCGCTGGGCCAGGGGATGGCAGGGCGCGTGGGGCTGAGCGTGCCCAGCGGCTATGGACAGATCGTGATGAGCGACTGGCTGATCGAGTTCAAGCGGCTGTATCCGGCCATCGTGCTGGATGTGCTGTTCGAGAACCGGGCCGACCATTTGCGCGACGAGGTGGACATCGCCATCCGCGTGATCCAGGAGCCGCCGCTGTCGGTGATTGCGCGCAGCCTGGGCAATGTGCACTACGTGGCCTGCGCCTCACGCGAGTATGCGCAGCAGCACGGCCTGCCCGCCACGCTGTACGAGCTGCGCAACAGCCCGCTGATCACGGCCGGCGTGATGGGCCGCCAGCTGCGCCTGTCGGCCTACCAGGGAACGGACCGCCAGGAGGTGCTGCTGGCGCCGACCATGATCTCCGAGCACTTCCCCTTCCTGCGCCAGGGCATTCTGGCGGGCCTGGGCGTGGGCCTGGTGCCCGACTACGTGGTGCAGGACAAGGTGGCCAGCGGCGAGGTGGTGCTGACCCTGCAGGAGTACCGCCTGAGCATCTTCGGCACCCACATGTACCTGCTGTACCTGCCCGACCGCCACCAGACGCGGGCCGTGCGCACCTGCATCGACTTCCTGCTGGCCAAGGCCGGCCAGGGTGGCAGCGCCGACGCCGCCGCCACCTGACTCAGCGGCGATACCAGCCGCCGGGACGCTGGTACCAGCCGCGCGGCCCATGGTCCCAGCGGTGCGGGCGCCAGGCATAGCCGGGATGCGGCGGCGCCGCCCAATAACCAGGACGCCAGGCATAACGGCCGCCACCCCAGCCCCAGGAGCCGCCGATCCAGACATGGACCGGCGAGGGAGCGACCGGAATGACCTCGGTCTGCACCGGCGGCGGCGCCATGGGCGCATAGACCACCTCGCCCGAAGGACCTACGGGATAGGCAGGCGCCACCACGCAGCCGGTCAACGCCACCGCAGCGGCAGCCAGGACCAGGGCCGGAACCAGGCGACGGCCCGGCGTTTGAATGAATACAGGCTTCACGATGCACTCCTGGCCGCGCTTAGTACGGCCATGCAGATACAACGAAAAAGCCCCTGCCGGTTGTTGACAGGGGCTTGTGAAGCCTGGGTAAAGATCAAGTCTGGCTGTACGTGGGGTTGAGACGGGCCCTACATCCAAGGGTTCAAGACGCGCACTCCATGAACTTGGAACGGCTCGAAGTCCTTGATGTTGCGGGTGACCACGCACAAGCCATGCACCTTCGCCGTGGCCGCGATCAGGCTGTCGGCCAGCGGCCGCGGCGCAGGCACGTGGTAGGCCGCGTTTTCCATGGCCACCATCGCATCCACTGGCAGCACACGTCCCTGAAAGGCCGTGAACACGCGTTCCACCAGCCAGCGGCGCAGCACCTGCCCGGCAGCCGGGTCTTGCCGGGCTTTCAACTGCACGCCTTTCTCCAGCTCCATCAGCGTGATCGCGCTGATGAAAAGGGACTCGGCCGCGACCGATTGCGCCCAGGCCACAACGCCATCGTTCGCGCGGCCGGACGATGCCTTGCGCAGTTCGGAAACGATGTTGGAGTCCAACAGATACATCAGGACAGGTCCACTGTGCGCGGCAAATCCTTCGCGCGCTCAATGTCGAAATCGATATCGGCGGCCTCGGGCATGGCCAGCAATTGAAGAATGTTCCGAGTCTGCCCCGACAGTTCACGGAATTTCTCAATGCTCATCAGCACGTGGGCAGGTTGCCCCCGGTCCAGGATGTAGACCACGTCGTCACCACTGGCCGCTTTCTTGGCAGCGGAAACATGCTGGTTGAATTCACGGCTGCTGAAGGTCGAAATCTGCATGACGCACCTCCGTCAAAGAAAATGCTTGTACGTTACTACATTCGCATAAATGCAGCACCGGACAAGCATTTCTGATGGGGCTTCGGAAAGCGGAGCCCAGTCGATGACCGGGCCCCACTGGACAGGCTCCAGCGTGTCGAACCTGATCCTGAATCAGAGGTTCTGCGCGTTTTGCAGCGCGGCAATGCGCTCTTCGATCGGCGGGTGGGTCGAGAACAGCTTGCCGATGCCACCGGCAATGCCCATGGCGGCCACGCTCTTGGGCAGCTCGCCGGGGTGCATGCCGCCCAGGCGGGCCAGGGCGTTCATCATGGGCTGCTTGCGGCCCATGAGCTGGGCGGCACCCGCGTCGGCGCGGAATTCGCGCTGGCGCGAGAACCAGGCCACGATGATGGCGGCCAGGAAGCCCAGCACGATGTCCAGCACGATGGTGGTCACGTAGTAGCCGATGCCGGGGCCCGAGCTGCTTTCGTCGTTCTTGCGCAGGAAGCTGTCCACGGCATAGCCGATGACGCGCGACAGGAAGACCACGAAGGTGTTCATCACGCCCTGGATCAGGGTCATGGTCACCATATCGCCATTGGCGATGTGGGCGACCTCGTGGCCGATGACGGCCTCCACCTCTTCGCGCGTCATGCCTTCCAGCAGGCCCGTGGACACGGCCACCAGGGCCGAGTTCTTGAAGGCGCCGGTGGCGAAGGCATTGGGCTCGCCCTCGTAGATGCCGACTTCGGGCATGCCGATGCCGGCACGGTCGGCGAAGCCGCGCACGGTGTTGACGATCCAGGCCTCATCGGCGTTGCGCGGCTCATTGATCACGTGCACGCCCGAGCTCCACTTGGCCAGCGGCTTGGAGATCAGCAGCGAGATGATGGCGCCGCCAAAGCCCATGATGAAGGCGAAGCCCAGCAGGGCCCCGAGGTTCAGGCCATTGGAGGTCAGGAAGCGGTTGACGCCCAGCAGGCTGGCGACGATGCCCAGCACCACCACGACGGCGACGTTGGTCAATAGAAAAAGTGCGATGCGTTTCATCAGTGGGTTCTCCACAAAGTGGGGAAAGGGGGAAGGATCTGGGCCCTGCAGCGTTGAAAAGTGAGGGCCGCACCGGCTGTTTTCAAGCCGGGTCCTGCGCCGTTGTCATTCCTTGTTGTGATGCTTGTACGGAACGGGGCGCCCGGAACACGAGAGAGTCATCATAGAAGGAAAAGTTCTCGTTTTCGCGCCACCAGCCGGGCACGCCCAGCACCGGCAAGGGCGCAAAAGGCTTGCACGCCAGGGTGTCGGCCTCCAGCCAGATGCTGCCGGCCAGCCAGGCGTCGATATCCGCTGCGCCAGAAGCCGGCGTGGCGCCTGCACCATCCGTGTGCACGCACAGCACATGGGCCGTGATGGGCTTGCGCGGCTGCACCAGCTTTTCCAGCAGCGCATGGCCTATGGGCAGCAGCCTGGCCTGGCGCCACAGCGCGCGCCGCTCCACGAAGAGCTGGTGCCAGCGCCGGTGGCGCAGCGCCTCGCACAGCGCGGCCGGCGCCAGCAGCAGGGCGCCGTTCTCGTCCAGCACGGTGACGGCATCGCGCAGCGGCCCGCGCTGCGCGCCCACGCCCGCCTGGGCAATGGCGCCGGCCTGCAGGGCATTGCAGCGCTGCTTGAGCGCAGGCCAGCGCAGCCAGATCAGGCCGTTGAAGAAGTCATGCAGGTTGTCGCGCGTGGGAATGCAGTGCGTCTCGAAGATGAATTGCTCGTAGGCCATGCCTTCGGGCAGATCGTGCTGGGGCACAAAGCGCCAGGGCAGCGCCTGTGCGTCGGCCAGTGACTGCAAGGCCTGCCAGACCGGCCGGCCCTGCGCCACCTGCAGGCAGGCCGCCCTGCCCTGCGTTTGCAGCCCCTGCAGCCAGGGCGCATTCCAGTCGATGGGAAACGTCAATTGCCGGACGGCCTGGACTGCGCCTTGGCCAGGCGCTTGTCACGCACGGCCACGCGCGAGGTGCCTTCGTCGCGCATCTCGAAGGCCTGCGTGGCCGCCAGCAGCTTGGTGAGCGTGGCATAGCCGTAGTTGCGCGCATCGAACGAGGCCTTGTTGCCGATCTGCGCGCCCACGGCGCCCACATGGGCCCAGCCGCTTTCGTCCTGCGTGGCGTTGACGGCGCTGCGCAGCATGTTCAACAGGCGCGTGTCCTGGCGCAGCTCCTGCGAAGGAACGCGCAGGCAGGGGCGCTGCGGCTCGGGAACCGACAAGGAGGCAGGTGCCTGCTCGGCCTGGGCCGGCGCGCGTTCCTTGCCGGCGCCGTTGGGCGGCTGGGGCGCGGCGGCGGCCGATGCAGCCACGGGCGGCACCGCCGCCTGGCTTGCCTCATGCGCGGCGTCCTGGCCATTGCCGTTGGCTGGCGCCGCCTCGCCCAGCGCTTCCAGGTACAGGAAGCGCGAGCAGGCATTGACGAAGGGCTGGGGTGTCTGCGCCATGCCGAAGCCGTAGACGGCCGCGCCCTTGGAGCGCAGGTGCATCACCAGCGGGGTGAAGTCGGCGTCGGAGGAGACGATGCCGAAGGCGTCGGGCCGCTCGGTGTAGAGCAGCTCCATGGCGTCCACGGTCATCGCCATGTCGGTGGCGTTCTTGTGCTTGGAGTAGTCGAACTGCTGCATGGGCCGCAGTGCGAAATCCAGCAGCTTGCGCTGCCAGCCGCTGAGCGAATGCTTGGTCCAGTTGCCGTAGGCGCGGCGGATGTCGATGACGCCGAAGGTCGACAGCTCGGTCAGGATCTCGTCGATCATCTCGGCCGGCGCGTTGTCGGCGTCGATCAGCAGGGCGATGCGCGGTTGCGGCTCAGGCATGGCAATCCTCTGGCGGGTGGCAGTCCCGCCAGCTTAAACCAGCTTCCAGGGCAGGGCTTCGCCGGAGCGCAGCGGCTTCAGTTGCGCCTCGCCGAAGGCGAAGCTGTCCGGCGGCGTCCAGCTCTCGCGCACCAGGGTGATCTTGCCGGTGTTGCGCGGCAGGCTGTAGAAGTCCGGGCCGTTGAAGCTGGCGAAGGCTTCGAGCTTGTCCAGCGCGCCGGCATTGTCGAAGGCCTCGGCATACATCTCGATGGCGGCATGGGCGCTGTAGCAGCCCGCGCAGCCCGTGGCGTGTTCCTTGAGATGGGCCGCGTGCGGCGCGCTGTCCGTGCCCAGGAAGAATTTGGGCAGGCCGCTGGTGGCTGCCTCGACCAGGGCCAGGCGGTGCGTCTCGCGCTTGAGCACGGGCAGGCAGTAGTAGTGGGGACGGATGCCGCCCGTGAAGATGGCGTTGCGGTTGAACAGCAGATGCTGGGGCGTGATGGTGGCGCCCACGAAGCGGTCGGCCTCGGTCACGTACTGGGCGGCTTCGCGCGTGGTGATGTGCTCGAAGACGATCTTGAGTTCGGGGAAGTCGCGGCGCAGCGGGATGAGGTGCTGGTCGATGAAGGCGGCCTCGCGGTCGAACAGGTCGATGTCGCTGCTGGTGACTTCGCCGTGCACCAGCAGCAGCAGGCCTTCGCGCTGCATGGCTTCCAAAGTGGGGTAGATCTTGCGCAGGTCGGTGACGCCGTGGTCGCTGTTGGTGGTGGCGCCAGCCGGGTAGAGCTTGCAGGCCACGACGCCGGCCGCCTTGGCGCGCACGATTTCCTCGGGCGGCAGGTTGTCGGTGAGGTACAGCGTCATCAGCGGCTCGAAGGCCATGCCCTCGGGCACGGCCGAGAGGATGCGCTGCTTGTACTCCAGCGCCTGCTCGGCAGTGGTCACCGGCGGCTTGAGGTTGGGCATGATGATGGCGCGCGCAAACTGCGCGGCCGTATGCGGCACCACGCTGCGCATGGCTTCGCCATCGCGCACGTGCAGGTGCCAGTCATCGGGACGGGTGATCGTGAGGGTGTCGGTGGAGGCGGTCATGGTGCGCTATTGTCCCATTGCCGGGCCGGCTGCGGCCGCGCGCCCCAGGCCGGCAAGATCGACCAGCGTCAGCCGCCCATAGGCGGCCTGCAGCAGGCCGCGCTGCTCCAGCAGGCGCAGCTCCTTGTTGATGGTCTGGCGCGAGACCGACAGCATGGCGGCCAGGTCGCTCTGCGAGATGCGCAGCACCACGCCCTGCCCGTCGGGCGCGGGCTGGCCATGCGTGGAGGCCAGCCGCGCCAGCAGCTCGGCCACGCGGTTGTCGA
Source organism: Delftia sp. (assembly GCF_059499305.1). NCBI lineage: Bacteria > Pseudomonadati > Pseudomonadota > Betaproteobacteria > Burkholderiales > Comamonadaceae > Delftia > Delftia sp. The sequence continues at coordinate 330,726 of NZ_JCABYI010000030.1, forward strand.
TGTTGCTGAAGGCGTGGCGCTGCTGGACGACGATCAGCTCGTGCATGCGCGCCAGCACCAGCAGGCAGATGTCCTTCCACAGCGGCGGATGGGCATCGAGCAGGGCGAGGAAGGACTCGCCGGGGATCTCCACCAGCACCGTGGGCTGGTGCGCGTGGTAGTCGTAGACGAATTGCGTGTGCTCCAGCAGCCGCGCCAGGCCGACGATGTCGCCCGCGCTGTGCATGGACAGCACGAAGCGCGAGCCCGTGGCGTCCACGCCGCCCACTTCCACGCAGCCCGAAGCCACCACCAGCACCTCGCGCCGCTTGGGGTCGGCGGCGCGCACCTGCTGGTGGCGCTCGTAGCGGCCCAGGCGGGACAGCGCCGTCAGCTCATCGAGCACCTCGGGCGGCCAGTTGCGCAGCATGCGGCACAGGCCCAGGGCGCGGCGGATCAGCGCCGAAGGGTCGGCCACGGGAGCAGGCTTGGAGCGCATGGTTCTCTCACGAAGTCGAAGGCCCCGGGTTAGTCCGGTGCCCATGTACCGCCATTTGTCAATGGCTTGACAGAGTGCATCCCCTGTAGCTCGGGATAGTAGCAAGCAAGCCACCGGGCAAAGCATCCGGGGCGCTACCAAGGAGACAAGTTCGTGAAGCACAAGCATTGGCTGGCCGCCGGCGGCATGGCGGCCCTGGGCACGTCCGTGTGGGCCCAGGGCAGCGTGGAGATGTTCGGCATCGTCGACGTCCACATCAACAGCGCAAGGTCGGGCGCCACGCGCCTGAGCCGGCTGGAGGACGGGGGCAGCGCGGCATCGCGCATCGGCTTTCGCGGCAGCGAGGACCTGGGCGGCGGCCTGCGTGCCCAGTTCATGCTGGAGGCCGGCGTGGCGCCGGACACGGGCCTGGGCACCATTCCCGGCCCGGGCCTGGCCTTCACGCGCCAGGCCTGGGTGGGGCTGAACAGCGGCTGGGGCGCCGTGGAGATGGGCCGCATGTACACGCCCATGTTCGGCGCGCTGTTCCGCGCCGATCCGCTGGGCATGAACGCGCTGTTTTCCTCGCTGAACCTGGTGTCGGCCACCGATGCCCAGGCCGGCCTGCGGCCGTTTGCGGCACGGGCCAACAACCTGGTGCGCTACCGCACGCCGGCAGGCCAGCCCTGGCTGGCGGACCTGGCCTATTCCTTCGGCGAAGCGGCTTCACCGAACAGCAGCAACGGCCGCCTCTACGGCGCCACGCTGGGCTGGAACCAGAAGCCCTGGTTCCTGGCCTACAGCTTCCAGAAGTCCGTGGAAGGCAGCGCCGCCGCACCCGTGGCCGCACCCGCCACCAGCCAGTACCAGGCGTTGTCGGCCAGCTGGGAAGCCCTGAATGGGCTGCGCCTGACGGGCAACTACGTCATCAACCGCGTGGACCGCGCCGGCACACCCAAGGCGAAGCTGGCGCAGCTGGGCGCCGATTGGAGCGTGGATGCGCGCTCCAAGCTGCTGGTCTCGATGGCGCGGCGCGAGGTGGGCGGCACGGACCGCGCCCAGAACACCTGGACGCTGGGCTACGACTACGCGCTGAGCAAGCGCACCGTGCTCTACGCGCGCTGGCTGCAGCTGGGCAACGCGGCCAATGCCTCGGCCGCCATTGCCAACGTGCCGGTGGCCGCCCACAGCGGCGACGGCGTGCGGTCCCTGGCGCTGGGCGTGCGCCACAACTTCTGAGGGACATCCATGACCGACAGCCATTGCTTCGACACTTCCCGGCTCGACGCGCTGTTCGCGCCGCGCTCCATCGCCGTGGTCGGCGCCTCGGACCAGGCCAGCAAGATCGGCGGCATTCCGCTGGACTACCTGCTGCGCTTCGGCTACGGCGGCGCGCTGTATGCGGTGAACCCGCGCGCCAGCCGCGTGCAGGGCCTGCCCGCGCACGAGCGGCTGGCCGCCATCGGCGCGCCGGTGGACCTGGCCATCGTCGCCGTGCCGCAGTCGCAGGTGGCCGGCGTGCTGGAGGATGCGGCCGCCGCGCGCGTGCAGTCCATGGTGCTGTTTTCCTCGGGCTATGCCGAGACCGGCTCCGACGGCACGGCCGCCCAGCAGGCGCTGGCGCGGCGCGCGCAGGAGGCGGGCATACGCCTCATCGGCCCGAACTGCCTGGGCTTCATGCGCCCCGGCCACCAGGTCTACGCCACGTTCTCGCCCGCGCCGGGCGGCGGCCTGGTGCGGCCCGGGCGCATCGGCATGGTCAGCCAGTCGGGCGCCTTCGGGGCCTATGCCTACAGCCTGGCGCGCGAGCGCGGGCTGGGCCTGTCGCTGTGGGCCACCACGGGCAACGAGGCCGATGTGCAGCTGGCCGATGGCCTGGCCTGGCTGGCCCAGGACCCCGAGACCGACGTGATCATGGCCTACATGGAGGGCTGCCGCGACGGCCCCCGGCTGCGCGCGGCCCTGGCCCTGGCGCAGGAGCGCGGCAAGCCCGTGGTCATGTGCAAGGTGGGCACCAGCGCCCTGGGCGCGGCCGCCGCCGCATCGCACACGGCCTCGCTGGCGGGCAACGATGCCGTCTATGACGCGGTGTTCCGCCGCTACGGCGTGCTGCGCGCGCATTCCATCACCGACTTCTTCGCGCTGGCGGCCAGCGCCTCCATCGCCCGGGCCCCCAAGGGGCGGTCCATCGGACTGTTCACGGTCTCGGGCGGCGTGGGCGCCATGATGGCCGACGACGCCAGCGCAGCCGGCCTGGACGTGGCACCGCTGTCCGATGCGGCCCAGCGCCAGCTGCGCGAATGGGTGCCGTTTGCCGCGCCGCGCAACCCCGTGGACATCACGGGCCAGGTCACCAACGACATGACGCTGCTGGAGCGCAGCGCCCGCCTGATGCTGGCCGACCGGCAGTTCGACAGCTGGCTGGGCTTCTTCGCGGCAGGCGGCCTGTCCGACGCCTTCTGGCCCGTGCTGCAAAGCCTGGTGCAGACGCTGCGCACCCACCATCCCGACACCCTGCTGGCCGTCAGCACGCTGTGCCCGCCCGAGCGCCGCGATGCGCTGGAGGCGCTGGGCTGCCTGGTGTTCGCCGACCCGGGCGCGGCCATACGCTGCATTGGCGCGCTGGCCCGCCTGCATGAAACACCGCAGGCTTTGCCCGCGATGGCCGATGCAGGCAGCGCACTGCACCTGCCGGCGGGCACGCTGTCGGAGCAGCGCAGCATGGCCCTGCTGGCCGAGGCCGGCGTGCCCGTGGTGCCGCACCGGCTGGTGCGCACGGCGGCCGAGGCAGCGCAGGCCGCGCAGGAGATGGGAGGACGCATTGCGCTCAAGGTCTGCAGCGATGCCATCGCCCACAAGTCCGACGTGGGCGGCGTGGCACTGAACCTGGCGGATGCGGCCGACGCCCAGGCCGCCTTCGACCGCATCCTGGCCAATGCGCGCCAGGCCCGGCCCGAGGCGCGCATCGACGGCGCGCTGGCCGCCCCCATGGTGCAGGGCGGCGTGGAATGCATCGCCGGCGTGCACCGCGACCCGGTGTTCGGCCCGGTGCTGATGTTCGGGCTGGGCGGCATCCATGCCGAGATCCTGCGCGATGTCTCGCTGCGCCTGCTGCCCATCACGCGCGACGACGCGCTGGCCATGGTGCGCGAGCTGCGGGCCTTTGCCGTGCTGGACGGCGCCCGCGGCCGCCCCCGCGTGGACCTGGACAGCATTGCCGACACGCTGTGCGCCCTGGCCGGCTTTGCGCAGCGCGCAGGCGCCACGCTGGAAAGCGCCGAGATCAACCCCCTGATCGCCCGCCCGCGCGAGGACGGCGGCTGCGTGGCCGTCGATGCGCTGGTCATCGGCAGGGAGGCTGCATGAAAGCCAATGCCCATTCCATCTCCCGCCCGGAGGCCACCATGAACACACCCCTGCTGCGCACCGCCGCACTGACCTGCCTTGCCCTGGCCTGCAGCGCCGCGCTGGCCCAGGACGGCTATCCCGCCCGGCCCGTGCGCATCGTCGTGCAATACCAGGCCGGCGGCTCCACCGACACCGTGGCGCGCATCCTGGCCGAGGGCCTGGCCAAGCGCCTGGGCCAGCCCGTGGTGGTGGACAACCGCAGCGGCGCGGGCGGCATCATCGGCACCGAGCATGTGGCCAAGAGCGTGCCCGACGGCCACACCCTGCTGCTGACCGTGCCCGGGCCCATCACGGCCAACCTGGTGCTCTACAAGAAGCTGCCCTACGACCCGCGCACCGAGCTGCGCATGGTCTCGGACGTGGTCTCGCCCTCCATGGTGATGGCCGTCAACCCGGCCGTGCCGGCCAAGGACTTCAAGGGACTGGTCGAGGCCGTGCGCCAGTCGCCGGGCAAGTACGCCATGGGTTCCTGGGGCGCGGGCACGCAGCCGCACCAGGTCCAGGTCTTCATGGACAAGGCCTACGGCCTGCAGTCGCTGCACGTGGCCTACAAGGGCGAGGGGCCCATGTCCATCGACCTGATCAGCGGCGTGATCCAGATGACACTGGGCTCGGCCGCCACGCTCAAGCCCTTCATCGACGCCGGCAAGCTGCGCGCCCTGGCCGTGGCCGGACCGCGCCGCAGCAAGGCCCTGCCCGATGTGCCCACCTTTGCCGAGCAGGGCTACCGCGAGCCCGTGTATGCCATCACGGGATCGATCTCGCTGATGGCGCCCGCACGCACGCCCGATGCCATCGTCGAACGCCTGGGCCGCGAGGTCGCCGCCGTGATGCGCGAGCCCCAGGTGCGCCAGCGTGTCGAGGCGCTGGGCCTGGAGGCCCAGGGCAACAGCCCGGCCGAGGCCAGCGCCGCCTACGCCGCCTTCTTGCCCGTGGCGCTGGACCTGGCGCGCTCCACGGGCGTGACCCTCGACTGACCCCTCCTCCCCTGAAGAAAACAATGGACATGAACCCGACCCCTCCCTCCCTGCCCGAAGTCCGCCGCACCCTGGCGCGCTCCATCGGCCTGACCGCCTTTGTCTACGGCTATCCGCTGATAGAGACCTACCGCACCTGCCGCCTGCAGACCGATGCCGGCGCCGCACGTGCCACCGGTTTGGGCCTGGACATGCGCGGCGACTTCGACACGCTGCACCACAGCCAGCGCCCCTCCACCCATGAGGACCGCGACGTGGTCACGCCCGCCAACGACCTGCTGTACTCGCTGGCCTGGATCCACCTGGCCGACGGCCCGCGCCTGCTGACCGTGCCCTCCAGCGCCGCGCATCCGGGCCGCTATTTCGTGCTGGCCCTGTACGACGCCTATACCGAGAATTTCGAGAACCTGGGACCGCGCAACTGCGCGCCCGAAGGCGAGACCGTGGTCCTGGTCGGGCCGGGCGGCCAGGTGCCGGAACACCTGGCCGGCCACCGTCTGGTGCACTGCCCCAGCAACCTGGTCTGGCTGATCGGCCGCACCGTGGTGGGCGATGCGCCCGACTGGCCTGCAGCCCGCGCACTGCAGGCCGACATCCGGCTGGAGCCCGCGCCGGGCGTGCCGAAAGGAGGCCGCCCGGCCGCCGTCACGAACTGGGTCGGCCCGCCCGTGGACGCCATGGCGGCCGCCTTCGAGAACCAGGAGCCTGCGGCCGAGGTTGCGCCGCGCTTTTTCACCAACCTCTGCCATGCGCTGGCCGAGGCGCCCGGACGCAAGGAGGACCAGGGACTGCTGGCCTGGTTCGGCCAGGCCGGCCTGGTGGCCAGCGCCCACATGGCGTGGGAGCAGCTGGAGGAGCCCGTGCGCGGAGGCCTGACCGAGGGCTTTGCCGACGGCGTGCGCACCGTGGCCGCCATGGGGCGCAACCGCCGCCCCCGGCCCTGGACCATGACGCCGTCCACCGGCCGCTACGGCAGCGAGTACCTCGGCCGCGCACGCACCGCCTACTTGGGCCTGGGCGCGCTGGCCACCAGCGAGGCCATCTACGCGGCCGCCCACCACGACGCAGGCCTGCAGCCGCTGGACGGCAGCCAGCGCTATGTGCTGCGCTTCAATGCCGCCGACATGCCACCGGCCGACGCCTTCTGGTCCGTCACGCTGTACGACGCCGACCGCTTTCTCTACGGCAACGAGATCGGCCGCCACTCCATCGGCGACCGCACGCCGGGATTGCTGCGCGAGGCCGACGGCAGCCTGCAGATCGATCTGGGCCATGCCCGGCCGGCACAGGGCGCCGCCAACTGGCTGCCCACGCCGCACGGGCGCTTCTACCTCATCCTGCGCATGTACCACCCGCAGGCAGGCGCGCACCAATGGCCTGTTCCGCCCCTGCAGCCCGTGGCCGCATGAGACACGCCATGGACCTGAGCACCCTGGCCGAAGAGGCCGTCATCCACACCTGCCCGCTGTACGAGATGCGCCGCATGCGCGCGGCCACCTCGCCCCGGCGCAATGCGGCCGGCGAGGCTGCGCCCGCACCGCTGCGCTGGTGCAACCAGTTCGTGCATGCGCGCCAGTTGCTGCGCGCCGGCACCAGCCGCGTGGTCACGCCCAACAACGACACGCTCTACACCAACGCCTGGCTGGACCTGGGCGCCGGGCCGCTGGTGATCGACGTGCCCGACACGGCGGGCCGCTACTACGTGCTGGGCCTGCTGGACTTCTTCACCAACCCCTTCGCCCACCTGGGCCAGCGCCTGACGGGCACGGCTGCGCGCTCCTTCCTGGTCACGCCGCCCGGCTGGCAGGGGGCGCTGCCGCCACCGTTCGATGCGCCCGGCGCACACATTGCCGCGCCCACGCCCTGGCTGTGGGTGATAGGCCGCATCCTGGTCGATGGCGAGCACGACCTGCCCGCCGTGCACGCGCTGCAGGACGGCTTTGCGGTGCGCCCGCTGGCCGACTGGCAGGCGGGCACGCCCTCGCAGGCCCGCGCCTTCGACCCGGACTGCGATCCCCAGGCCCCGCCAAATGCCGAGCACTATGCAGCCCAGGTGAATGCCGCCTTGCGCGACAACCCGCCGCCGGCGGGGCATGCCGCACGGGTCGCGCGCTTTGCGGCCGTGGGCCTGGGCGCCGGGCTGGGCGCACCCGATGCGCAACAGCAAGCCGCACTGCAGCGCGCACTGGACAGCGTGCTGCCCCGGCTGCGCGCGGCCAGCACGGGCCGGCGCCTGGACTCGGGCTGGGAACTCCCCGCCCTGGTCGAAGGCAGTTTTGGCGACGACTTCCAGGCCCGCGCCGAGATTGCGCTCAAGTACATCGGCATGCTGGAAAGCCGCGAGGCCATCTACCCGCTGGCCTGGCATGACGCCCGGGGCCAGCCCCTGCACGGCAGCCGCCGCTACCGGCTGCGCTTTGCCCCAGGCGCGCTGCCGCCCGTGCAGGCCTTCTGGTCCCTGACCCTCTACGGCGCCCACGACTGCATGCTGGTGGACAACCCCATCGACCGCCATGCCATCGGCGACCGCACGCCGGGCCTGCGCCCCGACGCTGATGGCGATGACGATGGCGATGGCGGGTTGACTATCCACATCAGCCACGCGCCGCCGGCCAGCGAAGACCACCGCGCCAACTGGCTGCCCGCGCCGCGCGAAGGCTTTTACCTGTGCCTGCGCGCCTACATGCCCAGTCCCGAACTGCTGGACGGCCGCTACGCCCTGCCCCCCATCGAACCAGACCCGGAGACCCCATGAACGCCAGAGACGACGACAAGCCCTTCTTGCTGGTGGGCACCGGCAGCGAAACCGTGGCGCCGGGCCTGCACATACTGCGCGGCCAGGGGCAGTCCTTCGTGGCCGTGACCGACGCGGGCCTGGTGGTGATCGACGCCGGCCCCGGCGGCAAGGTCAGCCAGGACATGATCGCCAGCCTGCGCCAGCTCAGCGATGCGCCCGTGCATGCGCTGTGCTACAGCCACGGCCACATCGGCTACAACGCGGGCGTGCCCGCCTGGCTGGAGCATGCGGCCGCGCGCGGAGAGCCTGTGCCGCGCCTCATCGCGCACCGCAACCTGCCGCGCCGCCAGGCGCGCTACCGCGAGACCCGGGCGCTGCAGCACCGCATGGCCGAGATCCAGTTCAACCGCAGCGCGGGCTTTTTCGAGCACCGGCTGGACATGCACGAGCCCACCGAAACCTTCGACACGCGGCTGGAGATAGGCAGCGGAGACAGCCGCATCGAGCTGTTCTGGGCGCCGTCCGAGACCGACGACGCCATCGCGCTGTGGAGCCCCGGCCAGCGCGTGCTGTACGGCGGCGCGGCGCTGCTGGACTCCATCCCCAACATCGGCACGCCCTTTCGCACGCTGCGCGACACCGTGCGCTGGGCCGACACGCTGCAGGCCATGGCCGCGCTGCGCCCGCTCAAGGCCGTGCGCGAGTTCGGTCCCGTGATCGAGGGCGAGCAGGCCGTGCAGCAGGTGCTGCTGCACACCGCACAGGCGCTGCGCTGGCTGCGCGCCGAAGTCGTGCGCCTGATGAACGAGGGCCTGAACGAGCAGCAGGTGCTCGCGGCCATGGACTATCCGCAGGAGCTGTTCGGCGTGGAGTGGATGAAGCCCACCTATGGCGACCCCAGCTACATCGTGCGCGACATCTACCGTTCGGAAAACGGCTGGTGGGACCGCAACCCGACCACGCTGCACCCGGCCCCGCCCGAGGCCGCAGGCGCCGCCATCGCCGATGCCATCACCGACAAGCCCGGCCTGGTGGCCAGCGCCCAGGCGCTGGCCGACGCGGGCCAGTGGCAGCTGGCCCTGCATGTGATCGACGTGCTGGCCACGGCGCCCGGCGACGCGCCCGAGATCGGCCAGGCCCGCAGCCTGAAGGCCGCCTGGCTGCGCCAGCGTGCGCGCGAGGTAGACAGCTATGTCTCGCGCAACCTCTACCGCGTGGGGGCCGACATGATCGAGCAGGGCCGGCAGGCGCGCCTGGGGCTGCGCTGACGAGGCCGCTCACAGGCAAGGCGACACAAGGAGACAAGTGCATGAAGACGATAAAGAAGCACGGCATGGCCCTGGCACTGCTGCTGGCCATGGCCTGCACAGGCCACGCCCAGCCGGCACAGGATGCCGGCAACTACCCCGCCCGCCCCGTCACGCTGATCGTGCCCACGGCCGCCGCCGGCGGCACGGACACCATCGCGCGGGTGTTTGCCGAAGGCCTGACCAGGCTGCTCAGGCAGCCCTTCGTGGTGGACAACCGGCCCGGCGCCAACGGCCTGGTCGGCGTGGAGCAGGCCGCGCGCGGCGCGCCGGACGGCTACCGGCTGCTGTTCACCTACACGGCGTCCATGGCCGTGAACCCCAGCCTCTACCGCAAGGTTCCGTATGACCCGATCAAGGACTTTGCGCCCATTGCGCAGATCGGCCGCGCGGGCAATCTGCTGCTGGTCTCGCGCGATCTGCCCGTGCATTCGCTCAAGGAGTTCGTGGAGCATGTGCGCGCCCGGCCCGGCCAGCTCAGCTACTGTTCCTGGGGCCAGGGCTCGGGCGGGCACCTGACCATGGAATTCCTGCTCAAGCAGGCCGGCCTGCAGATGCAGCATGTGCCCTACAAGGGCAGCAGCCCCTGTGTGCAGGGCCTGCTGGGCGGGCAGGTGCAAGCGGCGTTTGCAGACACCTCTTCCACCGTGGAGCTGGTGCGTGCGGGCCGCGTGCGCGCCATCGCCCACAGCGGCGACAAGCGCATTCCCAGCCAGCCGGACCTGCCCAGCCTGACCGAGGCGGGCTACCCGTTCCACAACTATTCCTGGTACGGCGTCTTCGCGCCCGCCAAAACGCCGCAGCCCATCGTGGACAAGCTCAACGCCGCCATCAACCAGTTGCTGCAGGACCCGGCCACGGCCAAAAAGCTGGGCGAGCTCAACCTGACCGACCTGCCCCGGACCACGCCCGCGCAATTCGCCGACACGCTGCGCCAGGACCTGGCGGACTGGGGGCGGCTGGTGCGCGAGGTGGGTGTGCAGTTGGACTAGCAGCTCACTCGGCGACGATGCCCGTCCTGCGCACCACCTCGCCAAAGCGCTTGAGGCGGTCGGACATCATGGCCTCGAAGGCGGCGGGGCTCATTTCCTCGGGCGGGGTCACGCCCCGGTCCTGCAGGCTGGCCACCATGGCCGGCGCCGTGGCGGCCTGGCGCACGGCCTTGAAGAGGGCCTGCACCACGGGCGCGGGCGTGCCGGCCGGCGCGGCCAGGCCGGTCCATGAGCTCATGTTCAGCTGCGGATAGCCCACCTCGGCCAGCGTGGGCACATCGGGCAGCTGCGCCACGCGCTGCTCGGAGGCCACGGCCAGGGCGCGCACCTTGCCTGCCTGGATGTGGGGCAGCATGGAGATGAGGTTGTCCAGGAACACCTGCACCTCGCCCGCCAGCACCGAGGTGACCAGCAGCGTGCCGCCCCGGTAGGGAACATGGGTGATGTCCAGGCCCGCATCGGCCTTGAACATCTCCATGTTGAGCTGGCCCATGCTGCCCGTGCCGCCGCTGCCGTAGTTGAGCTGGCCAGGGTGCTTTTTGGCATAGGCGATGAACTCCGCAAAGCTGCGGATGGGCAGGCTCGCGGGCACGACCAGCACATTGGGCAGGCGGCCCAGGATGGCGATGTTCTCGAAATCCTTGATGGGGTCGTAGCCCACCTTGGGCTGGGTCAGAGGATTGGCCAGGTGGCTGCTCTGCGAGGACACGACCAGGGTGTAGCCGTCCGGCTTGGCGCGCGCCACGGCCAGCGCGGCCACCGAGCCACCCGCGCCGGGCCGGTTCTCCACGACGATGGGCACGCCCAGGATGCGTGCCATGGGCTCGGCGTACTGGCGTGCCATGGCATCCACCGAACCGCCCGGAGGGAACGGCACGATGAAGCTGATCTGGCGCGAGGGGTAGCCGGCGGCCTTGCCTTCGGCGGCCAGCGCCGCAAGCGGCGCCAGCATCCCCAGGCCCAGCCCCGCGCCAAGCACACGGCGGCGGGAAGGGTGGCTGGCAGCCTGGCGGGCGATAGGGGTCATGCTCATGTCTCCTCCTTATGGAAATACGTCGGCTGCGTCCGGCCATCCGGGGCGCCCTGGGGGCGCCCTGGGCGTGCCCTGCTTACTCGGCCACGATATGGGCCTTGCGCACCACCTCGCCGAAGAGCTTCAGGCGCTCGGCCATCATCTTCTCGAACGCGGCAGGGCTCATCTCCTCGGGCGCGACCACGCCGCGCTCCTTGAGGCTGGCCACCATGGCAGGCGCGGTGGCGGCCTGGCGCACGGCCTTGTGCAGCGTCTGCACGATGGCGTCGGGCGTGCCCGCAGGCGCCGCGATGCCGGTCCAGGAGCTCATGTTGAGCTGGGGATAGCCGACCTCGGCCATGGTGGGCACGTCGGGCAGCATGGGCAGGCGCTGCTCCGAGGCCACGACCAGGGCTCGCACCTTGCCCGACTGCACATGGGGCAGCATGAAGACCAGGTTGTCGAGGATGAACTGCACCTCGTTGCCGATGGCCGCCGTGACCAGCGGCGAGCCGCCGCGGTAGGGAATGTGGGTGGCGAAGATGCCCGTGGCGGCCTTGAGCATTTCCACGTTGAGCTGGCCCATGCTGCCGATGCCGGCGCTGCCGTAGTTGACCTGGCCGGGGCGCTTTTTCACGTACTCGATGAACTCCTGGAAGTTCTTCACGGGCAGGCTGGAATGCACCATCAGCGCATTGGGCTGGCGGCCCAGGATGGCGATGTTCTCGAAGTCCTTGATGGGGTCGTAGCCGATCTTGGGCTGGGTCAGCGGATTGGCCAGGTGGCTGCTTTGCGAGGACACGACCAGGGTGTAGCCGTCCGGCTTGGCGCGCGACACGTACTGCGTGGCGACCGAGCCGCCCGCGCCGGGACGGTTCTCCACCACGATGGGCACGCCCAGGATGCGCGACAGGGGCTCGGCGTACTGGCGGCCCATGATGTCCACCGAGCCGCCGGGCGGAAACGGCACGACCAGCGTGATCGGGCGCGAGGGGTACTTGTCATCGGCGCGTGCGGCCAGCGGCGCCAGCGCGGACAGGCCCGCCAGGCCAAGGCCTGCGCCCAGCAGCTTGCGGCGGGTGGGGAAGGATGCATTCACGGACAGGTTTTTCATGGGTATCAGCGGAGTCAAGGATGGTCGAAGATGGCGAGGGCCACGGCCTGGGCGCGCGGCACGAAGGTGGCCAGCTCGCAGTACTCGCGCTCGGTATGGGGATGGCCCCCCACGGGGCCGGTGGCGCACAGCGTGGGCACGCCCACCGAGGCCGTGAGGCCGCTGTCGGCCGCGCCGCCCGTGAACTCGCCCTGCACGTCGAAGCCCAGCGACTGCGCGCCGCGACGGTACAGCTGCAGCAGCGCATCGGGCGTGGGCGCCATGGGCAGGGTGCGGCGCACGGCGGTGACGCGGCCCTGGGTGCGGGGCACGGATTCTTCCTCCACGATGGCGCGGATGCGCTCCATCAGCGCATCGGGATCGGTCTGGGCCGTGTAGCGCACATCGAGTTCGGCCTTGGCGTGGGGCGCCACCATGTTCGGCACGATGCCGCCCTGCAGCACGCCCACATTGGTGGTCGTGCCCGTGGCGGGATCGGTCAGCGCATGCAAGGCCAGCAGCTTGCGCGCCATGGCTTCCAGCGCGCTGGCGCCGGCCGCGTGGTTGATGCCGGCGTGGGCGGCCACGCCCTGCACCTCGAACTCCACGGCCATCGATCCCTTGCGGCTGGTCACCAGGTTGCCGCTGACGCGGCCCGGCTCGGCGTTGAAGACGGCGCGCGCACCGCGCACCGTATCCATGATGGTCTGGCGCGTGGCGGGCGAGCCGATCTCCTCGTCGCACGAGAAGAACAGCTTGAGCGGCGCGCCCAGGCCGCCGCAGCGCGCAAAGGCCTCGGCCACGAAGACGTTGAGCACCAGGCCCGACTTCATGTCGGCCACGCCGGGACCGTAGGCCCGGCCTTCTTCCACGCGGAAGGGGCGGCGCGCCACGGTGCCGGCCGGAAAGACCGTGTCCATGTGGCCCATCAGATAGATGGGCGCGCCCTCGCCGGGCCCGGGCACGTCGGCATGCAGCAGCACGCCGTAGCCGGGAACGTCCTCGAAGCGCACGGCCACGCCGGCCGCCTCCAGCCGCTCGCGCAGGGCCTGGGCCACGGCCAGGATGCCGGCTTCATCGCGGCTGCCGCTGTCGATATCGACAATCCTGTGCAACAGATCTTGCATGGCCTGCTGCTGGCCGCCCAGCCAGTCCAGCAGTCTCGCGCGCTGCTGCACGCGGCTTTGTTCGAGGGTATCGTGCATGGTGGAATCTCCAGAGTGCATGCAGTGTTGCACGCGACCCCCTATTTTGCAACACACGTTGCATATACAAGAAAAACATGAAATCACCATTGCAAAAAGCCGCGCTGCTGCTGCCGCAGCGCCTGGCGCAGCAGGGCGCGGAACTGACGGCCAGCGAGCAGACGCTGGCCCAGACCCTGGGCAGCGACTACCCGCATGCGCTGCTGGAATCGGCCACCGCCCTGGCAGCGCGCACAGGCACCAGCGCCTCGACCGTGGTGCGCCTGTTCGCCAAGCTCGGCTATGCCAGCTATGCCGAGGCCCAGCGCGAGGCGCGCGGCGAGGTGACCGCGCTGCTGCAGACGGCTGCCCAGCGCGCGCCCGTGCTGCTGGGCGCGCAGCGCAGCCTGAGCGAGTGCGTGGACGATGCACTGCTGCACGACCAGCACAACATCCAATCCACGCGCGAAGGGCTGGACATGGCGGCCTTCGAGGCCATGGCCCGGCAGCTCGCGCAGGACGAGGGCCGGGTGTTCGTGCTGGCCCAGCTCAACAGCTCGCCGGTCTCCGCCTGGCTGGCCCTGCACCTGAACATGTGCCGCCCCGGCGTGCAGCAGCTGGATGCAGGCGCCATCGCCCCGGCCGACCAGCTGCTGTGGGTAGGCCCCACCGACACGCTGCTGGCCTTCAGCGTCAGCCAGTATTCACGCGGCACCTACGAAGTGGCGCAGCGATTTTCGGAAGCCGGCGCCCGGGTGCTGGCCATCACCGACAGCCCCACGGCCCCCCTGGCCACCGTGGCCCACCACTGGCTGCAGGTGCGCACGGCCAATGCCTCGCCCTTTCACTCCTACACGGCCGCCTTCTACCTGTGCAATGCCCTGGTCTCGGCCGTGGCCCAGTTGCGCCATGCCGATGTGTCCGAGGCGCTGGCCCGGCGCGACGCGCTGTGGAGGGAGTTCAACCACCAGCTGATCAGGACGCCCGAGCCGCGCGGGCCGGCTCGCGCCGCGCGCAAGCCACCCGCGCGCAGGTCTTCTACATAGACCAGTAGTACTTGAAGCTCAGCGTGGCCTCGCGATCCACGCCGCGGAAGATGCCTGCGAAGTACTTGCGGTTGAACAGGTTGTTGATGTTCAGCGCGATGCGGTACTGCGGCGTCTCGTAGGCCAGCGCCAGGTCGGCCAGCGTGGCGGAGTCGTTGATGTTCAGCGTGCCGTCCGCCGCCACGTTGTAGGGAGAGCGACCCTTGTAGCGCAGGCCGCCGGCCACCATCAGGCCCGGCACCGCGCGCGGGCGGTAGTCCAGCCACAGGCTGGCCATGTGGCGTGTGGTCTGTATGGTCTGGCGGCCGATTTCGGCGGGCCGGTTGCTCTGCGTGGTGCGCGGGTCCAGGTAGGTGTAGCTGGCCAGCGCGTTCAGCTCGCGCGTGAGCGCGAAGCGGCCTTCCAGCTCCAGCCCCGTGGAGCGCACCTCGCCCGTCTGGATGCTGAAGCGCGGGTGGTCGGGGTCCAGCGTGGTGACGTTGGTCTGGCGCAGGTCGAAGACCGAGGCCGTGATCAGCGAGGTGCTTCCCGGAGGCTGGTACTTCACGCCCGCCTCGTACTGCTTGCCGCGCCGGGGCTCGAACGGATTGCCGTCGTACTGCAGGCCCGTGACCGGATCGAAGGAGGTCGCATAGCTCGCATAGGGCGCCCAGCCGCTGTCGAACAGGTAGAGCAGGCCCGCGCTGCCGGTGGTGGCGCTGTCGCTCATGCGCGGCTGGGTGCTGCTGTTCTGCGTGGTGCGCGCCTGGTCATGGCGCAGGCTGAGATTGGCCACCCAGCGGTCCCACTTGAACTGGTTGAGCGTGTAGATGCCGGTCTGGCGCAGGTCCGTGCGGCTGTCCTCCAGCTCTGGATAGGCGATGGACTGGCCATAGGCGGGGTCGAGCATGTCCAGGTCGGGCACATCCCAGCCAAAGCCCAGGCCGCCGCGCTCCCTGTACTTCACATGGTCCATGCCGAAGGCCAGCCGGTGCTGCAGCCCGCCCCATCGCAGGTCCTTGTGCAGGCGGGTGTCCAGCGCCAGCGTGCGGCCCTTGGTGCGCTGGGCCAGGCTGGCGCGCGAGACGCTTCGGCCGTCGGCCAGCACGTCCATGGCGTAGATATGGCGGTAATCGATGTCGATGGCGGAGTAGCGCAGGTTCTGCGTGAGCTGCCAGCCGCTGTCGGTCTGGTGCGAGAACTCGTAGCCCAGCGATCGCGTGTCGCGGTCGAATCGGTCGAAGGACGGGTCGCCGGCGGTCAGGTGCGCGGGCAGGTCCTTGATCTGCGGGTAGGTGAACAGGCTGGGCCACCAGGACTTGGGCGTGCCGCGCTCGCGCGAGTAGCTGCCCAGCACGGTCAGGTGGGTGCGGCCGGAGAGGTTCCAGCGCAGCGAGGGCGCGATGGAGATGCGGTCATCGCGCGAGCCCACGGTGCGTCCGTCGCTGTCACGCGCCTTGAGGTTGAGCCGGTACAGCAGGTCGCCCGAGGCATCCAGCGCGCCGCCGAGATCGGCCGTGGCCTGGGCGCGCTGGTAGCGGCCATAGGACAGGCCCACGCTGTTCACATGGTCGGCCTCGGGTTTCTTGGAGACCACGTTGATCACGCCGCCCGGCCGCCCCTGGCCAAAGAGCACGGAGGCCGGGCCCTTGATGACCTCGATGCTGTCCAGCTCGTCGATCTCGTCGTTCCACGAACCATAGGTGCCGGCCGAGAACTGCCGCAGCCCGTCCTTGTAGTAGGAGCTGCCATCGCTGAAACCCCGGATGATGGCGCCCGTCATGCGCAGGTCCGCGCCCGTGACTTCGGTGGACACGCCGGCCGTGTACGACAGGGCCTGCTCGATGCTCTTGGGCGCCTGGTTCTGCAGCTGTTCCTGGGTGACGATGGAGATGGAGCGCGGCGTCTCGATCAGCGGCGTGTCCAGCTTGGTGCTGGCGCTCCTGCCGCTGCCCACGTAGCTGCCCGGCGCGGCCATGCGCTGCGAGGTCACGTTGACCGTGGACAGCGTGGTGCCCGCCGACGCCTGCGGCGCAGGCTCAGGCGCAGGCGCCTTTCGCAGCGTGAACGTGCCCTGCTCGGTGCTGTGCGCGGTCACGCCGGTGCCGGCCAACAGCCGGTCCATGGCCTCCTGCGGCGTGAAGCTGCCCCGGAGGGCCGGCGCCTGGCGGCCGCCCAGCACGGCTTCGTCGTACAGCACCTGGAACTGGGTCTGGCGGCCAAAGGCGCGCAGCGCGTTGATCAGCGGCTGGGCCGGCTGGTCAAAGGCCAGCCGCTGTCCGGATGACGGCATCGGTGAAGAGGCGGCCGGCTGCTGAAGCTGTTGCGCACGGGCGGACGGCGCGGCGCCCATGCCGGCCACGGCACCGGCCACCAGCCACGCCAGCAGGCGCGGACTGGCCTGCGGGCCGGCGCCCTGCTCCTTCATGTTCCTGCGTCGGGCATGTGTGCCCCTGCCTGCGAATTCCCTGCCTGCTGCTTCTTGCGCTCTCATTGCCACTCCGTTGCTGTGCCGTTGCACGGGCACGCGACGGGCAGGCCGCAGGCAGCCGTCGCGGGCGATCAGGAACCGCGCCGGACAAGCCATGCCAGCCCACCCGCGCATGCGCGTCAGGTGTTGCGGCCGTTGGCTGGGGCGTGAGGGACGAGCGCCCTCGGTGGTCCTTGGCTGGCAGCCGTGCGGGCCTGGAAAATCCACGCCCCTGCCCCTATAGAAGCCAAGAGCGGTGCAAAGCTGGAACCTGGGGTTGTCCACCAATTTGAAACAAATTGTTTCCCGTCCTTCGATTCATCCCCGCACGATCAGCCAACCTCCGCCGTTGCGCGGCTGCACGCGCACCGCAATCAAGGCCGGCAGCGCGCGCACAAAGCGCTCGGGCGCGGCCGTGGCCAGCAGGCCCGAGACACGCAGGCGGCCCAGCGACTCTTCGCCCAGCTCCACGGGCGCACCCAGATAGCGCGACAGCTCCTGCGCCACCTCCGCCAGCGGCGTGCCGCTGAAGCGCACCTGGCCCGTGCGCCAGTCGCCCACGCTGTCCGCATCGGCCACCACGGTGCTGTGCCGGCCGGCGCCGTCCACAGCCACGCCCGCGCCTGCCGCCAGCAGCAGGACATCGCCCCCGGCCCGGTCTCGCTCGGGCCGCAGCTGCACCTTGCCCTCCAGCACCTTCACCACCAGCCGCGGCGGCCCGGCGCGCACATTGAACGCGGTGCCCACCACCCGGACGCGGCTGGCGCCGGAGTCCACGGTGAAGGGCCTGTCCGGGCCGGGCGTGACCTCGAAGAAGGCCTCGCCCCGATCCAGCACCACCTCGCGGCGGCGCGGGTAGTAGCGCACCTGGAGTTCGCTGTCCACGTTGAGGGCCACGCGCGAGCCATCGGGCAGCTCGATGCTCTGCGTCTGCCCGGGCGCCGTGCGGGCCTGCAGCGTATAGCCTGGCGTGTGGTCCCAGCGGTACCAGCCACCCCAGGCCAGCAGCGAGACCACCGCCAGCACGGACAGGGCTGCCGCAGGGCGGCCGGGCCAGCGGTCAAGAACGCGCTGGCGCGGCGGCGCGGCCGCTGGTGCAGCGCAGACGGCAGGCGCGGCGGGCGGCACCGCTGCGCCGAACTCATCGGGAAACAATTCCCTGAGCTGTGGCGCGCCATGCCAGTGGCGCGACATGCCTTCGAAGATGCTGCGGTGCAGCGGGTGGGCGCCCAGCCACGCATCCAGCGCGCGCTCATCGGCGCCCGTCCAGTCCGGCTGCTGGCGGCGCACGAACCAGTCGGCCGCCCTGTCATGCAGCCCCACCAGCTCCTGCGGCGAAACGCCCGGGGGAAGTTCGTTGCTCATCGTGTGTTCTCTGCGGCGCCCGGCCGCTGCTCGTCTGCGCGCAGCAGGGCACGCATTTGCTCGGCGCTGGCGTAGCGTACGCGGATCTCGCAATAGGACAGTGCCCGGCTCAGGTGGCGCGAGACCATGCGCACGGTGATGTCCATGCGCTCGGCCGTCTGCTCCAGCGTCAGTTCCTGCACGCGGTGCAGCACGAAGGCCTGGCGCTGGCGCTCGGGCAGCTCGTTCAGGGCATCGCGCAGCCGGGCCAGGCGCTGGCGGCGCTCATCGTCCAGCGCATGGTCGGCTCCGTCGCGGGCCGGCAGGGCCTCGACCTCGTCGCGGCAATCCTCCACGGACACCAGCCGCACACCGGCCTGCTGCGGCGCCGTGCGGTGCGCGAAGGCCGCCACGCTGCGCACGACCTGATGCAGATAGGGCCGCTCTTCGTCCACAGGCAGGCGCTTGTCGGCCGACAGCATGCGCACGAAGACTTCCTGGGAGGCATCCTCGATATCGGCCGGGCTCTTGAAGTACCGCGCCAGCATGCGCTGCAGCGGCTTGCGCCAGCGGGTGTAGAGACTGCGGGAATGGCCACCGGGCTCTCCCGGGGCGTCGTCGCGCTTCATGGCAGGCATGGCACGGCGGACGTGGAAGTTGTCCGGTGGCGGGGAAATGGGGGCGGGATCTGGAGCACGGTGCAAACAGCTGAGCCGGCGATTGTATCGAGAACGATTCTCATCATCGTCTCGCCGTGGCCACAAAAAAGGGGCGCCGAAGCGCCCCCTTGATTGCCGTGCCCGCAAGGGCCGCACCGGTTCAGTGCTGCAGGATCTTGTTGAGGAATTCCTTGGTCCGGGGCTGGCGCGCTTCCGGGTTGCCGAAGAATTCGTCCTTGGAACAGTCCTCCAGGATCTTGCCACCCACGTCCATGAAGATCACGCGGCTGGCCACCTTGCGCGCAAAGCCCATTTCGTGGGTCACGCACATCATGGTCATGCCTTCGTTGGCCAGGCCGATCATCACGTCCAGCACTTCGCCGACCATTTCGGGGTCCAGCGCGGAGGTGGGTTCGTCGAACAGCATCACGATGGGGTCCATGGACAGCGCGCGCGCAATGGCCACGCGCTGCTGCTGGCCGCCCGACAGCTGGCCCGGGAACTTGTCCTTGTGCGCCGTCAGGCCCACGCGGTCCAGCATCTTGAGGCCGCGCTTCCTGGCGTCGTCCGCGCTGCGGCCCAGCACCTTGACCTGGGCAATGGTCAGGTTCTCGGTCACCGACAGGTGCGGGAACAGCTCGAAGTGCTGGAACACCATGCCCACGCGGCTGCGCAGCTTGGGCAGGTTGGTCTTGGGATCGTGCACGGCCACGCCGTCCACGAAGATCTCGCCCTTCTGGAAGGGCTCCAGCGCGTTGATGGTCTTGATCAGCGTGGACTTGCCCGAGCCCGACGGGCCGCAGACCACCACGACCTCACCCTTCTGGATGTTGGTGGAGCAGTCGGTCAGCACTTGAAAGCTGCCGTACCACTTGGAAACGTTCTTGAGTTCAATCATTGCAATTCCTCAATGGGGTGCTGGCTCATCGAATGATGGCAATTTTCTTGTGCAGGCGCTTCACTGCCCAGGACAGCGAATAGCACAGCACGAAGTAGGTCACGCCAGCGGCCAGATAGGATTCGATGGGACGGCCGTAGTTCTTGCCGGCCACTTCGAAGCCCTTGAGCATGTCGTAGGCACCGATGGCATAGACCAGCGAGGTGTCCTGGAACAGGATGATGGTCTGCGTCAGCAGCACGGGCAGCATGTTGCGGAAGGCCTGGGGCAGCACCACGAGGCGCATGTTCTGCCCATAGGTCATGCCCATGGCCTGGCCCGCGAAGACCTGGCCGCGCGGGATGGACTGGATGCCCGCGCGCATGATCTCGCTGAAGTAGGCCGCCTCGAAGGCGATGAAGGTGATGATGGCCGAGACCTCGGCGCCGATGGGCCGCCCGATGATCAGCGGCATCAGCAGGAAGAACCACAGGATCACCATCACCAGCGGCACGGAGCGCATTCCGTTGACGTAGAGCGTGGCGGGCACATCGAGCCACTTCTTGCCGGACAGGCGCATCAGCGCCAGCAGCGTGCCGAAGAGCACACCGCCGATGGTGGCGATGACGGTCAGCGTCAGGCTGAAGTACAGGCCCTTCAGCACGAAGTTGCTGAACAGGTCCCAGGTGAAGAACGACCAGTCGATTTGCAGGTTCATGTCAGTGTCCTCCGCCGCTGGCAGCGATCAGGCCCGGGACGCGCGAGCGCTTCTCGATGAAGGCCATGATGCGGTTGATGGCAAAGGCGGAGACCACGTACAGGCCGGTGACGGCCAGGTAGATCTCGATGCCGCGCGAAGTCTCTTCCTGCGCCTGCATGGCGAACATGGTCAGTTCGGCCACGGACACGGCAAACGCCACGGACGAGTTCTTGAACACGTTCATGGTCTCGCTGGTCAGCGGCGGAATGATGATGCGAAACGCCATGGGCAGCAGCACGTAGCGGTAGTACTGGAACGTGGTGAAACCCAGCGCCATGCCCGCGTACCGCTGGCCGCGCGGCAGCGCCTGGATGCCGGAACGCACCTGCTCGGCGATACGCGCCGAGGTGAAGAAGCCCAGCGCCAGCACCACGAGCACGAAGCCCGGCAGGGACTTCAGCGCGGGGAAGATGGACGGCACCACGTGGTACCACATGAAGATGTGGACCAGCAGCGGAATATTGCGGAACAGTTCGACCCAGGCATTGCCCAGCCGCACGATCCACGGCCGGTCGGGCAGCGTGCGCAGCGTGCCGATCAGCGAGCCGACGATCAATGCGATCAACAGCGACAGCAGCGACACGGAAATGGTCCAGCCCCAGGCCGACAGCATCCAGTCGAGGTAGGTGATGTCGCCGTTCTTGCCGAAGCAGCTTTGACCGACCTCTTGGGTAATGGTGTCCTGGCAGAACACCTGCCAATCCCAACTCATAGGAGCACCTCTTTATTCAGATTCTTGAAAAATGCACTACCGGCAAAAACGGCGCCGCAACAAAAAACGCCCCTTCCAACCGCATGGCAGAAGGGGCGGCATTCAGCTGGTGCTTACTTGACTTCGTACGACTCCATGGGCTTGTCGTTGGGGTTGGCCCATGCGTCCTTGGTGGCGTCGGACAGCGGCAGGCCGACCTTCACGTTGGCCGGGGGAATCGGCTGCATGAACCACTTGTCATAGAGCTTGGCCAGGGAGCCGTCGGCGATCTGGCGCTTGATGGAGTCGTCCACGGCCTTCTTGAAGGCGGGGTCGTCCTTGCGCAGCATGCAGGCGATGGGCTCGACCGACAGGGTTTCGCCGACGATCTTGTAGTCGGCAGGTGCCTTGGACTTGGAGATGTTGGCGGCCAGGATGGAGCCGTCCATGATGAAGGCGTCGGCACGGCCGGTTTCCAGCATCAGGAAGCTGTCGGCGTGGTCCTTGCCCATGACTTCCTTGAAGGTCAGGCCGTCGGCGCGCTTGTTCTTGCGCAGGGTCTGCACCGAGGTGGTGCCCGTCGTCGTGACGATGGTCTTGCCGTTCAGGTCCTTGATGCCGGTGATGCCGGAGTTGCCCTTGACGGCGATGCGCACTTCTTCCACATAGGTGGTCACGGCGAAGGCCACATCCTTTTGGCGGGCCTGGCTGTTGGTGGTGGAGCCGCACTCGATGTCCACGGTGCCATTGGTCACCAGGGGGATACGGTTCTGCGAGGTGACGGGCTGGTACTTGATGTCCAGCTTGGCCAGGCCCAGCTGCTTCTGGATGTCGGCCAGCACGCGCTCGCCCATCTCGGTGTGGAAGCCCACGTACTTGCCATTGCCCAGCGTATAGCCCAGGCCGGAGGATTCACGCACGCCCAGCGTCACGGCGCCGGAGGACTTGATCTTGGCCAGGGTGTCGCCAGCCTGCGCAAAAGCGCTGCCTGCAGCCAGGGCGGTCACGGCGATGGCCAACAAATGCTTCTTCATACGGGTCTCCTGAGATGAGAACGAAAACGGTCTTGATGAGAACGGTCGAGTCGCCTTGTGGGCTGTCTCGAACTATCAACGATGTGACACATATTGTGCAATCACGCACGGTGCTGGAGCACCGACACGTGCTAGGGCTTTCCAGCACGTCAGCCAGATTCAGGTAAGCAACTGCCGTGCCATGGCACGCGTTTTTTGCCCGATCCAGCGCGCCTGGGGGCCTGCACACGGCGTGGCTGCTGTGCGCGCACTCTAATGCCAGGCGTGGCAGCACAGCCAATGCCGTTTGCAGAAACCCTTATGCATGCCATGCATAATAGGTGTTTACCCTAGGCATAACCCATGCACCAAGTCGGTCTCTTGACGGGCTTTGCCGTGCACCAGCGTGCAGCAAAAAGGGGCTCGAGAGCCCCTTTGTCTTCATGTGTGCCGCCTGGCGTGTCAGCCGATGGTCTCGCCCTGCTCCAGCAGGAAGTTCCACAGCGCGCCGGCCACGCCCTGGGGCGCATCCTTGCTGGTGGGTTTTTCGCGGTAGGCGCGCACTTCCATGTCCATGCGGAAACCGTCGTCACCGGCAGGTGCGGCGCTGACCAGGCGGCCGGCCTCCAACTCGTTGCGCACGGCGCTGAATGGCAAAAAGGCCACGCCATGGCCTTCCAGCGCCATGGCCTTGAGGCCTTCGGCCATGTCGGTCTCGTAGACGCGTTCCAGGTGCACGGCCTCGGCCGCTTCCTTGAGGATGAGTTCCGTCACGCGGCCCAGGTAGGCGCCCGGCGCATAGCCCAGGTAGGGCAGCGGCTGGCCCTGGCGGCCCGGCAGCTGGTGCAGCGGCAGGCCGTCGGCGTCGGGCCTGGCGTAGGGGGCGAGCACCTCATGGCCCAGGCTGACCATCTCGTAGCGCGCCGGGTCAAGCTGGAAGGGCTGGGACGGATGGAAGTAGGCGATCAGCAGGTCGCAGCCGCCCTCGACCAGGCGCATCACGGCGTCGTGCACGTTGAGCGCGAACAGCCGGCTGCGGAACGGCCCGAACTTGGCCTGCACGCTGGAGACCCAGTTCGGGAAGAAGGTGAAGGCCAGCGTGTGCGGCACGGCAAACCCCACCATGCCCTTGCCCGCGCTGACATGGGCCCGCAGCATGGTGCGCGTGCTCTGCAGCGACTGCAGCATCTCCAGCGCCTGGTCATACATGGTCTTGCCGGCCGGCGTGAGCCGGGTCGGGTAGGAGCTGCGGTCCACAAGGTCGGTGCCGGCCCAGGCCTCCAGTGCCTGGATGCGGCGCGAGAACGCAGGTTGCGTCACATGCCGCAGTTGGGCGGAGCGGCTGAAACTGCGTGTTTCAGCCAGGCTGACGAAATCTTCTAGCCATTTGGTTTCCATGCCCGCCATTATCCGCTGTGATGGAAGGCACCCCCTGAGCGGCTACGCCGCTTCCCCCTCTCTCTCCGGGAGGGGGACGGCACCCTCGGTGCGGGGCGGCCCTTCCTCGGTGCCTCCACGCCGGGCATGCCCGTATCATCGTCCCGCATGGGCCGCCACACTGAGGAAACCGCCATCTGATGCGGCGCTCGTATGCGCACATAATGGCGCTGCGCCGCATTTACCCAATGTGACATTTTTTCCTCACGGCCCCCGGCACACGACGCCGAGGAAGCTCAGTGACTGCATCTGCCCCGCCATGTGTAATTTTCTGACTCCCCGCGTCCATGTCATCCCCTCCCACCGAAAACGGCGCCGCTGAGACGCCTTCCCAGCCGGACGAGCCGCGTTCGCTGCGCATCGAGGACTGGCTCACCGTGGTCATCATGGCCCTGCTGGCCCTGATCACCTTCGCCAATGTGCTGGTGCGCTACTTCACCTCCTCGTCCTTCGCGTGGACCGAGGAAATCTCGGTCTTCCTGATGATCCTGCTGGCCATGGTCGCGGGCTCGGCGGCCGTGGCGCGCAACGCTCACATCCGCATCGAATACTTCGCCGAAGGCGGCAGCGCCCTGCGCAGGAAGCGCCTGGCGCGCTTCGGCACGCTGATGGTGGCCCTGCTGTTCGCGGTGATCGCCGCACTGAGCGTGCGCGTGGTCTGGGACGACTACCGTTTCGAGGAAACCTCGCCAGGCATCGGCGTGCCGCAGTGGTGGTATTCGATGTGGCTGCCCATCTGCTCGGCGCTGATCACGCTGCGCGCGCTGCAACTGTTCCTGCGCCAGGGGCGCCCCGGCGCCTTCGTGGACGAGGAGAAGGCGCCATGATCGCGACCCTGCTCTTCATCGCCTTCCTGGGCCTGATGCTCCTGGGCGTGCCCATCGGCGCGGCCCTGGGCCTGGCAGGGGCGGCCGCCATCGCGCTGGCCAGCCCCGACACGCAGTGGTTCGGCCTGCTGGCCGTGCCGCAGAACTTCTATGCCGGCCTGGGCAAGTACCCGCTGCTGGCGATTCCGATGTTCGTGCTCGTGGGCTCGATCTTCGACCGCTCTGGCGTGGCGCTGCGCCTGGTGAACTTCGCCGTGGCCATCGTGGGCCGCGGCCCCGGCATGCTGCCCCTGGTGGCGATTGCCGTGGCCATGTTCCTGGGCGGCATCTCGGGCTCGGGCCCGGCCAATGCCGCTGCAGTGGGCGGCGTGATGATCGCGGCCATGAGCCGCGCCGGCTATCCGGGCAGCTTCTCGGCCAGCGTGGTGGGCGCGGCTGCGGCCACCGACATCCTGATCCCGCCGTCCGTGGCCTTCATCATCTACTCGGTGCTGGTGCCCGGCGCCTCGGTGCCGGCGCTGTTTGCGGCCGGCATGATCCCCGGCATCCTGGCCGGCGTGGCGCTGATCGTTCCGGCCGTGTGGATGTCGCGCAGGCACAGGATGGGTGCGCTGGAATCGTCCATGCCGCGCCCGCCGTTCTGGCGCAGCCTGCGCGAGGCCTCCTGGGGCCTGGCCGCCCCGGTGCTGATCCTGGGCGGCATGCGCGCCGGCTGGTTCACCCCTACCGAGGCCGCCGTGGTGGCCGTGTTCTACGGCCTGTTCGTGGGCATGGTGATCCACCGCACCATCACGCTGCGCGACCTGTATCCCATCCTGCGCGAGGCCGGCGAGCTGTCGGCCGTGATCCTGCTGGTGGTGTCGCTGGCCGGCATCTTCGCGTTCTCGCTGTCCACGCTGGGCGTGATCGATCCGGTGGCCAAGGCCATCGTGGAATCGGGCCTGGGCGAGTACGGCGTGATGGCGCTGCTGATCCTGCTGCTGATCACCGTGGGCATGTTCCTGGACGGCATCTCCATCTTCCTGATCTTCGTGCCGCTGCTGCTGCCGATCATGCAGCACTACCACTGGGACCCGGTGTGGTTCGGCGTCATCCTCACGCTCAAGGTGGCGCTGGGCCAGTTCACGCCGCCGCTGGCCGTGAACCTGATGGTGTCCTGCCGCATCGCGGGCGTGCGCATGGAGTCCACCGTGCGCTGGGTCGGCCCCATGCTGCTGGCCATGTTCCTGGTGATGATCGCCGTGATCGCCTTCCCGCAGCTGGCTCTCTGGCTCCCAGCACGCCTGGGCTACTGATTTCCCAAAAATTCAACAAGGAGACCTTCGCAATGAAACTTCGCACTTTCCTCGCCAGCGGCCTGGCCGCAGCGGCGGCCCTGGCCCTTTCGTCCGCTCCCGCAATGGCGCAGACACCGGCCAAGTACAAGAGCGAGTACCGCATGTCGCTGGTGCTGGGCACGGCCTTTCCCTGGGGCAAGGGCGGCGAGATCTGGGCCAACAAGGTGCGCGAGCGCACCAACGGCCGCATCAACATCAAGCTCTACCCGGGCGTGTCCCTGATCCAGGGCGACCAGACGCGCGAATTCAGCGCGCTGCGCCAGGGCGTGATCGACATGGCCGTGGGCTCCACGCTGAACTGGTCGCCCCAGATCAAGGAGCTGAACCTGTTCGCCCTGCCCTTCCTGATGCCCGACTACGCGGCCGCCGACGCGCTCACGCATGGCGAGCCCGGCAAGCGCCTGTTCCAGCGCCTGGACAAGGCCGGCGTGGTGCCGCTGGCCTGGGGCGAGAACGGCTACCGCGAGATCAGCAACTCCAAGCACGCCATCAAGACCCCTGCCGACCTCAAGGGCCTGAAGATCCGCGTCGTGGGCTCGCCGCTGTTCCTGGACACCTTCACCGCGCTGGGCGCCAACCCCACGCAGATGAGCTGGGCCGATGCCCAGCCCGCCATGGCCAGCGGCGCCGTGGACGGCCAGGAGAACCCCGTCTCGGTCTACATGGCCGCCAAGCTGCAGTCCGTGGGCCAGAAGCATCTGACGCTGTGGGGCTACATCAACGATCCGCTGATCTTCGTGGTCAACAAGGACATCTGGGCCACCTGGACCAAGGAAGACCAGGACATCGTGCGCCAGGCCGCCGTGGACGCCGCCAAGGAGCAGGTCGTGATCGCGCGCAAGGGCATGATCGAGGCCGACAAGCCCCTGCTCAAGGACCTGGCCGCCAACGGCGTGACCGTGACCCAGCTCACGCCGGCCGAGCGCGAAGCCTTCGTCAAGGCCACGCGCCCCGTCTACGACAAGTGGAAGCAGCAGGTCGGCGCCGACCTGGTGGATGTGGCGGAGAAAGCCATTGCCGCGCGAACTCGTTAGAATGCTATCGGTTGATCGCACACTCCGGTAGAAGCAAAAGGCCCCGCTCTGCGGGGCCTTTTTTTTTCGCCATCCTGCTTCGCAAGGACGACCAGGACTTCAGCCCGCCCATCAAGGCATGCCTTGCTGCGAAGCCGGTCCAGCGAAATGACACAGGCACAGCCCCTGCTGCCTATGGGGCAGGGGCACGGGCAGCGGCTCCCGCGTCCGTCGCGCCACCCAGCAACATATCTGCCCCCATCTCGCACAGCAGCTCCTCCAGTGCGCCCGAGGCGATCAGCGGCGAAGCCTCCAGCGAGGCAAAGCGCACCGTGCCCAGCACGGCCCGCGTGGCCACGTAAAGGCGCGCATAGGACAGCGAGGGGCCGCCCCAGCGCTGCAGGTGGGCGGCCATGCGCTCTGCGGTCTCGCGCATGGACAGGGCAATGCGCTCGTCACCATCCTGGCGCCAGGCAAAGCGCGCCAGCTTGCGCCGCGCAGGCGTGCGGCCCGCAAAGCCCTCGACGATGCAGGCGACCACGCCGCGCGCCACGGCCTCGCGCGGCAGGCCCTGCTCCGACGCCTGCTCCAGCCAGGCCTCGATGGCCGCGACGGCCGCACGGCGCTGGCCATCGACCATGGCGCGCAAGACGGCCTGCTTGTCGGGGAAGTACTGGTAGAGCGTGCCGATGGAAACGCCTGCGCGCTCGGCAATGCGATTGGTGGTGAGCGTGGCTTCGCCCTCCTTGACCAGAATCTGAGCTGCTGCCTGAACAATGGCCTCCAGCGTGCGCTGCGCACGGGCCTGTACGGGCTGTCTTCTTCTCTGGGATTCAGTGGTAGCGGAGGTATGGGAGGGCATGCGGCAAAACCTGAGCACAAGGCGAGTTTTCTGCCCGGAGTTTAAGCACTACAGTGGCCGGCCATTGCAGCAAATCCCAAGGAATACACCATGAAGAAGCATCAGCACACCGGCGCGTGGGAAGCCCTGCCGTGAAGGGCGTGCAACTGCTGGCCCTGGCCGCCGCCCTGTTCGACACGGCGGCCGCGCTGGCCCACTTCGCCTGCATCGTTTGGGGGGGACGTGGGCTGCGGCTCATGGGTGCCGGCGAGCGCATGGCGCGCATGGCCGAGGCCGGGCACTGGTATCCGCCGCTGGTGTCGGCGGCCATCGGCGTGGTGCTGTCGCTGCTGGCGGGGTATGCGCTGGCAGGCGCGGGCCTGCTGGGTCCCCTGCCCTTCATGCGCCCGGTGCTGGCCGGGGCCGGCCTGGTGCTGGTGGCGCGGGCCGCGGCCTTTCCGTGGCTGAAACCACGCTTTCCGGACAACAGCGACCGCTTCTGGCATGTGTCCTCGGCCATCTGCCTGGTCATGGGACTGCTGCACCTGGCAGCAGCTGCCGGGATGGCACAGGGCTGAATCCAGCCTCAGGCCGTGACCGGCGAGACCAGCGGGCGGCCTTCCAGGTGGCAGCGCATGTTGGCGATGAAGCGGTCCACCGAGGCCTGCACGGCTTCGGGCGACCAGCCGCCCACATGGGGCGTAAGCACCACGGCGTCCAGGTCCAGCAGTTCGGCCGGGGGCGCGGGTTCGCTTTCGTAGACATCCAGGCCCGCTCCGGCAAGGCGGCCTTCGCGCACGGCGGCGGCCAGGGCGGCGGTATCGACCACGCTGCCGCGCGCGATATTGACCAGGTGGCCCTGCGGGCCCAGTGCGTCCAGCACCTGGGCGTTGACGAGATGGCGCGTACCCGGGCCGCCCGGCGTGGCGACCAGCAGCACATCGGCCCATTGCGCCAGGGACAGCAGGTCGCCGAAGTAGCGGTGGGGCAGCCCGCTGCGCTGGCTGCGGTTGTGGTAGCCGATCTCCATCTCGAAGCCCAGCGCGCGCTGGGCGATCTTGGCGCCGATGGCGCCCATGCCCAGGATGCCCAGGCGCTTGTGCGAGACATTGGGCGGCAGCGGCATGGCGGTGCGCCAGACGCCGTCGCGCGTGGCGCGGTCCAGGCGCACCAGGCCGCGCACGGAGGCGATCAGCAGGCCCATGGCATGGTCGGCCACGCAGTCGTCATTGGTGCCTGCGCCGTTGCCCACGGCAATGCCGTGGGCCTGCGCATGGGCGACATCGATGTTCTCGTAGCCCGCGCCCAGCGCGCAGACCAGCCTGAGGGCGGGCATGCGCTGCATCTGCGCGGCCGACAGGCCGATGGAGCCTATGGTCAGCACGGCCTGTATGCGCGTGCCGTGCTCGGCGATGGCGGCCTCGCACTGGGCGGCGTCGGGCGCGTAGAGCAGGTCGAAGGAGGGAAAGGCCTGGGCCATCTGGCGCAGATGGGCCTCGGTATTGAAGTTGAGGACGAGCAGGGCAGGTTGCATGGCAGGAGGGCGGCGCCCGCCGCCACAGGGCGGGCCTTGGGGGAAAACCTCATTGTGCGCCGGCCGGCCGGGTCCCGCGCTACAGGTCCAGCACCAGCCGGGCGGATTTCGCGCGCGAGCAGCAGGGCAGGAACTGGTCGCAGGCGGCCTGCTCGTCCTCGGTCAGGTACATGTCGCGGTGCTCGGGCTCGCCCGAGAGCACACGCGTGAGGCAGGTGCCGCACACGCCCTGCTCGCACGAGGTCTGCACCTCCACGCCGATGCCGGCCAGCGCCTGGACCACGGTCTGCTCGGGCGCCACGCGCACCACCTGGCCGGTGCTGGCGATCTCGATCTCGAACCCGGCATCGCCCTCGCGCTGCACGGCCTCGCCTGCAAAGAACTCGTAGTGCAGGCGGTCCTCGCTCCAGCCCGATGTGCGAGCCATGCCCAGGGCCGCGTCCATGAAGCCGCGTGGGCCGCAGACATACAGGTGCAGGCCCGCCTGCGGGGCGCCGAGGAGCTGCGCCATGTCGAGCGCGCCCTCGCCATCCACATGCAGGTGCACGCGGTCGGCCCAGGGCATGGACTGCAGCAGGGCCGTGAAGGCCATGCGCTCGCGCGAACGCGCGCAGTAGTGCAGTTCGAAGTCGGCACCCTCGCGCGCCAGCTGGCGCGCCATGGCCAGCACGGGCGTGATGCCTATGCCGCCGGCCAGCAGCAGGTGCCGCGCAGGGCCACCCGCATGCAGCGCGAAGTGGTTGCGCGGCGCGCCGATGGCGATCTGCTGGCCTTCCTGCACCTGTTCGTGCACGGCGGCCGAGCCGCCGCGCGAGGCGGCCTCGCGCAGCACGCCGACCACGTAGCGGCCCGTGTCCTGCGGGTCGTTGCACAGCGAGTACTGGCGCACCAGGCCGCCCGGCAGGTGCAGGTCGATGTGCGAGCCGGCCGTGAAGGCCGGCAGGCTTTCGCCGTCCAGCGGCACGAGTTCAAGGCTGCAGATGTCCTGCGCCTCGGCGCATTTGCGCGCGACGCGCACCTGGAGGATGGGGTTGGCTTGCATGGGAAAAAAAGCGGAAAGGGATGGGTTCGGAAAATCAGGCCGCCGCCAGCGCACGGGCGCTGGCCTCGCGCAGCCGGCTGATCACGCGGCGCGCGCGGTTGGGGCCGGCGTCCACGTGGATGTCGATGACGGGGCGCGCGCCAAAGCGCTGCTGGTTGCGGAACTGGGCCTCGATGACGACCTTGTCCTCCTCGAAGGTGGCAGCCGTCTGGTCGATCACCAGGCGCGTGGTGTCCTGCATGTCGGGATGCGGGTTAGTGGCAATGGTCCAGAAGTAGTGGGCCGAATGCTCGGTCTCCGGCGTCACGCCGTGAAATCCCCGCATGTGAAAGCCCTCGCGCTGCGGATCGTCGAGCCGGCCGCTGCCTGCGTCCATGGCGCCGGTCCAGATGCACACGTGCGAGGGGTGGAACTCCACCTCCTGCCAGCGGTCGATGCGGCCCGCGAACGGCCAGGCTGCCGCATAGGTGGGCGGCGGGTCGGAGTCGGGCATCCAGCGCAGCACGGTGACACTGTCGCCCTCCTGGCGGACCTTGAGTTCGGCATTCATGTGGACGCCGGCATTGCCGCCAATGGTCTTGAGGTGCACATAGCCCAGGTGGCTGAGGTCCAGCAGGTTGTCGTGGATGAGCTGGTAGGGCGCGTCGTAGTGGTAGACATCGCCGCCGAAGCGGTAGCGCGCATCGCCGTGCACGGGATAGGCAGGCGGCTCCTGCGCGGGCACGGAATCGGGCGTGGCGCCCATCCAGATCCAGAGGATCTGGTCACGCTCGCGCAGGTCGAAGGACTTGACGCAGGCCTTGGGCGGTATGCGCTGCTGGCCCGGAATCTCCAGGCACTGGCCGGCGCGGTCGAACAGCAGGCCGTGGTAGCCGCAGCGCAGGCCGCGCGCCTCCACCGTGCCGCAGGACAGCGGCAGCTCGCGGTGGCAGCAGCGGTCCTCCAGCGCGGCCACGCTGCCATCGGGCGTGCGAAACAGCACGACGGGCCGGCCCAGCAGGGTGCGTGCCAGTGGCGTGTCCTGCAGCTCCCAGGCAAAGCCGGCGACATACCACTGGTCCAGCGGGAAGGCAGGCGTGGAGGCAGGTGCAATGGTGGTGCATTCGGTCATGGAGTTCTCCTTCTTGTCTGCAAGTCGCGCTCAATGCGCCGACAGCGTGCGGCCCGTGGCTGCGGGCCTGCCGGCCTCGGGCCCCTGCAGCCGGTGCAGCGACACGATGCAGGCCGCGAACACGAAGGCCAGGCCATAGCCCACATAGAGCTGGCTGGGCGACCACGCGGCGTCCAGCAGCGAGCCCGCGACCATGGGCGAGACGATGGCGCCGATGCGCCCTATGCCTATGCCCCAGCCCACGCCGGTCACGCGCACCTCGCCGCCATAGACCATGGGCGCGATGGCATAGAGCCCGGCCACGCAGCCGTTGACGAAGACGCCGATCAGAAAAGCCAGCGCATACGACAGCAGCAGCGAGCCCGGATTGCTCACGATGAAGCACAGCAGCACGGCCGTGGCCAGCATGAAGCCGGCCAGCGCGCGGTGCACGGGATAGCGCGCCGCCAGCAGGCCCAGCAAGGTGGCGCCCAGGATGCCGCCCAGGCTCAGCAGCACCCCGCCGGTCACGCCCTGCTCGGGCGTGAGGCCCGAGGCGGCCAGCAGCTTGGGCGTCCAACTCATGACGAAGTAAAAGCCGAACATCACCGCGAAGAACGACAGCCAGACCAGCAGCGTGGGCCGGCGCAGGCCCGGCGCGAACAGCTGCAGCGGGCCCCGCCGCGCCGGCCCCGCCGATGCGGGCGCGGCAGGCGGCAGCGCAGCCAATGCGGGCAGGCCCAGCCGCCCGACCAGGGCGTTGAGCCGCTGCAGCGCGCCGGCCGGGCGCCGCGCCAGCAGGAAGTCCATGGATTCCGGCAGTCGCCACCAGGCCAGGACCAGCACGCCCAGCGTCACGCAGCCGCCGAACAGGAAGACCGCGCGCCAGTCATGGCGCCCCAGCAGCCACACCGCGATGGAGCCGCCAATGCTGGCTCCCAGCGCATAGCCCGTGGACTGCAGCGTGACGGCCAGGCTGCGCCAGCGCTGCGAGGCGTATTCGCTGGCGATCACGTTGCTGCAGGCCAGGATGCCGCCCACGCCCAGGCCCGTAAGCACGCGCAGCGCCGCCAGCTGCGTGGCGCTCTGGCTGAAGGCCGAGCCCAGCATGCCCACGCCCGAGAGGGCCAGGCAGGCCAGGATCAGCGGCCGGCGGCCCAGCCGGTCGGCCCAGGGCGCGATCAGCAGCGATCCGCCCGCCATGCCGAACAGGCCCGCACTGAGCAGAAAGCCCAGCTGGGCGCCGCTGAGCTGCCAGTGCGCCGACACGGCAGAGGCCGTGAACGCCATGACCAGGACGTCGAAGCCGTCGATCATGTTGAGCACCATGCACAGGGCTATGACCGACCACTGGAAGCGCGTCATGGGCCGCTGGTCGACGCTTGCACGCAGGTCGGCGCTCATGGCCGCAGCTCCCGCAACGGGCAGTTGGACGATGCGGCGGCGCAAGGCCGCTGCAGCCATGGAACAGGGGTAGAGGCAGTCATCGTGGGTCTCCTTGGGTTGAAGCTCTGTGGAAGCTTTCTTGTGTTCTCAGCACATCATTACGTATGCTGAATGTGATTCAGTTTACTGAATGAAAATCGGCGCCAGATACCGGGATTTCCCCGATCAGGCGGGGCCGCGCAGTCTCGGACGCGGAGGCGGCCGGGCCGCTGTCAGTCGGATGAGGAAGCGTCGAGGGCGTCGCGTGCGTCGTGCAACTGCACGAACTTGCGCAGCAGGCGCTTGAACTCGGCCTGCTCCTCGGGCTCCAGCGCGGCCAGCATGCGGTTGTGCAGTTCGTGCACATTCGGCACGAAGCCGCCCAGCATGGCCTCGCCCTCGGCCGTGAGCGTCAGGCGCCGCTGGCGCCGGGGCAGGATCTCGCGCAGCACCCAGCCCTTGGCCTCCAGTCGCGCCGCGATGTCGGCCGTGGTGGAGTTGTCCAGCGCCACCAGCCGCGCCAGCGTTACCTGGTCGATGCCCGGTTTTTCCTGCAGCATGCGCAGGATGGCGTACTGCACGGGTGTCACGTCCGGCCCCAGCACGTCGCGGAACAGCTGCGCCGCGATCTGCTGCGCGCGCCGGATCAGGTGGCCCGGCTGGTCGTAGAGGTCGATGGAAAGCGGATCGGAGGCGGAGTGGACCATCGGTGGCGGCAGGCCTTGCGGCCCTGGGGTTGAAGCCCGCCGAGATTACCCCATCCCCGGCGCCGGTCCTGGATGCGCGCCGGGCCATGGCCGGCCTCAGGCCACCGCGGCGGCAGGCTGGGCCGCTGCTGCGGCCACCGCCGCCGCCTGCTGTTCCTGCGCAATCCATTTGTCGATGACCTTGCGCGACTGCACGCCGCCCGCATCGATGTTGAGCTTGAGCAGCTTGCGGTCGGGGTGGGCACTGAGGTTGCGCTGCTGCAGCTCCAGCATCTGCAGGTCTTCGCTGAAGATCTTGTGCTGGCCCTCGCGTATGCGGTCGGTGACTTCGGCATCGCCCGGATTGAAGCGGCGCGCCATGCCCCAGAAGTACCACATGGACTCCTCGGTCTCCGGCGTGATGAAGTCCACCACCATGCTGTAGACCTTGTGCTCGTCGGGCGCGTCGTAGCCGCCGTGGCCTGCGTGGGCCACGCCGACCTCGATCAGCACATGGCTGGGCGGGGTGAAGCGGCAGACCTGCCAGCGGTCCACGGGCACATCGTCGGCCAGGCCGTTGCTGCGCAGCGCCATCTTCCAGAACGGGGGCGCGGGAATGTCGTTCATGAAGCGGCTGGTGACCACCTCGACATCGGCGCCCTCGCCGCGCGTCTCGGTCTTGCATGGCGTCTCGTCGATCTCGGCCTGGCCGATGGAGCTGGCGTGCACATAGGTCTCGTGCGTCAGGTCCATGAGGTTGTCGATCATCAGCCGGTAGTCGGCCTGGATGTGGAACATGCCGCCGCCATAGGCCCATTCGGGGTTGTCGTGCCAGGGCAGCTTCGGGATGAGCGCGGCATCGGCCAGCGCCTTGTCGCCGGGCCAGACCCAGATGAAGCCGTGGCGTTCCTCGACGGGATAGCTGCGGATCTCGGGGAAGCCGCGCACGCGCTGGCCCGGCATGGCAATGGTCTTGCCGTCGCAGCCCATCTCCAGCCCGTGGTAGCCGCAGACCAGCTTGCCCTCGCAGACAAAGCCCAGCGACAGGGGCGCGCCGCGGTGCGGGCAGAAATCCTCCACGGCGGCAACGCCGTGCTGCGCGCGGTAGAACGCGATGCGCTCGCCGCAGATGCGACGGCCCAGCGGCTTGTCCTGGATCTCGTCGGACGTGGCGGCCACGTACCAGGTGTTCTTGGGGAATGTGCTCATGGGGGGTCTCCTTTATGGGTGGGGTCCGCAGTCCTTGGCGCTGCGGTGGCTGGGGCGCAGGCGGCCGAGGCCGCCGGCGTACATCAAGCGCAGATCAAGCGCGGGTCAGACTCGAATCAGGCTCGGATCAACTGCACGCCAGGAACCGCATGGCTGCCGGGCTCGCTCACGGCTTCGCGCAGGTTGCGGCGCGCAATGCGCGAGTGCTCTTTCATCAGCGCCTCGGCCCGGGCGCCCTCGCGCGCGGCAATGGCGTCCAGCACCTGGCGGTGCTGGTCCTGGGCCACCATCAGGCTGTGGCGCGCACGCGGGGATTCGGCCCGCGCCAGCACAAAGCCCGAGGGCGAGGCGAAGGGCATGCGCACCACGCGCTCCAGCTCGCGCTGCATGACGCTGCTGCCGGCCATGGAATGCAGCAGGTCGTGGAATTCGGAGTTCAGCGCCACATAGCGCGAGAAGGCCTCATCGCCCCAGTCGGGCGTCTCCAGCACGCGGTCGATGGCATCCAGGCAGCGGCCGGCCTGCGCCAGCAGCGGCTCGGCCACGCCGCGCTCGGCCGCCCAGCGCGCGGCCAGGCCTTCCAGCGTGCCGCGCAGTTCGATGGCATCGGCCACATCGGCCTCGGAGAACAGCCGCACGCGGTAGCCGCGCCCGCCGGCCATGGCTTCGAGCAGGCCTTCCTGCTCCAGCCGCATCAGCGCGGCGCGCACCGGCGTGCGCGAGATGCCCAGACGCTGCACCACGGTCAGCTCGGCGATGCGCTCGCCTGCGGGCAGTTCGCCCGCAAGAATCATCTCGCGCAGTTGCAGCTGGGCCTTGATGACCTGGGAGTGGCTTTCCGCTTCGGAGGCGGCGGGGGCAAGCTGGGGGCTCATGGGGCTTTGTCTGGATGGAATGGCGTGAATGTATACATCCAAGGCGATTAATGGTGCATTTTTCCGCAAAAACACGGGAAAACACCAATCAAATGTATACAACCGATCCCGGCAAAGACAGTGACCCGCCTGTTTGTATACATCGCCATGGCATCATGGCCGGCTCCCTTTTTCCCCTGCCGCTGCAACCCAGGAGGTCACCCTTGCCGACGTTTTCCCGACACCCCGCCATGGCCGCCCACATCCTCAACCTGGCACGGGATGCCAGCGCCGATGCGCAGGCTCCGCAGACCTATCCCATCAAGGACTTCTTCCGCAATCCGGAGCGCGGCTTCTTCCGCCTGGCCGATGACGGAAGCATGCTGGGCTTCATGCAGCCCGTCAGCGTGGACGGCCATCCGGCGCGCATGAACATCCATGTGCAGGCGCTGGAGGGCAGCACCCCTGTGGGCGAGCCGCGCCGCATCACGGCCGAGACCGAGCGCGACATCAGCAACTTCTTCTGGAAGGGCCCGGATGTAGTGCTCTACCAGAAGGACTTCGGCGGCGACGAGAACTTCCACGTGCTGGCAGTCAACGCGCGCAGCGGCGAAGCCACCGACCTGACGCCCTGGGAAGGCGTGCGCGCCAGCATCGAGGACGACCTGGAAGACGACCCCGACCATGTGCTGATCAGCCACAACCGGCGCGATGCCGAGGTCTTCGACGTGTACCGCGTGAACGTGCACACGGGGGCGGCGCAACTGGTGGCGCAGAACCCCGGCAACATCGTCGGCTGGCAGACCGACCACGCAGGCCGCGTGCGGGCCGCCGTGGCCAGCGACGGCCTGAACAGCGCCCTGCTCTACCGCGACGACGAGGCCGGCGAGTTCCAGACCCTGATCACCACCGATTACCGCACCAGCGTCAGCCCGGCCTTCTTCACCTTCGACGACCAAAAGCTCTACGCCCTGTCCAACCGGGGCCGCGACAAGCTGGCCCTGGTGGTCATCGACCCGGCCCGGCCCGACGAGGAAGAGGAAATCTTCGTGCCCGAGGAAGTCGATCTGGGCGCGGCGGCCTATTCACGCAAGCGCCGCGTGCTCACCCTGGCCGCCTACCAGACCGACAAGCCGCAGTACCGTTTCTTCGATGCCGAGACCGAAGCCCTGTACGGCCGGCTGGCTGCGCAGTTGCCGGGCTACGACTTCGCCATCCAGGGCGCCAACCGCGCCGAGGACAAGTTCATCGTCGCCGCCTTCAACGACCGCACGCCGGGCGCGCGCTACATCTACGACGCGGCCGCCGACGCGCTGACCAAGCTGGCCGACATCAACCCGGCCATCCCCGAGTCCGCCATGTCGCACGTGCAGCCCGTCAGCTACACCAGCCGCGACGGCCTGACCATCCACGGCTACCTGACCCTGCCGGCCGGCCGCGAGCCCAGGAACCTGGCCTGCATCATCAACCCGCACGGCGGCCCCTGGGCCCGCGACGGCTGGGGCTACAACCCCGAGGTGCAGTTCCTGGCCAACCGGGGCTTTTGCGTGCTGCAGGTGAATTTCCGCGGCTCCACGGGCTATGGCCGCGCGTTCTGGGAAGCGGGATTCGGCCAGTGGGGCCTGAAGATGCAGGACGACATCACCGACGGCGTGCACTGGCTGATCGACCAGGGCATTGCCGACCCTGCGCGCATCGGCATCTACGGCGGCAGCTATGGCGGCTATGCCACGCTGGCCGGCGTGGCCTTCACGCCCGACCTGTATGCGGCGGCCGTGGACTATGTGGGCGTGTCCAACCTGTTCACCTTCATGAAGACCATTCCGCCCTACTGGAAGCCGCTGCTGGACCAGATGCACGCCATGGTGGGTGATCCCGAGCGCGACAGGGAGCGCCTGGCCGCCACCTCGCCGGCCCTGCATGTGGACCGCATCAAGGCGCCGCTGTTCATCGCCCAGGGCGCGCGCGATCCGCGCGTGAACAAGGACGAGAGCGACCAGGTGGTGAATGCGCTGCGCGAGCGCGGCGTCGAGGTGCAGTACATGGTCAAGGACAACGAGGGCCACGGCTTTCACAACGACGAGAACAAGTTCGAGTTCTACGAGGCCATGGAGCAGTTCCTGGTCACGCACCTCAAGCCCTGAAGCCGTCCAGGCGCCCGGCCACCCGGCCACCCAGTCCCTCGGCCGCCCCGCGCTACAGCACGGCGGGCTCCCCGCTTTGCTGCAGCGCCCACATGTCCGCATAGCGCCCGCCCGCCGCGACCAGCTGGGCGTGGGTGCCGCGCTCGACGATGCGGCCCGCCTCCATGACCAGGATCTCGTGCGCATCGACCACGGTGGACAGGCGGTGGGCAATCACCAGCGCCGTCTTGTTGCGCGCGGCGCTTTGCAGCTCGGCCTGGATGGCGCGCTCGTTGGCCGAGTCCAGCGCCGACGTCGCCTCGTCGAAGATCAGGATGGGCGGGTCCTTGAGCAGGGTGCGCGCAATCGCCACCCGCTGCTTTTCGCCGCCCGACAGCTTCAGGCCGCGCTCGCCCACGCGCGTGGCATAGCCCTGGGGCGTGGCCTCGATGAAGTCGTGGATGCGCGCGGCGCGCGCGGCCGCCACCACCTGCTCGCGGCTGGCGCCAGGGCGGCCGTAGGCGATGTTGTATTCCACCGTGTCGTTGAACAGCACCGTGTCCTGCGGCACGATGCCCACGGCGCCGCGCACGCTGTCCTGGGTCAGCTCGCGCAGGTCGTGCCCGGCGATGCGCACATGGCCGGACTGCACGTCGTAGAAGCGGAAGATCAGCCGCGCCAGCGTGCTCTTGCCCGAGCCCGAAGGGCCGACCACGGCCACGGTCTTGCCGGCGGGAATGGTGAAGCTCACGTCCTTGAGGATGGGCCGCTCGGGGTCATAGGCGAAGTCCACATGCTCGAAGCGCAGCTCGGGCGGTGCGCAATGGGTCTGCAGCGGCTGGGCGCCGGGCGCGTCGGCCACCTCGCGTTCCTTGTCCATGAGGGTGAACATGCGCTCCAGGTCGGTCAGGCTCTGCTTGATCTCGCGGTAGATCACGCCCAGAAAGCCCAGTGGAATGTAGAGCTGGATCATGAAGGCATTGACCATGACCAGGTCGCCCAGCGACAGGCGGCCATCCACCACGCCCTGCGTGGCCCGCCAGAGGATGGCGACCAGGGCCGTGGCGATGATCAGCTGCTGCCCGCAGTTGAGCAGGCTCAGCGTGCTCTGGCTCTTGAGGCGAACGCGGCGCAGCGCCTCCAGGTTCTCGTCGTAGCGCCGCGCCTCGAAGCCCTCGTTGCCGAAGTACTTGACGGTCTCGTAG
The DNA here is from genome assembly GCF_059499305.1 of Delftia sp. Taxonomy (NCBI): domain Bacteria; kingdom Pseudomonadati; phylum Pseudomonadota; class Betaproteobacteria; order Burkholderiales; family Comamonadaceae; genus Delftia; species Delftia sp. Next base: position 369,355 of record NZ_JCABYI010000030.1, read on the forward strand.
TTCAGCAGCGAGTCGATGGCCTTGGTGTGCGCCGCCGACTCCTGGGCATTGGCCTCGCGCCGAAAGCGCGTGCGCCACTCGGTCACCGTGACCGTGAACGTGATGTAGAACACCAGCGCCGCCAGTGTGATGGCCGCGAACCAGATGTCGAAGCGCAGCGCCAGGATGCCCAGCACCAGCGCCATCTCGACGAAGGTGGGCAGGATGCTGTAGAGCGAATACGAGATCAGCGACTCGGTGCTGCGCACGCCGCGCTCGATGTCGCGCGTCATGCCGCCGGTCTGGCGCTCCAGGTGAAAGCGCAGGCTCAGCGCATGCAGGTGCTCGAAGGTGGACAGCGCAATCGCCCGCGAGGCACCCTGCGTGGCCTTGGCAAAGACCAGATCGCGCAGCTCGGTGAACAGCGAGCTGGAAAAGCGCAGCAGCCCGTAGGCCAGCAGCAGGGCCACGGGCACGACGAGCACGGCCCGGGCATCGCCGGCCTTCAGATCCAGCGCATCGACCAGGTGCTTGAGCAACACCGGCACGCCCACGTTGGCGAGCTTGGCCCCGATCATGAAGCCCAGCGCCGCCAGCACGCGCCACTTGTATTGCCACAGGTAGGGCAGCAGGCGCCGCAGCGCGTTCCAGTCCCGCGACGGTGCCGGGGTTGGGACTAAGGGTAAATCCGTAGGGGAAGCGCTCTCGCGTCGCATGAAAGACAATTCTCGGTTGTTATATTGACCCGATTGTGCCCATGCCACCCCGCCCAGACCTCCCGCCCCATCCCTTGCCCGCAGACAAGGAGCTGGTTCTCAAGGTCATTCCCATGCCTGCCGATGTCAACGCCAATGGCGACATCTTCGGCGGCTGGGTGATGGCGCAGGTTGACTTGGCAGGTTCGGTGCTGCCCTCGCGCCTGGGCCAGAGCCGCATGGTCACCGTGGCCGTGAACGAGTTCATCTTCAAGCAGCCCGTGCGCGTGGGCGACATCCTGTCGTTCTACTCCAGCGTGCAGCGCGTGGGCCGCACCTCGGTCACGGTCGATGTCGAGGTCTATGCCGAGCGCTTTGCCGACCAGGGCCGCTTCGTCAAGGTGACCGAGGCCCTGCTGACTTACGTGGCCATCGACGGCCAGGGCAAGCCCCAGTCGCTGCCGGACAACGACCAGGTGCGTTCCTGGCGCGCAGCGGCCGAGCGCAATGCAGAACGCAAGCAGCAGCAGGCCGGCTGAACCCGCCCATCTGCAGCCATGAAAAAAGCGACCTTTGCAGGTCGCTTTTTCATTTCCGGCGCAGGGGTGGCTCAGGCCAGCGAGGGCGTGACGCGCGGCTGCAGCGAGGCGGCCGCGCTGGCCGCGGCCAGCGCAGCGGAGCTGCTGGCGGCGCTGTCGCTGGAGGCGGCCGACGAGGAAGACAGGCTGGAGGCGCTGGATGCCACAGCCGAACCCGACGAGGACGAGCGCGGCGAGGAGCCGGCCTCGATCTGGCCCGTGAGCTCGCCGCCCTCTTCGATCACCACCTTGCCGTAGCGGATCTTGCCGCTGACCTTGCCCGTGCCGTAGATGACCAGCTTCTCGCGCACGGTCAGCGTGCCGTCGAACACGCCATGGATCTCGGCGATGTCGATTTCGGCCGTGCCATGGAAGGCACCCTGCTCGGCGATCTGGATCACGCGCGAGTCCATGGTGGCTTCCACCGTGCCTTCGACGACCAGCGTGTCGCAGTCGGTGATCTCCACGCCCTTGAGCTTGATATTGGGGCCTACGGTGAGCTTGCTGCCCTGGGAGTCCTGCGCCACGGCTGATGCCTGGCGCTGGGCGGTCGACGGACTTGTCACGCTGGAGCTGGGCGTGACGGCACCGGAGGGGCTGCCGCCCGTACCGGTGGCGCCTATGCCGCTGCCCAGGGTGTTGCGGGAGGTGAAAGCATCGTTGTCGCGCTTGCCAAAGAACGGGTTCTGAACAGCCATGGGTGGGTCTCCTTCGGAAAAATCCGATGCTACGCACACGAACTGGCAACAAATGCCGGCATCTCGCAAGAAAAGTAACCAGATGGTTCTCCCGTTTCATGTGCTTGCAAGCCTTTCTCGATCACACACCGCGCATGCGCAGGTCGCGCAGCGGACATGCGCAAATCAATAGGTGCATCTACACTCATTTCCATTCCAGGCCACCTGCCCCACGCCCCATGACCTCCTCCACCTCAAGCGCCGCCAGTCCGGTCTGCACCTGCTTCATGGTGCGCAGCCTGTCGCGCAAGATCTCCCAGCTCTATGACGACACGCTCGCGCCCAGCGGCCTGCGCGGCACGCAGTTCAGCCTGCTGGTGCAGGCGCGCAATGCGCCCGACGGCCCGCCCACCGTCTCGGCCCTGGCCGAGCAGTTGCACACCGACCGCACGACGATGACGCGCAACCTGCGCACGCTGCAGCAGGCCGGCTTCATCGACCTGGTTCCCGGCGCGGATGCGCGCAGCCGCTGCGTGGTGGTCACGCCCGAAGGCCGCGCCCGCATCCGCGAGGCTGCCGCCCTGTGGCGCCAGGCCCAGCTGCGCGTGCGCGAGCTGTGCGGCAGCGAGCAGATCGGCGCGCTGGAAAGCCTGGTGCTGGGCATGCTGCCCGTGCTGGAAACCGCCACGCAGGAGAGCGCGGAATGAGCGCCGCCCTGTCCTCCGCAGCCCCTGGCGCTGCGGTCAGCGGGTCCGCGCATCCGTTGGTCAGTGGCCCCATCGCCTCCACCCTGATGCGCCTGGCCGTGCCCAACATGGTGGCGCTGAGCATGTCGGTGCTGGTCGCCGTGGCCGAGACCTACTACGTAGGGCAGCTGGGAACCGTGTCGCTGGCGGCCATGGCCCTGGTGTTTCCGCTGGCCATGCTCACGCAGATGATGAGCAACGGTGCCATGGGCAGCGGCGTGTCCTCGGCCATCAGCCGCGCGCTGGGTGCGGGCGACGGCGCGCGTGCCTCGGCACTGGCCCTGCACGCCATCGTGATCGGCACCATCGCAGGCCTGCTGTACTCGCTCATCTTCGTGCTCTGCGGCGCCACCTTCTACAGCTGGCTGGGCGGGCGCGGCGAGGTGCTGGCAGCGGCCACAGGCTTTGGCGCCGTGCTGTTCAGCGGCGCCATCCTGGTGTGGCTGTGCAATACGCTGGCATCGGTGGTGCGGGGCACGGGCAATATGCGCATGCCGTCGGCCGTGATCTTTGCGGCCTCGCTGGTGCAGATCGCTGTCGGCGGCACGCTGGGGCTGGGCCTGGGACCCATGCCGCGCTGGGGCATGCCGGGCGTGGCCGTGGGCAACATCGTGGCCATGGCACTGGCCGTCGCAGTCTTCCTGGCCTATCTGCAATGGGGCCAGCAGCGCCTGCAACTGGACTGGCGCAGGCCCCGCCTGGCCTGGCCCATGTTCCGCGACATCCTGCGCGTGGGGGCCCTGGCCTGCCTGTCCCCCGTGCAAACGGCGCTGGCCGCGCTGCTGCTGACAGGCATGGTCGCCCGCCTTGGCCCGCTGGCACTGGCCGGCTACGGCATTGGCCAGCGGCTGGAGTTCCTGCTGATCCCCATGGCCTTCGGCGTGGGCATGGCCGCCGTGCCCATGGTGGGCATGGCCATGGGCGCCGGCCAGGTGGCCCGTGCGCGCCGCGTGGCCTGGTCGGGCGGCGCCATGGCAGCGGCCCTGCTGGGCGTGCTGGGGCTGGTGGTCATGGTCTGGCCGCAGCTGTGGTCGGGCATTTTCACCGGCGACCCGGCCGTGCGCGCCTACGCCGACCTCTACCTGCGCACCGTGGGCCCGGCCTTCGGGCTGTTCGGCCTGGGACTGGTGCTGTACTTCGCGTCCCTGGGCGCAGGCCGCGTCTGGGCGCCCGTGCTGGCCGGCACGGTGCGCCTGCTGATCGTGGTGGTGGGCGGCGGCTGGCTCATGTCCAGCGGCCTGGGCAGCGCCCAGTCGCTGTTCATCCTCGTGGCCGTGGCCATGGCCGCCTATGGCGCAGGCACGGCCTGGGCCGTGTGGCGCGCGCGCTGGGGGTGAAGACACGCAAAAAAGAAGGCCCGCAGTCAGCGGGCCATGCTTCAAGAAACGATGTACGCCGCCGTCCCCGTGGACAGCAAGCTGCCATCGGCCCCCAGGAATTCCATGCGCGTGTTGGCCACGCGCGAGCCCAGCCGCAGCACCTCGGCGCGCAGGATGAATTCGCTGCCGATGCCGGGGCGCAGGTAGTCCACGCGCAGGTCGATGGTGCCCAGGCGCGAGAAGCGGTGCAGGCGCTGCAGCGGTGCGTCGTCCATGTGCTTGGCGCCGATGGCCGCCATGACGGCCAGGCCCCCCATGGAGTCCAGGCCGGCGCTGATCACGCCGCCGTGGATGCGCTGGTAGGCCGCGTGGCCTATGAGCTCGGGCCGCATGGTGATGCGGCCTTCAACCCGCTCGGGCAGCACTTCGGTGATGCGCAGGCCCAGCACCTGGTTGAAGGCGATCTGGCGCTCGAACACTTCGCGCAGCCCGGCGATGAACTCGGGCTCGAACTGCACGGGCGTCTCGGAGGCCCCGGAGGCCTTCGTGGATTTCAGCACTGGCTGAAGTCCGGCTTGCGCTTCTCCATGAACGCGGTGAACGCCTCCTTGGCAGCAGGCCCGCCCATCAGCTTGCCGAAGCTCGTTCCCTCCTCGGCCATGCGCTCGCGCACCAGGCCGGACTGGCCGGCCTTCATGAGGCGCTTGGTCTCGATCAGGGCCGACAGCGGCTTGGCGGCCAGCTTCCTGGCCTGGGCCTGGGCCAGCGCATTGCATTCGCTGGGCGGCACGACGCGGTTGACCAGGCCCACTTCCAGGGCGGCTTCGGCCAGGAAGGGCTCGCCCAGCAGCAGGGCCTCGGCCGCGCGGTGGTAGCCGAGCATCTGGGGCAGCAGCAGGCTGGAGGCCGCTTCGGGGCACAGGCCCAGGTTCACGAAGGGCAGCGAGAAGGCCGCGTTGTCGCCCGCATAGACCAGGTCGCAGTGCAGCAGCAAGGTGGTGCCGATGCCCACGGCCGGGCCGCAGACGGCGGCGATCACGGGCTTGGGAAAGGCGGCGATGTTGTGCAGGAAGCGCCAGACGGGGCGCTGCTCGCCCTCCGGCCTGGCGGCGCCGCCGGCCGACTGCTTGAGGAAGTCGGCAATGTCGTTGCCCGCGCTGAAGATGGCCATGTCGCCCTGGAAGACCACGCAGCGCACGGCGGCGTCTTCGCCGGCCTGGGCCAGCGCATCGGCCATGCTGGCGTACATGGCCTCGGTGATGGAGTTCTTCTTGTCTGCGCGGTTGAAGGTGATGGTGCAGACACCGGCTTCGGTGTGCACGAGGATGTCCTGGGTGGTTTCGCTCATGATGGTCTTGCCTTGCTTATTCCTTGAAATACACGATCTGGTGGCTGCTCGCCAGCATCACGCCGGCCTCGCTCCACAGCTGGGCGCTCTGGTCGAAGAAGCCGTTGCGAAATTCCTGGCCGCGCGCCTGGGCCAGCAGGTGGCCCGTGCCTGCGGCGGCCAGTTCCTCGCGCCCCGCATGGAAGTAGACGGTGATGGACACCGTGCCCGCCGGGGTGCGCTGTGCGCGGCGCAGCCACACGCGCGGGAAGAATACGTCAGCCAGGCCGGCCAGCGCGCAAAAATCCAGTGCGCGCGGCGGCTCGTCGCGCACCCACAGGCGAGTGAGGCTGTCGGTCTCGCGGCCATCCCAGGTCTGGGGAATGATGCCGTCGAGAAAGCGCATGTCGTAGCGGTTGAGCCATTCCACGCCGCCCAGCGGCGGCACGCGCGGCACGGCGGCGGGCGACGGCACCTCGGGCATGGCCAGGTCGGTGCCGCCCCAGGTGCTGCGCCGCACGGCCGTGACGGCCGTGGCCGTGGTGACGACCTGGGCATCGCCATCCTGGTCGGGCTGGGTGATGGTCAGCAGCCAGTGCTGGGTGGAGCGGTTGGTGCGAACGGGGCGGGCCTCGATGTCGAAGCGCCCCGCGCCCAGCGCGGCCGCGTAGTTGACGGTGATGGACAGCGGATCGCCCAGGCACAGCGGATGCTGCTGGATGGCCTGCACCAGCGCGGCGGCGGTGATGCCGCCGTACGGGCCCACCATGTTCCAGTAGTCCTGCGTGGTCTGGCCCTGGTAGTGGCCCACGGCGCCGGTGGGCGTGAGCGCCACGGCCTGGTCGAGAGGATGGATGTCTGTGCTCATGGCAAACGAGTGTGATGGCAAGCGGCGCCCGCGTCCGTCAAGCCGGCGACTCTGCGGGTGAGGGAAAGCGCGGGTGGGCCGCGGCGGCCGGCGCCTTGGTCCAGCCCGAGAACACGTCCACGGCCCGGCCCCAGAGCGCGTCGCGCATATCGGCGCGGAAGAAACCGAAATGCCCTATGCGCCGCAACTGCAGGGCCTTGGGTTCGATGCGCTCGATGCGGCTGGGGGCATTGGCGTAGAGCGCGAACAGGTGCTCGGTGCCGCGCCAGGTCATGAGTTCGTCGTCGCTCATGGACAGCGCCATCACCGGAAAGCGCACGGCGGCGTAGCTGCGCGCGGCGGCCTCGCCCTCGGCACCCACGCTGTAGCGCGGATTCAGGCACCAGCGGCGCCACTGCAGCATGACGCCGGCCGGCAGGTCGCCCACCTTGCGCAGGCGCCGGCCCGGAAAGTAGCCGCACAGGCGCGTGGCCACGGGCACCAGCACATGCCAGAAATAGGGAACCATGCGCTTGAGGCGGGGCGCGTTGTCGCGCCAGTAGCCGCTGCCGGCCGCAATGCTCAAAAGGCCGTCCACCAGCTGCGGGGAGCGCAGCAGGCCCGGCAGCTGGGCGCCCAGGCTGTGGCCGATCAGGAACAGCGGCTGGTCCGGCAGCTGCGCCTTGGCATGGGCGATGACCGCCTCGTAGTCGCGCGCCCAGTCGCACAGGTCGGCACGCACCTGGCGCAAAGAGCCTTGCAGGGAATCGCCATGGCCCCGGTAGTCAAAGCTGGTCACCCGATAGCCCTGGCCCGCAAGCCAGGTGGCAAAGGCCTCGTAGAAGGCCTGGCGCACCCCCATGGCCCCGCCGATGACCACGCTGGCGCGCGGCGGGCCAGCGGGCGTGTAGACGCGCAGCGCCAGCGTGGCGCCATCGCTGCTGAGTTGGTGTTGTTCCATGGCTGTCTCCTGGTCGGTGCCGTTTCTGTGCCGGCTCGCATGGATGGGAAAAAATGGGATGAGCGAAAAAGACAAAGCCCCGCGAACGGGGCCTTGAGCAACGGTCAGACCCGCTCGAAGATGCCGGCGGCGCCCTGGCCCATTCCGACGCACATCGTCACCATGCCGTAGCGCAATTGCTTGCGGCGCAGCGCATGCACCACGGTGGCCGAGCGGATGGCGCCCGTGGCACCCAGCGGGTGGCCCAGGGCAATCGCGCCGCCCATGGGGTTGACCTTGGCGGGGTCCAGACCCAGCGTGTTGACCACGGCCAGCGACTGGGCGGCAAAGGCTTCGTTGAGCTCGAACCAGTCGATGTCGTCCTGCTTGAGGCCCGCATAGCGCAGCGCGGCCGGGATGGCTTCGATGGGGCCGATGCCCATGATGGCCGGCGGCACGCCCTTGCTGGCATAGCTCACGAAGCGCGCCAGCGGCGTGAGGCCGAAGCGCTGCACGGCGGCGCCGCTGGCCAGGATCAGCGCGCCTGCGCCATCGCTGGTCTGCGAGCTGTTGCCGGCCGTCACCGAGCCGCGCGCCGCGAACACGGTGCGCAGCTTGCCCAGGCCTTCCAGGCTGGTGTCGGGGCGCGCGCCCTCGTCCAGCTCCACGGTGCGCGTGCGCACCACGGGTTCGCCCTTGGCCAGGTCCAGGCCCCGGTCGGCGACCTCGATGGGCGTGATCTCGTCCTTGAACTCGCCGGCCTGCTGCGCGGCCAGGGCACGGCGGTGCGACTCCAGCGCAAAGGCGTCCTGCGCATCGCGCGAGACCTTCCACTGCTGGGCCACCTTCTCGGCCGTCAGGCCCATGCCATAGGCAATGCCCACGTCGCCATCGCGCTCGAAGATGGACGGCGACAGCGAGGGCGCGTTGCCCATCATGGGCACCATGCTCATGCTCTCGACGCCGGCCGCGATCATCACGTCGGCCTCGCCCACGCGGATGCGGTCCGCCGCCATGGCCACGGCCGACAGGCCCGAGGCGCAGAAGCGGTTCACGGTGATGCCGCCCACGCTGGTGGGCAGGCCCGCCAGCACGGCGCTGATGCGCGCCACGTTCAGGCCCTGCTGGGCCTCGGGGATGGCGCAGCCGCAGATGATGTCCTCGATGGCAGCCGGGTCCAGCCCCGGCACCTGGGCCAGCGCGGCCTTCAGCGTGGTCGCCAGCAGGTCGTCGGGACGGTAGTTGCGGAAAAAGCCCTTGTGCGACTTGCCGATGGGCGTGCGCGTGGCGGCGACGATGTAGGCGTCTTGGATTTGTTTCATGGAGATTGCTCCTCGATCTCAGTTATTCATCACCCCCGCAGCCCCCGAAAAGGGCGCGCCCCAGACAACTGGCGTGCTCCAGACCAGGGACAGCGAGCAAGGGCCGCCCCGCCGCGAGGCTGTCGTCCCCCTGGGGGGGAAGGCGCGAAGCGACTCAGGGGGGACATATCAATTCCGGACGGGCTTGCCGGTGTTCAGCATTCCGAGAATGCGTTCATGGGTCTTCGGATGGCCGATCAGGTGGCAGAACGCCTTGCGTTCGAGCTTCATCAGATAGGCCTCGTCCACCAGGGTGCCCGCATCCACGTCGCCGCCGCAGACCACGTTGGCGATCAGGCTGGCCACATGCTGGTCGAACTCGCTGATGAAGCCGCCGTCACGCATGTTGACCAGCGAGCCCTTGATGGTGGCCACGCCGCTGCGTCCCGCCACGGGGAAGCTGCGCGGCAGCGGCGCGCGCCAGCCGCCTGCGGCCATGGACTTGGCCTCGTTGATGGCGACGAAGAGCAGCTCGTCCTTGTGCGGCACGATGAGGTCGCTGTCCAGCAGGTAGCCCAGCTTGCGCGACTCGATGGCGCTGGTGCCCACCTTGGCCATGGCCGCGGCCGTGAAGCCTTCGGTCAGGAAGGGCAGCAGGTCCTTGCCCGTGCTGGTGGCGGCGTTCTCTGCCGCGCGGCGCGCGATATAGGTCAGGCCGCCCGCGCCGGGCACCAGGCCCACGCCGACTTCCACCAGGCCGATGTAGCTTTCCATGTGCGCCACGCGGCGCGCGCTGTAGACGGCCAGCTCGCAGCCGCCGCCCAGCGCCATGCCATGGATGGCCGCAACCACGGGCACCTGGGCGTAGCGGATGCGCAGCATGAGGTTTTGCAGCTCCTGCTCCACGCTTTCGATGGCGTCGGCGCCGCCGATCACGAAGGCCGGCATGGTGGCTTCCAGGTCGGCGCCCACGCTGAACGGCGCATCGCCCGACCAGATGACCATGCCCTGGAAGTCGGTCTCGGCCACGTCCACGGCCTCCATCAGCGCTTCCATGACTTCGGGGCTGATGGCGTGCATCTTGTTCTTGATGCTGGCGATCAGAATCTGGCCGTCCAGCGTCCAGGTGCGCAGCGCCTTGGATTCGGCGATCGTGGTACCTGCCGTCTTCCAGTCGGGCAGGCTGTCTTCGCCCAGCAGCTTCTCGGGGAAGATCTGGCGCTCGTAGACGGGCAGCACGCGGCGGGGCACGAACTGGCCCAGTGCGGGGCTCCACGAGCCCTGCGCCGTGTGCACGCCGCCGGCCTCGGCCACCGGGCCTTCGAAGACCCACTTGGGCAGGGGCGCCTTGCTCAATGCCTTGCCGGCATCGATGTCCTCCTGGACCATCTTCGCCACTTCCAGCCAGCCGGCTTCCTGCCACAGCTCGAACGGGCCCTGCTTCATGCCGAAGCCCCAGCGCATGGCCTGGTCCACGTCGCGGGCGGACTCGGCAATGCTCTCCAGGTGGATGGCCGCGTAGTGGAAGCTGTTGCGCAGGATGGCCCACAGGAAGCGGCCCTGCGCCCCCTCGGCATTGCGCAGCAGCTTCAGGCGCTCGGCAGCGGGCTTCTTGAGCATGCGGCCATAGACCTCGTCGGCCTTGCCGCCTGCGGGCACGTAGTCCTCGCTGTCCAGCTCGAACTGCAGGATGTCGCGGCCGACCTTCTTGTAGAAGCCCTTCTTCGCCTTCTGGCCCAGGTTGCCCAACTCGATCAGCTTGGCCAGCACGGGCGGCGTGCCGAAGCTGGCGTAGAAGGGATCGGTCTCGGCGCTGAGGTTGTCCTGCAGCGTCTTGATCACATGGGCCATGGTGTCCAGGCCCACCACGTCGGCCGTGCGGAAGGTGCCGCTGGATGCGCGGCCCAGCTTCTTGCCGGTGAGGTCATCGACCACGTCGAAGGTCAGGCCGAAGTTCTCGACCTCTTTCATCGTGGCCAGCATGCCGGCGATGCCGATGCGGTTGGCGATGAAGTTGGGCGTGTCCTTGGCGCGCACCACGCCCTTGCCCAGGCCGCTGGTGACAAAGGCTTCGAGCTGGTCCAGCACCACGGGCTGCGTGGTCGGCGTGGCGATCAGCTCCACCAGCGGCATGTAGCGCGGCGGGTTGAAGAAGTGGATGCCGCAAAAGCGCGGCTTGATCGCGTCAGGCAGCGCCTCGGACAGCTTGGTGATGGACAGGCCCGAGGTGTTGGACGCCACGATGGCGTGCTTGGCCACATGGGGCGCGATCTTGGTGTACAGGTCGAGCTTCCAGTCCATGCGCTCGGCAATGGCCTCGATGATCAGGTCGCAGCCCTTGAGCAGCTTGAGGTGCTCCTCGTAGTTGGCGGGCTGGATCAGGTCCGCGTCCTCGGCCACGCCGATGGGCGAAGGCTTGAGCTTCTTGAGGTTGGCGATGGCGCGCTCGGCGATGCCGCTTTTCGGGCCTTCCTTGGCAGGCAGGTCGAACAGCACCACGGGCACCTTGACATTGACCAGATGGGCCGCGATCTGCGCACCCATCACGCCAGCGCCGAGCACGGCGACTTTCTTCACATTGAATCGGGACATGGATGTTCCACAAGTGGGAGGGAGGTGGCCGCTGCGGCCGCCTTCCGGAATGGTTTACTGCACGCGCACCCAGGTCTGGGTGCGGCCAAAGGGGCCGATGGAGCCGCGCACCTCGAGCTTGGCGCCGCCCTCGATGGGCGTCAGGCGCAGGGTGTAGGTCTTGCCGTTTTCGGGGTCGAGGATCTTGCCGCCTTCCCAGACGTCCTTGCCCTCGGCCTTCTTGGCGCCGCGGATGATCTCCAGCCCCTTGAGCGGCTGGCCCTTGCGGTCGTCAGAGCACTCGGTGCAGGTGGCGGCCGGATCGGCGCCCTTGCGCAGGATCTGCTCGATGCGGCCCGTGACCACGCCGTCGTTCTCGGCCACGCGGATCTCGGACTTGGCTTCGCCGCTCTTGTCGTCCACGCTCTTCCACAGGCCCACGGGCGTCATCTGCGCCTGCGCCGCGACGGCCGTGAGGCCCAGCACCATTGCTGCCAGTGCTTGATATGCCTTCATTTCAAACCCCTTTCGCCTAGAAAGGCGCACAGACCACGCTGATGCGCACAGCCCGTGCTCCCATGTTGGAGTGAAGCCGTTCAGGCCAGCGCTGCGTCCGTGTCCATCAGGGACTTGCTGCCCGCGCGGGCCGTGCGCATCAGCGTCGCGGTCTCGGGGAACAGCTTGGCGAAGTAGAAACGCGCGGTCTGCAGCTTGGCCTGGTAGAACGGGTCGGTGTTGCCCTTGGCGATTTCACGCAGCGCCACCTGGGCCATGCGGGCGAAGAAGTAGCCGAACACCAGGTGGCCCGCCACACGCAGGTAGTCCACAGAGGCGGCACCCACCTCGTCGGGGTTTTGCATGCCCTTGAAGCCGATCTCGGTGGTGAACTTGGTCATCTGGTCGCCCAGGTAGGCGATGGGATTGATGAACTCGGCCATCTTCTCGTTGACGCCCTCTTCCTCCACCAGTTGCGCCACCAGCTTGCCGAACTTCTTGAGCGATGCGCCCTGGTTGCCCAGCACCTTGCGGCCCAGCAGGTCCAGCGCCTGGATGCCGTTCGTGCCTTCATAGATCATGTTGATGCGCGCATCGCGCACGAACTGCTCCATGCCCCATTCGGTGATGAAGCCATGGCCGCCATAGACCTGCTGGCTCATGGTGGTGGCCGTCCAGCCGTTGTCGGTGATGAAGGCCTTGACGATGGGGGTCAGCAGCGCCACCAGCTCGGCGCTGTCCTTGCGCACCTTTTCGTCTGGGTGGTTGAACTCCTTGTCGATCAGGAAGGCGCAGTAGGTCACCAGCGCGCGGCCGCCTTCGGCATAGGCCTTGGCCGTCAGCAGCATGCGGCGCACGTCGGGGTGGACGATGATGGGGTCGGCCGGCTTGTCCTTGGCCTTGGTGCCCGACAGGCTGCGCATCTGCAGGCGGTCCTTGGCATAGGCCAGGGCATTCTGGTAGGCCACCTCGGTCAGGCCCAGCGACTGGTTGCCCACGCCCAGGCGGGCGGCATTCATCATCACGAACATGGCCTGCAGACCCTTGTTCGGCTGGCCCACCAGGGTGCCGATGGCGCCGTCGATATTGATCTGAGCCGTGGCATTGCCATGGATGCCCATCTTGTGCTCCAGCGCACCGCAGAAGATGGGGTTGCGCTCGCCCAGCGAGCCATCGGCCTTGACCACGAACTTGGGCACCACGAACAGGCTGATGCCCTTGGAGCCCGGGGGCGCATCGGGCAGGCGGGCCAGCACCAGGTGGACGATGTTGTCGGTGAAGTCGTGCTCGCCAGCGCTGATGAAGATCTTGTTGCCGGTGATTTTGTAGGTGCCCTCGGGCGCGCCGGCCACGGGCTCGGCCTTGGTGCGCAGCAGTCCCAGGTCGGTGCCGCAATGGGGCTCGGTCAGGCACATGGTGCCGGTCCACTCGCCGCTGGTCAGCTTGGGCAGGTACAGCTTCTTTTGCTCTTCCGTGCCATGCACATGCAGGGCCTCGTAGGCGCCGTGCGACAGCCCGGGGTACATGGTCCAGGCCTGGTTGGCGCTGTTGAGCATCTCGTACAGCGCCGAGTTCACCGCAAAGGGCAGGCCCTGGCCGCCATAGGCCGTGTCGCAGGACAGCGAAGGCCAGCCGCCTTCCACGTACTTCTGGTAGGCCTCCTTGAAGCCCTTGGGCGTGGTGACCTCGTGGGTTTCCTTGTTCAGCACGCAGCCCTCGGCATCGCCGCTGATGTTCAGCGGAAACGTCACATTGGCCGCGAACTTGCCCGCCTCTTCCAGCACGGCGTTGATGGTGTCGGCATCGACCTCGGCATGCGCCGTCATCTGCCGGTAGTCATCCGTGACCTTGAACACCTCGTGCATGAGGAATTGCATGTCGCGCAGGGGCGGGTTGTAGCTGGGCATTTGTCTTCTCCTGTGTTGGCGGGGTTTGCAGTGGATGCGGTGAAAACGGTGAAACTGAAAAATCAGGTCGGGCTGGCGTAGCGCGCCAGAATGCTCTCGAAGCCGTCGATGGCGCGCTGCATGGAGCCTTCGTTGCGCAGGAAGCGCGCCTCGTAATGCAGGGCCAGGATCAGGCCGTGGATCTCGAACAGCAGCTGGTTCTCGTCCAGGTCGGCACGCAGGTCGCCGCATTCGCGGCACTGCACGATGGTGCGGCGCATGGCTGCGTGCCAGGTCTGGACCGAGGCCGTCAGCGCATCGCGCACCGGCCCCGTGCGGTCATCGAACTCCACGGCGCCGCTGATATAGATGCAGCCCGAGTCCAGCTCGATCGAAGTGCGCTTCATCCAGTTGTCGAACAGCGCCCGCAGACGCGCCACGCCGCGCGGCGCCTGAAGCGCGGGAAAGAACACTTCCTGCTCGAAACGGTCGTGGTACTCATGCACCACGGAAATCTGCAGCTCCTCGCGCGAGCCAAAATGCGCGAACACGCCCGACTTGCTCATGCCCGTCAGCTCGGCCAGAGCGCCTATGGACAGGCCCTCAAGCCCGATGTGCGTGGCCAGGTTCAGGGCAGCCTCCACAATGGTGGCCTTGGTCTGCTGACCCTTGTGCAGCGCGCGGCGCGGCGCGGGCGCAGCCGCTTCGTGCACGGAAGAGCCGGCCTTGGGATCGGCATTGGAGTTGGCCGGAGAGCGGGCGGTGCGGCGTGGGGCGGAAACGCTGGACATGCGAAATTCTTGTTAAAACGAACGTTCGTGCTATTTTGCATGGAAAGCTTGTCGCGGCGAAGACATGCGGGGGAAAACACCTAGCAACCCGAAGCCCCCTCCACCGCGTGCCCATGAAAAAAGCCACCGGCACAAGCGGGTGGCTTTGCTGCAGAGCGGACCCTGGGGTCCGCTGGGCCATGTTCAGACCATCAAGGCCAGGCTGGCTTCCAGATGCTCGGTCGGCAGGCGGCGGAAACCCGAGCGCGCGTAGCGCTGCAGGCGGCCCAGCGCGAACGACGTCAGCACGCTGGCGGCCACCTGTGCATCGACCGTCGGGGCGGAGGAGCCCAGGGCACCGGCGGCGGGGCGCAGGCACTGGCGCAGCGTGGATTCGATGCGGTCGAAGAACTGGTTCATGCGGGCCTGCAGACGCTCGTGCTCGAAGACGATGGCATCGCCCACCATGACGCGCACCATGCCGGGGTTGCGCTCGCCGAACTGCAGCACCAGCGAGATCACGCGGCTGGCCTGGCGCATGCCATCCACTGCGGGCCGCTCTTCCTCCGGCACATCCCGCCCGACGATCTGCTGCACCAGCGTGAAGACGGATTGCTCGATGAACTCGATCAGGCCTTCGAACATCTGTGCCTTGCTGGCGAAGTGGCGGTACAGGGCCGCCTCGCTGACGCCCAGGTGAGCGGCCAGCGCTGCCGTGGTGATGCGTTCTGCGCCGGGCTTTTCCAGCATGGCCGCAAGCGCCTGCAGGATCTGCTCGCGCCGCTCCCCGGGTTTGGGGCGTTTGCGCGCAGGCGTGGGGGCGGAAGCGGAGGCGGCTTCGTCGGAAACGACATCAGCGCCAGGAGCGGATAAAGGCGACAGGACTTCAGACTCGGACATAAGCAGATCAACTATTTGTAAGTAATTCTCTCACAGCCCTCGGCGGCAACTCCGCACAAAGCTGTCCCCATGAGCGCAACCGTCAGGATCGCGTCCCTGTTGGCTGCGCTGCTACTGTTTCCGAGAGCACGGCCGGCATTTGCAATGGAAGCTCCAAGCGTACCAGCAGGCCCTTGCCCTGCGCGCCGGCGCCAAAGGCCAGAGTGCCCTGGTGCAACAGGGCGATTTCATCGGCAATCGCCAATCCCAGCCCCGTTCCATCGCCGGACGCACCCTGGGCGCGGTAAAAGCGCTGCGTGATCTGCGAGCGCTCGGCCTCGGGCACGCCGGGGCCATCGTCCTCGATCTCCAGGAAGGCCCACCCTGGCGGCTCATCCGCGGACTGCCCCGCGCCATGGTACATGCCGCAGCGCAGCGTGACGCTGCCGCCGGGCGGCGTGTACTTGATGGCGTTGTCCACGAGATTGGACACCAGTTCGCGCAGCAGCCAGCTGTGACCCCAGACACTGGCCGGAGCAACGTCAAGGCCGAAGTCCAGCCCTTTGGCGCTGGCCTGGTCGAAGAACATTTCCAGCATGCTTTCGCACAGGTCCTTGAGGTCCACCTGCTGCAGCGGCTGGACTTCGGCATTGCGGGCGTCGGCACGTGACAGCGCCAGCAACTGGCGTGCCAGCTGCGAGGTGCGCCGCGTGGCGTCGCGCAATTGCTCGATCTGCGTCACGCTGAGCACCACCTGGGCCTCGGTGCCCTTGCGCCTCGCTTCGGCCTGGGCAGCCTGCGCGCTCAGCGCCCAGGCCTCGACCTGGGCTTGCAAGGCCGCCAGAGGCGTGCGCAATTGATGGGCGGCATCGGCCACAAAGCGCCGCTGGCCTTCGGCCTGGGCGTTGACCAGTGCAAACAATCGGTTGAGCGAGCGCACCAGCGGGCGGACCTCGGCCGGCGAGCTGTGCTCAGAGATGGGACTGAGGTCGCGCGGCGAGCGCCGCTCCACAGCCTGGGTCAGGGTCAGCAGCGGCCGGAAGGCCCGGCTGACCGACCAGTAGATGGCAATGCCAGCGCCCGCGATCAGCAGAACGCTGGGCAGCAGCACATGCAGCAGCAACTGGCGCACCCATTGCTGGCGTACGTCGCCACCGTCGGCCAGCACGAGCACCATTTCACCGGCGCCATAGGTTTCGGCGCGCATGACGGCCACGCGGTAGGTCAGGCCGTCATGCTCCTGGCTGTGGAACTCGGCCAGCGGCGTGGAAGGCACATCGAAGCGGATCCAGGTGTCGCCGGCAACGACATGGCCCTGCAGGTCGCCCACGGCATATCCGACGTCGTTGCCGCGCTGGCGCAAGACTTCCTCGATGGCGGGCGTCAGCGCGACCAGCGGCGGCGTTCCCTCGGCAATCGACGGTGCCAGCACGGAGTCGGCCAGCGCGGGAAGCAGGCGCAAAAGGCGCTGGTCATGCTGGGTGGAGGCCTCGTCTGCCGAGCGGTAGCCGAACCAGCCGCCCATCAGCGCCAGCAGCGTCAGCGGCACCACCAGCAGCACCAGCAGGCGAAGTCGCAGATTGGCTGTCATGGGCGGTCAGCGCCTGGGGCCATGCGCCATATCCGCATCAGGCAACGGTATGCGAGAGTTCCAGCCGATAGCCGAAGCCCCGGATGGAGCGCAGGGCCACGCCGTGCGGCTCCAGCTTGCTGCGCAGGCGAGAGACATAGACCTCGACCGCATTGGGCGTGATCTCTCGGTCCCAGCCCGTGAGCGCCTGCAGCAGCTTGTCCTTGCTGGCCGGCTTGGGCGCGTGGATCAGCAGGTATTCCAGCACGGTCCATTCGCGCGGGCCCAGGTCGATGGGCAGCAGCTTTCCCTCGCTCTCATCGTCTTGTGCAGGCTGGCGCGCGCCGGCGCGGCGGCCTGCCGTGTCCAGCTCGATGGGACCGAAGCTGAGGACGGCCGATGTGGCTGCCTGTGACCGACGCAGCAGCGCGCGCAGCCGGGCCAGCAGTTCAGGAAGCTCGAAGGGCTTGACCATGTAGTCGTCGGCGCCCTGGTCCAGGCCCTGCACGCGGTCCTGCAGCGCGTCGCGCGCCGTCAGAATCAGCACGGGCATGGCCGAGCTCTCCACCGCGCTGCTGCGCAGGCGGCGCGTGAGCTCCAGCCCGTCGATACCGGGCAGGCCGATGTCGATCACGGCCAGGTCGAAGGCTTCCTGGGCCAGCACCTCCAGGGCGCGCTCGGCACTGCCGACCCAGTCCACGGCATACCCCGCATCGGACAGCCCCAGCTTGATGCCGCTGGCCACCATCACATCGTCTTCCACAAGAAGCAAACGCATATCAAACCTAAAAAACAAAAGCCGCCCAAAGGCGGCTTGCAGCAGACCGGCCCAGGCCGTCAGACCACGCCCGGGCCATGCGCGATGGTAACGCGAACCGCAAAGTCCGCGCCATCGGGCCTCAATGGCTGCGGATCATGGTGCCGTAGGCCTGGTCGGTCAGGATTTCCAGCAGCATGGCATGCGGCACGCGGCCATCGATGATGTGCACGGCGTTGACGCCGGCCTTGGCAGCATCCAGGGCGCCGCTGATCTTGGGCAGCATGCCGCCCGAGATGGTGCCGTCGGCGAACAGGGCGTCGATCTCGCGCGCCGTGAGGTCGGTCAGCAGGCTGCCGGCCTTGTCCAGCACGCCGGGGGTGTTGGTCAGCAGCACCAGCTTTTCGGCCTGCAGCACCGTGGCCAGCTTGCTGGCGACCACGTCGGCGTTGATGTTGTAGCTCTCGTTTTCCTCGCCAAAGCCGATGGGGCTGATCACGGGGATGAAGGCGTCATCCTGCAGCGCGCGCACCACGCTGGGGTCGATGGAGACGATGTCGCCCACCTGGCCCACGTCGTACTCGATGTTCGGATCCTTGTTGTCGACCATCTTGAGCTTGCGTGCGCGGATCAGGCCGCCATCGCGCCCTGTCAGGCCCACGGCCTTGCCACCGGCCTGGTGGATCAGGCCCACGATGTCCTGCTGCACCTCGCCGGCCAGCACCCATTCCACGACTTCCATGGTTTCCGCGTCGGTCACGCGCATGCCCTGGATGAACTCGCCCTTCTTGCCCAGGCGGTTGAGAGCCGTCTCGATTTGCGGCCCGCCGCCATGCACCACCACCGGATTCATGCCCACCAACTTCAGCAGCACCACGTCTTCCGCGAAGTCGGCCTGCAGGGCCGGATCGGTCATGGCGTTGCCGCCATACTTGATGACCATGGTCTTGCCATGGAACTTGCGGATGTAGGGCAGGGCCTGGGCGAGGATTTCGGCCTTGTCGCGGGGGGCAATCGAGAGGATATCGTTCATGGTGCTAGCCCGGGGGCGTGGAAGTAGTCAACAACAAGGCGGGCATTGTGCCGCAACTGCGCGGCAGTGTTGCATGCCCGGATGACGGAACGCCCATGGCGCCCGGTCATCATCCATTGTTCTGCATCCAGCCCGGCAGCTTGAAGCGCACGATGGCCAGATAGGCCACCACGTAGCTGACCACGAACAGCAGGCAGAACCCCACCAGGACCGGTGTATTGCTCCAGAACAGCAGCGCAGGCACCACGGTCAGCAGCGTGAAGGCCCACAGATAGGGGGAGGTCCGGTTATTGCGGCGAAGCATGCGCCGGGCCAGATCATCGTCGAACACGCCGCGCACGATGCGCCGGTAGATAAGCTGGTGGAAATGCAGCGCATCCGCCATGCCCGGCGACATGCCGCGCATCAGCTTGCGGTAAATGGAAAACACCGTCTCCCAGACCGGATAGATCAGCAGCAGCATGGGAAACCATGGAGAGACTGCGGAATTGCGCTGCACCAGGGCGATGCTGGCCAGGGCAATCGCCAGGCCCCAGACATAGGCTCCGCCATCGCCGGCAAACATCATGCCGCGCGGGTAGTTCCAGACCAGGAAGCCGCAGGTGGCGGCGGCCAGCGTCACCAGCATGGCGGCCAGCGTGCGGTCGCCCACCTGCAAGGCCACATGGGCCAGCGCCAGGCAGATGATGGTGGCCACCATGCCCGCCAGCCCGTTGTAGCCGTCGATGATATTGAAGGCATGGGGTAGGCCCGTCAGCGCCAGCACCGCAAGGCCCATGCCCAGCCAGGGCATGGCAGGACCCAGCGCCTGTTCCAGCCAGGGCCAGCCGAGCCGAGGCACGGTGAGGCCGCACAGCAAAACAGCCAGCACGGCGCTCAGCAGGGTCAGCACCAGCCGGTAGCGCACGCTCAGGCGCTGCGAGACATCCTCGATGACGCCGCCGACCACGGCCGGCAGCATGGCAGCCAGGCATACGACGACCCACAGCTGCATGCGCAGCGACGAAGGATCTCCGCGCATGCTCAGCCAGGTGCCGACTCCCCAGGAGACAGCCAGCCCGAGGTACATGGGCACGCCCCCCAGCCGGGGCACCTCGCCCATGTGGAAACGCTGCGGCTTGTCGTATCCGTAGGAGGACGTTGCGGACCGCCGGGCCCAGCGCAGCAGCAGCGCACAGCCGATGAAGGAGACCATGAAGGCCAGTACCGACATCCAGATCACGATGGTTCTCCACGCAGGCTGCGCAGCGATGGCGCTGCCTGCGGCAGGGCCCTGGCCTTGCGGTAGGCCGGCCGGCTCCACAGCCGCAGCAGGCTGGCCACGTGCCATGCGCCATGGCGCAGGCTGCGCCGGCTCGCCCTCTGGCCCGCATGGACCACAGGCAAACCGCCGCGCCTGAGCTCTCCGCCCAGCACCCGCAGGCGAAGGCACAGATCCACATCCTCACAATACATATAGAAACCTTCGTCAAACCCACGCAGCCGCAGCCAGCTGTCCCGGCCCAGCACCAGGCAGGCCGCATTCACCCATTCCACACGCCGCTCCACGCGCCCGCGCAGCTTGCGCCGCAGCAAATTCCACAGCGATGGCAGCTCCCGTTCGAAATCCTGCAGCGCGCCGTCTTCGCCGATCTGCGGGGGATAGGCCAGGGCCAGTCCCGGACGGGCCACCAGCGCCAGAAGGTCTTGCAACGGCTCCTCCTGCTCGCTCCAGAACACATCGGGATTGATCACGCAGACAAACGGCTCCCGTGCGCTCGCCAGCGCCCGGTTGTGGTTGCAGCCGAACCCCAGAGGCTGCGCATTGCGCCGGATCTCCAGCGCAAAGGGCCAGCCGGCCACGGGCGCCTGGGGCTCCGCCTCGGGAATGTTGAGCGTCAACACCACACGGGACACCGGCACAAGGCGCGCCGAAGCCAGGCACTCAAGCAGCCTCTGGATATGAGCGCCATGTCCGTGGCTCACCACCGACACGACCAACGATGAACCCATCAATGCCGCCCTTCAGATCTTCAAATTCCCGCACGGGAATCACGCGCCGCAGAAACGGCGGCACAGAGTATTCCGCCGACGGCCTTCGTCAAGCGTCAGCGGCCATGCCGTAATGCAAAAAAATGCAACAGCCGCGCAATATGTCATTACCCGGCCATGCCATGCAGTCACTGCAGTGGCCGGGATTATGATGCGCGACAATCTGCCGCCCGGACTTCCGGGATTTTTTGCGCCCTGACGTGGGCGCAGCTTGCTGCCCGCTGCGGACTGGCCAAGGCCGTCTGGCATGAATGAATACGGCCGCGGCACCTGCTCCCAGCGGAGAGATTGCCCGGCACCCTTTTTCCTATGACCACACCCATTCCCGATCCCCACGTCTACCTGCGCACTGTCGATCTGAACGAGCGCACGTCGCTGTCCGTGCTGGCCGGCCATGTCCGGGCCCAGGCGCACATACTGGATCTGGGTTGCGGCAGCGGTGCACTTGGAGCCTTTCTCGCCGAGCACAAGCAATGCGTCTGTGATGGCGTCACCCTGAGCCAGGAAGAAGCCCGCCATGCAGCGCCCTTCTACCGCCATGTCCATGTGGCCGACCTGGAGGATTGCGATCTGGACCAGCTCTTCGGCGATGCGCGCTATGACTACATCGTCTGCGCCGACGTGCTGGAGCACCTTCGCCAGCCCGAGCGCATCCTGGCTGCATGCCGCAAGCGGCTGACACCCGAAGGCCGTCTGCTGATCTCCGTACCCAATGCAGGCTACAGCGGCCTGGTGGCAGAACTGCTGCATGGCGAATTCCGCTACCGCGAAGAAGGCCTGCTGGACCGCACCCACCTGCGTTTTTTTACGCGGCGCTCGCTGTCGCGCTTTCTGGCCGAGCAAGGCTGGCAGGTGGACGACATCGACACCATCGAACGGGCGCTCCCCGAATCCGAATTCCGCGTCGCCTACGACAGCCTGCCCCCTGCCGTTGCCCGCCACCTGCTGGCCACGCCCGATGCACTGGCCTACCAGTTCATCGCCAGTGCCGCCCCGGTGGCCCAGGCACAGGCCATCGAGCCGCCGGTGAACTATCCACAGGCACATGCCCTATTCACGGCACAGCTCTACATGGCACGCGCTGGCCGCTATGACGAAGAAAGCAAGCTCTCCACCACGGGCATCATTGGCCAGGCACGCCAGACACTGCGCTTTGCGCTGCCCGACCACAACACTTCACTGAGCCATCTGCGTCTGGACCTGGCCGACCGGCCGGGCTTCATACACCTGCACCGGCTGGCCTTGCTCGATGCGCAAGGCGCCGTCGTCTGGCAATGGCTGCCCGAGGATTCGGACGCTGCCCTGCTGGGGCAACGCCCGCATCATCAGCTCGTGTGGAATGGACTTCATCCGGCAGGCGCCTTCTCGCTGATGCTGCTTCTGACCGGCGATGACCCCTGGTTCGAACTGCCCATTCCCGCAGAAACCCTGGCTGCACTGCGTGGCGCCTCGCTGGAGATCGAGATGGGATGGCCCATGTCGGCCGACTATCTGGCGCTGGCGGGCGCCGTGCAGCCGCTTGAACGGCAGATCGCGCAGGAGCGCAGCCGGGCCAATGATCTGCAGGATCAACTGCACACCCAGCAACTGGTGCATGAACAGCAACATGCGGAAACCCTTAGCCGGCTCGCCAATGAGCTTCAAGGACTGAATGTTGAGATTCAGCACAAGAGTGACTCCATCAAGGGCCTTTCGCATCGAAATGCTCTGCTAGAAGAGAGCCACGCGGCACAAAGCAAGGAACGCGCCATCTGGCAGCAGGAGGCCACCCGCGTGCAGCGGGACTTCGCGCGCCTGGAGCAGCACCTGCGCGATATAGAGAACTCCACCGTCTTCCGGGCCACGCGCCCTCTCGTCCACGCCAAGATGCGCATTGACCGCCTGCTGGGCCGCACGCCCGTGCCTGCCCCTGTCCTCCACACACCCGTGCCCCAGCCGATGCCGCAGCAGCCCGTCGATGTGATCGTGCCCGTGTACCGCGGCCTGGACGACACGCGCAACTGCATCGAATCCGTTCTGGCCAGCCCCTGCCGCACGCACTGGCAACTCGTGGTCATCAACGATGCCAGCCCGGAGCCCGAAGTCACGGCCTGGCTGCGCGAGAAGGCTGCGCAGGAGCCCCGCATCACTTTGCTGGAGAACGAGGAGAACCTCGGCTTCGTCGGCACCGTCAACTGCGGCATGGCGCTGAACACCGCCCATGACGTGCTGCTGCTCAACAGCGACACCGTGGTTGCCAATGACTGGCTGGACCGCATCCGCCAGGCTGCCTACGGAGATGCACGCATCGCCTCCGTCACGCCGTTTTCCAACAACGCCACCATCTGCAGCTACCCGCGCTTTTGCGAGGGCAACGACCTGCCGCCCGGCATGGATACGGCCGCCATCGACGCACTGTGCGCGCGCACCAATCCCGGCCAGGTGGTGGACGTGCCGACCGGCGTGGGCTTTTGCATGTACATCCGCCGCGACAGCCTGAACGCCGTCGGCCTGTTCGACACCGAGCACTTCGGCAAGGGCTATGGCGAGGAAAACGACTTCTGCCAGCGTGCCGCAGCCGCTGGCTGGCGCAACCTGCATCTGCTGGACACCTTCGTGCTGCACACAGGCGGCGTGAGCTTCGGAGAAAGCAAGAGCCCGCGTGAACGTGCCGCCATGGAAACCCTGC
The DNA here is from genome assembly GCF_059499305.1 of Delftia sp. Taxonomy (NCBI): domain Bacteria; kingdom Pseudomonadati; phylum Pseudomonadota; class Betaproteobacteria; order Burkholderiales; family Comamonadaceae; genus Delftia; species Delftia sp. Next base: position 392,424 of record NZ_JCABYI010000030.1, read on the forward strand.
GCAGGCTGCATCCGCGCTACGAAGCCGATGTCATGGCCTTCGTCCAGGCGGATCCCGCATGTACGGCTCGCTTGGCAATTGATGTGGCTCGCCTGCAGGCAGACGCCGCGCACCTGCCGGTGGTGCTTTCCGTCCTGCATGATCGAGCGGGCGGCACCGTTCGCCATGTGCGCGAACTGGCGCAGCATCTGCAAGGCAAGGCCCTGTTCCTGACCCTGTCTCCTGCTGCAGGCGGCGCCGTGGTGCTGCGCCGCGCCGAAGAGAAAGAAGCCTTCGAGCTGGCCTTCCGCGTCGCCGACCAGATGGAGGAACTGGTGCAGGCCCTGCGCCAGCTTGGCGTGGTGCATGTGCACTACCAGCACCTGCTGGGCCACAGCGAAGCCATCCTGGACCTTCCCGCCCGCCTGGGTGCGGCCTATGACTTCACGACCCACGACTTCTACACCTACTGCAAGAACATATCGCTGACCGGCATAGACAACCGCTACATCGAACCGACACATGAAGGAGAGTGCGGCTGCTGCGAACCGGGAGACACCGCCCCCTACGCAGGCACCGTAGCCCAGTGGCGCCATCGCAATGCGCTGCTGCTGAACAATGCACGCCATGTACTCGCGCCCAGCCAGGACACGGCCGGCCGGATCGCCGGCTTCGCGCCCGGCGCGCGTGTCCAGGCGGTTGCCCACACCGACCTGCCGGCACAGCTGCCGGCTCCAACGGCGCGACCATTGGCCGAGACAGCCCCGCTCAAAGTCGTGGTCTTGGGTGCCATGAGCGCCATCAAGGGCGCCGACGTGCTGGAAGCCGTGGCGCAGGAGGCCGCCAAGCGTGGCGCACCCGTAGAGTTCCACTTGCTGGGCTACGGCTACCGCAGCCTGCAGACCCAGCCGCGCGCTCGCCTGACCGTGCATGGCGCCTACAAGGAAGAGGAGCTGCCTGCGCTGCTGGAGTGGCTGCAGCCCGACCTGGCCTGGTTCCCTGCGCAATGGCCGGAGACCTATAGCTACACGCTCAGCGCGTGCCTGGCTTCTGGCCTGCCTATCGTCGGCCCCGATATCGGTGCGTTTCCGGAGCGTCTTGCCGGGCGTGAATGGTCATGGGTCCACGCCTGGGATGCCAGCCCTGCACAATGGCTGGATTTCTTCGCCAAGGTACGTCAGGCGCATTTCATCGCCTCACAGGCACCGGCAACTCCTCCTGCGTCAGACATGCCGCAGGCGCTGGCTGGCGAAGCCTTCTATGGGCAAAGCTACCTGAAAGGCCTTCAGCCTTGCGAACAGGCCGTGCTCCAGCCCCTGCCCCAGGTTTTTCTGGCAACGCATCGCCTGCAGCGCGAAACCCATGTGGCCAGCTCAATGGCATTGGCCGCCCTGGCACGGTTGCGCTCCATGCCAGTCCTGCGCGGCGTGGCCAGGTGCATCCCCGCGCACTGGCAGCGGCGTGTCAAGAACTGGCTGCAGGCCTGAGCCCTGGACCATGAATTCGCAGGCGCCGCCAAGATGCCAAGGCCTGCGCAGTTCAGGACTTGCCCAGCAACAGCAAGATCTCGTTATTGCGCAACCAATCCTCGGGATATCGTCCCTGCAGCGCCTGCGGAACGGGCATATCGACATGGCGCCGCTCCTCGCGCAGCACGTCGAAGCCGGCCTGCCGGGCGATATCGATCAGCTCATCGGCAGTGAGTCGGTTCAGCGCCTGGTACTCCTTGAAGACAAAGCGCTTGTAACCATCGACACCGAAATCGGCAAAGCCGAAATCCACCTCGGCAGCATCCAACGGACCTTCATGCTTGTCGATGATGCTCCATAGCTCCTCTTCCGAAGCCATCAGGTGGTGCCAAGGTACATCGTCATAGCGGCGCAGATGCGAGCCCCAGGGCGAATGGAACAGCGGCTCAATCTGCAGGAAGAACACCCCGCCAGGGCGCAGGCAGGCGTGCAGGTCCGCCAGAATCGGCAGCACCTTGTCGCGCTGCACATGCTCAAAGGTGGACCAACTGAGCAATCCATCGTAATTTGCATGGCGCCCCGCCAGTGGCGAATTGGGCACGATGGTCTCAAAGCTCAGCGCTGCAGGAATGCGCGACATGCCCAATTGCTCTCGCGCGATGCGCGGCAGCTTGGCGTATTCCTGGCGGATGTCGATGCCGTGGATGGACGTCGCACCATGGCGCAATACCAGGGCCAGATCGGTAATGCCATCGCCGCAGCCGAAATTCAGCAGCCGAGCCTTGGACAGATCCAGCGCCCGACCCAGCCAATCATGCGCCAGATCTGCAGCATAGTTGAAATGTGCACGAAACCATTCATCCGTGATCTTGCCGGCATCCCATGGCGCCAGGCCGAACAGTCTCTCCTGCAAGCGCAGCTTCCAACTCATGCAATCGTCCTCTTTGTTCTATCAAATGGCCTGGCTGCCGTTCACAGCCGTTGAAGCACATAGGCATCCTGGTGGTTCCAGAAATGCACCAGTGAACGATGGCGCAAGGCATCACTGCCCCAGGTTTCGGCAATGCGCTCCAGCACGAAACGCTCCGAGGTGAACGCCGTGCCGTACTCATTGGCATCAATGGCATTCGATTCGCTGGACGGTGCGAAGAAAAAACCGTCATCGTCCAGTGTCACACTATCGAAATCCGCAGCCTTCACGCCATGGGTGCTGAACACCAGCAGACCACCCGGCGCCACCGCATCGCGCAGCACCTGCAGCCATCGCGTCCAGGTCGAGCGCGGCAGATGGCTGAACAGCGACAGTACAAACACCAGCTCGTACTGCTGAGGCCAGCGTACCTGCTCCGGCACGCTGGCCGACGCAAAGCCCTGCACACCGAAGGTCTGCCTGGAAAAGTCCACGGCATCGATCACGATGTCCGAGACCGTGACCCGTTCCGCACCCAGTGCCTTGACCAGGTGCCGTGTGAAGCGGCCATGGCCGCTGGCGAACTCCAGCACGCTGGCCGTGTGCAGCAAGGGCTTGTCCACTGCCTCCAGCAGCAGCATCAGCTCCGACAGCGTGCGCCAACCATCAGCGAAGTAGTCGCGCAGCGGATTGCGGCTGGAGGGATGTCCACGGAAGAAGCCAAAGATATCGTCCTGTGGCGAGATCCTGCACTCAAGCCCCATGATGTTGGAGAACGAGCCCACAAGGCCATGGGTCTCGATCAGCTCATGAGCCTGCAGCAGCGCATCGTTTTCGCTTCGTGCGCGAAGCAGTACCTGGGCAGCGCCAGCCCTGTCTCCCTGCTCCAGCAGTTGGCTGGCTTCTTTCAGCAGACGTTGCCCTTCGCTCAAATCCGTGGGCAGAGAACTCGTTGTATTCATTGAACTATCCGGGAGAGTTGTGTGCAAAGGCCGAAAAACCGACTTCAGCTCACCAGGCGCCGCAGCGGTGGAAGAGAAAAAAGCGCCAGCGATGTCACCGCAGACAGCGCAAACACCAGCAGCGTCATCAAAGGCCAGTAACTGCCGGCTTGTGCAAGACCATAGCCCCAACGTGCCAGCATATCGATCCAGAAGGGGTGAATGGCATAGATGCCCAAAGTGGCCTTGCCCAGGTGATTGACCCAGGCCGGCACCCTGTGCGCGGGAAAGCGAAGTGCCAGCAAGAAAACGCAGAAGGTCAGCATCATCGCAAACGGGCTGCGATTGCTGTAGAAGAGCACGAAGGCCCACTCCTTGAGCGCCGGGTAAAGCAATGCCACACCCCCTGCCATGCCCGCAATCGCCAGGATCACGCCCAGCCACAATTGCCATGACGTCAGGCGCACCTGGCGCCTGAGCAGATAGTAGCCACCGAGGAAATAGACGATAAACAGGGGAGCAAGCCCGATGAAGCTGGCATGCGAGGTCTTCTGCAGCGTCTGTGCGATGGAGACAAACCACGTCATGCCCGCTGCCACTGCCAAGAGATGGCGCCATCCCGGGCCATCCCCCACGCCCAGCACCGCATAGCGCATGGCAGGCATCATCAGGTACAGGCCCAGCATCATGTACATGAACCACAGGTGGTACCAGGGGCTGCCCAGCACCACATCCTGCACGATGCCCGCCCAGGTCATTCCGCCCCACATCCACTGGCGCCAAGCGAAATAGAACACCGACCAGAACAGCAGCGCCGGCAGCAGCCGGGACAGGCGTTGGCCCACCATGCCCCAGGGATCACGTTCGGCAGGCCGCGCCAACAGCACCGCCCCGCCCACCATCACAAACATGGAACTGCCCAGGCGCCCGGCCGCGTCTCCGATATTGGCAACCCACCAACCCAGGCTGTGCAAGTCGACCTGCGACACCCGCAGCACTGCCGTATGCACCATGATCACGCCGAACGATGCCAGTACCTTGAGCAGATTCAAGCGTGGATCAACACCCGACCTGGCCTCGCCAGCGGGCGGCGCGTGCTGCTGTGATCGTGCCGACTCCTGCGCCATCGTTCAGTTCCAGTGATGAGGAAGGCGCACCAATCCAGGCAGCGGCTTCGGGAAGATGAAGCGCAGATGCAGGAACTGGAACCATTCGTCATAGACGGCAAGACCTGTCTCATCGAACAGGAAGGCACTGATTACATAGTCGCCGCTGTGCAGAGGCAGTTCGGGGAAGGTCAATACCGTCTGCCAGGTTCCATCAGGCAATTGCCGCGGAAAAGCGCCATCTTCGTGGGTGGCCAGGGAGGTGATTCCCACTCCCTTGGACTGCTCGATCATGAAGCCTATGTGCGGGCGCTCCTCCCCGCGTCCACGCGCCGTGATGGTCACCACCAGATCCTGGCTCTGCAGCAGGCCAGGCTGATCGCCCTCAGGCTCGGCCAGATCCTTCACATCCACCGACAGGATACAGGCCGTGCCGCTGTCCACGGCAGCCACGGGCCCCGATGGCGGAGCCTCTGCCTCATGCGCCGTTGCCTGCTCACGCCCGCCTGCCCCCTCGGATGCAGCAGCACCTTCCAGCGCTTGCTGCTCGCGCTCCTGGCGCTCGCGTGTGTGCATATCGTAGGCAGCAAGCACCTGCTCGGTATCGCCGAACTGCGCCACCTGCCCCCCACGCAGCCACAGTGCAGCGTCGCAGAGATGGCGGATGTGGTACGGACTGTGGGAGCAGAACAGGATAGTGCAGCCGCTGTTGCGGAAGGCCATGATGCGTTCGATGCATTTCTTCTGGAAATGCTGGTCACCCACGGCCAATGCTTCATCGATGATCAGCACATCGGGTTGCACCGCCGTCACCAGCGCAAACGCCAGGCGCACGGTCATGCCCGAGGAATAGGTCTTGACCGGGCGCTCCATCGCCTCGCCCAGCTCGGCGAAGGCAGCAATCTCGGGCTCCAGCTCGCGCATGCGCTCGGGGCTGATGCCGATCAGGCTGCCGCCGAAATACAGATTGTCACGGCCGCTGAAATCAGGATGGAACCCGGCGCCCAGCTCCAGAATGGCCGTCACCCGGCCCACGCGTTCGATCTTTCCGCAGCTCGGCTGCAAGGTACCTGCCAACAGCTTGAGCAGCGAACTCTTGCCTGCGCCGTTGTCGCCAATCACGCCAATGCACTGGCCGCGGTGCAGTTCGAACGACACATCGCGCAGCGCCCAATGGCTGCGGTGCGTGGCGGTTCCTGTCAGCAGCGCCTTGAACCGCGCGCGCGGCGACGGATATAGCTTGTATTCCTTGCCCAGGTCGCGCACGCGCAAAACCAGGTCTTCGGGCAGCTCGACATGCTTGGCGTTCATAGCCAGTCCACCAATTGATCGCGGCTGCGCCGCACCAGGCCGTTCAGGAGCACGGCCAGCACCAGCAGCCAAGCGCCCAGGGCCACCCACACCGCAAGCTGGGGCCACAGGCCCTGCAGCAGCACATTCTGGTAGCCCAGCACCAGCGCCGTCATGGGATTGGCCCAGAGCACCCAACGCCAACGCTCGGGGAACAGCGTGAGCGGAAACAGGATGGGCGACAGGTAAATACCCACCGACAGCAGGAAGGTCACCAACTGCCCCACATCCCGCAGCGCCGCCGTCAGGATGGCCAGCGCATAGGCCAGCAGCGCGCACAGCAGCAACTGGCCCAGCAGCAGCGGCGCCAGGGCCAGCATCGAGGTGTTCAATCCATGCTGGGGCAGATAGGCCAGTGCCACCAGCACCAGCAAGGGCCCGAAGATCACGCTGCTGGCCAGCACGGCCCGCATGGGAAACAGCACGGGTGGCAGCGCGTTCTTCTGCAGAATACCTCCCGCCTCGATCAGGCTGTTCATGCCACGTGCCGTGGCGTCGCAGAACGCCATCCAGGGCAAGGCGCCCACGACCAGGAACGCGCCCACGGCATGCGTGGGCGCGTTGTCGCCCAGGCGCATGGAGAACACCACGTCGAACACGAGATAGTAGGCAGCCACCGTGAGCAGGGGCTGCAGATAGGGCCAGAGCACGCCTGCGGCCGTGCCCGCATGGCGAGCCGCCACTTCGCGCCGGGTCATCACCCACAGCAGGCTGCGGGCCTGCCACAGCGCGCGGCATTCGCCGAATAAAGAGTACATGCGTTGTTATGCGACAAGTGCCGCCCACGTCGCATGGCGACGCAGCGGCACTTCGTTCATGCCAAACCCGGCATTTTCGCGCAAGACGCCGGGTCTGTGCCTGCCTTTATGGGGCTGTCCAGGCAAAGAGTGTCAGTTTTTGCTGCCTGTGCGAGCAACGCAGCTTCACTCGATCGCGCAAGACAGGACTGCAGCAGTCCTGCCCCAATGGCTTCAGGGCTTTTTCACGCTTTCGCTGAAGCTGCGAATGGCATCGGTATGCGGCTTGGCCGCTGCACGCAGCTTGTCGGCCTCTGCGGTGATGGCGTCCTGCGCTGCCTTGTCCTGCACTTCAGCCAGCAACTGCTCGCGCACTTCCAGATACGGCTTGGTGCCAGCGGGCTTGCGGCCTTCCAGGCGCAGGATATGGTAGCCAAACTGGGTCTTGACCAAGTCGCTGAGCGCACCGGGCTTGTCCAGCGCAAAGGCCACCTTGTCGAACTCGGGCACCATGCGGCCCCGGCTGAAATAACCCAGATCACCGCCCTTGGCGCCACTGCCCTTGTCGGCAGAATTCGCCTTGGCCAGCTCAGCGAAGTCGGCACCTGTCTTGAGCTGTGCCAGCAGTTCCTCGGCCTTGGCCTTGGATTCGGGGGTATCGCCGGCGATCAAGATGTGGCGCACCTGCACCTGCTCGGGCATCTCAAAGCGCTCGGGCTTGGCGTTGTAGAGGCTGCGGGCCTGGGCCTCTGCCACCTGGGCAGGCAGGCGGCTGCGCTCGCGCACCTGTTCTATCCAAGCATCCGATAGCACCTTGTCGCGCGCCAGGCGCAGCACGGCCTGCACTTCGGGCGTCTTGCCCAGGCCCTGCTTTTCGGCATCATCTGCCAAGGCACGGCGCACATAGAGATTCGAGACGATCTGCTGCACCTGCTGCGGCTGGGACAGGATCACGGGGCGCACATCCTCCGGCATGCGCTGGGCATCGGCATTGACGTCGGCCGTGGTGATGCGGGTGGCGGGGCCGTCCATCAGCAGCCTGGCCTCGTCGGCCCAGGCCGGGGCACCGCCCAGGCCACCGGCCACCAGGGCCAGCGCCAGGCAAACGCGCGACAGGGGGAAGGCAGAAGTCTTGGTCACTTGCATAGTTGGCGTCTTTTCGTCAGTACAAATAAAAAAAGCGGGACTTTCGTCCCGCTTTTTTGAGTGCTACTTAGGCTTTAAGTTGCTTGCTCACGCAAACAAATTAACGCACATAGCGGTGGGGCCAGGTGATGCCGTAGGTGCCCGAGAAGCCTGCGCCAGCGCTGGGGTTGGTCAGCTTGATGAAGGCGGAACCCAGGATAGGCAGACCGTTGTCACCATTGGTGGTGGCAATGTTGGCCCAGCCGCGCTTGGAGACGGGGTTCTTGATGCCTTGGAAGGCAACGGAAGCACCCAGCACCGACACGTCGGATTGAGCCACGCCGAACTTCAGCACGCTGGTTTCGCCGCAGAACGAGGTCTTGGACGAAGGAGCGGGCGACAGATCGAAATCATCGCTCTTGACTTCTTCTTCACGACCGTAGGTCACGATGCCGTTGGCATCCACGCAGATACGTGCGTCGCCCTTGGCGGTAGCTGCATCCAGCTTGGCGTTGCCAGTGTGGAAGAAGGCGGTACCACCAGCGCCCAGGATCTGCTCCGTGAACACGGTTTGTGCGGCAGCAGCAGGGTCGTTGTTGTATGCCAGGGCCACGCTATAACGGCGGGTAGGCATGGAGAACACCCAGTCGGTCTTGCCGGAGATGCTGACATCGTTGGCGTACTGGTTGATCACGTTCTTCGTGGCCACGGCCGACGTCAGAGCGGCAGCTTGCACGACAGGCGACACCTTGGCAACGCCACCAGCCGTCACCAGGTAAGGCGTCGACATGTCGGGCAGGTCGTTCAGGTTGGCGCGGATGAACGGGTCATCGGTCGTGGCAATAGGGTTGGTCACAGTGCCTGCGGGCAGCTTGCCGAAACCAATGTTCGAGCCGTTGGACTTCAGCAGCAGCGGGTCAGCCGTAGCGTCGTTCACAACCACGAGAGCATCTGCAGCGCTGCTGGACTTCTGTTGGAACACAACGAAGTTGCCCAGGGCAGCCTTGCCAGCGTCGTCCGTAGCAGTCACAGCGGTAGCCGCGCCGGAGAACGTGGTGGTCTGGGGCACATTCATGATGTACCAGTCAGCCATCAGACCGGTGGAAGGAGCAGTCATGCCCTTCTTGGCGATCTCGGCTTCCAGGGTGTACTCGCCGTTCAGCAGAACGTCCTTCAGCACCGTCGTGTCGCAAGCAGCAACGCCAGAAGCGTTGTGCTTGATGGTCTTGTACAGATCGGACTCAGCAGTGAAGGCAGTGGCGTAGGTCTTGCTGTCCTTCTTCGGGATGTCAGCCATGTTGAAGATTTCAACATAGCCTTCACGCGTGCCGTTGGCCGCAGCGTCAGCCGACAGCTTGGGGTTCAGGCGGCCGGTCGTGGAGTTGAAGTAGCCAGCGGTACCAGCAGTCGTACGTGCGGGCACGTCGCTGAAGCTCTCGTCCAGAGCCACGGGGCGCGAACGCAGTGCGGGCAGCGTGCAGGTGTTGTCGAAGGTCGTCAGTTGCAGACGGCCATCGGGACCTTGGGCCACGGCAGCGGTCCACACGTCCTGGGGCGACAGCAGGACTTGGAAGTCCAGCAGGTCGTCAGAGTTGGCGGCGCCACGGAAACGCACCTTCACGGCCTTGCCGTTCTGGGTGTCGGTGTTCACCAGGTGCAGCACGGACATGTTGCCGTTCTGTGCATTGAAGTAAGGCACCACCAGGTTGTGGCCCGTGCCGCCTTCGGTCACTTGGAACTTCGTGGCGTTGGTGACGCCGATGCCGGTGGAACGGTCAGCGGCAACCTTGCCTTGAACGACGTCAGCCGAAGCCACGCCGGCGAAGCCCAGGCCACCAACCATGGCAGCAATGCTCAGGGCCAGAACATTTTTCTTCATAAGAACTATCTCCAGTAAAAAAGATAAGGTAGTTGCAACCACCACGATTGATCGCCGGGGAATCGTAGCACAGCCAGTTACGCCCCTATATGGCTTTTTCAGGGCGCCCAAGCGAGCTTTTGCGAAAAAAACAACACTTGCCTGGCCAGCTGCGGTACAGGGACGGCGAATTATCCCAGACATTTACACACAAGGGTAGCGGAACTTACTCCATGAACAGCCACCACTGGCCGTCCTCGCTGACCCAGGTTTCATAGATGCTCAGAGGCACCTCGGCATCGCCCATCATGGGGACCTTGGTCCTGTAGTTGCGCAGCACCTTGCAGCGAGTTTCCTCGCACTTGGCGGAGACCAGGTCCCCGCCCCTGAGTACGGTGGCGGCGCCTTGCTCCAGGCGGAAGCGCTCCTGGTTCTTGACGGCGCGGTAGGAAGGCGCCAGCAAGGCGTAAGCCTTGTCCACTTCACCGGCCTGGCGTGCCTTCAGGTAGGCGGCAGAGCGCTGGGTCACCTGCGCCTCGGGGCTCTGGTCCTGTGCACCGGTGGTGGCACAGCCTGCCAGGGCTGCGGCGCAGGCCAGGCCGGCGCCCCATTGCAGCCAGCGCGAACGCGCGGCCAGAGGAAAAGGGAATGTCGAGTGCTTCATGCGGTTTTTCTCTCCGGGAAAAGGGGAATTGGAGGCCTGGGGCGCTCAAATGTTCCTGATTGATTGCTCAATACTCAAGGCACGGCAGGTGTGAGCGGCCCCACCTCGACCGAGCTTGGAGTCTTGAGCAACGGCGCAAGAGAGCGCATCCGCTCACGCAGATCGTCGCTAACTTCACGCAAGTCAATGTCTGTACGTACCACGCGCGGGGTGATGATGACGATCAGCTCAGTGCGTGCACCCGAGTTGTTGGTGGAGCCGAACAAATTACCGACAACCGGCAGGTCATACAAATAGGGAATGCCAGAGCGACCTTCGCTAGAGTTTTCCTGAATCAGACCGCCCATAACGATGGACTCCCCAGAGCGCACTGCAACACGACTGGATATCTGGCGTTGCAGGAACGAGCGCTGCTGGGTCACTTCATCCTTACCACCAACATCCGTGACCGACTGGTTCACCGTCATGGTGACAAGATTGCCGGCGTTGACAGAAGGCGTGACCTGCAAGTTCACGCCGGTATCCTTGTATTGGTAATTTATAGAGGTGCCAACATTCACGGCGGAAGTGGAGCCAGCCTGATAGGGCTGCTGTGTTCCAACCGAAATTGCAGCCGTATGGTTGTCCAGAACGGTCACCGTAGGGCTGGCCACCACTTTGACCTGCGTCTTGCCAGCAAGCGCCGTGAGTACGGCCTTGATGTTGCCCAGGGAGTTCTTGAGCGTGTAATTAAATCCTTGACCCAGTGTGATGGCATCCTCTGTCAACTGGCCCGCCGAATTCATGCCGGCCGCGCCTGGCGGCGGCTTTTCGCCGCCGGCACTGAGCAGGCCACCGTTGCCGCTGTAGCCCTTGTTTCCCACATCGCCGCTGAAGGCCCATTGCAGCCCATAACGCAGTGTGTCATTTAGCGTGACTTCCACGATGCTGGCCTCAATCAAGACCTGCGTTGGCGGCAAGTCCAGCTTCTTGAGAGTGGATTCGATGCGCTCGAATTCCGCTGGCGTGCCCCAGACCAGCACGGTGTTGTTGAGTTCGTCCGCCATGACACGGATACTGCCCAGGTTGGCACCGACGGCACCCTGACTGCCTGGCTGCCCCATCGTCCCCGACTGTCCAAAGCCCGTATTGCTGCTCACGCGTTGGCCAGAACCGAAGTTGCTGCCGCCGAAGCCGCTATTGCCGAAGCCGCTATTGCCAAAGCCACTTCCTCCGAAGCCGCTATTGCCAAAGCCGCTGTTACTGCCGAAACCGCTGTTGCCGAAGCTGCTGTTCCCAAAACCGCTATTGCCAAAGCTGTTGTTCCCGAAGCCACTGCCACTGGTGGAAGTGCCCAAGCCAGGGGCTACACCGCTGTTGGCAGTAGCCCCCGCCATCGCGCCCCCAAAAATGCCCGCCAGCACGCCCGCCAGATGGCGGGCATTGCCGTTTTGCACTCGATAGATGTTCAACTGGGGCTGGGACCCCCCGGAACCAGGTTGATCCAGCTTGGCAATCCATCGCCGTGCTTCGTCCAGATAGGCAGCGCGCGGCGTGATCACAAGGATGCTGTTGAGGCGCTCGATGGGCATGATGCGCAGGGCACCAAACAAGGGATTGCCTTCCGTCAAGGCGGTGGCGCCCCCAGATGCGCCCGCTCCGCCGGCAATCGCACCTGTACCGACGGCCCCTGGGCGCACGGCGCTCGCTGCCCCGGGTGCCACACCCGGCGCAGCTGCACCGCCAGCCCCTGCACCGCCATTCATGATCTGCAGTGCAGCGCTGACCTCCTGAATGGAAACGTACTTCAGGGGAAAGACCCCCACAGACATGCCTTCCAGTAGATTGACGTCAAAGGTCCGCACCATGTCGAGCCAGCCTTCGGCCTGAGCGCGCGATCCGGCCATGACCAGCAGGTTGCGGATGTTGTCCACCCGCAGGATGGCATCGCCGGGAACCATGGGCCGCAGGATGGCGGCCATCTCGTTGGCGCCGATGTACTGCAGCGGCACGATGATGGTGCCGTAGCCCGGCGCCAGAGGCTTGTCTGACACGGCCTGGCGCACGGTGGCGCCGATGCTCTTGAGCGCATCGACCCGGCCCACATGGTAGGTGCCACGCGCATCGCGCACCATGGCCAGGCCATTGGCCTGCAGTGCGGTTTCGAGCAGGTTGAGCGCCTGGTCTGCAGGAATGGTGCTGCGCGTGCTCAGCGTGATGTTGCCCGTGATGGGGGGGTGCAGCACGTAGTCGAGCGACAGGATGTCCCCCAGCACGGTGCGCACCACCTGCGACAGCGGGGCATCCTCGAAATTGAGCTTGACGGGCTTGCCCTCCACGGCCGGAAAGCTCTTGGCCTCAGCCAGCAGCTTGCCGGTGCCGTCCAGGATGCGGGGCTTGGCACTGTCCGCACTTTCGGACTTCTTGCCTTTTGCCGCATCCGCCTCATCGTCCGGCAGGAATACATAGTCCGACTGCCGGGTGTCGTCGCGGAAGTGGCTGACGAAGTTGTTCTTGGCAGGCTGCGCGCAGGCCAGCAGCAACTGGCACACGGCAAGTGCCAATGCGGTTCGGATAGGTCGATTAGTCAGTTGCATAGGATGTGTTAGGTGAGTTCTTTCAATTGCGGCGGCGGGGCAGATTGGGGCCTCCACCCAGGGAGGCCTCTCCTCCCGCACCCGGCCGGGGCGGCTCGGGGCGTTCAGCGGCAGCGTTGTTGTTCGAGCCACCGTCAGGGGCGGTGCCGGACGCGCCAGCAGAAGGCCGCGGCAAGCGTGCACCCGCAGGCAGTGCAGGGGCCTTGTCCAGCGCAGCCTTGGTCAAAGTGAGAGAGCGGCGGGTTTCCCCGCGTCCGATCTCGATCCCGCGGCCCTGGATGCTCAGCAGCTTCCAGCCATCCAGGGACTGGTTGAGCATCAGGCGCTGCTCCTTGCCGCCGTACACGATGATGGCGCCGGAGACGCTTCCATCGAAAAGGCCCGTGACCTTGGCCTGGGACCATTGATCCTGCTCGGGAGGCGGTTCCGCGTCCACTTTCTTCGGCGGGGGTGGGGGCGGCGGCGGTCGGCGGCTCATCGCAAACAATGGCCGCTCCTGCATTTGCAGCAGTTGGCGATCATCCTCGGCGTCAGGTGCTTTCCTGGATGGCTGCGGCTGCAGCAGTGACTCGATATCCGCCTTGATGGCCTGCGGCGGCTGCCAGCGGCTGTCTCTGATGTCGCCCTGCGGAGTGAGCCATGCCCATGCCAGCGCACCGCACATTGCCACCTGGGCGCCAGCAAGACTCCAGCCCAGCCAATTGATGGGGTGCTTCACGATGTCTTGCTCCGGAGAATGCTGAAGGTGAGCTGGGCACTGAACTTGGGCGCCGCTTTCGTGTCGTTGGTCTGAAGAGATCCCATGAGGTTGATTTCAACGTTGTCCAGCCAGACGGTGGGACTGATGTCCTTCAAGGACAGTAGCCCCATCTGCATGGCTGGCCAGTCGCCCTCGACGGTAGTGACGACATCGATGCGCTCGAAAGGCCCTTCTTCGGGATTCGGCCGCACCTGGCTGCTGACCACCGTCAGACCAGCACGGTCAAGGGCCGAGCGCAGGCTTTGCTGCACGATGTTGCCCGTCTGCGTGGCATCGTTCTCGCCCGGATAGACATGGCGCGCCTTGACGCTGCCTATGCGCTCAAGCATCTGCTGTATTTCCTCCTCCTGGGCCTGCAGACCCAGCAGGCGCGCATAGCGCGGCTCCAGCGTATCGAGTTGCTCCTGGGCCCATTGGTGACGCTCATTCACCCAAAAAGCCAGCAAAACCATGGGCACCAGCACCAATACAACAGGCACAGCCAGCAGCGCCAGCTGGCGCAACGACAGTTTTGCACTAGTGCTCATGCGCCCTCCTTTGCGGAGGCTGGAGCATTCGGAGCATCAACATCCGAGGGCTTCTTTTCTGCATCTGCATCGGCTGCAGTCGCAGCGGGGGCCGCATACAAACCCAGAACCGCAGGATCAATCACAGCTTCCAGAGTAAAGCTCTCCTTGTTGGAGCGAGTGGGCCTCGTGACCGCACTGGGCAGCCGTACCTCACTGAAGCCCGCTTGCTTGGACAGCTTGGATACGACATCGGATGCGTTGTCGCTAAGACCTACGATGGTGAGTTTGTTGCCAGCGAACTTGATCCGCTGGACGGCCGTGTCGTCCGGCAGCAGCTCCGTCAGCAGAGCCAATACGCGCAGATGGTCAACCTGCTGCTGCTGGCGCGCCAGCAGGTCTGCGACGCTCTGCGATTCGTCCACCGCCGCCTGGCGCTTGGCCACGACTTCGGAAGATGCCTGGGAAAGCCGCTTGAGCTGATCGCTGGCATCCAGGGCCCTCAACCGCAACTGCAGCGTGGGAGTGACTGCCAGTGCAATGGCCAAGGCGATGGCCCCCCCCAGGCCCAGCATTATCCACATGCGCTGGCGCGCCTCGCGGCCGAAACGGCGCGACTCGCCAAATCCCTGGAGCAGTACGGGGCTGGACAGCGACGAGGCCCAGACCTCTGGAGCCATGCCCTGGGGAAGGCGCTGAGCCTGTTCCTGCAGCACTTTGGCAACCAGATCCTGCGATGTGATCACCACATCAACCTGTTGCATGCCTGCAGAGTCAGACCCGGCATCAGGTCGCAGCGCATAGCCCCAAAGCGTTTGCACAGCAGCAAATGGCGACATGGTCTGCACGTCTAGCGCCACCGCACTGTGCAACGCTTGCGGCGACAGGCGAGGTAGCCGCAGCGTACGCGCCAGCACCAGGTCTGGCGACAGCAGCACGCCAGCATAGGCAGCAGATGTAGAAACATCTCCTTGCCCCGCATCCGACAAGGTCAGTGAATGGCCACGCACCCAGGCCGAATGCGTCTGCCGCTGACCTGTACCGTCTGTGCTCACGATCTGCATGCGCGCGGCAGGCAGACAGCGGCGCAGCCAGGGCAATTGGGTCAATTGCTGCCAGGCGTCGCGAAATTGCCCGCCCAGTGAACTCAGATCGAGGCCGAAAAATTTGGCATCGGATGTCAGCAAGGCCATGCATCCCGCCGTTGTTGTAATGGTTGAACCATAGTCGTCAGTTCCTTTTTTTGCCCTGCCGCATCAGGCTTACATGCGTCCTACCCAAGCTTGGGAAGCCGAAAAAATAACCCAAGGCAGCCGCCTGTTTCCCATGCCGCCTTGCACATCCACCTGCCGCACCAGCCTCACGCCGCCCCCTCCGCCAAAGGGCACTTTCGCTACCAGGCTGTAGCGTGAGCTTATGGTGGTCTGTCTAAAGGCGGCGACGCCGTCCGCGCGTTCAAGCCAGGGCTGCAGTTGCGCAGGAGCGGCAGCAGGATTAATGCTGGAGCGTGCACTGACATCGGCCACGACAAAATCCCGCAAGCGGGAGTAGACGTCATAGGTCATGCCCGGGACTTGGAGCAAGTCCTCCGGCGACTCCCAAGCAGGACGCAACACCCGTCTTTGCCCATCGCCGGTGCGTGCCTGGACGATGGCCTGGGCAAGCACCTCTGCAGGCCCTTGCCCCAAGCCGGCCACCTGGGTGAGCAAGGCCGACAAAAGCGTAGACGATGCACCATTGATGTTCACCAGGCCGCTCCATGGGATGATATCCACCTCGACAACCGCGCCTCCCAGTGAGATGGGAACGACACTGAACTCCCGGAAGTCGGCTGGCCTGACCGCCATGCGTTGCAGCACCTGATAAATGGCTGCTTCTCCCAGTGCGCGTCCTTCCGCCAGTTGTCGTGTCACCCCGCCCACAGCTGCCTCCTGGCGAACGACCCTTCCCAGGCTGCTAGCAAAAATCGCCAAGGCAGCCACGATCCAGAGCACCAAAATCAGGGCCATGCCCTGTTGTTTGCAAGCCTTCTTGGCGACAAGGGTTTGATTTCTGTTCAAAAGCTGCGCCCCCCTCCAAGACTGGCCTCGTCGTCCACCCGCTGGGGATTCGATGCAGCGGGCGTGCGCAGGGCAATAACGGTCAACGGCCACGCTCCAGAAGCCGACTGCAACTCGATCTGCACGGCAGACGGCAGTTCCTTTTCGTTGTCTTTTTCGGGCCCCCATTGCGGCTGCCAATGTGCCACGCCCAGCTTGGCGTTCTGGTAACGCAAGGCAAAACCCGTGACACCGCGATCGATCACGTAGGACTGGCTCTGCCCCCAGTCGGGCATGGCATCTGGCCCCTGCCAGGGCGCAAAGCGCAGCACCAGGGCATCGCCTTCGACGGAAAGCTGGAAGTGGGTACGACCGCCCATGCCAAAGCGTGCGGGCATGATGCCCAGCCAGCGCATGCCCTGCGGGCCGCCTTCGAAAAACAGCTCGCTCTCGCCTTGCTTGCGCAGGCCCGCCTGCCGGCGCACGGCAGAGACCTGGCCCAGAACCGAGCGCAGGAAGGCAATGGACACACGCTGGTGGTCCATGCGGTCCAGTCGCGCATCGACACGCTCCTGGGTCTGGGAGACCGTGGACATGGCCGAGGCCAGCCCCAGCATGAGCAGGGACAGCAAAGCCATGACCACCAGCAGCTCCACCAGCGTGAAGCCGCGCTGCCTGGCCGAAGCCGAAGGCTTGACGCCGGACACTCTCATCGCGTTACCTCGCCTGGCTGCAATGGTCGCTGCGGACGCAGGGTTTCAAAGACCCAGCTGCGATTTTCGGCAGAGATGGTGATTCGCAATGCATGCAGGGGGACGGCGGTCTCAGGCAAGTCGCTTACCGGGAAAGGCGCCGAAGTCACTTGCCAAGCATAGATGCCATCCTGGCCGGAAGCCTGGGTGCCACCAGGATCGACCATGGGGAAGGCGTCCATCAGCGAATCGGCCAGCAGGGCCACGCCCTGGTTCTGTTCCAGCTTGGCGACGCCCCGCGCGGAACCACCCACCGCCCGATAGATGAGCGCCAGCGAGATCGCCATGATGGACAGCGCCACCAGCAACTCCAGCAAGGTCATGCCCCGCACCCGGGTGCGGGCTCCAGCGCGCCGACGCACTACAGGGCCTCTTTGGTGACTTGGCCGGACAGCCAGTCCACACGCAGACGCACGCCGCTGCCGCTTTGCGCGCGGGCGAGCGAAATGCTGCCGCCCGTGGCACCGCCCTCGGGCAGGAAGACGATGGTCTGGCTACCGTCGGGCAGGGCCATGCCGGCTGCCGTGGTCAGTTGCACCGTCAGGCTGTCGGGCAGCTTGGCCGTGGCCTGGCCGGCGATGCCGTACTGCCGATTATTCGTATTGACCGCAAACGCTACGGGCATGCCCTGCAACGTGGCCTGCTGGCGCGCCTTGCGCAGCAGGGCCGTCACGTCCTGCACCGTCTGCCGATAGTCCACGGCATCGCGCAGCTTGCCCATGGCAGGCGGCACGATGCCGATGATGGCGGCAAGGATGCCGAACACCACCAGCAACTCGATCAGCGTGAAACCATGGGCGCGCTTCAAGACTCATTCCCGGCACGGAGGCAGCGTTGCACTGAGGCGTCAGACCAGCAACTTACTTGGTGTTGCGGATATCGGAAGCTTCACCTTCTCCGCCGGGTGTGCCATCGGAGCCCAGCGAGAGGATCTCGAGGTCGCCATTGGCAGCCGGATAGGTGTAGCGGTAAGGATTGTTCCAGGGATCATTCGGCACGCCACCCTTCAGGTAAGGGCCTGCCCAGCCGGCGACGCCAGCGGGCTGCTTGACCAGCGCGTCCAGGCCTTGCTGCGAGGTGGGATAGCGGCCCACGTCGAGCTTGTACAGCTCCAGCGCCTTTTCGATGTCGGCAATCTGCACGCCGGCCGTCTTGGTCTTGGCTCCGCCCAACTGGTTCAGCACCTTGGGGCCGACCAGGCCGGCCAGCAGGGTCAGGATGGCCAGCACGACCAGCAGTTCGATCAGCGTGAAGCCACGCTTGCGGGCGCGGGAGGACAGTTGCTTTTGCATGCGCATCATCTTCTACATACCTTTCAGACAATTCAGATTCATCAGACGGCCAGATCGTTGACGGACAGGATTCCGAGCAGGATCGACACGATGATGGAGGCGATAAGGATACCGAGGACCAGGATCAGCGCCGGCTCCAGCATGGTCAGGAGGCGTTTGATCGCGTTTTCGACCTCGCGGTTCAATATGTTGGACAGCTCCAGCATCATGTCGCCCAGGCGGCCGGTTTCCTCGCCCACCCGCACCAGATTCAGGGCCAGGGGCTCGAATTCTCCGGTTTTCTGGGCAGCATGGGCCATGCGATGGCCTTCCTTGACCATGGGACCCATTTTTTCCAGGCGCTCGCGGATGGCGACGTTGGAGACCGTGTCGCTGGCAATGCGCAGTGCGGTCAGCAGCGTGACGCCGTTGCCCAGCAGCGTGCCCAGCGATCGGCTGAACAAGGTGAGCTGGTACTTGCGCACCACGCCACCCAGGCCCGGCAGGCCCAGCAGCCACGATTGCCAAGTCTGGCGGCCCTTGGGGCTCTTGGCCCAGCGGGAAAAGGCCCAGCCCAGCGCGCCCAGCACGATGAACACCGCCCAGCCGTAGCTGCGAAACGCATGGCCCAGCCCCATCACGAACTGCGTGGGAAGGGGCAGCGCGTCGCCCATGTCGTTGAAGAGCTGCTCGAACTGCGGGACCACGAAGCCCAGCATGGCCACCAGGGACAGCACGGCCACGCCCAGCAGGATGGCCGGATAGATGGTGGCCGAGACCACGCTGTCGCGCAGGGCACGCTGGCGCGCCATGTGTTCCACCAGCCGGTTGAGCACGCCCGACATCTGGCCGCTGGCCTCGCCCGAGCGCACCATGTTGATATAGAAGTCGCCGAACAGGTCATGGTGCTTGCCCAGCGCCTGGCTCAGCGGCATGCCGGCCTTGACGCTGTCGAGCACGGACTGGAGCATGGCCTGCATCTGCACCTTGTGGCTCATCTCCACCAGGACCTTGAGCGCATTGTCCAGCGACAGGCCGGCACGCATCATGATGGCCAGTTCGGTGGTCATGCCCTGGATGTCGTCGGCCTTGATGCGGCCTTTCTTGAGCGCACGCGCCGCCAGCGGCACATTGCCCAGGCTTGCGGCTTCCTCGACCTTGATGGGCGACAGGCGGCTCTTGCGCAGGTGCACCACCACCTCGGCCACGGCCGCAGCGGAAAAAGTGCCCTTGACCATCTGACCGCGGCTGTCCACGGCCTCCCAGCTGTAATCAGGCATCGCTCTGGTCCTGGGTCACGCGCAGCACTTCGTCGAGCGTGGTGACGCCCGAGGCCACCTTGCGCAGGCCGTCGTCATAGAGGCTCAGCATGCCGCTCTTGGCGGCCATGGCATGCAGGGCGTTGGCATCCTGGCCTTCGATGATGGCGCGGCGCAGCGGCTCGTCGATGACCATGAGTTCGTGGATGCCGGTACGCCCCTTGTAGCCAGTGCCGCGGCAGTGCTCGCAGCCGACGGCGCGGTAGATGGGCGAGCCCTCGCGCAGAAAGCGCTTGAGGCCGCTGCCCTCGATGGCGGCCGTCGGCAGTGTGTCGGGCTGCTTGCAGCGCGAGCACAGCGTGCGCACCAGCCGCTGGGCCAGCACGCCGTTGACCGAGGAGGTGATCAGGTAGCTCTCCACCCCCATGTCGCGCATGCGGGTGACGGCGCCTGCGGCGGTGTTGGTGTGCAGCGTGGACAGCACCAGGTGACCTGTCAGGGCGGACTGCACGGCAATCTGCGCGGTTTCTCCGTCACGCATTTCGCCGATCATGATGATGTCCGGGTCCTGGCGCAGGATGGAGCGCAGGGCGTTGGCGAAGGTCAGGTCGATCTGGGGATGGACCTGGATCTGGTTGATGCCGTCGAGCTGGTATTCGACCGGATCCTCGACGGTGATGATCTTGTTGGAAACCGCGTCGATCTTGGACAGGGCTGCATACAGCGTGGTGGTCTTGCCCGAGCCCGTGGGGCCCGTGACCAGCACAATGCCGTGCGGCTTGGCCAGCAGCGTGTTGAATTTCTCGAGCGTGTCCGCCTCGAAGCCCATGCTTTCCAGGCGCAGCCTCACGCTGGCGCGGTCCAGCACCCGCATGACGATGCTCTCGCCATGCACCGTGGGCGCGGTGGAGACGCGCAGGTCCAGTTCGCGGCCCTTGGCGCGGGTCTTGATGCGGCCGTCCTGCGGCAGGCGGCGCTCGGCAATGTCCAGATGGGCCAGCAGCTTGACGCGCGAGCCGACGGCGGCGCTCAGGCGCGGCGGCACGAGTTCGGCCGCGTGGATCACGCCGTCCATGCGGTAGCGCACCTGCAGGCCGGCTTCAAAGGGCTCGAGGTGGATGTCGGAGGCGTGCAGCTCGATGGCGCGGGAAATGATGCCTGTGACCAGGCGGATGACGGGCGCCTCGCTGGCCAGGTCCTTCAGATGTTCGACGAAGTCGCCACCCGTGGCGTCCGATTCCCAGTCCTGGCCTTCTTCCCCTTCGGGTTCCTGGCCTGCTTCGGACAGTGCCTTGCGGATGTCGGCCTCCAGCGCCAGCACGGGCTTGATCTGCAGCCCCGTGGCCAGGCGCAGCGCCTTGGTGATGAAGGGGTCCTGCGGCACGGACATGGCCACTTCGAGCACGCCGTCCTGCAGCGAAATCGGGCAGACGCACTGCGCATCCAGAAAACTGGCCAGCAGGCCCGGCACGTCGGGCAGCAGGTCGGGAAACTCTTCCGCACGCAGCCAGCGCATCTGCAGCTGCTCGGCCAGCGCCTGGGCCACGTCGGTTTCCGCCACCACACCCAGCTGTACCAGCACCTGGCCCAGGTAGCCGCCCAACTCCTGCTGCGCCTGCAGGGCGTTTTGCAGATCGCGCTCGTTCAGCTTGCCGGCGGAAAGGAGGCGTTCGCCCAGCCGCCCCTTGATCGGGGCTTCGACAGCGGCAATCGGTTCCATGAGGTGATTGGTGGAAGACATTGCCGCGGATTATCCACTGTCGCCGCATCCCCCGCCAAAGGCATAGCATGCGACACCCAGGGGCGCCGCCTTCCCGTCATCAACTGTTACGCGCGCAATCGTGCGGCGCGATGCTGCGCTGCACGATGAAAAGTGGCCTCAGGCGGTTTCAGGCGTTGTCAGGTGGTTCAAGGCGGCTTCAAGCCGCCTTCACCGCCTCCGCGGGCAGGCCGCTGGCATCGCCCCAACGGCGCTGGGCCATGACCAGCAGCCCCTCGAAGATGAGGTTGTCCACCAGTTCGAAAGGCCGCGTCATGCTGGGCACCATCTTCCAGCCTGCGCCGCCGGCCATGACGCAGGCAGGCTCCATGCTGCAGTGCATGTAGAGATGCTGGTACATGCGCTCCACGGCACCGGCGATGGCGTAGGTGCCGCCGCTGGTCAGGGCGTCGCTGGTGTTGGTGGGAAATGGCGTGACCGCGCCCGTGGGCACATGCAGGCCGGCCGTGCCGCTTTCCAGGGCGCGCAGCATGATGCCGTGGCCCGGAAGAATCAGCCCGCCCATGAAGTGGCCATGCTGGTCCAGCGCGTCCACGGTGACGGCCGTGCCGACCATGACCACGATCAGGGGCCGCTCGGGGCCGCGCTGCAGGATGTGCTGGCGCGCACCGATCATGGCCACCCAGCGGTCCGCACCCAGGCGCGACGGAAAATCGTAGCCATTGGTGACGCCGGCCTCGGCTGCGCTGGGCACGGCCCACTGCGGCTCGAAATCCCAGCCCAGCATCATGTCGATCTGGTCGTGCACGCGCCGTCGCGCCGTGTCGCCAGCCACCACGCAGCCCAGCATGCGCGTGGGCGTGGGCAGGTCGCTCCACGGCCCTTCGGCCAGGTGCTCGATGTGCTCAAGGAACTCGGCGCCGTGCGCCAGCAGGGCAGCGCCAGGCCGATGCGCGTCGTACATCGCCCATTTCAAGCGGGTGTTGCCGATGTCTATGGCCAAAAAAGTCATGGGCGGGATTATCGGAGTTTTCCGGAGGATAGCGTCAGCCATGGACGACAACTGAGTGAGGACGTGAACGCAAGAATGGCGCAAATGTCAAAAATCCGGGAGCGCTCCTGCCCGGCAGCGCGCGCTGCCACTGTTAGGCGTTACATTGGCCTTTCCGTTTTTCCACCCACCAACAGGAGTCACCCATGGGACTTTTCAGTTTCATCAAGGAAGCCGGCGAAAAGCTGTTCGGCGGCAGCGCCGCACAGGCAGCCGAGCCTGCGCAAGACCTGAATGCCAAGGCGGCCAAGGCCATCGAGACCTATATCGGCACGCAGAACCTGGGCGTCAGTGACGTGAAGGTGCAGTTCGACGGCTCGCAGGGCAAGGTCACGGTGCTGGGCACGGCACCTACCCAGGCGGCCAAGGAAAAGGTGACGCTGTGCTGCGGCAACGTCTCCAGCGTGCAGTCCGTGGACAACCAGATGACGGTGACCAACCCCGAGCCCGAAGCCCAGTACCACGACGTGGTGCGCGGCGACACGCTGTCGGCCATTGCAAAGAAGTTCTATGGCGATGCCAACAAGTACCCGGTGATCTTCGAGGCCAACAAGCCCATGCTGAGCCACCCCGACAAGATCTACCCCGGCCAGAAGCTGCGCATTCCGGCAATCTAAGCCCCCCTGAGCGGCGTCGCCGCTTCCCCCTGAGGGGGACGACACCCTCGCGGCGGGGCGGCCCTTGCTCGGTGTCTCTGACCTGGCTCATGCCAGTTCTGGATGCCGCGAATTAGACCTACCCCGCTCCGAGAAAGGCCGCAATAGCGGCCTTTCTCAATGAAAGCTTCAGTATTTACCGCTCAACAGCGCACCGAATCCCGGAACGGCTGTCGGCAAGCCCAGGCGCTTGAGCATCATGAACGTCGTGGCCACCGAGGAAGACAGTACCGGCAGGCCCACGCGGTCCTCGATGGGCTGCACCGAGGCCAGCGAGGGCATCTGCACGCAGGCCGAGGCGATGACCGCGTCGGCATTGGCCGTGTTCAGGCGCCGCGTGATCTCGATGGGTGCGCGCGCATCCTGGGCGCCCACCTGCAGGTTGTCGGCAATCTCCAGCGAGATGCTGTCCACCACTTCGATGCCTTCGTTCTCTATGTAGTCGATGACCAGCTGCGTCAGCGGCTTCATGTAGGGCGCCAGCAGCGCCACCTTCTTCGCGCCGATGGCGTGCAGGCCATCGACCAGGGCGCCGGCGCTGGTGACCACAGGCGCGGGGCCGCCGTTGTCCACGGTGCGCTGGTGCAGGCGCGTCTCGGAGACACGGTGGTAGCCGCGCCCCATGCTCATGATGGCCACCAGGCAGGCATAGCCGAGCACATCGACACGCGCATCCGACAGTTCCAGCGCGCAGTGGTCGCTGTCGCCGTCCATGGCAGCCAGCTCCTCCTTGGTCACATGCTTCATGCGCATGCGGCTCGAGTGAAAGGTGAAACGCTCGGGCGCCAGGGCCTCGCGGGCCCGCAGGATGGCGGGGATCTCGGTCTCCATCGTGGTGTTGGAGCTGGGCACGATCTGCCCGATACGGAAATGGGTTTTGGCTGTCATGTCAATCCATCGTGATGTGGTTGGCCTTGATGACCTTGCCCCAGTGGTCCGTCTCGCGCTGGACCAGGGCGGCCAGCGCCTGCGGGCCGAGGAATCGCGGCTCCACGCCCTGCAGGGCCGCGCGCTTTTGCACGTCGGGCGACTCCAGGGAGGTCTTGAGCGCGTCCGACAGCCTGGCGATGGCGTCGGGCGGCGTGCCCGCAGGCGCGAACAGGCCGACCCAGGCCTCCAGCTCGAAGCCTGGCAGGCCCGCTTCGGCCGTGGTGGGCACATCGGGCAGCATGGGATGGCGCGTCTTGCTGGTCACGGCCAGGGCCCTGAGCTTGCCCGTCTGCACATGACCCAGCACCGAAGGCGGCGTGGTGATGAACATCTGTACCTGGCCGCCCAGCACGTCCTGGATGGCCGGGCCGGACCCCTTGTAGGGCACATGCGTGATCTGGGTCTGGGTCACCTGGGCGAACACGGCCGTGCCCACATGGGACAGCGAGCCATTGCCCTGCGACGCGTAATTGACCTTGCCCGGGTTCTTGCGCAGATAGGCAATGAACTCCTGCAGATTGTTCGCCGGAACGGAAGGATGAACGGCGATCACATTGGTGGCGGCCACGATCAGCCCCACGGGTGCCAGCTCGGACTGCGCCCAGGGCAGCTTGGGAAACAGCGCCGGATTGCCCACGTGGTAGGCCGAATACGAAGCCAGCAGCGTGTAGCCGTCCTTGGGAGCCCTGGCCACCATCTGGTAGGCAATGTTGCCGCTGGCCCCGCCCCGGTTGTCCACCACGACCGACTGCCCCAGCAGGCGCGACATCGGATCGGACGCCAGGCGTGCCGCCGTGTCCACCACGCCGCCGGGCGGATTGGGGACCACGAGGGTGATGGACTTGGCTGGAAAGGCCTGGGCCTGGACGGTTCCTGCGCCCAGCAGGGCTGCCGCTGCCAGGCCGGCGGCCTGCAGCACAATGCGTCGATTCATGCTTGTCTCCATGTTCTCTTTGTACCGGCGCATTCTTGCGGGCCTGCTCGCGGTCGAACAGCCGTATCTCGTTGATCCATCCTTCGTCTCTGGTGGAGGATGCGAATGATCAACCTGCACCGCTTCGATCTGCTGACACTGCGCCTGTATGTGGCCGTGGTCGATGCCGGCAGCCTGACGGCCGGCTCGCGCACGCTGGGGCTGTCACTGGCAGCCGCCAGCAAGCGCGTGGCCGAGCTGGAGCAGCACTGCGGCGTGACCCTGCTGGTGCGCAGCAAGCGCGGCGTCACGCCCACGCCCGCCGGCCAGAGCATGTACCACCATGCCGTGGACGTGGTGGCCCGGCTGGAGCATCTGGCCCTGGCCATGGACGACTTTCGCAGCGGCGCCACAGGCCAGTTGCGCCTGTGGGCCAACAACTCGGCGTTCGCAGGCTTTCTGCCGCGGCTGCTGGCCGACTTCATGGCCTCCCACCCAGGTGTCTCGGTGGACCTGGAGGACGCGCTGAGCGAGGAATCCGTGCGGGCCGTGCTCAGCGGCGTGGCCGAACTGGCCATCATTGGCGAGAACACGCCACTGGAAGGGCTGAGCACCCAGGTCTGCGATGTGGACGAACTGGTGCTGGTCATGCCGCGCGGCCATGCGCTGGACACGGACGACGACTCCCCCGTGCCCCTGGCCACCGTGCTGGACCACGACT
Source organism: Delftia sp. (assembly GCF_059499305.1). Taxonomy (NCBI): domain Bacteria; kingdom Pseudomonadati; phylum Pseudomonadota; class Betaproteobacteria; order Burkholderiales; family Comamonadaceae; genus Delftia; species Delftia sp. The sequence continues at coordinate 417,717 of NZ_JCABYI010000030.1, forward strand.
TCGTGAGCCTGGCCCGCTCCACCTCGCTGATGCGGCGCATTGCGGCCGAGGCCGAATCCATCAACCGGCCCGTGCGGATCCGCATCCAGGTGCGCAGCTTCGATGCCATGTGCCACATGGTCTCGGTGGGCCTGGGCCTGGCCATCCTGCCGCACGCGGCCACCGCGCCGCACCTGGCCGCGCGGGCACTGCGGCTGCGCCCGCTGGGGGCGCTCAACACACGGCGCCGGCTGTTGCTGGCCATGCGCTCGCAGGCCACGCTGTCAGGACCGGCCCAGGCCCTGGTGGACATGGTGGCCGCCCGGGCGGCGGCGCTGGGGTTCGCGCAGCCGCAGCGCTGAGCGACGACAGGCTGGCGCCGGCTTACTGGCGCCAGGGCAGGCCGCGCAGGCGCCAGCCGCCGACATGGCCGCGCTGGCCGCTGGCGTCCACATCGCCCTCGAAGCCTTCGAGGATGTTGTAGGCCTCGATGCCCAGTTGCGCTGCGCGCTGGGCAGCGGCCACCGAGCGCACGCCGCTGCGGCACAGCAGGACCACCTTGCCGCCCTCAGGCACGGCGGCGCGCAGCTGGCTGTCGAAATCGGGGTTCATGGCCATGGACGGCCACTGCTTCCAGGCCACGGCCACGGCGCCGGGTACGCGGCCCACCCACTCGCGCTCGGCATCGGTGCGCACGTCCACCAGCGCGGCTTCGCCGGATTGCAGCCATTGCCAGGCAAGTTCGGGAGGAATGTCGCCGGCATAGCCCTGTGCGGGCTGGACGGTCAGGGGAATGGCTGCGGGAACGGGAGCGTTTGCGGACATGGATGGGCTTTCTTGATAGGACGCGGTTGTGTGCCCGGCAAGAATAACCGTCCAGCCCGACTGGCGCCGCCTCGCCGGTGCCCGGATCGCCTACTCCCAGGGCGGCAGCAGCTTGTCACGCAGCACCTGGCGCTGCGCCTCCCAGCCCGGCATCACGCTGGCCACCGTGGCCCAGAAGCGCGGGCTGTGGTCCATGTGGCGCAGGTGGGACAGCTCGTGCACGACCACGTAGTCGATGACCTCGGGCGTGTGCTGCATGAGCCGCCAGTTCAGGCGGATGGCCCCTGCGGTGTTGGCGCTGCCCCAGCGCGTGCGCGCGCTGGTCAGGCGCAGGCTGGTCCATTGCACGCCCAGCAGCGGCGCATGGCGCTGCAGGCTGGCCGTGAACCAGGAGCGGGCCTCGCGCAGCATCCAGGCCTGCACGCAGGCACGCACCTCGGCAGCCGATGCGTCTGGCGCCAGGGGCAGGTGCAGGGACTGGCTGCCGTCGGCCGCCTGTTCGCGGTGGACCTGGCGGGTGCGCAGCGGCTGGGCTTCGCCACCGGTGAGAAGCAGTGCCAGGGGACGCCCCAGATAGTCGATCTGGCCGCCGTGCTCCCACCGGATGCGTGCCGACTGCTGGGCCCGCTGGCGCTGCCCGGCCTCCTGGAGCTTGCGCAGTATCCAGCCCGACTTCGCATCCAGTGCCTGCCCGATGGCCGTCATGCTCACCCATGCGGGCGCGCTGACCACCAGCCCCTGTGCGCCGATGGTGAAGCCTATGGTGCGCCGGCGCGACCGCTGCAACCGATAGTGCAGCACCTGCCCCTGGAGAACCGCCTGCTGGTTGGCTTGCGGATGAACGAAGGAACTGTGCACGGAGCCGGCGGGCGGGGTGGGTGCAGGTGCAGGTGCAGGTGCAGGTGCAGGTGCAGGCAAAGCCTGCGGCGCTTCGGGTTGAGCGGATCGCTCACGGCGCGGCCTCAGCCCGCCGTCCTGTCTTTCCACGGCGGGCGGCACCAACCAGTCCCAGGAACGCTGTGCCGTGTCCGCCATGCCGACTCCTGCCTCAGGCGCGGTAGGCCTCGGGGTCGAGGCGCTGCATCTCGGATTCGATCCAGTTTTCGACTTCCACCATCAGCTCCTCGTGCTTGCGGCCCACGGAAGGGATGGGCTTGCCTATGGAGACATCGACCACGCCCGGGGTCTTGATGAAGGCCTTGCGCGGCCAGCACTTGGCCGAGGTGACGGCAATGGGCACCACGGGCACGCCGGTCATGATGGCCAGGCGCGTGGCGCCGGTCTTGTACTCGCCGCGTTCGCCGCGCGGGATGCGCGTGCCTTCGGGGAACATGATGACCCAGGTGCCCTGGGCCAGCAGGCGCCGGCCCTGCTCCACGACCTTGTGGAATGCGCGCGAGCCGTGCTTTCGGTCGATATGGATCATGTCCATGCTGCCGATGGACCAGCCGAAGAAGGGCACCATGAGCAGTTCCTTCTTGAACACATAGGCCAGCGGGCGCGGCATGATCGCCGGCATGAGGAAGGTCTCGTAGGTGGATTGGTGCTTGACCAGCAGCACCACGCCCTGCTTGGGATCGGTGGGCAGGTTCTCCATGCCCTGCACGCGGTGGCGCACGCCCATGATCACGCGGGCGCTGTCCACCGACAGCTTGAGCCAGGCGCGCGCCACGGCATAGACGCGGCGCGGCCCGCCGCCCAGCCAGCGCGTGAGCAGCACGGCCAGGGTGTAGGGGATCACGGTGATGCCCATCCAGAGCATGTGGAGGGTGGAGCGGATCAGGGACATGGCGGCAGTGTGGTGCAGAAAGCGGCGCAGGGGCCGGGCGGCAGGCCCGGGCCTTGCGCCCTCAGGAATCGGAATTCACAAAGATAGCATTGTGCGCAGGACGGCAGGCCGGCGGCGCATGGGCAAAGCGCCATTCGGGCGTTCAGGCGTTCAGGGAGCGGGTGCGGCATCTGCCGGAACCAGCGCATCGGCCAGCGCGGCCAGGCTGGCATGGCGCTGGGTGCCGGCAGGCAATCCGGGCGGAAGTTCGCCGTCCAGAGACACTCCGGCGCTGGCGCCCGTGCAGACCAGGTGCAGGCGTGCGCCCATGGCCGCTCCGGCCTGCAGGTGGGCCACGCAGGAACCTATGACCCACAGCTGCTGCCCCTCGACGCCGAAGCGCTCGGCAATCTGCTCGAACAGCGCCGTGCCGGGCTTGCGGCAATGGCATTCCTCGTCCGGGGCATGGGGGCAGTAGAAAACCGCATCGACGCGCGCGCCTGCCGCCGCCATTTCGCGGTGCATGCGCGCGTGCACGGCATTGAGCTCGGTCACGTCGAACAGGCCCCGGCCCAGGCCTGGCTGGTTGGTGGCGACCACCACATGCCAGCCCGCCCGGTTCAGGCGCGCCACGGCTTCCAGCGCACCGCGCTGGGCCTTCCAGGCCTCGGCCGAGCCGATGAACCCCTCTTCACCGATCTGGTTGAGGGTTCCGTCACGGTCCAGGATCGCAATTTTCATGGTCGGGTCCCAAGAATGTCAGAACTCAATTGCGCGCGTCCCAAGACGAGGGACACCGAGGAAGGGCCTAGGCCGGCCGCGCCGCCCCGCACCGAGTGTGTCGTCCCCCTCCCTTGCGAAGCAAGTAGAGAGGCGCCGTGCCACGGGGGGAAGGCGCGAAGCGCCTCAGGGGGTGCTCCATTTACGCCAGTCGCGAAAGGTCCGCCACGCGATTCATGGCTTCGTGCAACGTGGCCAGCAGGCCCAGGCGGTTGGCCTTGAGCGCCGGGTCTTCGGCGTTGACCATCACATGCTCGAAGAAGGCATCGACCGGGGCGCGCAGCGCGGCCAGGGTCTGCAGGCTGGCCGTGTAGTCGCCGGCAGCAAACTGCTGCTGCGCCTTGGGCGCCACCGATTGCAGGGCTGCGTACAGGTCCTTCTCTGCCACCTCGGCCAGCACGGCCGCGTTGACCTGGGCCTGCACCGCCTGGTCGGCCTTCTTGAGGATGTTGCCCACGCGCTTGTTGGCGGCGGCCAGGGCCGGTGCCTCGGGCAGCTCGCCGAAGGCGCGCACGGCCTCCAGGCGCTTTTGCACGTCGGACAGGCGCTGCGGGCGCAGGGCCAGCACGGAGTCCACTTCCTGGGCCGAGAAACCCTGCTCGCGCAGGTTGCCGGCCAGGCGGTCGTAGATGAAATCGGCCAGCTGGGGCGTGGCGTCCTCGATCTTGTCGCCGAAGGCGGGCAGCACGCTGACCAGCAGGGTTTCCAGGTCCAGCGCCAGGTCCTTCTCGACCAGCATGCGGATCACGCCCAGGGCGTGGCGGCGCAGCGCGAAGGGGTCGCGGTCGCCCGTGGGCAGGTTGCCGATGCCGAACATGCCGACCAGGGTTTCCAGCTTGTCGGCCAGGGCCACGACCACGCCGGCGTTGCCGCGCGGCAGTTCGTCGCCCGCAAAGCGGGGCTTGTAGTGGTCCTCGATGGCATCGGCCACGGCCACGTCCAGGCCGTCGTTGAGCGCGTAGTAGCGGCCCATGGTGCCCTGCAGTTCGGGAAACTCGCCCACCATGTCGGTCACGAGGTCGGTCTTGGCCAGTTGCGCGGCCAGGTCGGCCTGCTGGGCCAGGCCCGTGTCGCCCAGCTGGCGGGCAATACTCTTGGCGATGGAGCGCACGCGCTCCACGCGCTCGCCCTGGGTGCCGAGCTTGTTGTGGTAGACCACCTTGCCCAGCCCGTCCACGCGGGAGGCCAGGGTCTTCTTGCGGTCCTGGTCGAAGAAGAACTTGGCGTCGGCCAGACGCGGGCGCACCACGCGTTCGTTGCCGCCGATGACGGCGCTGGCATCCTGGGGGCTGATGTTGCTGACCACCAGGAACTGGTGGGTCAGCCGGCCGGCGGCGTCCAGCAGCGGGAAGTACTTCTGGTTGGCCTTCATGGTGAGGATCAGGCATTCCTGCGGCACGTCGAGGAATTCCTTCTCGAACTCGCAGACCAGCACATTGGGGCGCTCGACCAGGGCCGTGACTTCGTCCAGCAGGGCCTCGTCCTCGATGGGACGGACACCGCCGCCCACGCGCTCGGCAGCGGCCTGCAGCTGGCGCGCGATCTCGGCACGGCGCTCGGCGAAGCTGGCGATGACGGCGCCTTCCTCGCGCAGCTGCGCGGCGTAGTCATCGGCGGAGCGGATAACCACGGGATCGACCGCCGCCTCGAAGCGGTGGCCATGCGTGGCCGTGCCGGCCGTCAGGCCCAGGGCCTTGACGCCGATCAGCACCTCGGTGCCGTGCAGCACCACCAGGCCGTGGGCCGGGCGCACGAAATGGACGCTGCTCCAGCCGTCGGCCAGCTGGTAGCGCATGACCTTGGGGATGGGCAGCCGGGCAATGGCTTCGTCCAGCGCCTTTTGCACGCCGTCGGCCAGCATCACGCCGCGCACGGTGGAGGCGTGGAACAGGGCCTCGGCCTTGCCTTCGCCCTGGCGGGTCAGGCTGGCAACGGCTTCTTCGCCGGCGCCCAGGGCGGCCAGCTTCTTGATCAGTGCGGGCGTGGGCTTGCCGTCGGCGTCCAGGCCCACGGAGACGGGCATGAGCTTTTGCGACACGGCCTTGTCCTCGGCCTGGGGCAGCACTTCGGTGATGTGGGCGGCCAGGCGGCGCGGCGAGGCATAGGCCGTCAGGCGCGCTTCGCTGGAGGCCAGCAGGCCCTGGGCCTTGAGCTGCTCGAACAGCACGCCGGCAAAGGCGTCGCCCAGCTTTTGCAGCGCCTTCGGGGGCAGCTCTTCGACAAACAGTTCAACAAGAAGATTCGATGCGTTCATGGTCTGGTGTTCTCTCGGTGCAGCGGTGTCCGCCTCAGGCGGCCTTCTTGCCCTGTTGTTCGGCGGCCTTGGCCAGCTCGGCCAGCACTTCGTCGGCATGGGCCTTAGGCGCCATGGGGAAGCCCAGGCGCGCACGGCTGTCCATATAGGCCTTGGCCACGGCGCGGGCCAGGTTGCGGATGCGGCCGATGTAGGCGGCACGCTCCGTCACGCTGATGGCGCCGCGCGCATCGAGCAGGTTGAAGGTGTGGGCGGCCTTGAGCACCTGCTCGTAGGCCGGCAGCGCCAGCTGTTCGCCGATCAGGTGGTTGGCCTGCTTTTCGTGGGCGCTGAAGGCGGTGAACAGGAAGTCGGCGTCCGAGTGCTCGAAGTTGTAGGTGGACTGCTCCACCTCGTTCTGGTGGTAGACGTCGCCGTAGCTCAGGCCGTCGGTCCAGGTCAGGTTGTAGACGTTGTCCACGCCCTGCAGGTACATGGCCAGGCGCTCCAGGCCATAGGTGATCTCGCCGGTGGCGGGCTTGCAGTCGATGCCGCCGACCTGCTGGAAGTAGGTGAACTGGGTCACCTCCATGCCGTTGAGCCAGACTTCCCAGCCCAGGCCCCAGGCGCCCAGCGTGGGGTTTTCCCAGTCGTCCTCGACAAAGCGGATGTCGTTCTTCTTGAGATCGAAGCCCAGGGCCTCGAGCGAGCCCAGGTACAGCTCCAGGATGTTGTCGGGCGCGGGCTTGAGCACGACCTGGAACTGGTAGTAGTGCTGCAGGCGGTTGGGGTTGTCGCCGTAGCGGCCGTCCTTGGGGCGGCGGCTGGGCTGCACGTAGGCGGCCTTCCAGGGCTCGGGGCCCAGGGCGCGCAGGAAGGTCGCGGTATGCGAGGTGCCCGCGCCCACTTCCATGTCATAGGGCTGGAGCAGCGCGCAGCCCTGGTCGGCCCAGTAGGACTGCAGCTTGAGGATGATTTGTTGGAAAGTGAGCATGACTTGTTTCAGGCGTCGCACGCAGGCCGGGGCCGCGCCGGTGAATGAGAGGCGGCTCGCGCCGCGCAAACGACGATTTTAAGGCGCCGCCCGGCCCTGCGCCGTGGCGCGGGCCTGCGGCCCCACGGCAGACGCTTCACAGGGCGATCTGCATCAAAAAACGGAGCAGGCGACACATGCCGGCAAAGGCCGTGGCGCGCGAAGCCCTGAAAGCCCGCCTTGCACGACGCATCCGGATCATTTTTTGACAATTCACCGGGGCAGCGGCCGGTGGCCGTTCTCCCCGCCGCCATGCACGCCGCCTAGAATGGCCCATTGACCTTTTTTGTCGTGGACCAACACCGTTTCGGAGCCTGCCATGAACCTGATGAACATCATCACCAAGCAACTGATAGAGATCATCGAGTGGACCGATGACTCGCGCGACACGCTCTCCTACCGCTGGCCCGACGACGACAAGGAAATCAAGAACGGCGCCCAGCTCATCGTGCGCGAGTCGCAGCAGGTGCAGTTCGTCTCGGCCGGCCAGTACGCCGACCTGTTCAGCCCCGGCAAGCACACGCTGACCACGCAGAACATTCCCATCCTGTCCACCATCCAGGGCTGGAAGTACGGCTTCAACTCGCCGTTCAAGTGCGATGTCTACTTCATCAACACGCGGCTGTTCACGGGCAACAAGTGGGGCACCTCCAACCCCGTGATGGTGCGCGACCAGGACTTCGGCGCCGTGCGCCTGCGCGCCTTCGGCACCTATGACTTCCGCATCGTCGAGCCGGCCAAGTTCCTCAAGGAAGTGGCCGGCACGGACCAGAACTTCCGCATCGACGAGTTCGCCGACACCATGCGCTCGCGCATCATCAGCGTGTTCACCGAGTCGCTGGCCAAGGCCCGGGTGCCCGTGCTGGACGTGGCCCAGCGCTATGGCGAGCTGGGCGATGCGCTGCTGCCGCTGATCAACCCGGCCATGACGGACAAGTACGGCCTGGAGATCACCAGCTTCGTGCTGGAGAACGTGTCCGTGCCGCCCGAGGTGGAGCAGGCCATCGACAAGCGCTCCAGCATGACGGCCATCGGCAACCTCAACGACTACGTCAAATACCAGATGGGCCAGGCCATGACCACGGGCGGCGAAGGCGCTGCCGCAGCCACCCTGCCCGCCACCATGGCCATGGGCTTCGGCATGGCGCAGGAGATGATGAAGAGCATGCAAAACGGCGGCGGCGCCGGCGGCGCACCGGCCGGCCAGGCCTCCGACCCGTTCTCGCCTGCCGCCGCCCAGGCCGCCCAGGCGCCGGCAGCACCCGCCGCCGGTGGCCTGCAGGTGCTGACTCCGGCACAGGCGGCCCAGGTGCTGGGTGTCAGCGAGGCCGATGTGCTGGCCGAGATCCAGGCCGGCAACCTCAAGGCGCGCCAGATCGGCAGCCAGTGGCGCATTGCGCAAGCCGCACTCGATGAGTTCCTGCGCGGCTGACATTTCCGTGGTTTGACCCCTTGCGGCGCCAGGCCCTGCCTGGCGCCGCGTCCCGTTTTCCAGGACCGATGCCGTGAGCGCGCCCTCCTCCAGTTCCTCCAGCACCTCGACTTCCCCCGCCTCCGGTTCCTGGGAGGCCGCTGCCGCCGCGCCGGCCATGGTGCGCAAGCACCCCTGCCCCGAATGCGGCGCCAACCTCGAATGGAATGCCCAGGCCCAGGCGCTCAAGTGCCCGTACTGCGGCACCACGGTGCCCTGGAGCGAGGAAACGCGCGAGGAACTGGGCCGCGATGTGGTCGAGCAGGACCTGGCCGAGGCACTGCGCAACCCCAAGTCCGGCCGGGGCTGGGGCACGGAGGACCGCTACGAGGTCCAGTGCCAGAACTGCCGCGCGATCTCGGTCTTCGTGAACCGCACCGTGGCCCAGCGCTGCGACTTCTGCGGCTCGCCCTCCATCGTGGCCCACGAGGGCCAGGGCGATGCCATCACGCCGCAGAGCATCCTGCCCTTCAAGATCAGCGACGGCCAGATCCGCGACCGCATACGCCAGTGGTACGGCAGCCGCTGGTTCGCGCCCAACCGCCTGAAATCCGCCGCGCTGACCGACACGCTGCACGGCGTCTACCTGCCCTACTGGACCTTCGACGCCCACGCCAGCGCCGACTGGCAGGCCGAGGCGGGCTTCTACTACTACACCACCGAGTCCCACCGCGACAGCAACGGCAACGTGCAGACGCGCCAGGTGCGCCATGTGCGCTGGGAGCCGGCCTCGGGCAGCCTCGCCCATTTCTTCGACGACGAGCTGGTGCCCGGCACCGTGGGCGTGCACGCCAACCTGCTGCGCCAGGTGGAGCCCTTTCCCACCACCACCGACCTCAAGCCCTACACGCCCGAGTTCGTGCGCGGCTGGACGGTGGAGCGCTACCAGATCGACCTGGGCAAGGCCGCGCAGGTCAACGTGCAGGACATGGACGAGCAGCTGCGCGCCCTGTGCGCGCGCCAGGTGCCCGGCGACACCTACCGCAACCTGCAGATGCAGCGCGAGTACCAGGGCCGCACCTTCAAGCACATCCTCGTGCCGGTCTGGCTGGTGGGCTACACCTACGGCAGCAGGACCTTCCAGATCATCGCCAACGGCTACACGGGCCAGATCGCGGGCGAGCGCCCCTACAGCGCCCTCAAGATCACGCTGGCCGTGCTGGCCACGATCATGGTGCTGGCGCTGCTGTGGGTGATGTTCGGCAAGTAGGCCGGCTGCCGCTCACCACGCGCTCCAGACCTCTTCGGCAAGCCCGAAGGCAGTGCTCGCGCCGGAACCTCCGGTGACCGCCACCACGCGCGTGGCCTCGTCGGGCGCATGCACCACGCAGGGCGCGTCCTGCGCGCTCGGGTAGACGCCCACCCAGCGCTCCACCACCTGGGCATCGCGCAGGTGCAGGGCCTCGTTCATGTGGCGCAGCATCAGCCGGTCCACGGCTTCGCTGGCAAAGGGCTGGGGCGCTGCGCCGTAGTGGTGGGAGTCGCCCACCACCAGGCTGCCGTCGGCGCTTTGCACGGCGATCAGGTGGATGCCGTGGGCCAGGCTCTCGCCCTCCTCCCTCTCCAGTTCGGCGCGCAGCACGGCGGCTTCGGGCAGGGCGCTGTAGCCCTCGTATCTGACCATGCTCAGGTCCCCCATGACCGAGCCCTTGAGCCGAAAGCCCGGCTGCGGCCGCACGCGCAGCATCTGCAGCTGGCACAGCTGGATGCGGTGCGGCGTCCACAGGCCGGCGAACAGGCCGCCCGGGTCGGCGTTGTTGCAGACCACCACGCGTTCGCCGTGGTAGCTGGCGCGCGTGCTGCGCACCCGGGGCGCGACCACGTCGAGCACGGCCTCGCCGAAGCGGAAATCCACGCCCATGGCCCGCTCCAGCCACTGCGCCAACCTGGCAATGGCCGTGCGCGACTCCACGCGCAGCTCATGCGGGCTGTAGAGCACGGCGCTGAGGTCTTCGGTGCGCAGTGCCGGGTGGCGTTCGGCGGCCTGGGCCGGCGTGAGCAGCTCGCAGCGCTCGCCCATGGAGGTGCTCAGAAAGGCGTGGAGCACGGCCTCGGCGCTGGCCCGGCGCGCCGTCAGCCACAGGCCGCGGTGCACGACCTCGATGCCGGCCTGCGGCGCGATCTCGGCCCAGGTGTCGCGCGAACGCATGGCCCGCTGCCAGTGGGCGCCCGCCTGCTGCCCCGTGACAGTGACAAAGCCGAAATTGCGGATGGAGGCGGAGATGCAGGCCGCATCGCGCTCGATGACGAGCACGCTGCGGCCACGGCGCGCAGCCGCATAGGCGTGGGCCAGGCCGACAATGCCGGCCCCCACCACGATCAGGTCGTAGTTCTTCATGGGAGAAAACAGAGGAGAGGGAAAGGAAAAAAGTCAGCGCTGGCGCCAGCGCTGCGTGCGCCGCTGCACCCAGGCATCCAGCGCCGCGATCAGCAGCCGGCCCGCAGCGGCCGTGGCAAAGATCAGCGTGGCCATGGCGGCGGCCGGCGCGGTGTCGCCCGCGTCGTCCATGGCCAGCACGGCCACCGAGGCCAGCGTGGTCTCGGGCGAGTACAGGAACACCACGGCCGACACCGTGGTCATGGCGTTGACGAAGAAATAGCCGGCCACCTGCATGACCACGGGCAGGCATACCGGCAGGTGCACGCGCCACAGCAGCGTCCAGAAGGCCACGCCCATGGAATCGGCCACGCGCTCGTACTCGGCATCGAGCTGCTGCAGCGCGGCCAGTTGCGTGATGTGCGCCACCGAGAAGAAATGCGCCACCGAACACAGCACCAGGATGGCCATGCTGCCGTACAGGAAGTGCAGCGGATTGCCCTGGGCATTGAAGAACAGGATGTAGCCCAGGCCCAGCGCCAGCCCCGGCACGGCCATGGGCAGCGTGGCCACGGCATGCAGCCACTGGCGCGTGCGCGCCCAGCGCACGGGCTTGGCCACCAGGTAGGCGGTCACAAAGCTCAGCACCGCGCCCAGCACGGCCGTGGCCAGCGCCATGGACAGCGAGTTGCCATAGCTGGCCCAGCCGCCGCCGTCCATCATGTCGAAGCGGTAGTTCTTGAATGTCAGCGTGAGGTTGTACGGCCAGTAGCTGACCAGGGAGGCCAGCACGGCCGTGCCCATGACGGCCAGCAGCGCCAGCGCCACCAGCGCGCAGTAGGCGAACAGCGCGCGGTCCAGCGGCGCATGGGGCTGGGGCACCAGCGGCACGGAGCGCACGCCCATGGTGGCCGCCTGGCGCGCGCGCAGATGGCGCTCGGCCGCAAAGGCCAGGCCGGCCGGCACCAGCAGCAGCATGGCCACCACCGCACCCATGGACAGGTTTTGCTGGCCGATGACCTGCTTGTAGATGTCGGTGGCCAGCATGGCCGTGTTGCCGCCAATGACCTTGGGCACGCCGAAGTCGGTCACCACGAGCACGAAAACCACGATCCACGAAATCATCAGCCCGTAGCGGCTGGCCGGCAGCGTGACCTGGCGGAAGCTGCGCCAGCGGCTGGCGCCCAGCGTGGCGGCCGCCTCGTACAGGCGCGCATCGCCCGAGGCCAGCGTGGTGCACAGGATCATCAGCGCATGCGGAAAGGTCCAGAGCACCGAGCCCACGATGATGCCGAAGGGCCCGTAGGCCGAGCCCCCCTGCAGCCAGCCCTTGAGCAGGCCCTGGCTGCCGAACAGGTAGATCAGGCTGATGGCCATGAGCAGCGAGGGCGCCAGCAGCGGCACCAGGGCCAGCGCGCGGAACCAGCGCGCCAGCGGCATGCAGCTGCGCACCACGCCATAGGCGTAGGCATAGGCCAGCAGCACGCAGACCGTGCTGCTCACGGCCGACAGCCACAGGCTGTTGAACAGCGATTGCGTCACGCCCGGCATGCGCGCATAGGTGATGAACTGGGCCAGGCCCGTGAAGCGGCCCGTGTCGTCCCAGAAACTCCTGCCCAGCAGGCTGGCCACCGGCAGGGCGATGGTGGCCAGCAGCCAGGCCAGTGCGCCCAGCACCAGGGCGCCCAGCCACCAGCGCTCCCAGCCTGCGCTGCGCCCCTGCGGACGCACGGGCCCTGCAGGCGCGCTGCGGCGGGCGCAAGCGAAGCGGTCCACCGGCACCGGCACGGAAACGGCCGTGTCCATGGGATGCGCGCTCATGCGGCCTTCCTCGCGTCGGGCGCCGCCAACGGCTGCAGCGCAGCGGCGGGCAGCTCCATCAGCACCTCGCCCTGCAGCCAGTCGGGCAGGCCCACGTCGTGGCGCAGGGGCCACTGGGCGTCAACCTGGCATTGCAGCGTGGGGCTGTACAGGCGCACCAGGGCCATCGATCCGAGGAAGGAGGTCTCCACCACGCGGGCGCGCAACAGGTTGGGCAACGCCGTGGGCTGGGCCGGGTGCAGCACCACGCTTTCCGGACGCACGCCGACCAGCAGCGCGTCGCCACGCTCGAAGCCGGCCAGCGCACAGCGCAGGCTGGCTTCGCCGATGCGCACCTGGTCCGCCCCCTCGGCCGTGGCCGGCAGCAGGTTCATGCGGCCCACGAAACCGGCCGCGAACTGGCTCACGGGCTGGGCATAGAGCTGCTCGGGCGAACCCTGCTGCTCGATGCGGCCCTGGTGCATGAGCACCACGCGGTCGGCCATGGACAAGGCCTCTTCCTGGTCGTGCGTGACCATGATGGAGGCGATGCCCAACTGGCGCTGCAGCTGGCGGATCTCGCTGCGCAGCTCGGTGCGCACCTGGGCATCGAGCGCGGACAGCGGCTCGTCGAGCAGCAGCAGGCGCGGCCGGGGCGCCAGCGCGCGGGCCAGTGCCACGCGCTGCTGCTGGCCGCCCGACAGCTGGGCCGGGTAGCGCTGGGCCTGCGCGCCCAGACCCACCAGGGACAGCATCTCGGCCACGCGCTCGCGCGCCTGCGCCGCAGGCTGCCCGTTCAGCCCGAAGGCCACGTTCTGCGCGGCCGTGAGATTGGGAAACAGCGCATAGCTCTGGAACACCACGCCGAAGCCACGGCGTGCGGCCGGCCAGCGCGTGATGTCATCGCCCTGGAACAGCACCCTGCCCTCGTCAGGCATGTCGATGCCGCAGACGATGCGCAGCAGCGTGGTCTTGCCGCAGCCCGAAGGGCCGAGCAGGCTGACGAACTCGCCCGCCTCCACGTTCAGGTCAATGCCGCGCAGCACCTGCTGCTCGCGGTAGCGCTTGGCGATATGGTCTATGCGCAGCATGGCGTGGCTCCGGCTTACTTTTTCTCTGCCTTGGCTTCGTAGCGGCGGCTCCACTCGGCCAGGATGCGCTCGCGGTTGGCCGCGGCCCAATCGAAGTCGTTCTTCGCCAGCCGCTTTTCGAGATCGGCAGGAATGAACTCCAGCTTTTCCTGCGCCTCGGGCAAGGCCAGCACGGCGAAGTTGGCGGCGTAGAGCTTGTTGGCCTCGGGCGTGACGGCCCAGTCGGCCAGGGCCTTGGCGGCTTCCTGCTTCTTGCTGGTCTTGAGGATGGCCGTGGCCTCCACATCCCAGCCCAGGCCTTCCCGAGGGAAAACGATGTCGATGGGCGCACCGTCCTTCTTGGTCTTGCTGGCGCGGTACTCGAAGCTCAGGCCCACGGGAAACTCGCCGGCCCCCGCCTGGCGGCAGGGCTTGGAGCCGCTGTGCGTGTACACGCCCATGTTCTGGTGCAGGGCGTCCATGTAGGCCCAGCCCTTGTCCTCGCCCATGATCTGCAGCCAGGCCGCGACCATCAGGTAGCCCGTGCCGCTGGAGGCCGGGTGGGGCATGGTGATCGTGCCCTTGAACTCGGGCCTGACCAGGTCGGCCCAGCTGGCGGGCACCGGCAGCTTGCGCTTGCCGGCCTCCACGGTGTTGAAGCAGATGGCCGAGGACCACAGGTCCATGCCCACCCAGGTCGGCTGGGCGCGCGGATCGCGCATGTTGGCGCGCACCTTGTCCAGGCCCTTGGGCGCGTAGGGCTGGAGCATGCCCTGCTTGTCCAGCAGCATCAGCGAGGTGGCGGCCACGCCCCAGATCACGTCGGCCTGGGGATTGGCCTTTTCGGCCAGCAGGCGGGCCGTGATGATGCCCGTGCTGTCACGCACGAACTTGAGTTCGATCTCGGGATGGGCCTTCTCGAAGCCGCTCTTGTAGGCCTTGATCTGGTCAGCCTCCAGGGCGCTGTAGACCAGCAGCTCGGTCTTGGCCGCGTGGGCAAGGGTGGCGAAGGAGACGACGGTCAGCGCCGCAGAGGCAATGGCGAGGCGGCGGCCCAGGGAGGCAAGGGTGTGGCGCATGGCGTGGCAGTTCCGTTGTGGGTTCGTGGACAGGTGGCAGGTTCACCACCTCTGACACCCACTTTAGGAAGCGCAGGTGAAACGCCCGTGTCACACAACGGAAATTTGGCGAAGCGGGTATTGGCGGATTTGGGTGCCCTCCGCCCCTCGGCGCCCCCTCGCCCCGCTACCGCCTTCTTCAGCGGCGCGGCTTTACCCTGCCCGGGCGCTCAGCCTGGGCCGTCTGCGGCTGCAGCGCATCCAGCAGCCGGTCCTGCAGGCGCGCGCGGTGGGCAAGGTTCTCATCCAGCCGCGCGGCCAGCGCGTCGATGTGCTCGCGCATCAGTTGCTCGGCGCGCGCCATGTCGCCGGCCGCCAGCGCATCGACGATGGCCTCGTGGTCGGCATTGGAGTGCTGGGCCTCGGTCTGCGACTGGTACAGCGCAGACACCAGGGTGGTGCGCGCCGACAGGTCGGCCATCATGGCCGTGAGAAAGCGGTTGCCCAGTTGCTCGGCCAGGCAGACGTGGAAGTCGGCCAGCAGCACGCTGCGCTGGCCGGCGTTGTCGGCCTCGGCGATGGCGCCGCGCTCCTGGGCCACATGCTCGCGCAGCGTGCGTATGGCCGCCTGCAGCGGCCGGCCCGCGTCGCGCAGCATGCCGGACTCCAGCACGCGGCGCGCGGCATAGGTTTCCTGGGCTTCCTCGAACGAGGGCTCGACCACGTACCAACCCTGGCGCGAGCGCACCTCGACGAAGCCGCGCGCCTGCAGCTGCATCAGCGCCTCGCGCACCATGGTGCGGCTCACGCCGAAGACCTCCGCCAGTTCTTTTTCGCCCAGGCGTTCGCCAGGGCGCAGCTTGCGCTCGACGATGGAGCGCATCACGCGCTCGGCAATCAAGGCCGGCCCGGTGGCCGGCGCATCCTGCGGCTCGGACATGGCGGCCTCCTCAGGCCACGGCCGGAATGCGGCGCGGGCGCAGCGTGGCCATCACCCAGTACACGCCGCCGCCGATCAGCACGCCGAAGAACCAGCCGTAGGTGCCCCACCAGACCGGCAGCAGGCTGGTGAAGTTCGGCAGGATGGTGGAGAACACGCTGCCGATGCCGGTGGCGATGAGCGCGTTGACATTCCAGCCGCCCTCGTAGCGGTACTCGCCATGCTCGTCATACAGCGCCGCCACGTTGATGTTGCCCTTGGCCACCAGGTAATAGTCCACCAGGATGATGCCCAGCAGCGGCCCCATGGTGGCGCCGATGGCGTTCACGAAGTGGGCAGCGCCGCCCTCCCATGGTGCAAAGGGGTAGAGAGCCAGGGCGATCAGTGCGGCGATGTATCCGCCGCGCTTGAAGTCGATGCGCTTGGGAAACACGTTGGAAATATCGAAGGCCGCCGAGACGAAGTTGGCCACCACGTTGATGCCCAGCGTGGCCACGGCAAAGGTGACGGCGGCCAGCAGGGCCAGCACCCAGCTGTCGAACTTGGCCGAGATCTGCTCGGGGTGCAGCAGCACCTCGCCATAGACCTTGAAGGCCGCAATCGTGGTGATGCCGGCCACCAGCGAGAACGCGATCAGGTTCACGGGCAGGCCCCAGAGGTTGCCCTTGGCGACCGCTTCCTTGTTCTTCGCATAGCGCGAGAAATCGCAGAAGTTCAGGTACAGCGCCGCAAAGTAGGTGATCCAGGTCGCGCCCACGGCCATCAGCGCCCAGAAGCTGCCCGGCGCGCCGCTCACCCCCGCATCCTTGGTCTTGTCCAGCAGCACATCCATGGGAATGCCGTGGTCGAAGCTGAAGCCGCCGGCCTTCACGCACAGGCCGATGGCCAGCACCAGCATGGCGATCCACACGGCAGGCCCGGCCCAGTCCTGGAATCGCCGCACGGTCTCCATGCCCCTTTGGATGATCAGCAGCTGCAAGGCCCAGATGACCACGTAGCAGATCACCTCCAGACCCGAATGGCCCAGCCAGTGCGTGGTCTGGTGGAAGGACAGCAACGCCTCATTGCGCACCAGCAGCGCCACCATGGCGCCCGAGGCCGCCGCCGTCTGCGCCCCGTACCAGAAACAGGCCACGATGGCTCGCACCAGGGCAGCCAGATTCGCGCCCCATACCCCGAAGGACGCACGCGCCAGCACCGGATAGGGCACGCCGGTCTTCTCGCCCGCATAGCCCACCAGGTTCATCAAGAAGAAGATGACCAGGGAGCTGATGCCGATGGCGATCAGAAAATTGACGAAGCTGCCGCACAGCAGAAACAGGCTGGCCGCTAGGTAGTAGCCCCAGAGGCTGTGCACGTCCGAAGTCCAGACGTTGAAAATGCTGAAGGCGCCCCAGCGGCGGTCCTTGGTGGGCGCCAGGTCTTCGTTGTAAAGACCCGGCGAGGGATTGCGAATATCCATTGCTGCGCTCCTTGATCACGAGCAATCACTGACACAAGACCAGCCGAGACCCATGAATCAGCTGGCACACAAACTGGCACGCAAACTGGTATGCAAGAAGTGTGCCTTCAGGCGCAGGAGTTGTTTCCAGGGACATACCCGGCCACGCCGGCCCTGCGCATCACGGCGCCATGTTGAAATGGCGCCAGGCATTCCTGACCCCAACACCCCGCCATGTTCGTCACGCAGCTCAAGTCCTTCTTCTGGGTGGCCCGCCTGGGCAGCATCACGCAGGCGGCACGCCAGCTTTCGCTGAGCCAGCCCACCGTGACCACCCAGATCCGCGCACTGGAAGAGCACTATGGCGTGGAGCTGTTCCATCGCCAGGGCGGGCGCCTGTCCATCACCGATGCCGGGCTGCGCCTGCTGCCCCAGGTCGAGCAATTGCTGCTGCAGACCATCCAGCTGGAGTCGGCGCTGCGCCATTCGGGCGATGCCAGCCAGGGCCAGCTGCGCATCGGTGCGACGGCGCCCTACTACGTGCTGGACATCGTCAAGCGCTACCAGCGGCGCTTCGAGCGGGTGGAAGTCGCCATCGTGGGCGGCAACTCGCGCCAGATGGTGCAGGCGCTGGTGGACTACCAGGTGGACCTGGCGACCTCATCGCACCTGGAAGGTGATCCGCGCCTGCTGCGCGTGGAACTGGGCCAGGACCCGCTGGCCCTGCTGGTGCACCGCAGCCACCGGCTGGCGCAGCGCACCATGGTGCAGGCGTCCGATCTGGTGCAAGACACGCTGATCCTGCGCGAGCGCGGCTCCATGACGCGCCAGCTCACCGAACAGATGCTGGCCGCCGCCGGCCTGGCACCGCGCCACATCATGGAAATCGCCAGCCGCGAAGCCATCCGCGAGGCCGTGATCCGCGACATGGGCATCAGCGTCTTCGCCCGGCATGAAGCCTCGGCCCACCCCGACATCGTCGTCCTGCCCTTCGCAGGCCCCGTGCCGCGCCTGCCCGAATACCTGTACTGCCTGCGCGAACGCCGCCAGGCCCGGCTGATCGCCGGCTTTCTGGAGGAGGCCGTGCCGGGCGGGGTGCTGCCGGACCAGATGTGAACTGGCTCAGGCCAGCTCGGCATCCGCCAGCAGCGGCTGCTTGAGATCCTTGTCCGACAGCGACAGCTCCACATTGAGCTGCGGCCACTGCACGCCGATGGCCGGGTCGTCCCAGGCAATGCCGCGATCGGCCTGGGGCGCGTAGAAGGCCGTGGCCTTGTAGAGGAAGTCGGCGCTGTCGCTGAGCACCATGAAGCCGTGGGCAAAGCCTGGGGGCACCCACAGCTGGCGGTGGTTGTCTTCCGTCAGCTCGGCGCCCACCCATTGGCCGAAGGTGGACGAGCCCTTGCGGATGTCCACGGCCACATCGAACACGGCGCCGCGCACCACGCGCACCAGCTTGCCCTGGGCATGGGGAGGCAGCTGGTAGTGCAGGCCGCGCAGCACGCCCTTCTTGCTGCGGCTGTGGTTGTCCTGCACGAACTGGTGGTCCGTGCCCGTGGCCTGGTTGAAGGCCTGCTGGTTGAAGCTTTCGAGGAAGAAGCCGCGATCGTCACCAAAGACCTTGGGCTCGATCAGCATCACCTCGGGAATGGCCAGGGGGGTTGCCTTCATGCGTGCACCTTTTCCTTGAGGATCTGCAGCAGGTACTGGCCATAGCCGTTCTTGGCCAGCGCCTGGCCCAGCGTCTCGAGCTGGGCACGGTCTATCCAGCCCTGGCGGAAGGCGATCTCCTCGGGGCATGACACCTTCAGGCCCTGGCGCTGCTGCAGCGTGGCGATGAACTGGCCGGCCTCCAGCAGGCTGTCGTGCGTGCCCGTGTCCAGCCAGGCATAGCCACGGCCCATGAGCTCCACATTGAGCTGGCCCTTGTCCAGGTACAGGCGGTTGAGGTCGGTGATTTCCAGCTCGCCGCGCGCCGACGGCTTGATGGACTTGGCCAGCTCCACCACCTGGCTGTCGTAGAAATACAGGCCCGTGACCGCGTAGTTGCTCCTGGGCTGCCTGGGTTTTTCCTCCAGGGAAAGCACGCGGCCCTGGGCGTCGAACTCGGCCACGCCATAGCGCTCGGGGTCCTGCACGTGGTAGGCAAACACCGTGGCGCCCTCGCTGCGCGCGTCAGCGCGTTCGAGCAGACGGGGGAAGTCGTGTCCGTAGTAGATGTTGTCACCCAGCACCAGGGCGCTGGGGGCGCCGGCCAGGAAGTCCTCGCCGATCAAAAAGGCCTGGGCCAGTCCATCCGGGCTGGGCTGGACGGCGTACTCCAGCTTCAGGCCCCACTGCGAGCCGTCGCCCAGCAATTGCTCGAAGCGCGGCGTGTCCTGCGGGGTGCTGATCACGAGGATCTCGCGGATGCCCGCGAGCATGAGAGCGCTCAGCGGGTAGTAGATCATGGGCTTGTCGTAGACCGGCAGCAGCTGCTTGCTGATGGCCAGCGTGGCCGGGTGCAGGCGGGTGCCGGAGCCGCCAGCGAGGATGATGCCTTTGCGTTGCGCGTTCATGGGGTGGGTCCTGTCGTTCGTACTGAGTAGCGAGACCGCGCTCAGATGATTTCCTGCAGCATGCGGTCCACGCCGGCCTGCCAGTGCGGCAGGCGCAGGCCGAAGGTCTGCTGCAGCCGCTCGGTGTTCAGGCGGGAATTGTGCGGACGCTGCGCCGGGGTCGGAAAGGCGCTGGTGGGCACGGCAGCTATGCGCTGCACCTTCCAGGGCCGGTCGGGCGCGAGTTCGCGGGCGCGGGCGATCACATGGCTGGCGTAGGCATGCCAGGTGGTCTCGCCACCGGCCACCAGATGGTGCAGACCTTCGCCGCCGGACTGGCGCCGCACCTGGCGGATGGCATGGGCCGTCACGTCGGCGATCAGGTCTGCCCCCGTCGGCGCGCCCCATTGGTCGTCGATCACGCTCAGCACCTCGCGCTCCTGGGCCAGGCGCAGCATGGTCTTGGCGAAGTTGCCGCCGCGCGCCGCATAGACCCAGCTGGTGCGAAAGATCAGGTGGCGGCAGCCCGAAGCCTGGATCAGCTGCTCGCCTTCGAGCTTGCTGCCGCCATAGACGGACAGCGGCGCCGTGGCCTCGGTCTCCGTGCGCGCAGCGCTGCCGCTGCCATCGAAGACGTAGTCCGTGCTGTAGTGCACCAGCAGCGCGCCGGTCTGCGCCGCCTCGCGGGCCAGCACCTGGGGAGCCAGCGCATTGAGCAGCCGCGCCTGTTCCGGCTCGCTTTCGGCCTTGTCCACGGCCGTGTGGGCGGCGGCATTGACGATGACATCGGGACGCAGAGCGCGCACGGTCCGTGCGAGTTCATCGAGGCGAGAGAGATCGCCGCACAGGCCCTGGCCACCGGCGTCGCCCTGGCGCTCCAGCGCGACCAACTCGCCCAGCGGCGCCAGGCTGCGCTGCAGCTCCCAGCCCACCTGTCCATTGCGGCCCAGCAGCAGCAGCTTCATGCGCCGGCTCCCTCCGTGTACTGGCGGCTGACCCATTCGCGGTAGGCGCCGGACTGCACATCGGCCACCCACTCGGGATTGTCCAGGTACCACTGCACGGTCTTGCGGATGCCGGTCTCGAAGGTCTCCGCGGGCTTCCAGCCCAGTTCGCGCTCGAGCTTGCGCGCGTCGATGGCATAGCGCCGGTCGTGACCGGGGCGGTCCTTCACATAGGTGATCTGGGCAGCGTAGCTGGTGCCATCGGCCTTGGGGCGCAGCTCGTCGAGCAGCGCGCAGACGGTGTTCACGATCTCGACGTTGGGCTTTTCGTTCCAGCCGCCCACGTTGTAGGTCTCGCCCAGCTTGCCGGCCTCCAGCACGCGGCGGATGGCGCTGCAATGGTCGCGCACATAGAGCCAGTCGCGCACCTGCATGCCATCGCCATAGATGGGCAAAGGCTTGCCGGCCAGGGCGTTGACGATCATCAGGGGGATCAGCTTCTCGGGGAAATGCAGCGGGCCGTAGTTGTTGCTGCAGTTGGTGGTCAGCACGGGCAGGCCGTAGGTGTGATGCCAGGCGCGCACCAGGTGGTCGCTGGCGGCCTTGCTGGCCGAGTACGGGCTGTTGGGCTCGTAGTTATGGTCTTCGGTGAAGGCCGGTGCCGCTGGCGCCAGGCTGCCATAGACCTCGTCGGTGGAGACATGCAGGAAGCGGAAGGCCGCCCTGGCCTCGGCATCCAGCGCACTCCAGTAGCCGCGCACGGCCTCGAGCAGGCGGAAGGTGCCGACCACGTTGGTCTGGATGAAGTCCTCGGGGCCGTGGATGGAACGGTCCACATGGCTTTCGGCCGCAAAGTTGACCACGGCGCGCGGCTGGTGCTCGGCCAGCAGGCGGGCCAGGACTTCGCCATCGCCGATGTCGGCCTGCACGAAGACATGGCGCGCATCGCCCTGCAGGCTCTCCAGGCTCTTGAGGTTGCCCGCGTAGGTGAGCTTGTCCACGTTGAGCACCGGCTCATCGCCGGCAGCCAGCCAGTCCAGCACGAAATTGGCGCCGATGAAGCCGGCGCCGCCTGTGACAAGAATCATGGTTCAACCTTGCAAAATTTCATTGTTCTTGGTTCGGGGTTCAGGCAGCAGCCTGCAGTGCTGCCTCCCGCGCGACCTGGGCATTGTCGGCGTTCACCAGTGAAAAAGCCCGCAGGAGGCGGGCTTTTTCCTTCAGGACACGCCTTTTACACACCAGGGCGTATTCACTGGCCCTGCCAGCGGCGCAGCACCAGCGAGGCGTTCGTGCCACCGAAGCCGAAGCTGTTGGACAGCACGGTGTTCAACTGGGCATCGCGTGTGCGCGTGACCAGGGGCATGTCGTTCAGCGCGGGATCGGGCGTGTCCACGTTGACCGAACCCGCGATGAAGCCCTTGTTCATCATGATCATGCAGTAGATGGCTTCCTGCACGCCGGTGGCGCCCAGCGAGTGGCCAGTCAGCGACTTGGTGGAGGAGAACGGCGGCACCTGGTCGCCGAACAGCGCGCGCATGGCGCGCACTTCCTGCATGTCGCCCACGGGCGTGGAGGTGCCGTGGGTGTTGATGTAGTCCACGCCGCCTTCGAGGCCTTCAAGGGCCTGCTGCATGCAGGCGATGGCGCCGTCGCCCGAGGGCGCGACCATGTCCTCGCCATCGCTGGTGGCGCCAAAGCCCACGACTTCGGCCAGGATGTTCGCACCCCGGGCCTGGGCGTGCTCCAGGCTTTCCAGCACCACCGCGCCACCGCCACCTGCGATCACGAAACCGTCGCGGTGGGCGTCATAGGCGCGCGAAGCCTTTTCGGGCTGGTCGTTGTACTTGCTGGACATGGCCCCCATGCCGTCGAACAGCAGTGCCATGCCCCAGGACAGCTCTTCGCCGCCGCCGGCAAACATCACATCCTGCATGCCCCAGGCGATCTGCTGCGCCGCTGCGCCGATGCAGTGCGCCGAGGTGGAGCAGGCCGAGGTGATGGAGTAGTTGATGCCCTTGACCTTGAAGTTGGTCGCCAGGCAGGCGGACACCGTGGAGCTCATGCAGCGCGTGACCTGGTAGGGCCCGACGCGGCGAATGCCCTTTTCGCGCAGCGTGTCGGCCGCCTCGATCTGGTTGGCCGGCGACCCGCCGCCCGAGCCCATGATCAGGCCGGTACGCGGATGGCTGACCTGCTCGGGAGCCAGGCCGGCCTGGGCGATGGCATCTTCCAGCGCGATCTGCGCATAGGCAGCGGCATCGCCCATGAAGCGCAGCTGCTTGCGATCGATACGTGCCTCGACGTCGATCTCCGGCACACCGGCCACCTGGCTGCGCATGCCCAGTTCGGTGAACTTCGGCATGGCCTTGATGCCCGTGCGCCCCTCGCGCAGCGAGGTCTCCACGGTATCGAGGTCGTTGCCGATGCACGAGACAATGCCCGCGCCGGTGATGACTACGCGACGTTTGGTCATGCTGCCGTTCCCTGGCCTTCACCCTCGCGCAGGAACAGGCCCACGCGCAGGTCATTGGCGACGTAGATTTCCTTGCCGTCGGCCAGCAGGCGTGCATCGCCGATGGCCATGTTGAGCTTGCGCTTGATCACGCGCTTGATGTCGATTTCGTAGGTCACGAGCTTGACGTCAGGACCCACTTCGCCCGTGAACTTGACTTCGCCGGCACCCAGCGCACGGCCCCGGCCGGGAAGGCGCAGCCAGGTCAGGTAAAAGCCGATCAGTTGCCACATGGCGTCCAGACCCAGGCAGCCGGGCATGACGGGGTCGCCCCGGAAATGGCAGTCGAAGAACCAGAGATCAGGCTTGATGTCGAGTTCGGCGACGATCTTGCCCAGGCCGTGGGCGCCACCATCCGTGTCGATGTGCGTGATGCGGTCGAACATCAGCATGGGAGGCAGTGGCAGACGCCCGCTGTCTGCGGAAAACAGCTTGCCTTCGCCCGAAGCGATCAGTTGCTCATACGAAAAAGAATCGGCCATTGTCTAACTTGCTCCACGGCGGCACTGACGCCACCTCTATCTCTGAATGGGTGCGGCCCGCAGCGGACCATGCAGCCGCGCATTATCGGGGCTGAACGTTGCCAGACTGCAACAAAACCCCGAGGCCGCATCAAAACTCTGCCACAAAGCCACGCCGACCCAGGTCGCGGGACTTGGCTACAGCCCCTGAACCGAGGCCCTGCGGCGGCCGATCCAGGCCACCAGCAGCACCGCCGCAGCAGCGGCGCACAGCGGGACCAGACCTGCTGCATTCACCCAGCGCGCAAACGGTGTCAAGGCCTCGCGGCCCTGCACACTGGCCTCAAGCACCGCGCGCTCGTAAGGCACCAGCGCGTGCGTCACCACGCCCCGGTGGTCGATGGCCACCGTGGCGCCGGTATTGGTGGCGCGCAGCATGGGGCGCTCGAACTCCAGCGCCCGCATGCGGCTGATGGCCAGATGCTGGTCGATCGCCACGCTGTCGCCAAACCAGCCGATGTTGCTGAAATTCACCAGCACCGTGGGCGCCGTCGCTGCATTGCCGAAATGTGCACCCAGCTCTTCGCCAAACAAATCCTCGTAGCAGATGTTGGGTGACAGCCGCTCGCCAGCCCAGGCCATGGAAGGCTGGCCCAGCGCGCCGCGGTTGAAGTCGCCCAGCGGTATGTTCATCATCTGCGTGAACCAGCGAAACAGCGGCGGGATGAACTCCCCGAAGGGCACCAGATGGTGCTTGTCGTATTGGTAGTCCTGGATCTGGCCAGGCTGCCAGCCCACGACCGAGTTCGTATAGCCGGCCTCTTCCGAGCCCAGCGGAATGCCCAGCAGCGCCGCCTGCCGGCCTCCCTTCTTCAGATACGGTTCGCGCAGCAGGTCCAGGTATTCCTCGGGCAACTGCTGGGGCAGCAGGGGCACGGCCGTCTCGGGTGCGACCACCAGCTGCGCCGTGGCCGCGCGCAGCTCCCACCCGTACCAGCCCAGGGCCAGCGGAATGCCGCTGCCGGCCTCGAACTTCTCATCCTGCGGGATATTGCCCTGCAGCATGGCCACGCTCAGCGCTGGCCGTTCGGCCGATGGTGCATTGATGGCGGCATCGCGAAGCCACCACAGCCCGCCCCAGGCCAGAACCAGGGCCGCCACAGTGGCCGCGCACCGTGCAGGCCGAAGGGCTTGTCCGCCCCGCGAACCGGCCGCCAAGGCGGCCAGCCAATACGCCAGCCAGGACGCCACCGCCCCCGTGCCGTAGACGCCGATCCAGCGCGGCAGCACCGACAGGGGCCCTTCGACGTGGGCATAGCCCCCCGCGCCCCAGGGAAAGCCGGTCCACAGCCAGCCACGCGCCAATTCGGCCAGCAGCCAGACGGCGGCGAAAAGCAAGGCGCCGCCCGCCGTGCTGGTGGGGCGCAGCTTGTGCCAGCCCCAGGCGGCCACCGCGTAGTAGCTGCCCAGGAAGGCCGCAAGCGCCAGCACGGCGGCAACGGCCAGCGGCGCAGGCAGGCCGCCATAGACATGCATGGAGATGAACAGCCACCAGAAGGTGGCCACCAGCCAGGCGGTGGCATAGAGCATGGCCCGCCCCGCCGCCTGGGCCGGGCGCTGTGCCGTCTGCAGGGCGCGTGCCAGCACGGCCAGCGACAGAATCTGCAGCCACCACAGCGGGCGGCCATAGCCGCCGACCAGGCTCAGCGGCCCGTCGCCCTGGCCGCGCGCCCAGGGCCAGGCCAGCGACAGGGCCTGGGCTGCACCCGCAAGCAGCAGCAG
Organism: Delftia sp.; assembly: GCF_059499305.1. NCBI lineage: Bacteria > Pseudomonadati > Pseudomonadota > Betaproteobacteria > Burkholderiales > Comamonadaceae > Delftia > Delftia sp. The sequence continues at coordinate 442,671 of NZ_JCABYI010000030.1, forward strand.
CACGCCCACGGCGAGCCGGCCCATGCGCCGGCCGTCTTGCGAAAAAGCGGAAGAACTGGACAGGGGCATCGGCCAGGTACGGGAGAGATGTCGGTGGGGATAGAAAGGGGCAGCCTCAGCTGCGCAGCAGACTGTCGGCTGCGGGATCGCGCACCACCTTGAACCAGCGCACGGCGCCGCCCTTGGTGTGCAGCACGGTGAATTCCAGGCCGGCCAGATGGATCTGCTCGCCGCGCTTGGGCACATGGCCCATTTCGTGGGCGATCAAGCCTCCGATGGTGTCGAACTCATCTTCGGGATCGCGGGCATGCAGGGCGACCTCGAAGGCTTCGTTCACATGCTCGATGGTGGTGTCGCCCGCCACGCGGTAGCTGTTGTCGGCCAGGGCGAAGATGTCGCCCTCGTCCTCGGGGATGTCGAACTCGTCCTCGATCTCGCCGACGATTTCCTCCAGCACATCCTCGATGGTCACCAGGCCTGCCACGCGGCCGAACTCGTCGATGACCACGGCCAGATGGTTGCGGTTGCCCCGGAACTCGCGCAGCAGATCATTCAGGCCCTTGCTCTCCGGCACGAAGGCGGCGGGGCGCAGCAGGGCGCGGATGTTCAGGTCCGGTGAACGCTGCAGCTTGAGCAGGTCCTTGGCCAGAAGGATGCCGATGATGTTCTCGCGCTCGCCCTGGTAGACCGGGAAACGCGAATGTGCAGTGGTGATGACCTGGTGCAGCAGTTCATCGAACGGAGCGTCGATGTTGACCAGGTCCATGCGAGGGGCTGCGACCATGACGTCGCCGGCCGTCATGTCGGCCATGCGTATCACGCGTTCGAGCATGACGCGAGACTCGGGGCCGATGACCTGGTTGTCCTCGGCGTCGGCCAGGGTCTCGATCAGCTCGTCAGGAGAGTCAGGGGCCGGGTGGATGAACTCGGCCACCTTTTGCAGGAAGCTTCGCTTGCTTTCCTTCTCGGAAGAGCGCGCAGGATGGGGGTCGGACACTGTCTTGGAGTGCAGGACGTGCGGTAGTGAAACAAGCCGCAAGGATAGCGGATTGCTCCGTCACCCCTGCATGCGCTGCGCCAATTCCCTTTGCGGCGTTTTGCGCCTATTCGCCGGCCTGGTGGCGGCCATCCTGCACGCCACGGCGGATTTCCTGCACGTCGGCCAGAAAATCCCAGAACTGCTTGGCCTGCTTCTTGAGCTGGTAGTCCACCTCGCCGATGTGCTCGGTCATCAGCGACGCCATGTGCGTGTCGATGCCGGCAGGCGGCAGCTGCAGGTAGGCCTCGGACTCGGAGCCATCGCGCTTGATGGTGGCGCCGGCCTTGCGCGCAATCTTGAGCATGGCCGTGTTCTCCGACAGCGCGTGGATGAACATCATGGACACGCCCTTGGTGCGTGCATGGATCACCGCGCGGTTGAACAGGCGCCCGCCGTAGCCGCGGCCGCGTGCCTGCTTGAGCACGGAAACGCCGAATTCGGCGCAGCTCTTGTGCTCGGGATGCGAGGCAAAGGCCAGATGCGCCATGGCGATCAGCTCGAGCCGGCGGTTGTAGATGCCGAAGATGTCGTCGCGCTCGAAATCAAGCTGCATCGCATAGCGGCGAACCTGCTCGTCGCTGGCGGCATAGCCGAAGCGCAGGTAGCGGTCGCCTTCATCGAGCTTGAGCAAATGCGCCACCACGCGTTCGCGGTGGGACGGGCCCAGCGAACGAATGGGCACCATGGACGCGGAGCGCCCATCGGGACGGTGCGGCTGGCCTGCGCTCGCACGCAACATGTCCCGGCCGGCCTGCCAGGACGCCTTCAACCAGTCTTTGGATGCATTCATGGCTCAAATATAGGTAAAAACCCGAGGTCGAGCAACGAAGATATTGCAATGCAACAAAACCGTAAGGTTTTGGCATGCAAACCAATTCCCCTCCCTGCAACACCCAACGGCCTGGCGCCTGTCGAGCCCGAAGGCTACAAAGGCACGGCCGTGGTCACCTTGACGCGGTCCATCACGAAGCTGGTCTTGCAATCCTGCACGCTGGGATGCTTGAGCAAGGTGTCCATGACGAAGCGCGTGTAGTGCTGCATGTCGGCCACGACCACACGCATCAGATAGTCCATCTCCCCGGTCAGCGACACGCACTCCACCACTTCGGGCCAAGTCTGCACGCTGGCGCGGAACACGTCCATGGGGTTGCGCTTGCTGGTCTCGGTGTACTTCTCCAGGCGCACGTTGAGATAGGCGGTCAGCCCCAGGCCCACGGTCTCCGGCTGGACCAGGGCCACATAGCGGTCGATCACGCCGCTGTCTTCCAGGCGCTTGACCCGGCGCAGCACGGCACTGGGAGACAGGCCGACCTGCTCCCCGATGACGTCATAGGTTTCTCGGCCGTTGGCCTGCAGGCGGCGCAAAATGGCCCGATCCAGTTTGTCGATGGTGTGCGTGGCGCTCATGGCGGTGGACTCGTAAATAAGTACGGATTTCTTCAGGGTTAACCCGAATTAACCAGTTAAATTGCGATAAACAAAAGAATTCCGCAATTTTCATGCATTCCACATTTTCCCACCAAGGGCAAACGGCAAAAAGCTGAAGCCCCTCCCGCCTACAGTGACAGCACTGATCGCAAGCCCGCAGGCCATGCCTGGGGCGCCCGAAACACTGTCCTGCACAAAAAGGCCGGAGACCCCCATGAAAGCCCCGCTGAACCTGGCCCAGTTCCCCGCCCGCGCACAGACGGCCCGGCGCGCGCAGGACATGGGCGCGTGCGGCCTCAGCGGCAGTCGGCGCTGCCTATACTGCGGGGATCGCCTCCATTTCGCTTCACGCCATGACGCCCCGCCACGACGCCACCCGCGCCATGCCACGCGATGCCCGTGCATCTGCGCCAGTACGTGCACCTGCGGCAGCCGGCCCGCAGCCGTCGGCCCGGATGGCGCGGCGCAGCCTGCTGGCGGCCCTGGCCGCCCTGCCCTGGCTGCCGGCTTCGGCACAGCCCCAGCCGCCCCAGCCGCCCCCGACAGCCTCGACAGCCTTGACAGCCCCGGCGCGCGACGCGAAATCCGACGCCCTGACCCTGATCGTTCCCTATGCAGCCGGCGGCCCCCTGGACCGCACGGCGCGTCCTCTGGTCGAGGCCAGCTCCGCGAAGCTGGGGGCCATCCACATTCTTTACGTGCCGGGCGAAGGCGGCGCCAAGGGCTCGAACATGGTGGCCCAGGCCACGGCCCAGGACCGCTTGCTGCTGATGGGCGCGGCCGCCACGCACGCCGTGCTGCCCTGGCTGCAGCCCCAGCTGGGCTACGACCCGCTGCGCGACTTCCAGCCGCTGGTGCTGGTGGCGCGCATGCCCAATGTGCTGGTGATGCGCAGCGATCTGGCGCGCCAGTGGCGCATACGCACGGCGCTGGACCTGCAGCGCTTTCTTGCCAAGCACCGCCAGCCGCTGCGCTATGCCTCGGGCGGGCCGGGCAGCAGCGGGCACCTGTCGGGCGAGATGTACCAGATGCTCACGCGGCTGCCGCTGCTGCATCTGCCGTTTGGCGGAACGCAGCCGGCGCTGTCGGCCCTGCTCGACGGATCGGCCGATCTGCTGTTCGACAGCCTGGCGTCCTCGCTGCCGCACATCCGTGCAGGCCGGCTGCAGGCCCTGGCCGTGACCACGCTGGAACGCGTGCCGCTGCTGCCCGAGGTGCCCAGCCTCAACGACACGGTACCGGGCTTCAACCTCGCCAACTGGTTCGGCCTGTTCGCGCCTGCCGGCTGGCCCGCCGACCTGGCCCAGCGCCATGCCGCCGTGTTCTCGAAGGCCATGCGCAGCAGTCCTGTGCAGGAAACGCTGACCGCCATGGGCGTGCTGCCCGAAGACCTTCAACTGCAGGAGTTCGCGCGCTTTGTGCGCTCCGAGCACAGCAAATACGGCCTGCTGGTGCAGGCCGCCCGAATCCGCCAGCTCTGAGCCGCGCAGGTGCCTTGCCTGCCCCCGGCCCGGGGCAGCAATGACAAGATCCCTGGAGAGCACCATGATGAGCACCGCAGCGACCCCCACCTCGTCCCACGCCCCCGCCCACGCCCCTGGTGTGGCACCCGTGGTCTACGGCCAGGCCGACCGCCCCCCGCGCGGCGACTACAGCCGCGCCAGCGACGACTACACCTGCGCGCAGGACTACGACGCCTACACCGAGGCCGACCACGACACCTACCGGCGCCTGTACGAACGCCAGTCCGCCCTGCTGCCGGGACTGGCCAGCCAGCACTTCATCGACGCCCTGCCCTCGCTGGGCGCCAAGGACCGCATTCCGCGCTTCGAGGAAGTCAACGAGCGCCTGCGCCGCGCCACGGGCTGGGAGATCGTCGGCGTGCCGGGCCTGATTCCCGAGGTGCCCTTCTTCTCGCTGCTGGCCAACCGCAAATTCCCGGTCACGGACTGGATCCGCAAGCCCGAGGAGTTCGAGTACATCGTCGAGCCCGATGTCTTCCATGACCTCTTCGGCCATGTGCCGCTGCTGTTCAACCCCGTCATCGCCGACTATATCCAGGCCTATGGCCAGGGCGGGCTCAAGGCCGCCGAGCTGGGCGCCTGCGAGATGCTGTCGCGCCTGTACTGGTACACCATCGAGTTCGGGCTGATCCGCGAGCAGGGCGGCCTGCGCGCCTACGGCGCGGGCATTCTGAGTTCTTCGGGCGAGCTCAACTACTCGGTGCGCAGCCCCGAGCCGCAGCGCCTGCCGCTGTCGCTGGAGCGCGCCATGCGCACGCTCTACAAGATCGACACCTACCAGCACACCTACTTCGTGATCGACGACCTGCAGCAGCTGTTCGACCTCACGGCCGCCGATTTCGAGCCGCTGTACCGCCAGCTGCGCGATCAGCCGACCATCGCGGCCGATGCGCTGCTGCCCGGTGAAGTGGCCCTGCAGACTTCCGCGTCCTGAAGCCGCTCGCGCAGCTCCAGGCAAAAGCGCCAGACGCGCTCGTCGAACACCAGCTGCACGTGGGCCACATCGTCCAGGCGATGCGCGTGCTGCCCTGGCAGCGTGGCCACGGGGAAGGGAAAGACGATGTTGTCGCAACAGCTCCACCAGCAGCTGAAGGCCACCTCGGGCGGCGGCGGCCCCAGGCGCTGCAGCCAGGGACTGTCCTCGCGCATCTGAAGCGCCGGCAGGCCATGGGCGAAGCGCGCCATCCAGGTGCCGCGGTGCGGCGTGGCCAGGGTCACCACATGGGCAGCCAGTTGTCGGCGCTCCTGCGCGGACAACCGGCCCAGCCAGGCACGCACCACCAGTCCGCCCATGCTGTGGGCCACGATCAGCGGCGCCCGCCCCGTGGCCTGGGCCATGCGGCGCGCGCAGGCATCGAGGTCGGCCACCATGGCGTCGATGGATGCGCCGTGCGCCGGCTCCAGCGTCATGGCCGCGCAGGCAATACCGCGTTCCTTGAGCCGCCGCAGCCATGGCGCCCAGACCGCGCGATTGCAGAAGAAACCGTGGACCAGCACCATGCCGACCTGGCCTGTGACCGGGCTTGCGTTTTGTCCTGCGGCCGGGTCACCTGGCCAGCCATCGGCCTCGGCATGGACCCGGAAGGGCAGGCGCCAGCCAAACACCTGCACGGCCAATGCCCACTCGGCGAGCCAGGCTGCCGCCACCGTGCGCCAGGCGGGCACGGGTGCGCCGGCCTTGCGCACCACGCGGCGCATCAACACCATCTGCAGGCCCAGATGCAGGCCCGGCCAGCACAGGCCCGGCAGCGCTCCTGCCAGCGCCAGCCCGCGCGATTCCGGCCACCACCATGCCAGCCAGGCCATGGCGCCGGCCAGCGTGCCCAGCGCCACCATTTGCAGAATGCGTGCGTTCACGGCAGCCCGCCCTCCCTGAAAAAAACGCCAACGTAGCACACAGCGGCCGCACTTTCGTGGGGACGCCGCCCCCTGCCTAGGACAACCCCGCGTAGACCGCAAAGCACCCGCCTGACCAGAATCAGCCGCAGCGGTGGCCGGCCGACCGGCGCCTGCCCCTTTGTCGTTCCCCTGTCTCACCAGCAACCCAAGGTACCCTGCATGGACGCTGCGCCCTGGCTCAAGAACTATCCCGCCGATGTGCCCCACGAGGTGCATCCCGAGCAATACCGCTCGCTCACACACCTGCTGGAGGAGGCCTTCACCCAGCATGCAGACCTGCCCTTTTCGGTGTGCATGGACCGCTGGATGAGCTACCGCGAGCTGGACCAGCTGTCCACGCGCCTGGGCGCCTGGCTGCAGGGACTGGGGCTGGAGCCCGATGCGCGGGTGGCCATCATGCTGCCCAATGTGCCGCAGTTCGCCGTGAGCATGGCGGCCGTGCTGCGCGCCGGCTACACCTGTGTCAACGTCAATCCGCTGTACACGCCGCGCGAGCTGGAGCACCAGCTCAAGGACTCGGGCGCCACGGCCATCATCATCCTGGAGAACTTCGCCCACACCCTGGCCGACGTGATCGAGCGCAGCGCCATCCGCCATGTCTGCGTCACGGCCATGGGCGATCTGCTGGGCGGCATGTATGGCAGCTGGATCACCTTCGCCGTGCGCCACCTGGCCAAGATGGTGCCGGCCTACAGCCTGCCGCTGGACGGCGAGGGCGGCACCGTGCGCGAGGTCACGACCTTTTCCCAGGCGCTGGCGCGCGGCGCCCAGAAAGAGCTGCGCCCCAGCCAGGCGGGACTGGATTCGGTGGCCTTCCTGCAATACACGGGCGGCACCACCGGGCTGTCCAAGGGTGCCGTGCTCACCCACCGCTGCATCGTGGCCGCCACGCTGCAGGCGCATGCCTGGTTCACGCCGGCCCTGCACGGGCGCGTCAGCGCGCAGGACACGCACATCATCGCGGCGCTGCCGCTGTACCACATCTTCGCCCTCACGGTGAGCCTGTTCGCCATGCGCATGGGGGCCAGCCTGAGCCTGATCCCCAATCCGCGCGACATCCCCAAGTTCGTCAAGGTGCTGCAGAAACGGCCCTTCCACATCCTGCCGGCCGTCAACACCCTGTTCAACGCCCTGCTCAACAACGCCCAGTTCCGCGAGCTGGACTTCTCGCAGCTGCGCGTGTCGCAGGCCGGAGGCATGGCCGCCAGCGAGGGCACGGCGCGCCAGTGGCAGCAGGTCACGGGTAGCGTGATGATCGAGGGCTGGGGCATGAGCGAGACCTGCGCCATCGGCACCAACAACCCCGTCACCGCCACGGCCTTCAGCGGCACCATCGGCCTGCCGCTGCCGGGCATCTCCATCGCCATCAAGGACGACGAAGGCCGCGATCTCCCGGCCGGCGAGGCCGGCGAGCTGTGCATCAAGGGCCCCAACGTCATGCGCGGCTACTACAACCAGCCTGACGAGACCGCCAAGGCCTTCACGGCCGACGGCTACATGCGCACCGGCGACATCGGCGTGATGGACCAGGAAGGCTTCACCCGCATCATCGACCGCAAGAAGGACATGATGGTGGTCAGCGGCTTCAACGTCTATCCGAACGAGCTGGAGAACGTGATCTCCATGTGCCCCGGCGTGCTCGAATGCGCGGCCGTGGGCGTGGCCGACGAGCGCCAGGGCGAGGCCATCAAGGTCTACGTGGTGCGCAGCGACCCGGCGCTGACCGAGGACCAGGTCATGCGCTTTTGCCATGACCAGCTCACCGGCTACAAGCGCCCGCGGCAGGTGGAGTTCCGCGACGAACTGCCCAAGACCAATGTAGGCAAGATCCTCAGGCGCGCCCTGCGCGATCCCGCCTGAAGTCCGGACAGCCGCAGCTGTAGCCCACGCGTCAGCCGTGGCTGCCTGCGGCTGTTAGCCTTGGGAAAGGCTTCTCCCCCCATGACCTCCTTCGCCCCCACAAGCGCCACCGCTGCGCTGCCCTGCGGCATGACCGTGCTGGAGCGCGGCTGGCTGTCGGCCAACAACATCGTCTTCGCGGCCGACCCTGCCGATCCGCAGGACGACGGCGCGGCCGTGGTCGATACCGGCTACGTCAGCCATGCCGATCAGACCGTGCTGCTGATCGAGCAGACGCTGGCTGGCCAGCCGCTGGCGCGCATCCTCAACACCCATCTGCACAGCGACCACTGCGGCGGCAATGCCGCACTGCAGGCGCGCTGGCCGCAGGCCCGGACCTATGTCGCGCCGGGCCAGGCCGAATTCGTGCGCCACTGGAATCCCGAGGCGCTGAGCTACACACCCACCGGCCAGGAATGCCCGCCATTTGCGCTGACCGGCGTACTGCAGCCCGGCGCCAGCGTGCGGCTGGCCGGGCGCGACTGGCAGATCCATGCCGCGCCGGGGCATGACCCGCACTCCATCATCCTGTTCGAGCCTGCCAGCCGCACACTGATCTCGGCCGATGCGCTCTGGGAAAACGGCTTCGGCGTGGTGTTTCCCGAAATCGAGGGCCTGCAGGCCTTCGAGGAAGTGGCCGCCACGCTGGATGTGATCGAGGCCCTGGCACCGCTCACCATCGTCCCCGGCCACGGCGGCGTTTTCACGGGCGTGGCCGCGGCGCTGGACACGGCGCGCCGCCGCCTGGACGGCTTTGTGCGCGCCCCCGAGCGCCATGCCCTCTACGCGGCCAAGGTGCTGCTCAAGTACCGGCTGCTGGACTGGCAGCGCGTGCGCACCACTGAACTGCTGGCCTGGCTGGACGCCACGCCCTACTTCGGCATGCTGCATGCAGGCTATTTCAGCCACGAGACCGCCGAGCACTGGAGCCGCACGCTGGTGGATGCGCTGGTGCAATCGGGCGCGGCGCAGCGCGAGGGCGAATGGGTTCACAACGCCTGAACGAAACAGATCCGCGATAGGCGCAAACCACGCCAATCACATCACCGGCCGCAAGCACTGCGCAGCTGCGGCACCACGGGCAGCATCTTCATCGACCGCGTGCGCAACCTGGGCAGCCCGATGCGCGACACCTTCAACATCGAGGACATCGAGATCGTCAAGGGCGCCTCGGGTTCCGAGTACGGGCGCAGGCGCCCTGGCGCCCGCCAATCTCTACGATCCCGGCGTCAGCGATGCGATCACGGGCCAGGACATCCGCTATGCCGGCCAGATCAACGAAGGCCACACCAAGACCCTTGCGCTGTACGCCTTCATGGCCTGGGAGCTCAGCGCGAACCTGAGCCTGCAGCTGAACGTCTACAACCTCGCCAACCAGCGTTACATCGCCAGCCTGAACAGCGCGCGGCGCGCGCCACATCCCGGGCGGGGCGCGCTCGGCCAGGCTGGTCGCCGCGCTGAAGTTCCGAGACAGGGCTGTTGCTGGGCGGCAACGGCCATCCATTCACTTATCAGATTATTCTTATATTTTTATTAGGAATCATTACCATTCTCAATCCAGGCAAAACTGCCTGATCCAGCCAGCACCGGCAAGCCAAGACAGCTCTCCAGCCGCCCGCGCAACGCCGGCCAGCAAGCCAGCATGTTCACTGCCCATCCCGCTTTCCGTTCAACCATGGCGAACTCCAACTCGTACATCAAAAGCCGCAAACACGACAGCGCTGGCCGCTCGCCGTCGGCCGGCATCATCGCTGCAGCCGCGGCCCTGGCCACCCTGGGCCTGCCGGCCGTGGCCCAGACACAGACGCCCAGCGCCAGGACCGCACCCAGCCTCAAGGAAGTGACCGTCGAAGGCTCGCGCAGCACCGGCTACGAACCCGCACAGGTCTCCTCCCCCAAGTTCACGCAGCCGCTGGTGGACACGACGCAGACCATCTCCGTCATCAAGGAGCAGGTGCTGCAGGAACAAGGCGCCACCACGCTGACCGAGGCGCTGCGCAACGTGCCCGGCGCCGGCACCTTCTACGCGGGCGAGAACGGCAACACCAGCACGGGTGATGCCATCTACATGCGCGGCTTCGATACCTCCAACAGCATCTATGTGGACGGCGTGCGCGACGTGGGATCCATCTCGCGCGACGTGTTCAACACCGAGCAGGTGGAAGTCACCAAGGGCCCCGCCAGCACCGACTACGGCCGCAGCGCGCCCACCGGCGCCATCAACATGGTCACCAAGCAGCCCAGCCTGGCCGACAGCTTCGGCGCCTCGGTGGGCGCGGGTTCGGGCAGCTACAAGCGCTCCACCGTGGACTGGAACAAGAGCCTGACCGGGATGGGCGGCGCGGCCTTCCGGCTCAACGCCATGGTGCAGGACGCCGGCGTCGCCGGCCGCGACCGCGTGGCCAATGACCGCTGGGGCATCGCACCGTCGTTCGCCTTCGGACTGAACACCGACACGCGCACCTACCTGAACGTGCTGCACGTCAAGCAAAGCAATGTGCCGGACGGCGGCGTGCCCACCATCGGCCTGCCCGGCTACAGCAACACCGATGCGCGCCTGAACGCGGGCCGCCCCGTGGACCCCAGCCGCTTCTACGGCACCAGCGCCGACCACGACGACGTGACGGCCGACATGGTCACGCTGCGCGTGGAGCACGACTTCACGCCCGACACCACGCTGCGCAACACCACGCGCTGGGGCCGCACCAAGCAGGACTACCTGCTCACGGCCTTCATGACGCTGTCCAGCAACAACAGCAGCAATCCCGCCGACTGGACCGTGTCACGCAGCCTGCCGACCTTCAAGAACCAGGTCAACGACATCGTCACCAACCAGACCAACCTGACGACCAAGCTGGCGACAGGCAGCGTGCGGCACGAGCTGAGCACCGGGGTGGAGATCACGCGCGAAAAGCAGAGCAACTACGGCACGGGCACCACGGGCGCCTGGCCCAATGCCAGCCTCTATGACCCGCAGGTGCCCAGCTCCGGCCTGAACTGGTCGCGCAACGGCGCCGACAGCAAGGGCTCGACCGACACCTTCGCGCTGTACGCCTTCGACACGCTCAAGTTCAACGAGCAATGGCAGGCCAACGCCGGCCTGCGCCTGGACCGCTACAAGACGCAGTACGACGCACGCGCCGTCTGCGGCGGCCGCAGCGGCCCGGCCTGCGGCAGCAATCCTGCAGGCACCGTGCTGCCCAGCGCCGTGGGCCTGGAGGCCTCCGACACCCTGCTGAGCTGGAAGATCGGCGGCCTCTACAAGCCCGCGCCCAATGGCAGCGTGTACGTGAACTACGCCCTGTCGCAGCAGCCACCGGGCGGTGCCAACTTCACGCTGTCCACGGCCGCCAACAACGCCAACAACCCCAACATGGACCCGCAAAAGGCCAAGACCGCCGAACTGGGAACCAAGTGGGAGCTGATGGACAAGCGCCTGCTGCTGACAGGCGCGCTGTTCCGCACCGAGATCACCAACGAGATCGTCACCAACCCTGACGGCACCGTGGGACAGACCGGCAAGAAGATCGTGCAGGGCCTGGAGCTGGGCGCCACGGGCCAGATCACGCCCGCCTGGGGCGTGACTGCCGGCTACACGCTGCAGGACACCAAGGTGGACACGGGCGCCACCGTGGCGCAGGACGGCTCCAGCGGCCTGACCTATACGCCCAAGAACGCCTTCTCACTGTGGACCAGCTACCAGTTCCCGTTCGGCCTGACGCTGGCTGGCGGGGCGCGCTACTCGGGCGGACTCAAGCGTGGCACCGACGGAGCCGTGGGCACGCCCAACTTCACCGATGCCTACTGGGTCTTCGATGCCATGGCCAGCTACCGCATCAACAAGAACGCCGACATCCAGCTGAACTTCTACAACCTGTTCGACAAGGAATACGTGGGCGCCATCAACAAGAGCGGCTACCGCTATTTCCCGGGCACTCCGCGCTCCGTGCGCGTGTCCGCGAACTTCCGCTTCTGAGTGAATGCAAGACGGGCCGCCGCGCCGGCCTTGCCGCGCGCAGAGCGCCGACAATCCCAGTACCGCCCCGGCCCCGCCGGGGCTTTTTCCATGCGAGGAGGACCCGCACCATGATGCTGCACATTCCCGACGTGCTCACGCGCCAGCAGGTCACTGCCATCCGCACAGCCATCGACGCCGCCGACTGGGTGGATGGCCGTGCCACGGCGGGCAGCCAAGGCGCCCGGGTCAAGCGCAACCGCCAGTTGCCCGAAGACTCGCCCGTGGCACTGGAGCAGGGCCGCACCATCGAGCAGGCGCTGGCGGCCAATGCGCTGTACTTCAGTGCCGCCCTGCCCGCGCGCACCATGTCGCCGCTGTTCAACCGCTACGCGGACAGTGAAACCTATGGCCTGCACGTGGACGGTGCGGCACGGCGCCTGCCAGGCGCGCAGCAGTGGATGCGCACCGATGTGTCCTGCACCCTCTTCCTCTGCGATCCCGAGGACTACGATGGCGGCGAGCTGGTCGTGGTGGACACCTATGGCACGCACGAGGTCAAGCTGCCGGCCGGCGACCTGATCCTCTACCCCTCCACCAGCCTGCACCGCGTGGAGCCCGTCACCCGGGGCGAGCGCGTATGCGCCTTCTTCTGGGCACAGAGCATGGTGCGCGACGACACACGCCGGGCCATGCTGTTCGAGATGGACCAGACCATCCAGCGCCTGCGCGAAAAACTGGGCGAGACCGATGAAACCCTCAGCCTCGCGGGCCAATATCACAACCTTCTGCGCATGTGGGCCGAGACCTGAGGGATCGGATCCCTTCAGGGCTTGTGCTTTTCCGCGCAGCCGATCAGGTGGTTGTAGCTGTTGGACATGCACTGGTACATGGCCTTGGAGCGGCCCGTGGCGGCCTGGCAGTCGGCCACGGTGGCGTGCGTGCGCGCCTCGCGGAACTTGCCCGCGGTTGCATCGAACTGCGCCTGCGTGATGTAGCCGCCCTTGAGGTTTTTCTGGCCGTTCTCGACCATGGTGTCCACCTGGCTGCGGATGTTGTCCACGGCGGCTGCGCAGTTCAGCGGCACCTCCTTGGAATCGACCTTGCTCAGGCCCTTGGCCACGCCGTCCGCCAGCTCGCGCACCTGCTTGGGCAGCTTCTTCGTGCCGTCGGGATTGCGCTCTTCGCCAAACCGGCCCGAGCCTGCGCCCGAGCTGCCATTGGGCGAGACCTTGATCTGGCCGGCATCGGCCTGGTCGACGGGCAGCTGCGAACCGTAGTGCGTGCGCCCTTCGGCATCCACCCATTTGTAGACGGGCTGCGCCGCCGCCGTGCACGCCCATGCAAGACCCAGCGCGACCCAGGCCGCGCGGCTCCCTGTTGTTGTCATTCTTGAAACCCCTGCGGTATCCGGGGCCGCGGCATGCGGCCCGCCAGTCGGTAACCAAGTGTAGCGCCGACAGGCATCGCCGCATCCCGCAGGAATGTCAAGTGCGGCTCAGGGCAGATCCTTGCTGGGGTCGGGCGTGGCCGCATCACGCGGGCCGATGGTGCCCAGGCGGCTCTTGAGCGACTGGGGCTGGCCCGTGATCAGCGCCGCGTAGTTGGTGGTGTTGGACAGCACCTTCTTCACATAGTCGCGCGTCTCGGTGAAGGGCACGTTCTCGGCCCAGATGGCGGCGTCGAGCACCGGGCCGTTGCGCCAGTTGCGCGGGCGGCCGGGGCCGGCGTTGTAGCCGGCCGCAGCCAGCGCCATGGAGCCGTCGAAATCGTCCAGCGCCAGCTTCAGATAGGCGGTGCCTATGGTGATATTCACATCGCGGTCATTGATCATGGACGGGGAAAAGTCCGTCATGCCGATCTTGCGCGCCGTCCACCGGGCCGTGGCCGGCATGACCTGCATCAGGCCCGAGGCGCCCACGCCCGAGCGCGCATCCATGATGAAGCGGCTTTCCTGGCGGATCAGTCCATAGACATAGGCAGGGTCCAGCCCGATGGAACGCGAGCGCGCCAGCACCGTGTCGTGGAAGGGCATGGGAAAGCGCTGGCTCCAGTCGGCAAAGCTGCGCGTGCGCTCGCTGGTGTTGATGCAGCGGTCCCAGACCTGCTGCTGGCAGGCCAGGTCGGCGGCGGCCAGCAGTTCGCGGTCGTTCATGCCGCCGGCCTGGTGCAGGTTGGTGGCGTAGTTCCATTCACGCACGCCTTCGCTGCGCAGGCCGTTCTGGATGGCGTAGAGGCCGCGCACCAGACTGGGGTTGGCGCGGGCGGCGGCCTTCTCCTGTGCCGTGGGCGGCGCAGGCGGCGGTGGGGCCGTCACGCGCTGGCCGATGTCCTCCAGCGCCAGCTGCTCGTAGAAACTGCCGGGGCCGGCCATGTCCTCCAGCAGCTGGCGCGCCTCGGAACGCTCCTGCTCGCTGGGGCGGCCCGACAGCAGGGCGCGGGCCTTCCAGTAGGTCCATGTGTGTTCGGTGCGCTCAGGACCCATGGCGTCGATGGCGCGGCGCACCGTGCGCCAGTCGCCTGCACGCAACGCGGCACGCACCTTCCAACCCAGCAGTTCGTCGCTGAGATCGCCGTCCTTGCGCACCTTGCCGAAATAGGCCGCAGCCTCGGGCTGCAGCTTGAGCGCGGCCTGCTTGCCGATCACGCCCCAGGCCCAGTTGTTCTCCTCGGCCGTCAGCCGGGCACCCCAGCCGCCTTCCAGCTGGGTGGCCGCCGCCGCCGGGTCGCTGGACGCCATGCGGATCAGCGCCAGCAGCGCCAGTTCCTTGGGCACGGCACCACGCACGCGCGTCTGCCCGGCAAGGTATTTCGCCGGCGAGGCGAATACCTGCGCCACCTGGGGCAGGGCCCCGGGCGCGACGATGGCCACGGCATCGCGCGTGGCCTTCTGGCGATTGGCCTCGGCCGACTGGCGTGCCTTGCGCCAGACTTCGGGCTCGCTGATCTGCTTGGCTGCGTACAGCTCGCCGGCAGCATAGGTGCAGCCGTCGTCGGCGTCGCGCTGGGCCCACCACAGGTCGCGGACCTGCTGGCCGAGATTGGCGGCAGGCTGGCCCTTGAGGTTGTCGATCAGCAGGGCATAGCAGTTGACGGAACGGTCATCGCGCATGCGAAACGCCCCGTGCACCTGGTCGAACATGCCCCAGTCGCGCCGCTGCCCCAGCAGCAGCAGCCAGTCATTGCGCAGCCGGTCTTCCTGGTAGGTGCCGGGCCAGCGCTTGAAAAACCCCAGAATCTCGTCGGCACTGGCTTCTTCCAGCCGGGCCTTGAGTTCCCAATAGGCGGCCCAAGGTTCGAGCACATGGCCACGCGCAGAAGGCAGCAGCTGCGTGAGCTTGGCCTTGTCGCCCTTGCGAAAGGCCTGCTGCATTTCCAGCAGGACGTCGTCGCCACGGTTTTGCGCCAGCGCAGGCGTGGCTGCGGTGGTCCAGAGGGAAGCCGCCAGAAGCGGTGTCAAAATCTTCAGCCAGTGCATGGAGGAAATTATCTGATGGACAAAGCAGCCCTGCGCCGCAGCTTGATAGACCAGCGCCTCAACCTTCCCGACCGATTGCAGCGCGCCGACGCGCTGCAGCAGGTCATGCGCTTTTGGCTGATACAGCGGCCCGACAGCATCATCGGCGCCTATTGGCCGATCAAGGGGGAGTTCGACCCGCTGCCAGCGCTTCACCGGTGGAAGGAAGATGGCGAGCTACAGGGTACCCCACAAAGACGCCGCATCGGATTGCCCGTGATCGACAAGCAGCGTAAGACACTCAGCTTTCACGCCTGGTACCCGGGCTGTCCCATGGAAGAGGACGCCTATGGCATCCCCAAGCCCAAGGACACCGAAACCCTGACCCCCACCCTGCTGTTCGTGCCCTGCGTGGGCTACGCGGCCGGTGGCTACCGCCTGGGCTATGGCGGCGGTTTCTACGACCGCACCCTGGCCGAGCTGCAGCCCAGGCCCTTCACCGTGGGTCTGGGCTACGGCTGCGGCTATGTGGACGAGTTCGAGCCCGAGCCGCATGACCTGCCGCTGGACGCCATCTTGAACGACCACGGAGTCGTCTGGCCGGTGTAGAACAAGCACCCCCTGAGGCGCTGCACGCCTTCCCCCTCTCTGCCCGCTTCGCGGGGGAGGGGGACGACACCCTCACTGCGGGGCGGCCCTTGCTCGGTGTCCCTCGCTTTTGGCCGCGCCGGTTTCTAGCGCTGTGCTTCTTTAGTTTGCTGTCTCGCGCTGCGCCTGCCATTGATGCCAGCCGCGGGCTCGCAGGTCGCAGGCGGGGCAGGTTCCGCAGCCGTAGCCCCAGTCGTGCAGCGTCTCGCGCGTGCCCTGGTAGCAGGTGTGGGTGTCGCGCTGGATGAGGTCCACCAGGGTGTCGCCCCCCAGGTCGTGGGCCATTTGCCAGGTCTGGGCCTTGTCTATCCACATGAGCGGGGTTTCGATGCGCAGGCGCCGCTCCAGGCCCAGGTTCAGGGCGAGCTGCATGGCCTTCATGGTGTCGTCACGGCAGTCGGGGTAGCCGGAGTAGTCGGTCTCGCAGACGCCGGTGACGATGACCGACAGGCCGCGACGGTAGGCCAGCGCGCCGGCCAGGGTCAGGAACAGCAGGTTGCGGCCGGGCACGAAGGTGTTGGGCAGGCCGTCGGCCTGCATGGCGAAGGCCACGTCTTCGGTCAGGGAGGAGCCGCCGATCTGCTGCAGCACGTCCAGCGAGAGGACATGGTCGTCACCCAGGCGCGGTGCCCATTCGGGAAAATCCCTGGCCAGCCGCTCGCGCACCTGCTGGCGCACCTGCATTTCCACGCTGTGGCGCTGGCCGTAGTCGAAACCCAGGGTCTCGACGCGCTCGTACAGCGACAGCGCCTGCGCCAGGCAGGTGGTCGAATCCTGGCCGCCGGAAAACAGGACCAGCGCAGCCGTGTGGCGCGCCGCTGGCGCCTGGGGAGAAGAGCTATCGTTTTGCATGGCACGCATTAGAGCGCGCCCAGGCAGCGCCCGGCTCCTACATGGGTTTTCCTGCCATGCTTGCTAAGCTGTAGGGCCTATCGCGGAGGTTGCGGCCATGCTCACGCTCTATATCGGCAACAAGAATTACTCATCCTGGTCCATGCGCCCCTGGGTGCTGATGCGCCAGGCCGGCATTGCTTTCGAAGAAGTCATGCTGCGCTTTGACAGCTTCGACGAGCAGTCCGCCTTCAAGCAGCGTGCCCGCGCGCTGTCTCCCTCGGGCCGCGTGCCCGTGCTCATGGACGAAGGCATGGCCATCTGGGACAGCCTGGCCATCTGCGAGTACCTGGCCGAGAAATTCCCTGAAAAACACCTGTGGCCGACCCTGGCCCTGAACCGCGCCCGCGCGCGCAGCCTCTGTGCCGAGATGCACAGCGGCTTCGGCGCGCTGCGCTCGCTGTGCCCAATGAACATCGAGGCCCAGTTGCCCGAGGTCGGCGCGCGGCTGTGGGCCGAGCGCGCGGACCTGCGCGACGATGTCCAGCACCTGTCCGAGCTGTGGCAGCCGCTGCTGTCCACGGCCAGCGGCCCCATGCTGTATGACCAGTTCAGCATCGTCGATGCCTTTTTCGCGCCCGTGTGCATGCGCCTGACGACCTACGAGCTGCCGCTGGCCCCGGCCATCGACGCCTACGTGCGCCGCGTGCGCGCCTTGCCGGGCGTGCAGGACTGGGTGCAGGGCGCACTGGCCGAGCACGATTTCCGGCCGTTCGAGGAACCCTACCGCAGCGCGCCTGCGGCCGGCTGAGCGGCGCACCAGCAAAAGTCGGAGCACTGCTGCGCTGGGGTGGGCGCGGCCTGCGCAATGCCGCGGTTGCGGAGCCATTGCAGCGGCCGTCCGGCTGGTGCTGCTTGAGTGTGTCTCCAGACGGAATCCGAAAGAAAGCATGCGCTCGGCACTCCATCGGTGCGAGGAGGCAGCCCGCCATCATGTCACCGCCCAGGCCCTACCATTGCGGCATGAGCGAATTTCAGGTGTACATGGTGGGCGGCGCAGTGCGCGACCGTCTTTTGGGGCGGGCCGTGCATGACCGCGACTGGGTGGTGGTCGGCGCCACGCCCGAACAAATGTCCGCGCGCGGCTTTCTGCCAGTGGGGCGGGACTTCCCGGTCTTCCTCCATCCCGAGACGCACGAGGAATATGCGCTGGCGCGTACCGAGCGCAAGAGCGGCCTGGGGTACCGGGGTTTCGTCGTGCAGGCGGCGCCCGATGTCACGCTGGAGCAGGATCTGGCCCGGCGCGACCTGACCATCAATGCCATGGCCGCTCCTGCGGACTGGGATGGTGAAAGCGCCATCACCGATCCCTACCACGGCCAGGCCGATCTTCAGGCCCGGGTGCTGCGCCATGTGACCGGGGCCTTCCGCGAAGACCCGGTGCGCATCCTGCGCGTGGCGCGCTTCGCGGCACGTTTCCACGAATTCACGGTGGCGCCGGAAACCATGGCCCTGATGCAGGAGATGGTGGCCGCCGGCGAGGTGGATGCCCTGGTGCCCGAGCGCGTGTGGCAGGAGATCAGCCGTGGCCTGATGGAGCGCCGCCCCTCGCGCATGTTCGAGCTGCTGCGCGAGTGCGGTGCGCTGGCCGTGCTGCTGCCCGAGCTGGAGCGACTGTGGGGCGTGCCCCAGCGCGCCGAGTACCACCCCGAGGTCGATACCGGCGTGCACGCCATGATGGTGCTGGACATGGCCGCGCAGCTGGACACCCCGCTGCCCGTGCGCTACGCCTGCCTGGTGCACGACCTGGGCAAGGGCACGACGCCGGCCGATGTGCTGCCGCGCCACATAGGCCATGAGCAGCGCAGCGCCCGGCTGGCCGAGAAAGTGGGCGAGCGTCTGCGCGTGCCCACGGACTGCCGCGAACTGGGCGACGTGGTGGCGCGCGAGCACGGCAACATCCACCGCAGCGGCGAACTCAACGGCGCCGCCATCGTCCGCCTGCTGGAGCGCTGCGACGCCATCCGCAAGCCCGCGCGCTTCGAACAGGCCCTTGCGGCCTGTGAATGCGACGCGCGGGGGCGCCTGGGTTTCGAGGACCGGCCCTACCCCCAGCGCGCCCGCCTGCGCGATGCGCTGGCTGCCGCGCTGTCCATCTCCACCTCGGACATCGCGGCCCAGGCCGCTGCGCGCGGCAAGCAGGGCAAGGCCATCGGCGAAGCCGTGCAGGCGGCGCGCGCACAGGCCGTGGCCGATTGGCTGGCGCAGGCGGCCTGAGCGCAAAGGCCGCCACACACGGGAATCAGGCTCGCGCCACGGGCAGGACCAGTCGCAGGCACACGGGCTGCTCGCCTCCTGCCGTCAACAAGGCCACGCTGCCGCCCAGCCGCTCGGCGATGCGCCGCACCAGGTACAGCCCCAGCCCGGCGCCGGGCCGGTGCTGGGCGTTGCGGCCACGGTAATACCTTTCGAACAGCTGGTCCTGGTCCGCCTGGGCAATGGGCTCTGCCGGATTCGAGACCTGGATCTCCAGACCCTCGCCCTGCCTGGTCACGTCCAGGCGGACCGATTCGCCCTCGGGCGTGTGGCGGTCTGCATTGGCCAGCAGATTGCGCAGCGCGATGCGCAGCAGGCCGGCATCGGTGATCAATTGCTGCGTGCCCCCGCCCAGTTGGCAGACGATGCGGCCGGGCGCAAAGTCCAGGCACAAGCCATCCACCAGCGCATGCAGGTCGCAGGGCTGCAGGCGCGGCTCGGCATGGGGCTGGGGGTCGGCCATGCGGTCGTCGGCCAGGCAGTCGTCCACCAGGGCCAGCAGGCGCTGGGCGGCTTCGCGGATGTTGCGGCTGCGTGCCAGCGTCTTGTCGGGCGGTGCAGCCAGATTGCGCGCCAGTTGCTGCGCACTGGTCAGGATGATGGCCAGCGGCGTGCGCAGCTCGTGCGAGACCATGGCGACAAAGTCGCGCTGCTCCTGGCGCACCCTGCGCTCCAGCGCCAGCGCCTCGCTGAGTTCGCTTTCGCGCAACTGTCGCTGCCGCAGTTCCGCCTCCAGCCGGACCTGCTCGTGCTCTCGAATGCGGCGCCTGCGCTCGTATCCGCCGATGATCCAGCCACTGAGCAGCAGCATGTGCGCCATGGTGCCCAGCGCGGACGCATGCGTGGACACCAGCGCGGTCAGCGCGTTCATGGGCAGCCAGCCCAGGTTGCGCAGGAAAGAGATCAGCACGCCGGCATAGAAGATGCCGAACGCCAGCATGAAGAACCGTGCCGGGGCGTGGCCGCGCCGCCACAGCCAAAGGGCGAATGCGAGAAAGCCCACGGTCAGCGGCAGGGTCATGGCCTGCACCGGGACCATGCCCGCCGAGTAGTGCCCCGACACCACCAGCAGCATGCAGCACAGGCTGAACAGCCACAGCAGCGGCACGATCTGGCGCACCAGCCGCGGATACAGCGATGCCAGCTCCAACTGCCTGCAGGCCAGTTGCATGGAGATCGCCAGGGCGCCGGCAATGCCGCATCCCAGCAGGCGGTCGCTCCAGAAACCCGGCAGGCCCGTCAACTGCTGCACCAGCCCCAGCGATACCACCTCATTGAGCACGCAGACGCTGAGATAGGCCAGAAACAGGCCGCTCACCGGAGCCCGCGTGCCCAGCCAGAACACCAGTTGCACGCCAATCAACAGCAGGTACAGCCCGAAGTACAGGCCGAACGAGAGGGCCTCGCGCCGCGTATGGTTGTCGAACGCCAGTCGCTGCCACAGATCGATACGGGTGACGAGCGCGTTGCGCGCACGCAGGCGCACCAGCAACTCGTATGACCCGGCGGCAGCAGGTTCGAACTGGAATGCGGGACTGCGGTAGTCCACCGGCCAGGCGTGACGCGGAATCTCTTCGCCGCTGCGCCCCAGCAGCTGCCAGGGGCCGCCAGGCCGGCGCACATGGACCTCCACCTCATCGAGCAGGGCATTGCCCAGCAACAGCATCCAGCTGCCGGGCTGCTGCACCTGCAGCGGCATGCGCAACCAGACCGCCGCCTGCGTGAAGCTGGCGTTCAGGTGCCCTGGCATCGCCTTCCACCCGGGCGCCAGGTCGGCCTGCCGCACATCGAGCAGGCCCGAAGCGTCATCGAGCCGCTGCCACTGCCCTGCGGTCTCCTGCATGGGCACATCGGGGTCCAGCACGAGGGTCCGGGCCTGGAGCAGCAGTGGGCACAGCAGCCAGGCCAGCACGATGAGGGTTGCACGGTAATATCGCATCTGAAGTCCACCACGGGGCCGCCAGCGTACACCAGCTGTCTGCGCTGTCACCCGCCTGCCCTCCTCCCAGTCCATGCTTGATGTGATCCTGCTCGAAGACGAGCCCGTGCTGCGCCATGAACTGGGCGAGTTCCTCGAATCCCTGGGCTATGCACCGCAGTGCGTGGCCAGCCTGCAGGAGTTCGACCGCCATTTCGATGCGCGGCGCCACCGGCTGGCCATCATCGACATCGGCCTGCCCGACGGCAACGGCCTGGCGCTGATCCAGCGCCTGCGCCAGCAGGGCCAGCAACTGGGCATCATCGTCTTCAGCGCGCTCAACAGCAGCGCCAACCGCATCGACGGCCTGGAGATCGGCGCCGACCACTACCTGGGCAAAGGCTGCGATCTCGACGAGCTGGAAGCCACCCTGGCCGCCCTGGTGCGGCGCCTGGGCCTGCAGCAGCGCCAGGCGCCGTGGCTGCTGCAGCTTGGCCCCAGCCGCCTGCAGCCCCCCGCCTCGCCCCCTGTGGCGCTGTCACACCAGGACCTGCTGGTGCTGCACTGCCTGATGGGCAAGGCAGGGGCCAGCGTCAGCCGCCGCCAGATCGTGCAGGCGCTGGGTGGAGACTATCTGGTCTACGACCAGCGCCGCCTGGACACCCAGATGCGCCGGCTGAGGCGCAAGGTGCAAGAGGCCAGCGGCCAGCAGCTGCCTGTCAAGACGCTGCGCAACAGCGGCTATTGCTTCTATCTGCCGGGTGAAGTGCAGGCCTGAGGAAGGGCCTGAAGGCGCCCGGTCCTTGCGGCCCGGCAACCATCAGACGACCGAGCGCACCCAGCGCACGATCTCGCCGGCAGGCAGCGCGCCGGAGACACGGGCGATCTCGCGTCCTTCCTTGAACACCACCATGGTCGGGATGCTGCGGATGTTCCAGGGCGCGGCAGCGTGGGGGTGCGCCTCGGTATCGAGCTTGGCCAGCTGCACGCCGGGCGCCAGCGCCTGAGCCGCCTGCTCGAAGGCAGGCGCCATCATGCGGCAGGGGCCGCACCAGGGGGCCCAGAAATCGACCACCACGGGCACCTGGCTGCGCCCCACATGCCTGGCGAAGCTCTGCGCATCCAGCGCCACGGGCTGGCCGGTGACCAGCGGTTGATGGCAGCTGCCGCAATCAGGCGCGCTACCCAGCTGATCGACCGCAATGCGGTTGGTGGTGTGGCAATGGGGGCAGACGAAATGCAGCTTGTCGGACATGGGCGGCCTCTTGTTGGCGAGTCATGGGGGCAATTGCATGCATATACGGGCGCTGCGCCCATGCTTCAAGCCATGCTCAGACCAGCTTGGCAATCAGGGCGGCAATCACGCTGAGCAACACGGTGCTGGCAATGGGCAGAAAAATCACGCGACCGAACAGGCGAAAGCGGAAGTCGCCCGGCAGGCGGCCCAGGCCTATGCGTTCCAGCCAGGCGTGCAGGCCATTGAACAGCAGCAGGGCCAGAAAGATGACGAGGAGCCAGCGGATCATGGCGCCGAGTGTACGGCGGCGCGGGACCGGGCCATACAGAGTACACCGCGTCATGCACACGACATATGGACTGCCTACATTGCCGCTGTCCCCCCCCCTCTTCATCGCCTCCAGGCCGACCACCACGAATTCGCCATGCAACGCAACCGCCGCCTTCTTCTTGCCGCAGCCCTGCCCGCCGCCTTGCTGATGACCGCCTGCGCCAGCGCACCTGCGCCGACAGCCCGACCCGGCGCCATCGACAACAGCGCCCTGCAGCGCAGTGATTTCCGCGCCCACCAGGCCACCTATGGCCTGGTCTACCGCCTGCCGGCCGATGCCACGGCCATCATGGACAGCCAGGTCACGCCCGTGGTGCACGAGCAGTTGCTGCGCCTGAAGCTGGTGGCCGAGGCCAACACCTTCAACCTGCCCCATGTCACCGTGGTGCATATCCACAGCGCCGACCCGTCCACGCCGCGCAAGATGCTGGCGGCCCTGCCGGCGCTGCCGCCCGTGCTGCAGGACGTTCACCTGAAGAATTTCTACACCACCGAGGCCGCCAAGGGGGCCGGCAAGCCCTGGTGGCTGGACCTGGGCATCGTCAAGTCGGGCCCGGCCTACGAGGCCATGATGGACTTCAACACCCGCGCCACCGCCGCCATGGCGCCGCTGCGCGACGGCCCGCTGCCGCGCGTGACAGGACCCGTCTATGCCCGCATGAACGACTCGGCCAAGGCCATGGTGCAAAGCGTGGGTGTCAGCGGCATCAACCAGGTGCAGGCCGGCAAGGAGGTGCGCAGCCACAACCCGCACAACACCCTGGTCTACAGCGAAGCCACCTTCACGCCCGAGATCGAGCGCGCCATGGGCGAGACCGCCGCGCGCCTGAACCGCATCCTGCCCGGCGGCTTCACGACCACGTTCGAGAACCTGTCCATCGTGGAGCTGGGCTTCTCTGGCAACGTCACGCGCGAGATCTACCGCATCAACCTCAAGGACCAGACGGTCCACGACGTCAGCAACGGCCGCAGCGTCCAGCGCTGAGGCAGGCGGGTCCCGGCCCGCTACAGGCGGTGCGTGCGGTCGCCGCGCACAAAGCCCATGGCGTCCCAGGGCTCCACGCCCTTGGCCAGGCCGATGACCTTGAACAGCTCGCCCATCTCGTGCTCCATCATCAGCTTGGTGGCCATGGCGCGCGGGCCCTGGGCCAGTGCGTCGAGCTTGGGGCCCAGGCCGCAGTTGATGAGGAAATGGGCCTGCGAGGTATAGCCCAGCACCTCGAAGCCCGCCTCCTGCGCGGCCACGGCCGTGCCCGTGAAGTTCACATGGGCCGTGATGTCCTTGAGGCCGACATCGGCCAGCGGATCGTCGTCCACCTTGTGCAGCCGGTGGCACACCAGGGTGCCCATGTGGCGCTGCGGGTGGAAATACTCGGATTCGCCAAAGCCGTAGTCGATGAAAAATGCCGCGCCGCGCGCCATGCGCTCGCCCAGCGTGCGAATGAAGGCCTCGCCCTGCGGGTGGATTTCGGTCAGGTAGTCGTGCTCGCCCTCGATGTCCATCGGCGGGCGCAGTGGCGTGGGCCTGTCTTCCCAGCCCAGGCTGCCGTCCGGCTGCAGCACCACGCCGCGCTCATGCCAGACACCTGCCTTGCGCACCAGCAGCTGCACGGGCATGGCATCCAGCACCTCGTTGCCGATGACCACGCCTTCGAGCCTATCGGGCAGGGCATCGGCCCAGTGCACCAGGCTTTCGTACTTCACCAGCCTGAGCTGCTGTCGCGCACGCAGCGTGCCCGACAGGTCGACGATGGTGTAGCGGTCCGGCCGCACGCCCAGGGCCGCCAGCTCGTCCAGCACCTGCAGCGCCAGCGCGCCCGTGCCGGCACCAAACTCCCAGACTTCGCGGGTGTGCGTGCGCTGCAGCGCCTCGGCCACCTGGGCGGCCAGCAACTGGCCGAAGACAGGGGACATCTCGGGCGCGGTCACGAAATCGCTGCCCGACGATGGCATCAGCCCGAACTTGGCGGTGTCATTGGCGTAGTAGCCCAGGCCCGGCTCGTACAGCGCCAGGGCCATGAAACGGTCGAAAGCCAGCCATCCGCCCGAGGACGCAATCTCTTGCGCAATACGGGTTTGCAGGGCGGCCGTTAAAATTGAGGGTTCTGTCGTCACGATCCGTACATTGTCCTCGAATGTCCTCACCTGCCCGAACACGCACAGTTTTGGTGACCGGCGCGGCCCGCCGCCTGGGGCGCGACATCGCGCTCGCGCTTGCCAGCGCCGGTTGGCAGGTGGCCGTGCACTACCGCGATTCCCACGACGAGGCGCTGGAGACGGCCGCCACCTGCGCTGAACTGGCCGGCGACAGCGCCGCCCTGGATGCCGATTTCTTCAACGAGGACTCGGTGCGCTCCCTGGTGCCGCGTGCCGTTGCGCACTTCGGCCACCTGGACGCCGTGGTCAACAACGCCTCCCTGTTCGAGCATGACGACGCCGGCAGCTTCAGCTACGTGGCCCTGGAAGCCCACCTGCGCAGCAACACCGGCGCGCCCATCCTGCTGGCCCAGGCGCTGCATGCCCATATCGAGGACCGCGTGGCGGCCGGCGAGGAGCATGCCAGCGGCGCCGTGATCAACATGCTGGACCAGAAGCTCTGGAACCAGAACCCCGATTTCCTCAGCTACACGCTGTCCAAGGCAGCGCTTGAGGCCGCAGGCACCATGCTGGCGCTGGCCCTGGCGCCGCGCGTGCGCGTGGTCGGCGTGGCCCCGGGCCTGACGCTGACCAGCCACATGCTGAGCCAGGAGCGCTTCGAGGCCCTGCACCGCCTCAGCCCGCTGGGCCGCTCGTCCAGCGCGGCCGACGTGGCCGCCACCGTGTGCTTTGCGCTGGACAACCAGTCCATCACGGGCACCACGCTGCTGGTCGATGGCGGCCAGCACCTGCAGCGCTTCGAGCGCGACTTTTCCATGATGTAGGCGCCTGCCCGCGCCCATCCCCACACTCCACGGCTTTTCCCCATGAACTCCGCCACCGGACAACAGATCCTGACGCTCACGGGTTTGCGTTTCGACGCCAACCTGGGCATCCTCGCCCACGAAAAACAGATGCCCCAGCCCATCCAGGTCGATGCCGAGCTGAGCCTGGGCACGCAGCCGCTGGCTCCGCGCGACGACGACATCCTGCATGTGCTGGACTACCGCAAGGTGCGCCAGATCATCATCGATGAATGCACGGCCGAGCATGTGAACCTGCTGGAGAGCCTGATCGGCAAGCTGGCCCAGCGCCTGATGCAGCTGCCCGGCGTGATGGGCGTGCGCGTGAAGATCGCCAAGCTCGAAATTTTTGACGACTGCGAAGTGGCCATTCGCGTCGAGACAGGACAATGGTGAACCCCATGAACGCAGTGACCGACAATCCCTGGCTGGCCGAAGAAGCCGCCGCCGACGCCCCCGCAGACACCGCAGGCGGCAACCGCATCAAGATCGAGCGCGAGCAGATCAAGCTCGAAAAGCGCCTGTGCCGCGAGGTGGGCCGCGCCATCACCGACTTCAACATGATCGAGGAAGGCGACAAGATCATGGTCTGCATGTCGGGCGGCAAGGACAGCTACACGATGCTGGACGTGCTGCGCAAGCTGCAAAAGCGCGCGCCCGTCAAATTCGAGCTGGTGGCCGTGAACCTCGACCAGAAGCAGCCCGGCTTTCCCGACCATGTGCTGCCCGAGTACTTCAAGAGCATCGGCGTGGACTACCACATCGAAACGCAGGACACCTACAGCGTGGTCAAGCGCGTCGTGCCCGAGGGCAAGACCACCTGCGGCCTGTGCTCGCGCCTGCGCCGCGCCATCCTGTACAAGGTGGCCGACGAGCTGGGCTGCACCAAGGTGGCCCTGGGCCACCACCGCGACGACATCGTGCAGACGCTGATGCTCAACATGTTCTACGGCGGCCGCATGAAGGGCATGCCCCCGAAGCTGGTCTCGGACGACGGCAAGCATGTGGTGATCCGCCCGCTGTGCTACGTGCCCGAGAAGGACACCGTGCGCTGGGCCCAGTACCAGAACTTCCCCATCATCCCCTGCAACCTCTGCGGCAGCCAGGACGGCCTGCAGCGCGTGGCCGTGGGCGAGCTGCTGCGCGAGTGGGACAAGAAATTCCCGGGCCGCGTGGAAAGCATGTTCCGCGCCATGGGCCACATCGTGACCACGCACATGATGGATCCCGAGCTGCACGACTTCAAGAACGCCAAGGCCACCGGCATTGCCGACCCCAACGGCGACATGGCCTTCGACCATGAAGAGATGCCAGTGTCCGCATCGCTGCCCGGTCTGCAGGTGGTACAACTGTCGTCCTGACGGCTGAACCTATAACAATCGCCCCACTCCAACCAAGGCCCGTGCAAACGGGCCTTTTTTCGACCAAGGAGTACACCATGAAGCTGCGCTGCATCCATGTCCTGGCCATCGTGGCCACGGCCTTGCTCACCGGCTGCGCCAGCGTGCGCGAAGTCCAGAGCACCGTCCAGAGCTATTCCACGCTGGGCGCCCTGCCCGCGCCGCCCACCTACCGCCTGGAAGTGCTGCCCTCGCAACGCGAGGCGCAGACGCACTTCGCGGCCATCGAGTCCCAGGCCCAGCAGGCACTGGGCCGCGTGGGCCTGCAGCGCGACGACTCCCGGGCCAGCCTGATCGTGCAGATCGGCGCCGACGCACGCTATGCGCGCGACTACGCCGCCTGGCCCTACTACGACCGCTGGGGCGGCCCGCGCTGGGGTTGGGGCGTGGGCTACGGGCGCGGCTGGGGCATGGGCTTTGGCGGCAGCTTCATGTTCGACGGCCCGCCTCTGGAGTACTACCGCGCCGTCAGCATCGTGATGCGCAACGCCACCACGCAGCAGATCGTCTACGAGACCTCGGCCCAGCGCCAGGATGTGTGGACCGACGACCCGGCCATCTTCGGCATCCTGTTCGACGCCGCGCTCACCGGCTTCCCCAACCCGCCCAAGGGCTCGCGCGTGGTGCGCACCACCATCGGTCCGGTGCAGCAGGGTGGCGCGCCAGCGCAGCAGCCGGCCCAGGGGGCACCTGCGGCGCAGGCAGCACCGGCCACGCCACCAGCACCCGCCCGGTAAGCCATCGTGTCCTCAGAAGCAAAGGCCTGCATCCGCAGGCCTTTTTTGGGTCCATCGCTGTCATTCGTTCCTGGGAACATGAGAACGCTGTAGGTCATGTGGACAGCGCCTTGCAGCGTTGGTAACTCATAAGTTACCATCCAATCCATGCGAATCCAGCTCCAGGAGTACGTCCGCGAAGACGGCAGCAGCGCGTACCAGACATGGTTCAACGGGCTGGATGGCCAGGCGGCTGCCAAGGTGGCCGTCGCCATGGCCCGCATGGAGTTGGGCAACACCTCCAATATCGAATGGTTCCGGGGTATTGGCGAATACAAGATCGACTGGGGCCCGGGCTACCGCATCTATCTCGCCAAGGACGGGGAAAGATTGATCATCCTGTTCGGGGGCAGCACGAAAAAGGGCCAGCAGAAGGCCATCGACGAAGCCGTGGCCCTGCACAGCGAATACAAGGCTCGCAAGAGGCAACGCCCCTCGGACAATGCCAAAAAAGGAACGAAGGCATGACGCTCACCCGCGATTTCAAACAAACGGTCATTCAGCGCATTGAGCGCGACCCTGCTTTCGCACAGGCGCTGCTTGATGAGGCGGCCACTCTTTTTCTGAGCGGTGAGCCAGAAACGGCACGCCTCGTCCTGCGCGATCTCGTCAACGCAACGGTGGGATTCGAGACGCTGGCCGACCTCACGCACAAGCCGAGCAAGAGCCTGCACCGCATGCTCTCGCCGAAAGGCAACCCCAGCATGGACAATCTTGCCGCCATCTTTGCCGCCATCAAGAACTGGCTTCAGGTCCGGTTCGACGTGCGGGTCGTTGCCGCGACCTGAACGCCAAGCCATGGCAGTGCACTTGCCTCAGTGCACATGCTCCATATCAGGCACGGCAGCCATCAGCGCGCGCGTGTATGCATGCTGCGGCGCATCGAGCACGGCGCCGGCCTCGCCGGTCTCGACCAGGCGGCCGCGCTGCATGACGCCGATGTCGTCGCACATGTGGCGGATCACGGCCAGGTTGTGGCTGATCAGCAGATAGGTCAGGCCGAACTCCTCCTGCAGGTCGCGCATGAGGTTGAGCACCTGGGCCTGGACCGAGACGTCCAGCGCCGAGGTGGGTTCGTCGCAGATGATGAACTCGGGCCGGCTGGCCAGGGCGCGCGCGATGGCGATGCGCTGGCGCTGCCCGCCCGAGAACTGGTGCGGATACTTGCGCGCATCGTCGGGCTTCATGCGCACGCGGCGCAGCGCCTCCTGCACGCGCTCGGCCGTCTCGTCCTTGCCGGCCGTGAGGGCCAGCACCTGCAGGGGCTCGGCAATCAGTTCCTGCACGGTCCAGCGCGGGTTCAGGCTGGCATACGGGTCCTGGAAGATCATCTGGAAGCGCCGGCGCATGGCCACGGTCTGGGCGGCCGGGCTCCACTTGTCCACGCCGTCGAACAGTACGGTGCCGCTGGTGGGCGGCGTCAGCCCGGCCACCATGCGCGCCACCGTGGATTTGCCCGAACCGGACTCGCCGACCAGGCCGAAGGTGGAGCCCCTGCGGATCGAAAAGCCGACGCCGTCCACGGCCTTGAGGATCTTTTTGTCCTCGCGCGCCAGCAGCCGGGCCAGCCAGCCGCTGGACAGGTCGAACTCCTTGCACAGATCCCTGACCTCCAGCAGGGCAGCCGCGGGCTCCTGCGCACCGGCCCCGGGCTGCCAGGGCACGGCGGGCGCGGCCGGGCCGCCGCCCACCTCGGGCACGGGCAGGCGCTGCACGCGGTGGTGCACGCTGGGAATGGCGCCCATCAGCACCTGGGTGTAGGGCTGCTGCGGCGCGTCCAGCACCTGGCGCACGGGGCCGGTTTCCAGCACGCGGCCCTGGTACATGACCATGACGCGGTCGGCCGTCTCGGCGATGACGCCCATGTCGTGCGTGATCAGCATGGCGGCCGCGCCGCGCTCCTTGCACACGCGGCGCAGCAGGGCAATGATCTGCGCCTGCACGGACACGTCCAGCGCCGTGGTGGGCTCGTCGGCAATGATGAGTTCGGGCTCGGCGCACAGCGCCAGGGCGATGGCCACGCGCTGGCGCATGCCGCCCGAGAACTGGTGCGGATACTGGGCCATGCGCTCGCGCGCCTGCGGGATCTCCACCTCTTCGAGCAGGGCCAGCGCGCGTGCCTCGGCTTCCTTCTCGGAGACGGGCAGGTGCGTGCGGATGGTCTCCACCAGGTGCCGGCCCACGGTATAGACCGGGTTCAGGCTGGTCAGCGGGTCCTGGAAGATGGAGCCTATGCGCCGGCCGCGTATGCGCCGCAGGTCCTCGCCGCGCAGCGTGTCGATGCGCTCGCCGCGCAACTGCACCGTGCCGGCCGAGATGCGGCCCGGCGGCTCGATCAGGCCGATCACGGCGGCGCCCGTCATGGACTTGCCCGCGCCAGACTCGCCGACCACGCCCAGGATCTCGCCGGGCGCGATGTCGAAGGACACATCGTCCAGCACCTGCACGGGGCCCTTGTAGGTGTCGAAGGTGACGGACAGGCCGCGAACGCTCAGCACCGGAGGCTGTGCAGGGGGCTGCCCGGATTCTTGTATCGTGCTCATTGCAGCTTGGGGTTCAGTGCGTCGCGCAGCCAGTCGCCGACGAGGTTGACGGACAGCGCCAGCGCCAGCAGCACCAGCGAGGGGAACAGCAATATCCACCACTCGCCCGAGAACAGGAAGCCCTGGCCGATGCGGATCAGCGTGCCCAGCGAAGGCTGGGTGGGCGGCAGGCCCACGCCCAGGTAGGACAGCGTGGACTCGGCCACGATGGCATGCGCGAAGCTGATGGTGGCGATCACCAGAATGGGCGCCAGCAGGTTGGGCAGGATGTGGCGCACAAGGATGGCCACGCGGCTGCGGCCTATGAGCTGGGCCGCCAGCACGTAGTCCTTGTGCTTTTCCACCATCACCGCGCCGCGCACGGTGCGCGCGTACTGCACCCAGTCGGACAGGCCGATGGCCACGATGATCACGAAGACCGCCATGTCGTCGCGGTAGCCCTCGGGCAGCAGGCCGCGTGCGATGCCGAAGACCAGCAGCGCCACCAGGATCACGGGAAAGGTCAGCTGCACATCGGCGATGCGCATCATCAGCGTGTCGAACCAGCCGCCCGCATAGCCGCAGACCAGGCCCAGCGGCACGCCGATCAGCAGGGACAGCCCCACGGCCGACACGCCCACCAGCACCGACATGCGCAGCCCGTAGAGGATGGCGCTCCAGACATCGCGGCCCTGGTCGTCCGAGCCCAGCGCGTACAGCGTGCCGCTGGTGCCCGCCTGGCCCGGCGGCGTGAAGGCATCCATCAGGTCCAGATTGGCCGGATCGAAGGGGTTCTGCCAGGCCAGCCAGGGCGACAGCAGCGTGGCCGCCACGATCAGCGCCAGCACCAGCGCCGCCGCCTGCACCAGGCGCGAGCGTGCAAACGCGCGCTTGACCGGCGAGTCGCTGGCGCGCCAGCCCGTGGGAGGGATTGCTTGTTTGGCGGAATCGGTCATCGGTTTCTCAAGCGGGGGTCCACAATCACGTACAGGAAATCGACGAGCAGGTTGATGCCCACGTACAGCAGCGCGATGAACATCAGGTAGGCGGCGATCAGCGGCACGTCCACACCCTGGATGGAGGAGATGAACAGCAGGCCCACGCCGGGCCACTGGAACACGGTCTCGGTGACGATGGCAAAGGCGATCAGCGAGCCGATCTGCAGGCCCGCAATGGTGATCACGGGAATCAGGGTATTGCGCAGCGCATGGCCGAAGTACAGATCGCGCTCACGCAGCCCGCGCGCACGGCCGAAGCGCATGTAGTCGGCGCGCAGCACCTCCAGCATCTCGGCGCGCACCAGGCGCATGATCAGGGTCATGTTGTAGAAGCCCAGCGTGATGGCCGGCAGGATCAGCGCCGACCAGCCCGAAGCCGTCAGCAGCCCGGTCTCCCAGCCGCCCAGCTTCACCGTCTCGCCGCGCCCGAAGGACGGCAGCCAGCGCAGCTCCACGGCAAACAGGTAGATCAGGGCGATGCCGATCAGGAAGGTGGGCAGGGACACGCCCACCAGCGACACCGTCATGATCGAGCGGCTCAGCCATCCCTCGCGCCGTATGGCCGTGTACACGCCCAGCGCCACGCCGATGACCAGGGCGAACAGCGCCGCCGTCATCGCCAGCTCCAGCGTGGCGGGCAGGCGCTCGGCAATGATCTCGGTCACGGGGCGCTTGAGCCGGTAGGAGATGCCCAGGTCGCCCTGCAGCACCTTGCCCACGTAAGCCAGGTACTGCAGCGGCACGGGCTTGTTGAAGCCCAGGCTTTCCGTCAGCGCCTCGCGCTCGGCAACCGTCGCGTCCTCGCCCAGCAGGCTGATCGTGGGATCGCCGATATGGCGGAACACCATGAACGAGACAAAGGAGACGGCCAGCAGGACCAGGGCGGACTGGCCCAGCCGGCGCAGCAGATGGACCAGCATCGGCGCTTACTTCTTCTCGAACTTGACGAACTTGAAGTGCAGCGCGTTGTCCGGGTGCACGGGCACATTGAGCCGGGGCACGGACGCGAAGTGGATCACCTGGTCATGCAGCGCAATGTAGAAGCGCTCCTTTTGCACGGTCTCCCAGATGCTCTTGATGGTGGCATCGCGCTTTGCCTTGTCGCTCTCCGAGGACAGGGACAGGATCTTGGCATCCACATCGGCATTGCTGTAGTGCGTCGCGTTCTGCGCGCCACGGCTGTCCTTGCCGCGCGTATGCACCAGGAAGTCGAAGATGTAGGCCGAGTCGTAGGTGGGCACGCCCCAGCCGTACAGGTAGAAGTCGCTGTCCGCCTTGGTCAGCGACACGCTGTGCATGGCGATCGGCCGGGCCGAGACTTCGGTCTTGATGCCGATGCGGCCCAGGAAACCGGCCACCGCCGTGGCGATGGCCTCGTCGTTCACATAGCGGTCGTTGGGCGTGTTCAGCGTGATGGTGAAGCCGTTGGGGTAGCCCGCCTCGGCCAGCAGTTGCTTGGCCTTGGCGGCATCCGCCTTGGGATAGGCCGCAAAGGCCTTGTCGTACCCGTTGACGAACGACGGCGCGATCACCCCCGTGGGAATCGACAGGCCGCGCATCACCGAGCGCTTGATCGCATCGCGGTCGATGGCCAGCTCGATGGCCTGGCGCACCTTGGGATCGGCCAGCGGATTCTTGCCCTTGACGTTGCTGCTCTTGAGCTCGGCCGCACCCACGTTCAGGCCCAGGAAGATGGAGCGGTTCTCGGGGCCTTCATTGATGCGCAGGCGCTTGTCCTGCTTCAGGCGCGCCACGTCCTGCGCGGGAATGTCCTGGGCGAAATCCACCTCGCCCGACAGCAGGGCCGCCACGCGCGTGGCCGGGGACTTGATGGGCAGGTAGATCAGCTCGGTCACCTGCAGCGGGAACTGGCCCTTGCCCCAGTAGTCGGGGTTGAGCTTCATCACCGTCCGGGAATCGACCTCGCGGCTGGCCAGCACATAGGCGCCCGTGCCGTTGGCCGCGCGCGTGGCGCCGTTCTCGGTCTTGCTGGCCGTGTCCTGCGTAGTCTCGGCGCCGTTGGCCTTGGACCACTTCTCGCTCATGATGAAGAGATTGGTCAGGTTGTCGGGGAAGATCAGGTTCGGGCCCTTGGTCTTCACCTGCACCGTGAGATCGTCCACGGCCTTGGCCTCCTCCATCGAGGACAGCAGGGACTTGACCTGGGCGTTCTCGCCCTTGGCGCGGTTCAGCGAGAAGACCACGTCGCGCGCCGTGAACGGCGTGCCGTCATGGAACTTGACGTTGGGGCGCAGCTTGAACTCCCAGACCGACGGGTCGGAGGTCATCTTCCACGAGGTCGCCAGCGTGGGCACCAGCTTGCCGTCGGCCGAGCGGATGACCAGGGTTTCGTAGATCTGGTGCAGCAGCACGAAATTGGTGCCCACGTTGAAGGCATGCGGGTCCAGCGAAGTCGGATCGGAGCCGCGCGCCCAGCGCACGGTCTCGGCCTGGGCCAGCGCGGCCGAGGTCAACAGGCCTGCGGCCAGCAAAGAACTGCCCAGAATCTTCATGATCATTTGTCTGCTCCCCTGTGGATTGATTGGAAGGGCGGCGGCCATGCGACGCAGCAGCCCGGGCGCCGCAAGAAGCGGGCCATATAGGTGCGCCCCACTTTAAATAACTTTTTCAGCTTGTTGAATTGATTTTTATACTTAAAAGCCATTTCCAAATAACAAGACTGCCGCCGCGGCCCGCCAATGGTGTGCGGCCATCATGGACAGGCCAACGGCTTTGACAGCTAGTGAAAACGCGAAAGACCAAAACGGCCCGCTCTGGCAAAGGTTTGCAATCGGGCACAGGTCTGCGCCGCACGGCGTGCTAATTTCAGGCCCTGTATCGAGCCTGCGGGTTGCCGCGGAAAGGAAGCATCCATGAAGACATCCATTGCCAGCGCACTGCTGTGCGCCATGCTGGGCCTGGGCGCCCTGCCTGCCCAGGCGTCGGGCCTGGGCGACTCGCTTCGCCAGGCCTCGGGCCTTGGCGGTGACAAGGCCGCCGCCAGCAGCGAAGGCGCCGGCTCCGGCCTTGGCGGCATGCTGGGTGCGGGGGCAGGCGGTGCGGGCGCGCTGTCCGCCCTGGGCCTGAGCCCCTCGGCCACGGCCGGCAATGCGGCAGGCGTCATCTCCTACTGCATGAAGAACAACTACCTCAATGCCGACAAGGCGGCCCAGGTCAAGGACCAGTTGCTGGGCAAGCTGGGCATGCAAAAGCAGGAAGAGCCCAAGGACACGGGATTCCAGAACGGCCTGGGCGGCCTGGTCACCGGCTCCAACGGCAAGAGCTTCAGCATCGACAAGCTCAAGGGCGACCTCAAGGAAAAGGCCTGCGACTTCGTGCTGGACAACGCTAAATCGCTGATCTGACCCCCTGAGCGGCTGCGCCGCTTCCCCCTTCTCGCTTCGCGGAGGGGGACGACGCCTTCGGCTGGGCGCCCCCGCCGCGAGGCGGCTCTTGCTCGGCGTCCCTGAGTTGGGCCGCGCCAGTTTCAACGGCGGCGCGCGTAGCAGGCTTGCCTGGCTTGCGGGACAATGCCTGCTCTTTTTGCAGCACCCCACGCCAGCCCCTCATGCAAGCCACGCGCATCATTGCCATCCGCCACGGAGAAACCGCCTGGAATGTGGACGCCCGCATCCAGGGCCATCTGGACATTCCTCTGAACGACATGGGACTTTGGCAGGCCGCCCAGGCCGGCAAGGCCCTGGCGGGTGAGCCGGTGGCCGCCATCTACAGCAGCGACCTTCTGCGTGCCTATGCCACGGCCGAGGCCGTGGCCGCAAGCACGGGGGCGACGCTGACGGCCGACAAGGGCCTGCGCGAACGCTGCTTCGGCAGCTTCGAGGGCCAGACCTTCAACGATATCGAGGCGTCCCACCCGGAGGACGCGCTGCGCTGGCGCAAGCGCGATCCCGAGTTCGTGCCCGCTGGCGGCGGCGAGTCGCTGCTGATGCTGCGCGACCGCATCTCGGCCACGGTGGACCGCCTGGCCGGCCGCCACGCAGGCGAGCAGATCGTGATCGTGGCGCATGGCGGCGTGATGGATGTGCTCTACCGCCTGGCCACGCACCAGGAAGTGCAGGCACCACGCACCTGGGCGCTGGGCAACGCGGCCATCAACCGCCTGCTGTGGACGCCCCAGGGCCTGGGCCTGGTCGGCTGGGGCGATGTGCAGCACCTGGAAGGCGGTGCGCGCGACGAGGTTTTCAGCTAAGCACCCGCACGGGGAAGGGCGCCGCAGCGCACCTCCCCGCCGCTTGTCGCTTACCAGTTGTCGTCGTCCTTCTTGCCGACCGGGGCATCGGCCTCCTTGGCGGGCGATGCCGCGCGGCGTGCTGCGGACGGTTGTGCAGCACGTGCCGGTGCGGCCTGGGGCTCAGCGTCCGCGGCCGCATCACCTGCTGCAGCCTGTGCGGCCAGAACCGGTGCAGCGGATGCCTTCAGTACTTCACGCACCTGCAGCCCGCCCGGTGGCAGGTCTTCCATGCCGCCGCGCATGTTCTCCAGGTGGCCGTAGGAGAGGTTGGGGGTCACGCGATCGACCACCAGTTCGCAGCACGGTGACTCCAGGCGCCCCAGGCTTTGCCCGGTCTGCGGGTCCTTCATCTCCTTGCCCATGGCCACCACCTGGTAGCGCGCGCCCTCCTTCACGGCCTGGCCGCCCTGGCTCAGCACCACGCTTTCGCCATCGCGGGCGACCACGGTCAGCGGAAAGGTGCGCTGCAGGATGGAGCTGACCACGCCGGCGACCAGCGCATCGCTCATGTCGGTCATGACCTTGTCGCCATCCACGCCCGCGCCCAGCGTGGTCGGTGCCGTGGAAGGGACGGAGCCGCGCAGCGAATCCGAGGCCGTGACCTGGCGCGTGGCCACGTTCACCAGCTTCTGCGACAGGGCCCAGCCGCCCGAGTAGCTCACCAGCTGGCGGTCGCTGGTCTTGAGCTGGCGGGCATGGCGGTTGTAGGCAAAGCTGCTGACACGGGCGCTCCACACCAGATCGGCGCTGGCAGCCTGGGACAGCTTGGCCAGCTCGGCACTGGGCGCCTGGCCCGTGGCGATGATGGCCAGTTCCTGCTCGATCTCGGGGCTGAATTCGCGGTCCAGCACGGCAAAGCGGCCTGTCTGCACCAGGGCGTCGCTGATGCGTTGCCTCAGCGTTGCACCCACCTCGGCGGCGGAGACGCTGCGGTCGCCCATGGGCAGCGAGGCCTGCTCGAAGCGCACCGGCCCCACAACGACCTTGATCTTCTGCATCTCGGCCGAAGGCTTGAACTTGGAAATGTTGGCCTTGATGGTGTACTTGTAGCGCTTGGCCCAGGGCTTGGGTTCCTCCAGATCCACCACCTGGACCGACTGGATGACGCCACCGGACTTTTGCTTGACCACCTCGGCGAAGGCGCTGGCGCGCAGCGAGGCGGCGTCCTGCCCCAGCGCCACGTCGAGGCCGTACTTGGCCGTGACCGAGGCGGACTGGATCACGGCGCCATTGACCTGCAGCAGCGCCATCTGCAGCGCCTGCGCCATGGCTTCGCCAGGGGACTGGCCCAGGCCGATGACCTGGACCTCGACGGTCTCCAGCCTGCCCACGTCGGGCACGGGCGGGGCGACGCTTTGGGGTTGTTCAGGCGCGTCGGTCCTGGGCTGCTCGGACGGCTTGTCGCCACAGCCGGACATGGCGGCGCAGGCAGCCACGACGGCCGCAATGATGCGGATACGCATAGAAAGTGCTCCTTGCCTGTACCGGATCACAGCTTGAGCGTGCCCAGCGCGGCCGTGGCGTCAGCCGCATTGGCCGGCACCTCGATGTCGTTGGCCCGCGCGAAGGCAATGGCCGTCTGCACGGTGCTGAACAGGTCGGAGGCCGAGCCGGGGAACTTGGACACCACCCAGGCCGCGGAGGTGAGCTTGGTCAGCTGCATGGGGTTGGCGCTTTGCAGGCTCTTGCCCATGACCGACACATCCTTGCCCATGCCGGCGTACTTCACGCTGCCGTTGACCAGGTGCACCAGCCCCTCGGCGAAGGTGGCCTTGGAGGCGGCATCGAGCACGGGCTTCTTCGCCATGGACTCGGCAATCGCGCCGCTGGTGTCCGAGACCACCTTGTTGCCATCGCCCAGCGCGCCGATGGTGGCGCCATCGCCCAGGCTGTCCGCCGTGCTGGCGGCGCTGGCGGCCTGCTCCTTCAGGCCCAGGGCCGTGGCCATCTTGGCATTGGCGCTGAGCACCTCCTTGCTGGCGCCCACATAGCTGCGCACCAGGGCGTCGCCCTGGCCGGCCACGTCGGCAGAGCCGCTGCCGCCCATGAGCTTGCCGACACCCGGGATGGAGGGCATGGCCTGTGTCAGGGCGGGGCTGGCCATGGCGGCGGCAACGGCGACGGTGGTGAAGAGCTTTTTCATGGAGATGGACTCGGGTTGCAGCAGTCCGTGAACACGGACGGCGAAGATAAAAACGTGGAAAGCGTGGAAAACGAACGAAAGGAAAAAGGTCCGGCTGCATGGCAGCCGGACCTTGGAAGCCGCAGCGCTCAGCGCAGGCCCAGATTGGTGACCTGGCTGGTGAGATCGCGGGCCGCGTTGTTGGCGGCCAGCTTCAGCGCGTTGTTGCGCGCCTCATCCTCGGACGGGCCGGTGCCCGCATACAGCACCGGGCCGACGGCGGCAATCGTGTCGGGAATGGTCTGGGCGATGTCCAGGATCTTGGCGTTGACCGTCACGCTCACGCGCATCAGGCCGGTCTGGGGATCGGGCTCGCCCATGCCCACATCCAGCGTGCCCAGGGCGATGTAGGGAATCTGCGCCGTGCGCATGCCGGCCACCATGGCCGCAAGGGTCGAGGGCTGCAGGTCCATGCCGCTCTTGTAGTCGTTCTCCACGGCCGCGACCTTGAAGTGGCCGCCCGTGTAGGGCTCCACCATGGCAGCCTCTGACACCTTGAAGCCGGCCTTGGCGAAGTTGGAGGAAAAGACCTGGGCCAGGTTGGCGCTGGGGATCACGCGCCAGGTGGACTCGGCCGAGCGGCGCGTCGTGCTGCCGCCGGTTTCGGAAGTGCGGCTGCTCTTGACCGAGGCGTTGCCCGAGGTCGCCGTGGAGGCATTCGTGCTGATGCGTCCGCCACGGATGGATTCACCCTCGCTGCCCTTTTCGGAAGCGCTGACCTGGGCCTTGACGTCCTCGGTCTCGTCCACGCGCTTGTAGACACGGTCATCGAAGGACTTGGTCGTGGCCACCTGGCGCGAGACGAACATGAAGGCCAGCGGCGACCGGCCTGCGGGACCGCCCCTGGCCACGGCAGAGTTGGCCTTGACGGCATTGCGCAGATTGGCCACGTTCAGCGCCACGCGCACGGAGACCGTGTACTGCTTTCTGTCGGCGTTGTCCTCTTCGCTGAGCACGGTGTGCTCAAGGATGTAGCGATCGGGGTTGGCCAGGATCTTGTCGCGCACGGCGTCGAAATTCTCGGCCTCCGACTGGCCCGCTTCGGCGTAGTAGAACTCCACGGCCTTGAGCTGGGCCACCATCAGCGCACGCTCCTTGTCCTGCGGGCTGACCTTTGAATCCTGGTAGCTGACCGATGCCTTGCCGCGTGCCTGCTGCACCTGCGCGCCCGCACCGGCCGCGAACAGCGCCATGGAAAGGCACAGGAGGATTTTCTGGATTACTTGCATAGATTCATCAGGTCTTTTGTTTTGACAATTTGCGCTTCGATGTCGCTCTCGGCCGCAGCCGACTTGAGCCAGTCATTGCCCCGTCCAGCCGCCACCGTCTCGGCCAGCTTCACGAAAAGGCCGTTGAGCGAGTCATAGAACGCCGGAAAATCATCGACATGGGTTTGCGTGGAAGGCACTACCTTCACTTCCGCGTTCTTCAGCGAGGCGCCGAGAAACACCGGCCCATTGGGTTCCTGGATGCGCATATCGGCAAAGGTGCCGTAGACATAGCTGGTGCCGGCGCTGGACTCCTTGAACTTGAGCTTCTTGAATCCCTTGAAATCGACGCTGATGGCGTAGTCGGCACTGG
This sequence comes from Delftia sp., assembly GCF_059499305.1. NCBI lineage: Bacteria > Pseudomonadati > Pseudomonadota > Betaproteobacteria > Burkholderiales > Comamonadaceae > Delftia > Delftia sp. The sequence goes on from NZ_JCABYI010000030.1 coordinate 481,801, forward strand.
GCAGCTGCAGCGTGTAGACCTCTCCGTCAAGCACCTGCATGCGCATCACATTGCCCACGGCATAGCCCATGGCAAAAGGAATGATGGGCACACCAATGCGGCTGGAAATGGCCTCGCCCACGATATCGGCGGCCCAGGTCTTGTGCACCTGCGGGTCCTGCAGATAGCCGGGCAGCATCTCGGCCATGGCGGCGGGAATCTGGATATCGGTGACCTGCAGGAAACGCGGCGTCTGCGAGGGCACGGTGGCCGTGGCCAGCACCTGGGCAAAACGGCCGAAGATGCCGGGCTTGCCTCCCGCGCCTTCGTATACCTTGGTCACGCGCTCCATGATTTCCTCTTGCGACGGCTCGTGGCGCAGGTTGTCGATGAAGGCAAAGCTGAGCGGATACGAACGCACCGCCGTCATGGACTTGAAGTCAAAAAACAGGGCCTGTCCACGAATCAGGATGAACAGCTTGCGCACGCCGCCAAAGCTTTCCACGGAGACCGTCTCGGAATTGAGCACCAGAGAAACCACCAGGGCCTGGTCGCGCCCCTTGAGCTCATCGATGGGATTGGTGGATATCTGCAGATGCTGTGCAGGCGCCTGCTGCACGAATGCCAGTGCCCGCGCATAGGCACTGTGTCCGGCGGCCTTCAGGCGGCTCTCATACTGCTTTGAATAAGGGAATCGCTGCTGCTGCGAACTGGCATCGCCCGAATAGGCGACTCCCGCAAAAGTGACATTGGGCCGGTCCTCGGCCATTGCAGCGCCCGACGCTGCAAGCGCAAAAAGCCAGAGCCATGCCATGGCCCGGCGCATGATTTTCTCCACCCCCACACCGCCCCCTTAAAAATGTAAGCGGAGGGTAACAGATTTCACACACCAATACGTGGCACTCGGCGCACAAAGGCGACTGCAGACAATGCCGCCGATTTCGCCGGCCCAGTCTTCATTCAATGGAAAAAAGCGGTCACCCGCTGACCGTCAGCGCGGCCTATTCCACCTGGATATTGGCGGACTTGACAATCTGCGTATAGCTCGCCTTTTCCTTCTTCAGGAACTGGGCGAACGTGGCCGGCGTGCCCGAGCCGGGCGTGGCACCGCTGTCCTGCAGGCGCTTGCGGACCTCGGGCAGCTTCAGCACCTCGGCCAGTTCGGCGGCCAGGCGGCTGACCACGGGTTCGGGCGTGCGGGCGGGGGCGAACAGGCCGGTCCAGGCTTCCAGCTCGAAGCCCTTCAAATCAGGAGCCTCCGCAAAGCTCATCACCTCGGGAATCACGTCGATGCGCTGTGCCGAGGTCACGCCCACGCCTTCCAGCTTTTTCTGCTGCACCAGCGGCGTGGCGCCGGTGGTCATCAGAATGCCCAGATCGACCTGGCCGCCCATGACCTCGCTGGTGACCTGTGCTACGCCACGATAGGGCACATGGACCAGGCGGATGCGGGCACGCTCCTGCAGCCGCTCCATGGCCAGGTGCAGCACCGTGCCCACGCCCGGCGTGGCATAGGTCAGCGCGCCGGGCCGGGCGCGGGCCATGCTGATCAGCTCGTTGAGGTTGTGCACGGGCAGGCCAGGGCGGGCCACGATCACCATGGGCGCCACCGAAGTCAGGCCCACGGGAGCCAGATCACGCTCGGCGTCATAGCGCACGGAGGAGTTCACCAGTTGCGCAATGCTCACCGGCCCGTCAAAGCCCAGCAGCAGCGTGTAGCCATCGGCATGCGAGCGCGCCACCTTGCTCACGCCCAGCACGCCGCCGGAGGCCGGCACGTTGTCCACCACCACCGACTGGCGCAGCCGCGCACCCAGCTTTTCGGCCACCAGCCGCGCCGTGGCGTCCACATCGCTGCCCGCGCCGAAGGGCACGATCAGCGTGATGGGCCCGCCTGCCGGCCAGGGCTTGCCCGCGCCCGGCGCGGCATGGGCGGCGGGTGCAGTAGCAAGGGCCGCAGCCACTGAGGCTGCAGCCGATAGCAGGGAGCGTCGGGACAGGTGCATGGAGCGTGGGCATGCGCGGCGCATGCCGGCGAAGGCGGTGCGGGCTGGCAATGGCCTGCAGGGCAGGGACGGCCAGCGCGTGGAAAGCGGGCGATTCTGCCATAGGGTGCAATTTTCCTGCCACACGCTTGCCACGAAGCCCTATTTATTGCAATCCGTTTCAACCCTTGTGATTCCGTGTCCTAGGGTTCTCGCCTAAGGCGCTGCCCCGCCGCCATGCCCAGAATCGGCTGACCATGCTCTCACCCAGCCAAGTCATTGTCTTCGCCACGCCTGCCTTTTTGCTGCTGATCGCGCTGGAATGGGGCGTGAGCCTGTGGCGCGGGCGCAATGCCTACCGGCTGGCCGACGCCATCAGCTCCATCAGCCTGGGTATGCTCAGCCAGACCAGCGCCGTCTTCACCACGCTGCTGCGCGTGGGCCTGTACACGCTGGCCTTCGAGCACCTGGCGCTGTGGCGCAACGATGCCTTCTGGACCAGCATTCCCGGCTGGCTGCTGGCCCTGCTGTTCTACGACTTCTGCTACTACTGGCTTCACCGCATGGGCCACGAGGTGGCCGTGCTGTGGGCAGCCCACGCCGTGCACCACCAGAGCCAGGACTACAACCTGTCGACGGCGCTGCGCCAGACCAGCTCGGGCGCGCTGCTGGGCTGGCTGTTCTACCTTCCCATGGCGCTGGCCGGCGTGCCGCCGCTGGTGTTTGCCATCGTGGGCCTGATCGATCTGCTCTACCAGTTCTGGGTCCATACCGAGCAGGTGCGGCGCCTGGGCTGGTTCGACCGCTGGTTCTGCGCGCCCAGCAACCACCGCGTGCACCACGCCGTCAATGACTGCTACCTGGACAGGAACTACGGCGGCATCCTCATCGTCTGGGACCGCCTGTTCGGCACCTTCAAGCCTGAGGACGACAGCGAGCCCTGCGTCTACGGCACGCGCGGCCTGCTGCAAAGCTGGGACCCGCTATGGGCCAACGCCGTGGTGTACCGGCAACTCATCCATGACAGCTGGCATGCGCGGCGCTGGGGCGACAAGCTGCGCGTCTGGCTCAAGCCGCCCGGGTGGCGCCCTGCCGACGTGGCGCAGCGCTTTCCCAGGCCGGCCTTCGACCTGGACGCGCACCGCGTGCTCTACGCACCCGACATGCAGCGCAGCCTGCGCTGGTTTGCGGGCCTGCAGTTCGTGGCGCTGATCGCCGGGGTGTCGCTGTTCCTGTGGCATGCCGACCAGTCCTCGACGGCGCGCAATGCGCTATGGTTTGGCGTGCTGCTGGCCTGCCAGTGGGCAATGGGCGCGGCCATGCAGGGGCGCATCAGCCTGTGGGTGGCCCTGGCCATCGAGGCCGGCGCGCTGGCCACCGCCACCAGCGTGCTGGACATGCTGCACTGGCACTGGCTGTTCAAGCCGCTGGCCATGGTCTTTGCGCTGATCGCTGTCATGCAGATGTGGCGCGGCAGCGCGGCGTTCTCGGCGCTGGCGAAACCCGCGCGCGGCGCCTGCTGGCTGGCCGCGGCGCTGGCGGCCTCGATGGCGGGCGACGTGTTCCTGATGCTGCCCGATCTGTTCATCCCGGGCCTGGCCAGCTTTCTGCTGGCCCACCTGGCCTATATCGTGCTGCTGCGCCAGGACGCCCCCTGGTTTGCGCACCGGCCCTCGCTGGCCGCCACGCTGGCCCTGGGCGCGGGCATGTATGCCGTGCTCTGGCAGGGCGGGCTGCCCGCCGCGCTGCGCCTGCCCGTGGCCGCCTATGTGCTGGTCATTGCGCTGATGGCGGCCCAGGCCCTGGGCCGCGCCAGGCACCTGGGCGGCCAGCCCGCCTGGACCGTGGCCATCGGCGCCTGCTTCTTCATGGCCAGCGACTCGCTGCTGGCCATCAACCGCTTCGTGCAGCCTTTCGACGGGGCGCAAGCCGCCGTGCTGACCACCTACTACGCGGCGCAGTTGCTGATCGTGCAGGGCTGGCTGGCCCGTGGCGCATCGACATCAGGGTTGACCCGAGGCAGCTCGCAAGGCACAATGGCGGGATCGCATTTTCAGGAGTCCTTCCGTGGACAGTGCCAGTTCAACCAGTGACAAACAGCGCGCCGCAATGGCTACGCTGCTGGCTGACTGACCGACTCCTGTGAAGGGAGCGGCCATGTCGGCCGGCTTCCTTCCATTGCTGCGTTTCCCCTTGGATCTTCGCGCCCGCCCGGCGCTGCAGTTGCGCTTGGCATGCATCAGGTACGCCGCTCCTGCACCGAAGATTCCAATGGCTGTTGATCACTGACCGCGTGCCCGTGTGGCTGCCATCGAGCAGCGCGCGGCCCACGCTGCTTGACGGCCCTGCCCGCGGCAGTCTTCCTGGTTCGCCAAGGAGAAAGCCATGTCCACACCGTTCGCTCGCCCCGCAATGCAACGCCTGCAGCCTGCCACTGCCGCGCCCTGCCCCGGCGCCACCGGCACGCGCGTGGCTGCCTCCCAGGCAGCAATGCAGGCCAAGGCACAGCCACAGATGCAAGCCCAGGCCCCATCGGCCATGGAGCACGCCATGCACCTGGACCTGCAGACCCACTGGCCCACGCACCGCATCCGCAGCTTTCTGAGCCTGCAGCCGCGCTGAGCGCGCGCCGCAGCCTTGTCCGCCCCATCGTCAGAAAGGAGTTCCCCCATGGACCCCGATCCGAGTCGATCTTGCCCTGACCCCTCCGATACGGTCCGGCCGCACATGCCTGCGGCCCTTCCGCCCCTTCCCAAGGCCCCGGCCGGGAGACCCGCGCACGTCCATTGACGGATAGGTGCCGGGCTTCTTTCGGCCGCAACGAAAGAAGCCCGCCATGCAACACGTCATCACCGCGCTGCGCACCACGCCGGCAACCACGCCCGCCACAGCACCCGTCTCCACACGCGCCATCCGCACCTCCCACACCACCCGCGCCAGCACCTTGCAGCTGGCCCTGCAAGCCGCCATTGCGGCACGCCATACCGGGCAACTGCACACCCTGCTGCAGCAACACGGCCCCGATCTCTTCGCCCATTCCCTCGTGGCGCTCACGCAGCGCCAGCAGGCCGACGTCCTGTCCCTGCTGGCGGCACAGGAGCGCGCCGAGGTCTACCGCCACCTGCCTGCCCATGCGCGGCGCCAATGGCTGCAGTCGGCCACCGTGGCCCGCCCGCCGCTGCGCCGCCGCCTGCTGTGCGCCTGCCAGCGCAACTGGCACTGGCTGCGCGCCACCCTTCGCTCGAGCCAGGCCTGAGCCACCGTGGAGGTCGCCATGAAAAACCTCAAGCACCTGTTCCAGGCCTTTTTGCGCAGCCGCCATGCCCTGGGGCTGTTCCGGCGCAATGCCCTGCCCTCGGGCACGGCCGTGCACCACTCGCGCTCGGTATCGCCGACCCTCACGCGCGAGCTGCTGCGCGCCTCGCGCGATGACATCGCCGCCGTGCTGGCGCGCACCGGCTCCAGCGAGGACGGCCTGACCCGCGAGCAGGCCCGCGCCGCGCTCGCACGTCTCGGCCCCAACGAGGTCGAGCACGAAAGGCCGCTGCCCGGCTGGCTGCACCTGTGGTACTGCTACCGCAATCCCTTCAACCTGCTGCTGACGCTGCTGGCCGTGGTCTCCTACGCCACGGAGGACATGAAGGCCACGGTCGTCATCGCCTCCATGGTGCTGCTGTCCACGCTGCTGCGCTTTGTGCAGGAAGGCCGCTCCAACCGCGCCGCCGCGCGGCTCAAGGCCATGGTCAGCAGCACGGCCACGGTGCTGCGCCGCAATGGCGGCCCACCGGCCCCTGCAGATGCCGACTCCGCAGACGCCCCGCACAGCGGCTTCGGCCAGCAGGCGCGCCGCTACGAGGTGCCGCTGCGCGAGGTCGTGCCCGGCGATTTCGTGGTGCTGTCGGCCGGGGACATGATTCCTGCCGACTGCCGCGTGCTCAGCGCCAAGGACCTGTTCGTGAGCCAGTCCGCCATGACCGGCGAATCCCTGCCCGTGGAAAAGCGCGCCGACGCCAGTGCATCGAATGGCACCGGCGTGCTGGACGCCAGCAACCTGCTGTTCATGGGCACCAACGTGGTCTCGGGCACGGCGCTGGCCGTGGTGCTGGCCACGGGCAACCGCAGCTATTTCGGCACCATTGCCACGCGGGTGACCTCCAACGACCGCGCGCCCACGGCCTTCGAGACCGGGGTCAACAGCGTCAGCTGGCTGCTGATCCGCTTTGCGGCCGTGATGGTGCCCGTGGTGCTGTTCATCAACGGCTACACCAAGGGCGACTGGGCCGAGGCCTTCCTGTTCGCGCTGTCCGTGGCCGTGGGCCTGACGCCCGAGATGCTGCCCATGATCGTGACCTCCACCCTGGCCAAGGGTGCCGTGGTGCTGTCGCGCCGCAAGGTCGTGGTCAAGCGGCTGGACGCCATCCAGAACTTCGGCGCCATGGACGTGCTGTGCACCGACAAGACCGGCACGCTGACCCAGGACCGCATCGTGCTGGAGCGGCACACCGACGCCTTCGGCCAGCCCTGCGACGAGACGCTGCGCTTCGCCTACCTCAACAGCCACTACCAGACGGGCCTGAAGAACCTGCTCGACCATGCCGTGCTGGAACACGTGGAGCTGCACACCCAGATGCGCGTGACCGAGGACTACCGCAAGGTCGATGAGATCCCCTTCGACTTCGAGCGCCGCCGCATGTCCGTGGTGGTGGCCGAGCGCGGCCACCACCACGAGCTGATCTGCAAGGGCGCGGTCGAGGAAATCCTGGGCGCCTGCACCCGGCTGCGCGAGGGCGACGGCACGCGCCCGCTGGACGAGGAGCAGCTGGCCCGCGTGCGCCGCGTGACGCGCGAACTCAACCGCGAGGGCCTGCGCGTGGTCGCCGTGGCCATGAAGGAAGTGCCGCCGCACAAGAGCGACTACGGCGTGGCCGACGAGTCGGAGCTGACCCTGATCGGCTACATCGCCTTCCTGGACCCACCGAAGGAAACCACGGCCGAGGCGTTGGCCGCCCTGGCCGCGCACGGCGTGGCCGCCAAGCTGCTGACCGGCGACAACGAACTGGTGGCCGCCAAGGTCTGCCGCGATGTGGGGCTGCCCGCAGACCACATCGTCCTGGGCACGCAGATCGAGCACATGAACGACGAGATGCTGCGCCAGACGGTGGAGCGGCACCAGCTGTTCGCCCGGCTCACGCCGCTGCACAAGGAACGCATCGTGCATGCGCTGCGCGCCAACGGCCACATCACCGGCTTCATGGGCGACGGCATCAACGACGCCCCGGCCCTGCGCGCGGCCGACATCGGCATCAGCGTGGACAGCGCCGTGGACATCGCCAAGGAAGCGGCCGACATCATCCTGCTGGAAAAAAGCCTGATGGTGCTGGAGCAGGGCGTGATCGAGGGCAGGCGCACCTTCAGCAACATGCTGAAGTACATCCGCATGACGGCCAGCTCCAACTTCGGCAACGTGTTCTCGGTGATGGTGGCCTCGGCCTTCATCCCCTTCCTGCCCATGCTGCCGCTGCACCTGCTGGTGCAGAACCTGCTGTACGACCTCTCGCAGATCGCCATCCCCTTCGACAACGTGGACGACGAACTGGTGCGCCAGCCGCTGCGCTGGAACCCGGCCGACCTGGGCCGCTTCATGGTGTTCTTCGGGCCCATCAGCTCGCTGTTCGACATCCTGACCTTCGCGCTGATGTGGTTCGTCTTCGCCGCCAACACGCCCGGGCAGCAGACGTTGTTCCAGTCGGGCTGGTTCGTCATCGGGCTGCTCACGCAGACGCTGATCGTGCACATGATCCGCACGCCCAGGATCCCCTTCCTGCAAAGCCGCCCGTCCTGGCCGCTGCTGCTGGCCACGGCGGCCGTGATGGCGGCCGGCATCTTCCTGCCGATGGGGCCGCTGGCCGGCTACTTCAAGCTGCAGGCGCTGCCGGCGGCCTACTTCCCGTGGATGATTGCCATATTGCTGGGCTACGCTTGCCTGGCCACGCTGCTCAAGCGCGCCTACATCCGCCGCTACGGCTGGCAGTGACGCACCCTTCAGCGCCTCTTTCAACGCCCCTTCAACCCATTCACCAGGAAAGCGCGGAAACCCCATGCAGGCCCTGCAGAACCTCAACCCCGGCGCCATGCTGGACACCTTCGTCAGCCTGACCACGGCCTTCGTGTTCGGCGCCCTCATCGGCCTGGAGCGCCAGGTGCGCCAGCGCACGGCGGGGCTGCGCACCAACACCCTGGTCGCCGTGGGCGCGGCCGTCTTCGTGGACCTGGCCGTGCGCCTGGGCGGGGCCGAGGGCGCCACGCGCGTGGTGGCCTACGTGGTCTCGGGCGTGGGCTTCCTGGGCGCGGGCGCCATCATGAAGGAAGGGGCCAACATCACCGGGCTGAACACGGCGGCCACGCTGTGGGGCTCGGCCGCCGTGGGGGCCTGCGCGGGCGCCAGCCTGGTGGCCGAGGCCGGCCTGGCCACGCTGTTCGTGCTGGCCAGCAACACCTTGCTGCGCCCCGTGGTCAACCGCATCAACCGCCGCCCGGTGGATGACGAATCCACGGAATCGACCTACTACGTCTACGCCATCTGCCACCGCGGCGCCCAGGGCGATGTGCGCGAGCAGATGCTGGAGCTGCTGGAGAACGCCAGCTACCCCGTGCGCGGCGTGGAAACCCATGCCTTCGGGCCGCAGGACACGGAGATCGAGGCCATGCTCTACGCCACCTCGGTGGACTCCGACGAGCTGGACCGCGTGATCGCCGCCATCGAGGCCCTGCCCGGCGTGCTGCAGGCCTTCTGGAACGCCGGCACGGAAGAATGAGTAGGGGTATCACACAGTCCTAGATCTAGGACACCGAGGAAGGGCCGCCCCGCACTGAGGGTGTCGTCCCACTCCCGCGAAGCGAGAGAGGGGGAAGCGGCACAGCCGCTCAGGGGGTGTCTTTTTCTGGCACCGGCAACCCGAGATGGCGGTACGCCGCCTGGGTCGCCATGCGCCCGCGCGGCGTGCGCTGCAAAAAGCCCTGCTGGATCAGGTAGGGCTCGATCACATCCTCGATGGTGCCCGCCTCCTCGCCAATGCTGGCCGCGATGTTGTCCAGGCCCACGGGGCCGCCGTCGAAGCGGTGCACCACGGCCTCCAGCAGCTTGCGGTCCATGATGTCGAAGCCCTGGGGATCGACATCGAGCATGGCCAGCGCACGGTCGGCCAGCTCGCGCGTGATGCTGCCGTCGCCACGCACATCGGCATAGTCGCGCACGCGGCGCAGCAGGCGGTTGGCAATGCGCGGCGTGCCGCGCGAGCGGCGCGCGATCTCGAAGGCGCCCTCGTCATCGATGGGCGCGTTCAACAGGCCTGCACTGCGCCGCACGATGCGCGCCAGCTCCTCGGCCGTATAGAACTCCAGCCGCGCCACGATGCCGAAGCGGTCGCGCAGCGGGTTGGTCAGCATGCCCGCGCGCGTGGTCGCGCCCACCAGCGTGAACGGCTGCAGGTCCAGCTTGATGGAGCGCGCCGCCGGCCCTTCGCCGATCATGATGTCGATCTGGTAGTCCTCCAGCGCCGGGTAGAGGATTTCCTCGACCACGGGCGACAGGCGGTGGATCTCGTCGATGAACAGCACGTCGTTGGCTTCGAGGTTGGTCAGCAGCGCCGCCAGGTCCTTGGGCTTTTCCAGCACGGGGCCGCTGGTCTGGCGCAGGTTCACGCCCAGCTCGGCCGCGATGATGTGCGACAGCGTGGTCTTGCCCAGGCCCGGCGGGCCGAACAGCAGCACATGGTCCAGCGCCTCGCTGCGCTTTCGGGCCGCGCCGATGAAGATCTCCAGCTGCTCGCGCGCCTTGGCCTGGCCCACGTACTCCTGCAGCAGCTTGGGGCGCAGGGCGCGCTCCATGGCCTCTTCCCCGCGCGAGACCGGCGCTGCCGAAATCATGCGCGGCTTTTCCGGTGCCTTATCTGGCGGGAAGCCGCCCTGCCCGAAATCGTCGGTATGGATGCTCATGCGCCGCTCACTTGGCCAGCGCCTTCAGCGCCAGCTTGATGCCTTCGGTCACGCCCACGTCGGGCGGCAGCTTCTTGAGCGCGGCGGCCGCATCCTTGTCGGAATAGCCCAGCGCCATCAGCGCCTGCACGATGTCGTTCTGGTCGTTGTTCACGAACAGCGACTGCGCGCCCGTATCGGCGCCGATCTTGCCCTTGAGCTCCAGCAGCAGGCGCTCGGCCGTCTTCTTGCCGATGCCCGGCACCTTGACCAGGCGGCCCACCTCCTGCAGCGTCACGGCCTGGGCCAGGTCCTCCACGCTCATGCCGCTGAGCACCGACAGCGCCATGCGCGGGCCGATGCCGGTGATCTTGATCAGCTCGCGGAACGCCTGGCGCTCGCTGTGCGTGCCAAAGCCGTACAGAAGCTGCGCATCCTCGCGCACCACGAAGTGCGTCAGCAGGCTGACCCTGGCCCCACTGGCGGGCAGGTTGTAGAAGGTGCTCATGGGCACCTGCACCTCGTAGCCCACGCCGCCGCAGTCCACCAGCACCTCGGGCGGGTTTTTTTCCAGCAGCGTTCCTGTCAATTTGCCTATCATTGGTGTCCTTTGCCGCCCCAGGGGCGGCTTTTCATGCCCGTCCGCAACCGAACGCCGGCCCATTCACAGGGTATGGCACCACGCCCTCGCGCTGGCCGCCGCCCGGAATCTCTGGAATTATCCGCGTGATCCTGCGCCACACATTCACACCCCACGACAACAACCGGTTGAGCCATCTGTGCGGCCCGGCCGACGCGCACCTGCGCACCATCGAGATCGCACTGGGCGTCAAGATCGCCCACCGCCACGAGCAATTCAAGATCGACGGCCCCAAGGCCAAGGCCAACGACGCACTGGAGCTGCTGCAGGCCCTCTACGAGATGGCCGACGACCCCATCCTGGACGATTCGCTGCAGCTCATGCTGGCCGGCGACACCGAACTCATCGAGCAGCCCCTGGACGCCATCCAGCTGTCCACGCGCCGCCCCGACCTGCGCGCGCGCACGGCCAACCAGTCGGCCTACCTGGAGAACATCGCCCGCCACGACATCACCTTCGGCATCGGCCCGGCCGGCACCGGCAAGACCTACCTGGCCGTGGCCTGCGCCGTGGACGCGCTGGAGCGCAGCGCCGTGCAGCGCATCGTGCTCACGCGCCCGGCCGTGGAGGCGGGCGAGCGCCTGGGCTTCCTGCCCGGCGACCTCACGCAGAAGGTCGACCCCTACCTGCGCCCGCTGTACGACGCGCTCTACGACCTCATGGGCTACGAGAAAGTGCAAAAGGCCTTCGAGCGCAATGTGCTGGAGATCGCGCCGCTGGCCTTCATGCGCGGGCGCACGCTGAACAACGCCTTCGTCATCCTGGACGAGGCGCAGAACACCACGCCCGAGCAGATGAAGATGTTCCTCACGCGCATCGGCTTCGGCGCCCGCGCCGTGGTCACGGGCGACGTCAGCCAGATCGACCTGCCCAAGGGCGCCCTGAGCGGCCTGATCGATGCCGAGCGCGTCTTGAAGCGCGTCAAGGGCATCGCCATCAACCACTTCACCAGCGCCGACGTGGTGCGCCACCCGCTGGTGGCCCGCATCGTGGACGCCTACGACGCACGCGGCCAGGCCCCGGCACGCCGTGCCGCACCGCGCCTTGCAGCGCCTTGATCCCGACAGCCACAGCAGACGCCCGCCCACGGGCGCTCCAAAGCACAAGCTCACGCCCACGCACTTCCCCATGTCCCTGAACCAACTGCAACTGTCCCTGCAATTCGCGCGCTTTGCCGAGGCGCCCGCCCACCGCGCCGTGCTGTCCCGCAGCAAGGTCACGCGCTGGATACGCCACGCCCTGGCCGTCGATGCCGAAATCACCGTGCGCATCGTCGATGCCGAGGAAGGCCAGCAGCTCAACCGCGAGTACCGGCAAAAGGACTACGCCACCAACGTCCTGACCTTCGACTACCAGCAGGAGCCCACGGCCATGGCCGACCTGGTGCTGTGCGCCCCCGTGGTCGAGCGCGAGGCGCGCGAGCAGAACAAGACGCTGGAGGAGCACTACGCCCACCTGCTGGTGCACGGCACGCTGCATGCCCAGGGCTGGGACCATGAAACCAGCGAGCAGGACGCCGAGGAAATGGAAGCCTACGAGACCGAGATCATGGTCGAGCTGGGCTTTGCCGACCCCTACGCCAAGTAGGGCCCGCGCGGGCCTCAGCGCGCCGTATCGATGACGACCCGGCCGCGCACCTGGCCGGCAAGCAGCCGGGGCGCCAGCGCAACCGCATCGGCCAGGCCCGCCTCTTCGGTATTGCGCTCCAGCACCTCGCGCGGCAGTTCGGCAGCCAGCCGCGCCCAGGCCTGCTCGCGCCGCGCCTGCGGCGCATAGACGCTGTCGATGCCCAGCAGCGACACGCCGCGCAGAATGAACGGTGCCACGGAAGCCGGCAGGTCCAGCCCCTGGGCCAGCCCGCAGGCCGCCACGCAGCCGCCGTAGCGCAGGCTGGCGCACACATTGGCCAGCGTATGGCTGCCCACGCTGTCCACGGCCGCCGCCCAGACCTCCTTTTGCAGCGGCTTGCCGGGCGCATCCAGGCTGCTGCGCTCCACGATCCGCGCCGCGCCCAGCGCCTTCAGGTGCTCGGCCTGTTCGGGCCGCCCGGTGCCGGCGTGCACCTCGAAGCCCAGGCGCGACAGCAGGGCCACGGCAATGCTGCCCACGCCGCCATTGGCCCCCGTCACCAGCACGGGGCCGCTGGAGGGCGCGATGCCATGCGCCTGCAGCGCCATCACGCACAGCATGGCCGTATAGCCGGCCGTGCCTATGGCCATGGCATCCCGTGCGCTGAAGGCCTCGGGCCGGCGGATCAGCCAGTCGCCGTTCACCCGCGCCTGCTGGGCGAGCCCGCCCCAGTGGGTCTCGCCCACGCCCCAGCCGTTGAGCAGCACGGCATCGCCGGGCTGGAAACGCGCGTCCTCGCTGTCCAGCACCGTGCCGGCCAGGTCGATGCCCGGCACCATGGGGAACTGGCGCACCACGGGCGAGCGCCCCGTGATGGCCAGTGCATCCTTGTAGTTGAGCGTGGAATGCGAGACGGCCACGCGCACCGCGCCGGCGGGCAGGCTGGCTTCGTCCAGCTCCACACACTCGGCACGGGTTTCACGCGGTACGGGTTGGGTCAGCAGCAAGGCTTTGAACATGGGGTCTCCAGCAAGGCAGTGGCAAAGGAATCCAAAGGCAATCAGGACTGCGGCGCGCCCAACACGCCGCTGCGGCACAGGCAGGCGATGGCCTCGTCCGCCATCCCCAGCTCCCGCAGCAGCGCAAGGTTGCCATCGCCCAGGACGGGGGCCGGCGCACCCGGCAGGGGCTCGGCATCCATCCACCGGAACCCCATTCCCGGAGTGTCCACCGCAGCGCCGCCGGCGCCATAGCTCACAGGTGACACGGTGCCGGCAGCGCGGGCCTCGCCCAGGAATTCACCCAGGCGCCGCACCCTGGCGGCAGGCACGCCCACGGCGTTGAGCCGGGCTTCCATGTCCCGTGCGCTGCGTGCGGCGAAGGCCTCGGCCAGACAGGCCTGCAGCCGCTGCAGCGCGGACGCATCGCGCGCGGCCACAAAGCCGCCCTCGGGCGCGTTGAAGGCATCGAGGTCCAGCAGCGTGGCGTCCTCGCACAGCGCATCGAGCCCCAGCACGCTGGCGAGCCTGCGGAACTGCTGCGGCGTGTTGGCGGCCGTGAACAGCCAGCCGTCGGCGCACCGGTAGGTGTCGGCCGCCGGGCTCCCCGTATAGCCCCGGTTGCCCGCGCGCAGCTCCATGCTGCGCCGCATGATGGAAGAGGTGTTCCGCCGCGAAGGCGTGATCGCGCCCACGCCCGTCATCGAATCCACCAGCCCCTTCACCAACCTGCAACTGGTCCGGGCCGGCCTGGGGCTCAGCGCCGTGCCCGACTCCACGCTGCAGGCCTCGCACCGGTCGCTGGGGGTGCGCAGGGTGCATGTCACATCCGCCATCTCCATGGGCCCCGTGGCGCTGATCTACCGCAGCGCCGTCGCCAACCCACGCGTCGCCCTGCTGCGCGCCACGCTGGGCCTGCCCGGCCCGGTGGTGGCGCCGCCCTAGTCGCCTGGTGGCCGCCACGCCGGCGCGATCCTGTCCTTTTGCGCAAAGCAGCCCTGACCCAGCCGCCATGCCGGTGCGACAGCCCGCCCGATGGTCCGGCACTAAGATCGGCCTCGACCTATAACACCGGCCTGGCCGCGCAAGGCCACGGCGGCCTGCCGATGCCCGGCCCCAGGAGGAGACAACACCCATGTGGGACATCGCACTGCTCATGAGCGCCGCCTTCGTGGCCGGCGCGCTCAATGCCGTCGCCGGGGGCGGCAGCTTCCTCACCCTGCCCGCCCTGGTCTTCACCGGCGTGCCGCCCGTGGCCGCCAACGCCACCGGCACCGTCGCCCTGCTGCCCGGCTACATGGCCGGTGCCTGGGGCTTTCGCCAGGACATGGAGCCGCCGCCCGGCCTGGGCATGCGCGGCGTCATCGTGCTGTCGCTCATCGGCGGCTCGCTGGGCGCGGCCCTGCTGCTGGTCACGCCCGACCACCTTTTCCGCAAGGTCGTCCCCTGGCTGCTGCTGGCCGCCACCGCCATGTTCGCCTTCGCGCCCCAGCTCAGGCGCATGGCATCACGCGGCAGCGCCGAGCATGCAGCCCATGCCTCACCCGTCAAAGCCGGCGCCGGCATGCTGGCCGTGGCCATCTACGGCGGCTACTTCAACGGCGGCCTGGGCATCCTGCTACTGGCCCTGTTCGGCCTGCTGGGCCAGACCAGGCTGCATGCCATGAACGGCATGAAGAACCTGGTCTCCGCCCTGCTCACGGCCATTGCCGTCGCCATCTATGCGGCCGGCGGCGTCGTGCAGTGGGAGCAGGCCCTGGTCATGATGATTGCCGCCACCGCAGGCGGCTACGGCGGCGCCCGCCTGGCGCGCCGCATCCCGCCCGAATGGCTGCGCGCGGGCATCGTGCTGACGGGGCTAGTGATGGCGGGGGTGTTTTTCTGGCGGCAGTGAGGCCAGAAAGCTACTTCTTCGGCGCCGCACTCTGCGCTGACTTCGATACGCGCTTGCCTGTGGATTTTTCCGGCGTCGCCGCATCCGTGGCTGGCTGAGAGCCGCTCTGTGGCAGGGCCAGGGCTTGCGCAAGCGATTGCAACCGCTCTTCGATACGCTTCACGGTTTCCAGCGTTTCGTCACCGACGCGGGTATCCAGATTCATTTGCAAACTACCGCTGTCCATGCCCGAAACGTGCGGCGCCGCAAAGGTCTGCTGTAGCCGAGCCACGACCTCGGCAGTCATTGAGCGCCGGTTCTCTTCGGAAGCGGCATCCAGCAGATCCTTCAGCTCCTGAGGGATACGCATGTAGATGGTTGGGTCGTCGCGTGCCATCCGCGCACTTTGCCATGGAACACACTTGCCATTTTCTATGCACAGTGCATAGAATATTGAGTGCATAGATCGTGCATAGAAAGCCCGAGTCATTGAAGCGACGACAAAGGAATCGATATGGCTGCGTCACGGCACTCAACGAACGAGCCCTGCACGATGGACACCGCTGCCTGGCCCACCATGCAGCAAATGATCGCCCTGTCCATTGCCCGCGCAGAGATGGGGCTGGTTGCCCTGATCGAAACACGCTGTGCCGACATGCACTGGCATGACGCGGATGTCGAGGTGGACCTGGCCGCAGACCTGGCGCTGAACCACATCCGGCAAATCCGGCACAAGGTATTCGAGGACGCCAGCGAATTCGACAACGAGTGGTACCTCGCCCGCGCAGCCATCGCCCTGGCCGCCCAGGCCTTCGACCGGCCACAGAGTCTCTACGCCCGGCGCCTGAAACTACTCCTGCAACTGTTTGATGAAGCACCGTCCTTTGTGGAATACGCGGAGCATGGCCCGGAGGGTTGAATGCAGAGGCTTCTCTGTCGCCTCCAAGTCAGCAGCCTTTCTGAGCTGCCTACGCGGCAGCGAACGCGAGCAGGCACCAGGCCAGGGCCTTGAGCCATTTCTGAGCTGCCCATGCGGCAGCGAACAACGAGCGATACGGCAAAGGCACCGTGGGAATTTTCTGAGCTGCCTATGCGGCAGCGAACCCATGTCTTCCTGGGTCACGTCCGGCACCTTGTTTCTGAGCTGCCTATGCGGCAGCGACCTTGTTCACCCCGTCCCGCACCGTCTCGCTGTATTTCTGAGCTGCCTATGCGGCAGCGAACCGGCGTGTTCGACAACGCCGTGGACGTGCAATTTTCTGAGCTGCCTATGCGGCAGCGAACTCGGGTTATCCAATCCGGCCCGTGTCTTCGTTTTTCTGAGCTGCCTATGCGGCAGCGAACGCCGATCCGAAGTGCAGCCGATCACCAATCCTTTTCTAAGCTGCCTATGCGGCAGCGAACCAGCAGGGAGCCGTGCTTGTAGAGCGCGTCCATTTCTGAGCTGCCTATGCGGCAGCGAACGGCCCGGCCCGGTCTACGAGCCAGAAGCCGATTTTCTGAGCTGCCTATGCGGCAGCGAACCCGCGCCGGCCTCAGGCTGCCGCCCAAAGACTTTTCTGAGCTGCCTATGCGGCAGCGAACTGCACGCGGGGCTCGGTGCGGCGGGCGGCGAGTTTCTGAGCTACCTATGCGGCAGCGAACGCTCAATGTGCTTGAAACCATACTGATTGGTTTTTCTGAGCTGCCTATGCGGCAGCGAACCTCAGGCCGCGAGTGATGCTCTTTCTGATCTATTTCTGAGCTGCCTATGCGGCAGCGAACGTTGTCGCGCGAGATGGTGCGGATGCGGTCCATTTCTGAGCTGCCTATGCGGCAGCGAACAGGGCCGGACTTGATGGGCGCTTCGATCTCGCTTTCTGAGCTGCCTATGCGGCAGCGAACCGCAGGTGATCGCGAGGCACTTGTTTGACTTCGTTTCTGAGCTGCCTATGCGGCAGCGAACATCCGGGCGTCTCGACATAGACGCACCACTCTTTTCTGAGCTGCCTACGCGGCAGCGAACCCGCGCCAGCTGGTGGAGCAGCGGGATGCGCTTTTCTGAGCTGCCTACGCGGCAGCGAACGCGGCAGCACCTGCTGCGCCTGCAGTGGATGCTTTCTGAGCTGCCTACGCGGCAGCGAACGACCAGGAGCTGAAGCCACTGCGCGATGAAGATTTTCTGAGCTGCCTACGCGGCAGCGAACTACATCACTGATAGCGAGCTGCGGCGAATCAATTTCTGAGCTGCCTACGCGGCAGCGAACTGCGGCGAATCAAGGTGGCGGCGCTGCGCAGTTTTCTGAGCTGCCTACGCGGCAGCGAACAGGATCGTCATGAGCAAGCGAGACGTGCGCCATTTCTGAGCTGCCTACGCGGCAGCGAACGTTGCGAAATCGATCTGCTCGCGCACCCATGCTTTCTGAGCTGCCTACGCGGCAGCGAACGTCGTGCTCATCGTTCGTACCCGATTCAAAGATTTCTGAGCTGCCTACGCGGCAGCGAACCTGCCGGCGCGCCATGGCTGATGGCATGACCTTTTCTGAGCAGCCTACGCGGCAGCGAACCAACGTCCTCAAGTTCGAGGTCGCTGGAGTTCTTTCTGAGCTGCCTACGCGGCAGCGAACAGACGGTGCGCGGCGTTCGGTTCCGCGCTCAGTTTCTGAGCTGCCTACGCGGCAGCGAACAGAACCAACACTCGCGAGCCGGGCCCAGCTGGTTTCTGAGCTGCCTACGCGGCAGCGAACATGGGGCGGGGCTTGGCCAGGCCCACGGACATTTTCTGAGCTGCCTACGCGGCAGCGAACGGTCAGGGCGTCGGCCGAGGTCACGGTGGTGTTTTCTGAGCTGCCTACGCGGCAGCGAACGACCGAGGTATGAGCGCAGGGCTTACGACACATTTCTGAGCTGCCTACGCGGCAGCGAACGGCTTCGAGCGGCACGCCCCACATGATTCCCGTTTCTGAGCTGCCTACGCGGCAGCGAACTGCTCTGGGCTTGGAATGGCCAGAAGCTTTAATTTCTGAGCTGCCTACGCGGCAGCGAACGACGGCGCTCACAGGCTGGCCGCGCATATCCTTTTCTGAGCTGCCTACGCGGCAGCGAACGCGCCCATGCTCAAAGTCAAACTGCCCGATGTTTTCTGAGCTGCCTACGCGGCAGCGAACCTGGGTGGCTCATTGCCCCTGCGCCCCGTACTTTTCTGAGCTGCCTACGCGGCAGCGAACCCGACGCCAAATCTTGGATTACGTGGAATGCTTTTCTGAGCTGCCTACGCGGCAGCGAACGTTGGGTTGCGAGCGCGGCGCGGACCGCATCGTTTCTGAGCTGCCTACGCGGCAGCGAACGCGCCTGAGTTCGTGGAAGAGGCGCTGCATAATTTCTGAGCTGCCTACGCGGCAGCGAACGCGACCGCATGCGCAAGAGCATTGCCGAGCAGTTTCTGAGCTGCCTACGCGGCAGCGAACCGGAACTCGGCCAGGGCAGGGTGGCGGGCGACTTTCTGAGCTGCCTACGCGGCAGCGAACGCTCCAGTCAGCCTGGTGCAGGTCCTGGCACATTTCTGAGCTGCCTACGCGGCAGCGAACGCCTGCCATTCGGCGCGCCATGGACCCCGCATTTTCTGAGCTGCCTACGCGGCAGCGAACAAGGGCACATACAACGATGGGGATGTGCTTCTTTTCTGAGCTGCCTACGCGGCAGCGAACGAGCGCGGCACTGAAAAACTGTAACCCGGCGTTTTCTGAGCTGCCTACGCGGCAGCGAACGGCTGTGCAAGCAGTCAAAACGTCCAGAGACTTTTCTGAGCTGCCTACGCGGCAGCGAACGCGGATGTCGGCGCGGTAGTGGCGTGTCTGCGTTTCTGAGCTGCCTACGCGGCAGCGAACATGCTCGAAGCCATCAAGTCCAAGGCCTGGCATTTCTGAGCTGCCTACGCGGCAGCGAACGAAGACCTGAGCGCTGCCCATATGCGACTGCATTTTCTGAGCTGCCTACGCGGCAGCGAACACTGGGTGGCCGTCTGCAGGCTGCGTGATCATTTTCTGAGCTGCCTACGCGGCAGCGAACCGGTGCTCAGGGCGTGTTTGATCGACGGCTTTTTTCTGAGCTGCCTACGCGGCAGCGAACTGGTGGGCGAGCTGCTCGCCCTGCAGGCGCCATTTCTGAGCTGCCTACGCGGCAGCGAACACTGCTGCCCCGCTTGCAACGTGCTGCGCGAGTTTCTGAGCTGCCTACGCGGCAGCGAACTACCGCACCTTCCACGGCGCAGAGCCGCCAGCTTTCTGAGCTGCCTACGCGGCAGCGAACTTGCCGATGCGCTCGCGCTTGGCCTGGTCGCTTTTCTGAGCTGCCTACGCGGCAGCGAACGCGATGAGGCTGCCCAGGCTGGTTCCAAGGCTTTTCTGAGCTGCCTACGCGGCAGCGAACGCCGAAGCGCACACGGCCCGCATCGTGCAGGATTTCTGAGCTGCCTACGCGGCAGCGAACCACCTGCTGGCCCGCGCCGATCGCGGCGAATTTTTCTGAGCTGCCTACGCGGCAGCGAACTAGATAAAAATCCTCCCAATTCATTGATTTTTAAAGAACTTTCACCCCTAACCCGAAAACACCCCAAAATTCCGAGGCGTCGCCAATTTGTTGATTTGAAAGGCGACCCCACAGGCCGCCAGAAAAAGGGTCAGAACCAGGGAACAGCAGTTCCCAGGCTCAGCCCGTAGGTGTTGAAGCCTTCCTGGCCCGCCGTGCCCTGCACCGCTTTCTGCTCCACGAACAGGCAAAACGGCTGGCCGGTGCTGGCGCTGCGCAGTTGAACGTAGGGCAGGTCCGGGGTGCGCTCCACGCTGTCGGGGATGGCGGCCGCAGCCTGTTCAGCGGTTTCTCCCTTGCGCCGCATGCGGCGGCGGCGCAGGCGGTCGGGGCTGGTCTTGAATTGCCGGCGCTGCACCAGGCAGGGCACGGCGCCCTCTGGCACCAAAGCTGGCGGCGTGCAGTGCACGTGATCGCGCATGCCCTGCAGCCAGGGCTGTTCCATCAGGCCGCGCAGCGCGGCTTCACTGCCATGCAGGCGCAGGATGGTGCCCAGAGTGCGTGGACGCAGGCTGTAGCCAGGAAAGCTGATGCCTATGTCCGCGCTGCCCAGTTGCACGAGCGCGCGGTGCAGCTTGGCGACCAGCGCGCCCAGCAGGTGGGCGTGGCTGAATTCCGGGTCAGGCAGCAGCGTGATGTCGATGTAGTGCGAGGTCATGGCCATCAGCTCGCATCGCCGAAGACGCCGCCACGGATCAGCACGGCCATCACGAAGTGCTGCTGCTCGACGGGCGGCACCTTGTCCTTGAGCAGCCAGTCGTCCAGCAGGGTGTAGAAGTCCTGCTTTTGCTTGGGCTGGCGCCAGGCCTTGCCCTGGGTAGTGACGGAGCCGTAGGGCTCGACCGCGATGGGTCCCAGGTCCTGCGCGCCGTCGTACCAGGTGTCGATGGTGCGCAGGGCGTTGCCGATTTTCTGGGAGTGGATGGCGGCGACCTCCTGGCCTTTTTCCCCGATCTGGTAGAGCGTCTTGCTCTTTTTGGTGCTGCCCTTGTCAAGGATCAGTTCCTGCGAGGGGAAGACTTCCTGGCCCGCGCCCAGGCGCACAAAGGCGGTGATCTGCAGCAGCACATGGGCATTGCCCTCAAGCCCCTGCGCGATCACGCTGCCCAACGCAGCCACTTTCTCGTCAGGCTGCTCCAGCGTGCGCAGGTTGTGGGCCAGCGCATCGAACGACCATGCCTGCCCGGCCTTGCCATCCTTGAGCTGCACCACCTGCACCTGCACGCTTTCCGCGCCCACGCGGTTGCGCCACAGAAAGCGTCCGTTCGCCAGGTTGGCCGCATAGCGGTTGGCCAGTTCGGCAAAGCCCTGGGCCGAGGCATAGGCCTGCACCGTTTGCGCGAGCCTGGCCTGGTATTCGGCGCTGTTGCAGGCAGACGGGGTGCCTGCGCCAGACAGCACGCGCAGCGTGAACTGCACCTTGAGCGTGTCGGCATCGGCGGGCAGGGCTGCCACGTCCACGGTCTGCAGGTTGGGGTTCTCGATGGCAGCGTCGAGCTTGGCCGGGTCCTGGTCCTTGGTCTTGAGGCGGTTGGAGATGGTGCCGCGCACGGATTTCTCGCGCAGCTTGACGGAGGGCCAGGAGGCGGAGGCCGCCCGGTCATCCCAGTTGCCTGCGTGGAAGACGGCGTCGGAGGGGTCGAGCTTGCGTTCGAAGGCGAGGACGGATGCGGTCTTGAGGGTGCTGGACATGGTGTTCAATCCTTTGGCAATACGGTGTGAAAGGCGGCGGTGCAAGGACGCGGGTCAGGTGTATGCATAGCTGTCGTCGTCTTCCTGCTCCTGGGCTGCGGCGTCGTCAGGGTCGGCCACGGCTGCGGGGTCTGGGACGTAGCCGCTGCGGCAGCGGTAAAGGCCCCGCTTTTCATCGGTGTGCGCATGCCACAGCAGTTGCTCCAGATGGGTGAGGCGGTGCGGGCTGATCCATTCGCCCAGCGAGTAGACCGACTCCACGAAGCGCAGCGGCGTGGTGGCATCGCGGGCGTTGAGCACTTCGCCTGCGGCATGTGATGGCGAGAGCGCCGCATAGCCCACGGGCACAGGCACGATCCAGCCGCTGCCCGGGCCGCGCCAGGGGTCTGCCCATGGCTGCTTGCCATCGGCAGGCGGGGGCTGGCCTTCGGCCGCTGCCACGGGCTCGTGGTTGAAGCGCGATGCATGCAGCCAGGCGTCGAGCAGCGTGGTGTGCGCCGCTTTGTCGCGCAGCCTGTGCAGGCGGTCGGCCAGCAGGTCGTCACGCCCCACCAGGGCGAAGCCCGGCAGCCACTGGCGCCGCCATTCGCGGAACTGGCGGCTGCGCTCGGTGGCGTCTTCTGCCAGCACGGCCAGCCTGGGGCGCACACGCCTGCCGGGCGCGGCGCGCGATGGCAGCAGGCTGCCACCGGCCACCCGCATTTGCGACAGGATTTGCCCGGCTTCATCGGCCCATTGCTGCATCGGCTCGGCAGCGCTTTGCACCAGGGTCGGGGCCGAGTTGGAGCCAGGGACGCGTTTTTCCGAGACGGTGAAGACCAGGGAGATGTCCAGGTGGATGCGCCCTTCCTCCACGATGGCGGCGGTGCTGCCGTCCTTGTCCACCGGGTTGCGCGTGAGGTTGAAGCTGCGCACATAGCCCTGCGTCACCTGCTCCTGATGGTGGTGGCAGACCACGCCCACCGCGTGCAGGCGCAAGGGGATGCCGGCCTGCGCCAGCTTGCGCTCCAACGCCCACATCAGTCCGGTGAAGGCGGTGATGGAGGGGAAGCCGTGCGTAAGCGGGCTGGAGATGGCGTTGGCGTTTTGCACGCGCAGATGGGGAAAAACGAGAAGCGCTTGTGGAGACTGGCTCATTGCGCGTCCTCCCTGTCTTCAATCCGTTTGCGCAGTTCACGCAACTGCTGCACAAAACCATCCTCATCGGTCAGCAGCTCTTTCTTCCACACACGCGCCTCGGCGTCGCCCACGGGCAACTGGCCGAACAGCTGGCTGTTGAGCCAGTTGGCAAAGCGCTTGCCTACCTCGGCAGGCCAGTCCATCCAAAGCCATTCGCGGGCGAAATCTGCTTCATCGCGCAGTTCGGCCCGCAATGGGTCCAGCCACAATTGCTCTTCACGCACCAGCTTGCCGAAGCGTTCCGCATCGCGGCTCCAGCCAGCGGGCAGGGTCTGCTGCACTTCGCCGGCGAGCGAGACCATTTCATCGATCAGCGCATCGACGAAGGCTTCGCGGCGCTCGCGCGTTTGCAGGTTGGGCTCCGGGTCGGTCGCAAGGAAGGCACGCAGCTTGCGCACCGTGCTGCGCACCTCGGGACGGCCGATGAACAGCTTGTCGAACACGGAGCTGGCATGCACCGGCAGCCGTACATCGCTGCTGCGCCAGACCGGTGGCAGCGACGCCAGCAGGTAGTTGACCCCGCCACGCTCGCTGTTGAGCTGGGAAATATTCTGTGGCTTTGTCCCTCCCATCTTCTGGACGGCCAGCCCCGGGTAGTCATGGAAGACGCCGTCATGCGCCTTGCGCTCGCGCCGCGCCTGCCGGGCCGCCTTGTTGCTTTCCCCAAAGCGGTCTTCCTGCACCTGCGCATGCACGGCATGCGCCAGCGAGGTGGCAAACAACGGCGCCAGCAATTCATAGCCTTCATCGACACAGGCATCGCTGCCCGTCAGCCAGTACAACTGCTTGGCCCGCGTGTGCGAACTGGGTGCGCCCGCGCGCGGCTGGGTCAGGCCGACGAAGGCATCGCGCAAGCCCATGGCCTGCTGCGGGTCCTCATGCAGGGCTTGGAGCGCGCCCGGCTCTTGCACCAGCAGCGCGGCCAGCAGGCTGGTGCCGTCCACCTCGACCTTGAGGAACTTGTAGACGTCAAGCGCCGCCGCATTGCCCACCACGTCGCCGGCGAATGACTGCCCCAGCGCATGGCTTCCCAGTTCCTGCAGCGCTGGCAGGCCGGCCGGCTCCACATAGAGATTGGTGCCGCGCGCATCGGGATGTATGGGCTTGAGGGAGTGGGTGACGGCCTGGATTTGATCGACGCGCTTGGCAGCACTGGCCACCCAGGTATCACGCAGGAATGATGCGACGAGTTCGTCACGCTGAGGATCGTCAGGCTTGAGCTTTTCGAGCTTGGATTGCAATCGTTCTTGCAGGAACTGGTCGATTGCCGCACGAAAACCTGCCTTGCGCCCTGTTGCCGGGGCGTTGGACATAGGGATCACCTTTCGTGAGAAATGAAAGATAATTCCTCGGTCAACGAACTGACCGAGGAACTTGATGTTGCGACTGGAAAGTCGTCATAACGCTCTTCTGAGCGCGTGATTGCTAGCCACTGTGACCTCTCTTTCTTGGTTAGCGCCTTGAGAGCACGTTGTTGACACAGTCACCACCTGTTGTTAGCGCAGCAGGTGGTGGCATTCCATAATCCCAACCAGTCAACTCTTTACGATAAACCGCAGGTTTAAAGAACCAACTTGGCAGCTGGATCGTAGCCGCTACGTGGTATCTTCGCAACCGCTTTCGAACAGGAAGCTCAGAAAAGTCACCTCTTCAAGATGACCGCCACATTTCTGCTGAACAAGCAGCGCCTTTGCCACTGAAGTGCTTCAACAGGCTGCCAAGTGGCAGCCTTGCCAACCCAAAGATCAAGCGGCACTGCCAATCCGTGCAACACAGATAGCCGAAATCGACTCGCCTTCATGGAGTTGGAGTTTGGATGATCAAAGCAGAGATGCGCCCCATACACCCAGGTGAAGTCCTGCGCGAGGACTACCTGAAGCCCATGGACATGAGCGCCAACGCGCTGGCCAGGCACCTGCACGTTCCCGCCTCGCGCGTGAACGACATCGTGCTGGAGCGGCGCGGCATCACGGCCGACACGGCGCTGCGGCTGAGCCGCTTTTTTGGGGGCGACGCCCAGTCCTGGCTGAACCTTCAGACCGCCTACGACCTGCGCACGGCAGAGCTGAACGCGGAGTTGCAGGCGTCCGTGAGGCAAGTTCATCCGATGCAGCTGCATACCGCCTGATCCTCAGGCACGGCCCACAAAGCCCAGCACGCCATGCCAGCGCCAGCCCTGTGTCTTGTCGGGCAGGCTGGCCGTGGCGTACTTGCTTGCACAGGCATCCAGCGCCAGCCCCTTGCCCTGCGCCAGGGCAAGCAGTTCATGCATCAGGTCGGCCTGCCCCCATGCAGTGACAGACCCCTTCCGTGGGTCCAATGGCTCCCGGTGCAGCAGGCTGTCCTGCACCAGCACATGGAGCTTGTCACCCCGCCGCTGGCCATCGACCACGCGGTGCAGTTGCAGGCCCTCTTCCTCATCGTCCGGCAGAAACACCACATCCACGCGCGGCAGCGGGTCGTAGCGGAAGCGCTGGAACTGCGGCAGCAGGCCCGTGAGCCAGAAGCAGGCTGGGCTGGCCCAGTGCAGGCTGGCGGCGCGCAGCACCGGCGTGGCATCCGGGCTGTCTGCGGGGCGCGGCAGCATGGTGTCGTGCAGGCGGGCGTGTTCCAGGTCCACGAGGTTCCTGGCCGGGTGGAACTGCTCCCTGGCCACTTCGATGCGGGCTCGGGCGTCCACGGGCCAGAGGGGCTCGCCCTTGGTGTGCTTGGCCAGCAGCGATTGCAGGTCATGCGAGCGCAGGTGGAAGTACCGCGCCGTGTCCGCCTTGTCATCCACCGGCTCCATCTCGAAACCCGGCTTGCAGAATGCCGCCCGGCCTGGATGCTCGAAAGCGCGCAGGTTGCTGTCCAGCACCCGCATGTTGGCCTCCTGCACCGCACCCGACCGGTGGCGCCGCACGCGTCCGGCCAGCTGGATCAGCGAGCGCATGGACGAGGGCTCGACCACGGCCCAGTCATAGTCGTGGTCGCGGCCCACTTCGGTGACGGGGGAGCCGAGCACGATGAAGAGGTGGTTGACCTCATCGTTGGCATCAAGCAATGCGCGGATGGCCGGCCTCTGGAAGATGGGGTCTGCGCCGTCGGGGGAGCGGCGGTCCAGCGCGGTGTCCAGGTGCCGCTCGATGCTGGAACGCGCCAGCAGCGGAAACTGCGAGTGGTAGACGCACAGGTGCACCCGCACGCCCGGTGCATGAGCGCCCTGGCCATACATGGCCACGGCCACGTCGAACAGCGGTTCGATGTTGGCCATGCGGATGAGGCCGAAGCTCACGCGCTTGCCACTGGCGGGGTCAATGCCATGGTTGCCCGGCTGCTGGTGCAACTGCCATGCATGCTCCAGCGCGATGCGCGCAAAATCCCGGCGCCGCGCGGCCGGGTCCAGCCCCTGCCAGCCGGCAGGCAGGGGAGCGATGGCAGCCAAGCGCCGCACCTCGGCCCGGGCGAGCTGGGCCACGCGCTTTTGCACAAAGCTTCCGTGGCCTGTGCGAAACCCTGCGCCATCGGCGCAGTCCAGTGCCTGCTGGTGGAATTCGTCCACCCACAGGCAGCAGATGGCCACGGGCTCGCCGGGCCGCTCGCCGCGATGGCGCTGGAAGATCTCGCGCCCGGCGCGGTAGGCCAGGTACAGCCCCTCCACCAGCGCTGGCGGCAAGGTGGCCGAGGACAGCAGCACGCGCGAGCCGAGAAGGCCCGCCCAGTGCACGAGCCGCGTGAGCGCGGGCAGGTCGGCCATGTCGAAATCATCGGGCTCGTCCAGTACCAGGTCGCCCGTCATGAGGCGCAGCATGGGCGCGATCTGGCGGCCGCCGCGCAGGCTTTCGGTGGCGGGCGTGAGGTGGTCCACGGTGCAGGCCAGCACGGGCGCGGCGATCAGCGAGCGCACCTGCGCATCGTCGGTCAGGCGCTGCAGCAGCGGGTGCTGGTCATTGCCGTCGAACAGGACTTGCCCGCCTTCGTCGAGCAGCGCCTGGCGCGAGGCCGAACCCGTGGCCTCGGCCTGCGCTTCCCAGTACTCGAACAGCGCGCGGCTGGCCGCGCCGCCGACCTTGATGGCGAGCTGGTCGTCGCCCAGTCCCAGGTCGTTCTGGAACACCCGCCCCGTCTGCAGCGTGAGCGTGCGCAGGCCAATGGCGAAGGCACAGCGCATGCCCACGCCCGGGTCGGCCAGCGCGTTCATGATGCGGGCATTGCCCAGCGTCTTGCCGCAGCCGGTGGAAGCCATGTTGACGATGAAGCCGCCCTGGCTGGCGGCCCGGTGGCGCACGCTGGCAGCCAGGTCGGCAGCCTTGTCCTGCCACTGGAAGCGCGCGTTGCTGCTGCGCTTTTTGAGGCCGCGATGGCTGCGCAGTGCCGGCAGGCTGCGCGCCAGCGTGGGCAGCGAGCGCGCCACCAGCGTGGCATGGGCCTGCACGCCAAGCAGGTGCTCGTCCAGCGTCTGGTTGAAAGCGGACGCGGCGCCTGGAGCTGCACTCTTGCACCGGGTGTTGGCGTACAGCGGATAGCCCGCGTTGCGGAAAGGCTGGCGGCGCGCCTCGTCCTCGATGCTGGAGTAGTGGTGGTCGGCCAGCATCAGGCACAGGCGCGAGAGGTGCAGCGTGAACGGATCGCCCAGGCTTGCAGCGTCAAGCGACCGGCCCGCCAACTCCTGCAGCTTGAGCGCATAGCGCGCCGCCTGCTTGCGCCAGGCGGCCGTGGCCACCGGAAGGCCCTGCGGGAAGTCCCAATGGGAGCGCACTTTCGCCGGCTCGGCTTTCTCGCGCGGCTCGTTCCAGTCGGCGCTGATGCACTGCAGCAGCTGCTCGATCTCATTGCTGTTGACGAAGCGCGGGCGCGCGCCGAAGCGGCACCATTGGCGGCGGTCGGGCTCCAGATCGTCGTCGGACTCCTGCCGGCCTGCAGCGACCGGCATGCAGGGCAGCCGATGGTGTGTCAGAACCAGCCAGGCCACGGCGGTGGCCAGCGGCGGCAGCGCCTTGAACGGCAGATGCTGGCTGGCCTGCGGCTCGTCCAGGCCATCGCGCAGAAGGCGGCCGCTGCGGTGATCCAGCCATTGCGCCTCAAAGGCCCGGGCATCGGCGGCCTCATCCACACAGGCTGCCAGCCTTTGCAGCCATGCCGCGTCGCCGTCGCCGCCCACGAAAGCCTGGAACAGCCGCACCGACACCCATTCATGGCGGTAGTGGTTGCGCTCGCGCAGGCCAGGATTCTTCAGCCGGTCCTGGAATGCCTGGGTGGCCTTGCCCAGGTCATGCACCAGGGCCGCCAAAGCGGCCAGCGCCGTGATCAGTGGCAGGTGGTGCCAGTGGCTTTCATCTTCGGCGCGCAGCACGTTGCTGGCCGAGGTGTTGGTGGGCACGGCGCCTTCGGCGTTGAACTGGCGCCCGTCGCCCACGACCCACAGCAGTTCGCTGTGGTCGCGTCCGCGTATCCAGTGGCAGGCCACGGCGGTGTTCTTGCGCGCGCTCTGGCGCAGCAGCTTGCGCACGGTATCGAGCCCGGCCGCCGTGATGGGTGTCTGCCAGGTGCGGTCGCCGCGCCGCTCGGCAAACTGGTCGAGGATGCGGCGCGTTTCGGTGAGGGCGCGCTTGCTGCACTGGGAGACGAAGAGCACGTTCATGTGCCGCCCTCCTGCACAGCGCCGGGCGTTGTGGGCGTGGTGGGCGCGCCGGCCATGCGCGCCGTGTCGACGGCAATGCGCTTGAGCGTGTCGATGATGAAGTCCAGCGATTCGCTGCGCGTAAGGGCCTCTATGCATTGGCGGCGAAATTGCGGCTCGTCGTCGCCGCGCATGGCCGACAGGAAGGCCTGGGGCAGGATGGCGGCATCCTTGACCAGGTCGGCCGCATCGAACACCAGGCCGCCGCGCCGCGTCTTGCCATGCAGAACGGCCAGACCGTGGGGCAGGCCCAGCACCCAGGTGGCCGTGGCGCCCAGTCCGTAGGCCAGGTAGTTGCCATGGTCCAGATAGCGGTTGGCTGCATCGGTGCCGGTGCCGCGCTTGGCGCGCGTGAATTCGCCATATCCCACGGCGTCCACGGCGAGCTTGAACAAGGCCTTGGTCAGCCGTGCCTCATCGGTCAGCAGTGTCATGACATCGGGCGCATTGGCCATCAGCGCCGCAAATTGCTGCACCAGCGCCTTCAGGCGCTCCATGTCCACGGCAAAGCCGGATTCACGCAAGGCACGTGCACCCCATTCCTGCTGCAGCCGCTGCAATCGCAAAGCCTGCAATTGTTTGGCGGCATGCAGGCGCAGTTCATCGTCAAACCAGAATTGGACCCAGGCCTGCAGGTATTCAGTGGGGCGGTACTCGCTTTGCGGAGTGAGCCAGGCGACTTCCACATCGACTTCATTGGCGCTGAACAAGGGAGTTCCACCGCCGCCGCAAAAGCCCACCAGCACCCCAGCCTTGGCCAGCTCCCGCATGGCCGCCTGCGTGATGGAGGTGCCGGTGCCCAGCAGGATGCTGGTGGTGTTGGCAATGGGAATATTCCAATACAGGCTGCGCTTGCCGGCATCGGTCACATATTCCACCCGCCCGCCATTGACCAGGACACGGCAGTGCTCAAGGTAATAGATGTTGGCGCGTTTGGAATGGAGAATGGTCTTGAGATCCTGGCCCTTGATATCCTGCATTGCAGCCTCCCGCAGGCAGTTGTATCAAATTGCCAATCCCCTTCAATGGCCTGCCCCAGGAATAAAAAGGCGCCTTGCTTCCACAAGGCGCCTTTCTTTACATCCCAGTGAATGATCACTGCATCTGCTTCAGATTCCCAATCCGCACCAGCATTTCCGTGAACATCTGCATGTCGGCGCGCAGGTCGGGCAGTTCCTTGTATTCGAGCGCGTTGTGCGCCGTGTACTTCTTGCCGGGCATGGCGGGGCCGAAGTTGATGGCGTTGGGCATGAGCTTGGCCGTGGTGCTGCCGGCCGTGGGCACGGGCTTGGCGTCCAGGCCCGTGGTGTCGCCGAAGATGTTGAGCAGGGTGGACAGCCAGGCGCCCTTGGGATCGCGCGCCATCCAGTTGCCCTGGGTGTACTGCAGGGTGAGGGGAACCTTGGCGGCCTCGCTCCAGCGGGTGATGCGCTGCTCGACTTCGGTGCGCAGCTGCTCGGGCGTCTTGCCGCGCGGCATGCGCACGTTGGTGGTGACTTCGAGCTTGCCGTCTGCCGCCTTGATGAGGTTGGGCGACAGGGTCAGCGGGCCCATGAAGTCGTCGGCATAGGCAACGCCCAGCTGCTTGCCGAAGTAGTCGAGGCCGAAGGCGCCGTTGATGTAGCGCAGGGCGTTGCTGTAGGCATTGGGCTGGACCAGGGCCACGCCATCGGTGGGCATGAGCACCTGCTGCAGGAACAGCGTCAGGCGCGGCACGGGGTTGACGCCTTCCTCGGGGCGGGAGCCGTGGGCCGAGGTGCCCGTGACCTTGACGGTGGCCGTCGCGCCGCTGTGCTGTATGTCGATGGTGAACGGCCCGCCCTGCCCGGCATAACTGGTGGTGAAGTCACCCTTGGCCGCCTGCAGGCGCGCGGCGATGGCGGCAATGGCGGCTTCGTCGCTGGCCGTGATGGTGGCGGTGGCGGTCTGGGCAATGGCGTTGGCCGAGGCGGCGCCGGCCATGGCGGTGATGGCCGGGCGGGCGGGGTCGGTCTTCACGTCGTCGAACACGGCCTTGAGCGCGCCCGAGCCTTTTTCCGCGACGACGGCCGGGTACTTGCTGTCCAGCACGATGTTGTAGGCAGGCAGCGTGGTCTTGCCCTGGTAGTACTTCATGGCGTCGCCGCCGGTTTCCTCGGTGGTCTCGATCATGAGGCGTATGCCGCGCGACAGGGGCAGGCCGCTGTCCTTGACGGCCTTCATGGCGAACAGCACGGTGGCGATGGAGCCCTTGTCGTCGATGGTGCCGCGCCCGTAGATCCGATCAGGCATGGGTGGGACAAGCACCGGGGGATGGCTCATCAGGGTGATCCCGCTGTTGCCGGGCACAAAGGTAACCTCGAATGGGTTGATTTGCTTGCCGTCCAGCACCCATTCGGCGGCCACGGCAGGTACGACGTCGGCATGGGTGAGGATGCCGAATTCATCGGTGCCCGCGTTCGCTGCGTTCGCAGGCAGGGTGACCTCGAAGATGCGGTTGTCCACGTTGCGGTACTGCAGGCCGAAGTCCTTGGCCATCTGCTGCACCAGTTCGCCGAAAGCCAGGATGGCCGGGCTTTCGTGCGGCGGCACCTTGGGGTCGCGCACCGTGGGCAGGGCGACCATGCGCTCGATGCTGGCCAGCACGGCCCGCTCCTGCGTGAGACGCGTGTACAGGCCCAGCAGGCGGGCGATGTGGTTGAGTTCATCCCCCGTGAGCGCGGCGCCTGCGGCATGGCGCTGCACGGCCTGGGCGATGGCAGGCTGCGCGGCCGCGGCCTGCTTCAGGAAGCTGGCGAAGTCGGTAGGTGCCGGCTGCGCCTGGGCCAGCGCGTCCAGCGCGGGCTTCTTGAGGGTGTCGGCGCCGGCCGCGCCGCTCCACGCCAGGGCCATGCTCATGGCAAGGGCCAGGGTGGAGGCTTTGAACGGATGGTTCTTCATGGTCGTCGGTCTGTCGATGAATGCTGAGGCCGCAAGAATACGGGCTTTGCAGGCATGTTCCGACCAGGCCGCGCTCGCAGATCGCGCCAGAATCCGCCCCAGAACAGCAGGTCTGCGGCGCGCTATGCCGCGGAGGCCGGAGCTATCGACAGCGGAATGGTCACGGGCCCGTCGTTGAGCAGGTGCACCTGCATGTCGGCCCCGAAGCGGCCCGTGGCGACTTCCGGGTGCAGGGCGCGCGCCCGCTGCACGATGTAGTCGTACAGGCGCTCTCCCTCGGCCGGTGGCGCGGCGCGCGTGAAGCTGGGGCGGTTGCCGCCGCCGGTGTCGGCCGCCAGCGTGAACTGACTGACGATGAGCAGGCCGCCGCAGGCGCCCTGCCCGTCCAGGTCCTGCACGCTGCGGTTCATCTTGCCCGCGTCGTCGGCAAAGATGCGCAGCTTGAGCATCTTGGCCAGCAGCTTGTCGGCTTCGGCCTCGGTGTCGCCGCGCTCTGCGCAGACCAGGGCCAGCAGGCCAGGGCCTATGCTGCCGGCGACCTGGCCATCGATTTCCACGCGGGCCTGTTGCACGCGCTGCAGGATGCTGATCATGGTTCGGGGTTCGGGTTCTTGTCGGTGGATGGGGAAGGAGTGTCTGTCTGGCCTGCCGCCTCGATGGCGGCTTCCATGGCGGTCTGCATGCCCAGCGGCAGCAGCTCTATGCGCGCGTACAGGCCGGGCACGGCCTGCAGCAGTTCGGCCTCTATCTCGGTGCGCAGCCGCGCGGCGCGGGCCACGCTCCAGTCGCCGGGCACGTGCATGTGCAGGTCGGCAAAGCTGCGCTCGCCGGCGCGCCGGCTGGAGATGTTGTCAAAGACCACGCCATGCGCGCGGCGCGCATGGCGGTCCAGAACGGCGTCGATGCTCAGGCGCTCGGGCGCGTCCAGGGCCTGGTCCATCAGGCCCTGGGAAGACTGCCAGACCAGTTGCGCGCCCTGCACGCAGATGTTGATCGCAACCCCGATGGCCACGGCCGCGTCCAGCCACAGCCAGCCTGTGAGCGCTGCGCCCATCAGGCCGATGACCACGCCGGCCGAGGTCCAGACATCGGTGAGCAGATGACGGGCATCGCCCTCCAGCGCCATGGAGCGGTGCTGGCGCGCCGAGCGCAGCATGGCCACGGCCAGCAGGCCGTTGAGGGCAGAGCTGGCCACGGACAGCGCCAGGCCCCAGCCCAGCTGCTCCAGCGGCTGCGGGTTCCACAGCCGCGCCAGCGCCGCCCAGCCAATGGCCAGGCTGGCTCCGATGACCAGGATGCCCTCGAAGCCCGCAGAGAAGTACTCGGCCTTGTGGTGCCCATAGGGATGGTCGGTGTCCGCCGGCCGCTTGGCGATGGTGACCATGGTCAGCGCGAACACGGCGCCGGCCAGGTTGACGAAGGATTCGAGCGCATCCGACAGCAGGCCCACCGATCCCGTCAGCCACCAGGCCAGGGTCTTGAGCACGATGGTCAGCAGGGCCACAGCCACCGAGATGCGCAGCAGGCTGTGCGGCGCCATCCAGCCGGCCGCGGAAGCGGGGGCGGGAGCGTTGGCAGTAGAGGGAGTGGGTTCGGCCATGCTGCGCTGCGGTACGTGGGGGGTGCTCCGGATTAGACCACCGCGTGCCCACCGCGTGCGCGAGCCGCATGACAGAATCCGCGCCATGAATGGATGGCAGCGATCAGCGGGGTGGGTGCTGGCCTGGGCCCTGGCCGCAGGCTGCGGCGCGGCGTGGCTGGCGCACAAGCGCCTGCAGTCGCTGCGCGAGGTCTTCGACACCGATGCCCGCATTGCCCACCGGCTGCTGAGCCAGCGCATGGTGCAGCACGACGCCATTCTGGGCACGCTGGCCCTGCTGCAGCCGCGCCAACCCGCATCCGGCCAGGCGCCATGGAGGCAGCTGCAGCGCCTGTATCCCCAGGTGCTGGATGTGGCGCGCCGCGCGGCCACCGCAGGCGAGTCCTGGCCCGAGACCTGGCCGCCCGGCATGGCCGAGGCCGAGCGCCGCTCCCAGGCCAGCGGCCAGGCCGAACTGGCCCTGGCCGACCTGGTCCGGGGCCGCCTGTACCTGGTGCAGGCCGGGCTGCCGGCCAGCTACGCGCTGCTGCTGGACCTGCGCGCCACGATTCCCGCCGACGAGTGGCCGCTGCCGCCCGCCACCAGCCCGGTGCGCGCATGGCTGGCCCTGGGCGGGCAGGAATTCGTGATCCAGCCGGGCCGAGCCGCCGCGCACGGCTGGAACACATGGTCGTGGGAGGTGAGCAAGACCCTGGCCTCGCCCAGCCAGCCGCTGGTGCTGCACCTGCGCCAGCCGCTGGACGCCACGGTGCTGCCCTGGACGGCCATGCTGGGCTGGGCCCTGGGCTGTGCGCTGGCCGTGGCCGCGCTGCGCGCCCTGCTGCGCCAGCGCGTGGCCCGCCGCCGCGCCGAGCAATTGCTGCAGCTGGGCCAGGTGGCACGGCTCAATACGCTGGGCGAGCTGGCCGCAGGCATGGCGCATGAGCTGAACCAGCCGCTGACGGCCGTGCTGTCCAACAGCCAGGCCGCGCGCCGCCTGCTGGCCGAGGACCCGCCCGAGCTGGACGCCGCACGCCAGGCCATGGGGCAGGCTGCCGAGCAGGCCAAGCGCGCATCGGCCGTGGTGGGCAGGCTGCGCCGCCTGGTGGAGCAACCGGGGCTTGCGCCCCAGGCCGAGCCGCTGGATCTGAACCAGGCCGTTGCCGAGGCGCTTTATCTGCTGGAGCCCGAGCTGCGGCGCCGCCAGGTTCAGGTCATGGTGCAGGCCGCCGATCTGCCCGCCGCCCAGGCCGACCCCGTGGCGGTGCAGCAGATACTGCACAACCTGCTGGTCAATGCACTGCAGGCCATGGACGAGCAGCCGCCCGCAGCCCGCCATCTGCGGGTGGAGCTGGCACGCCGCGACAGCCGCCTGATGGTGGCCGTGCACGACAGCGGCCCCGGCGTGGCGCCCGAGATGCGCCAGCGCCTGTTCACCCCGTTTGCCACGGGCCGCGCCCAGGGCCTGGGACTGGGCCTGACGCTCAGCCAGAGCCTGGCCGAATCCATGGGCGGCAGCCTGGAGCTGGCCGCATCCGCCGCCACCCCGCCGCAAGGCGGGGCGCGCTTCGAGCTGCTGCTGCCTGCGGCCCATGGCCCGGCACCTGCCGCACCCAACGCCCCTCAGGAACCACCGACCCCATGACTGCCGCGCCCGCCCAAGACCTGTCCCCGCTGATCCATCTGGTCGATGACGACGAGGCCGTGCGCGACAGCCTGGCCCTGCTGATCGGCACCGTGGGCCTGCGCGTGCAGTGCTGGGCCGATCCGCTGGCCTTTCTCGACGGGCTGGACCGCCAGGGCATAGGCGCCATCGTGCTGGACGTGCGCATGCCCGGCATCGGCGGGCTGGCCCTGCTGGGCCGGCTGATGGAGCAGGGTGTGGACCAGCCCGTGATCATGCTCACCGGCCATGGCACGGTGGACATGTGCCGGCGCGCCTTCAAGGCCGGCGCGGCCGAGTTCCTGGAGAAGCCCGTGGACGACGAAGTGCTGATCGATGCGCTGCAAAGCGCCGTGCGCCAGCATGTGCAGTCGCGCGAACGCCAGCAGGCCGACCGCGATGCCCAGCAGCGCTTTGCGCAGCTTTCCGCGCGCGAACGCGAGGTGCTGGGGCTGATCGTGCAGGGGCTGACCAACAAGGAGATAGGCCGCAGCCTGGAGCTGTCGCCCCGCACGGTGGAGACGCACCGCGCCAACCTGTTCGCCAAGCTGGATGCGCCCAGCCTGGCGCAGCTCATACGCCGCTACGCCAGCCTGGCCGATCCGGCGGCAGGCGCCTGAAGCTCCATCGCCGCGCCCAGCGCGCCTGGCTTCTCCGTATTTCTACGCAGCGGCGCGCGTAACCGTCCGAATGGTGCGCGGCGACGGCATTTTCTACAGTGCATGCATGCCGTCCGGGCTTGTGTCCCGGGCCGTCCTGACCCCCAAGGAGAAGACCATGCAACGCCACGCCACCAAGCTCGCCACCCTGACCCTGGGCCTGATCGCCACCGCCGCCCAGGCCGATGCCGTGCGCACGGAAAAGAACATGTCGCTGGAGCTGGCCAACCAGATCGCCGCACGCAGCGTGGCCGCCTGCGCCGCCGACGGCCATGCCGTCACCGCCACCGTGGTGGACCGCGCCGGCACCGTGCGCGCCGTGCAGCGTGCCGACAACGCGGGCCCCCACACGCTGGAGGCCAGCCGCCTGAAAGCCTACACGGCCGCATCGGCCAAGAACAGCACGCTGGCCATCATGGAGGGCGCGCAGAAGAACCCCGGCGCCGCCAACCTGGTGAATATTCCCGGCTACCTGCTGCTGGGCGGTGGCCTGCCGGTGAAGGTGGGCAACGAGGTGATCGGCGCCGTGGGCATCGGCGGCGCGCCTGGCGGCCACCTGGACGACAAATGCGCCCAGGCCGCGCTGGGCCAGGTGCAGGAACTGCTCAAGTAAGGCGCCCGCAAGGGCTACCACACTGCGCCGCACCGCGCCCGGCCGCGCCTGCCCTTGATGCGGCGCTGCAAAAAAAAGACAGGCCGCCACGGCGGCCGCTGATGCCCGACAGCCGCACGCGCCCCCACGCGTCAGCGGCCGCTCACCCTCGCACAAGAGCGCTATCAAAATCTCTGCGATTCCGCTATAAATCCCCAGCGAGGGGGACGCATGCCAGAGAACATCGATGCGCAAGACACGGGGCCCGATGATGCGCTGTTGCGGCTGATAGCAGACACGGCTCCGGCCATGCTGGCCTATTTCGATGCGCGCACGCTGCGCTGCCGCTTCGCCAACATCAACTACGCACGCAATTTCGGCTTGACGCCCGCCGAGGCCGTGGGCAAGACCGTGCGCGAGATCGTGGGCGAGGCCGTGTGGCAGCTCATCGCGCCGCAGGTGGAGCGCGGCCTGCGCGGCGAGCATGTGCGCTACGAGCGCGAGGTGCCCCAGCCGGACGGCCCGCCTCGCCATATCGAGTCGCTGCTGATGCCGCACTTCGAGCAGGGCCGGCTGCAGGGCGCCGTGGTGCAGATCACCGACGTGAGCCACCACCACCATGTGGCGCAGAAGGTGCGTGACAGCGAAGAGCGCATGCGCAAGTTCACCGAGGTCACGACCGAGGCCATCGTCATGCACCGCGACGGCCTCATCATCGACGGCAACGAGGCCCTGTCCCGCCTGGCCGGCTACACGCTGGACGAGCTGATCGGCCGCCCCATCCTCGACTACATCTGCCCGGAATTCCGCCTCTACGCGCTGCAGTACATGCGCAGCGGCCGCGAGGACCGTTTCGATGGCGCCCTCCAGCACAAGGACGGCCACCGCATTCCCGTGGAGATCGAGGCCAAGACCATGCCGGCCGGGGGCAGGCCCTACCGCATCGTGCTGGTGCGCGACATCACGCTGCGCCAGCTGGCCCAGGAGCGCATGGACTTCCTGGCCCAGCACGACCAGCTGACCCAGCTGCCCAACCGGGTGCGCCTGATCCAGATGCTGCGCCAGGCGCTGTCGCTGGCCTCGGTCAAGCAGCGCACGCTGGCCGTGCTCCTCATCGACCTGGACCATTTCAAGACCATCAACGACTCGCTGGGCCACCAGGCCGGCGACCTGCTGCTGTGCGAGGTCGCCCAGCGCCTGCGCGGCAGCGTGCGCGCCCATGATCTGGTGGCGCGCGTGGGCGGCGACGAATTCGTGGTCGTGCTCACCGATGATCCCGATCCGCAGGAGACCGAGACCCAGGCCAGGCACCTGCAACGCATCATCGAGGCACCCTGCACCATCGACGGCACGCCGCTGGTGGTCTCGCCATGCATGGGCATCGCCATGTACCCGGGCGACGGAAAAAGCGCCGAGGAACTGCTCAACCGCGCCGAAAGCGCCACGCATACGGCCAAGGACAGCGGCCGGCGCAACCTGCAGTTCTACGCACCCGCCCACGGCGGCCAGGCCACCCAGATGCTGATGCAGGAGCAGCAACTGCGCGGCGCGCTGGAGCGCGGAGAGTTCGAGCTGCACTACCAGCCCCAGACCTTCACGGCCGATGGCCGGCTGGCGGGCTTCGAGGCCCTGGTGCGCTGGCGCCACCCGCAGCGCGGCCTGGTGCTGCCCGGCGAGTTCATCGGCTTTGCCGAGGCGCGCGGCCTGATCTCGGCCATAGACCACTGGGTGCTGCGCGAGGCCTGCCGCCAGGCTCGCCAGTGGCAGGACGAGGGGCTGCGGCCCGTACCCCTGTCCGTGAATGTCTCCGCGCTGGAATTTCGCCAGCGCAACATGGCGCGCGAGGTGGCCCTGGTGCTGGAGGAAACCGGCCTGGAAGCGCGCTGGCTGCACATCGAGCTGACAGAGTCCACGCTGATGCACACCAGCGGCCAGGTGCAGGACACCTTGCAGGCGCTGCAGGCCCTGGGCGTGGGCCTGGCCATCGACGACTTCGGCACCGGCTATTCCTCGCTGGCCTATCTGCGCCGCCACCCCATCAACCAGCTCAAGATAGACCGGTCCTTCATCGCCGACGTGCCCGATAGCGAGGACGACACGGCCATCGTCACCGCCATCGTGCAGATGGGCCACAGCCTGCATCTGGACATCGTCGCTGAAGGCGTGGAAACACCTGCCCAATTGGAGCTTTTGCGCGACCTGGGCTGCGGCATGATGCAGGGGTACCTTGTGGCGCCGCCCATGCCGGCCGACAGAGCGCGCGCCTGGCAGTTGCACAACAGTCATCCAGTCCAACGACAATAGCCCATGGTTTCGCTTCACAACCCCTCGCAGGCCTCACGGGCCGCAGCCACCTTGCACACCGACCCCCAGCGGGCCCTGGAGCATGTACAGCAGATCTACCGCGAGCAGATAGAGCACCTGCGCACGAACATGCAGCGCTTCGTCTCCGGTGAAACCCCGGCCGCCCCCGTCCACGCCTACTACCCCTTCGTGCGCATGCATACGGCCACCGTGTCACGCGCGGACACGCAGCTGGCCTACGGCTTCGTCGAGGGGCCGGGCACGCACGAGGCCACGCTCACGCGGCCCGACCTGTTCTCGCGCTACTACGCCGAGCAGTTCCGCCTGCTGATCAAGAGCCACGGCGTGCCGCTGGAAGTGGGCCTGAGCGACAAGCCCATCCCCATCCACTTCTCGTTTGCCGAGAACGACCACATCGAAGGCACGCTGTCGCGCGAGCGCCGGCAGCTGATGCGCGATGTGTTCGACCTGCCCGACCTCGAGGCCATGGACGACGGCATCGCCAACGGCACCTGGCGCCCCCAGCCGGGCGAGGCCCTGCCGCTGTCGCTGTTCACGGCCCCGCGCGTGGACTATTCGCTGCACCGGCTGCGCCACTACACGGGCACCCAGCCCGAGTGGTTCCAGAACTTCGTGCTGTTCACCAACTACCAGTTCTACATCGACGAGTTCATCCGCCTGGGCCACGCCGAGATGGCCCGGGAAGACAGCGAGTACGTGGCCTTCATCGAGCCCGGCAACGTGGTCACGCGCCGCACCGGCCTGCCGGCCCAGCCCAATGACGAGCTGGGCACGCCGCCGCCGCGCCTGCCGCAGATGCCGGCATACCACCTGGTGCGCGCCGACCACAGCGGCATCACCATGGTCAACATCGGCGTGGGGCCGGCCAATGCCAAGACCATCACCGACCACATTGCCGTGCTGCGCCCGCACGCCTGGATGATGCTGGGCCACTGCGCGGGCCTGCGCAACAGCCAGCAGCTGGGCGACTACGTGCTGGCCCACGCCTATGTGCGCGAGGACCATGTGCTGGACGAGGAGCTGCCGCTGTGGGTGCCCATTCCCGCGCTGGCCGAGATCCAGCTGGCCCTGCAGCAGGCCGTGGCCGACGTCACGCAGATGGACGGGCCCGACCTCAAGCGCATCATGCGCACCGGCACCGTGGCCAGCACCGACAACCGCAACTGGGAGCTGCTGCCCAACAACCTGCCCCAGCTGCGCTTCAGCCAGAGCCGCGCCGTGGCGCTGGACATGGAAAGCGCCACCATTGCGGCCAACGGCTTCCGCTTCCGCGTGCCCTATGGAACGCTGCTGTGCGTGTCCGACAAGCCGCTGCACGGCGAGATCAAGCTGCCCGGCATGGCCAACCACTTCTACCGCGAGCGCGT
This sequence comes from Delftia sp., assembly GCF_059499305.1. Lineage (NCBI taxonomy): Bacteria > Pseudomonadati > Pseudomonadota > Betaproteobacteria > Burkholderiales > Comamonadaceae > Delftia > Delftia sp. The sequence goes on from NZ_JCABYI010000030.1 coordinate 521,019, forward strand.
GGACCAGCATCTGCGCATCGGCATGCGCGCCATCGACATCCTGCGCGAGGGCGGCACCCAGCGCCTGCACAGCCGCAAGCTGCGCAGCTTCGCGGAGGTGGCGTTCCAGTAGCGCCCCGCCACCGGCCACCTTCTTCCAAGGGCCCCGCTTCGCACCGCCATCCAGGGACGCACATGCCATCCACGCTGCCCACCCTGGATTTTTTCTCCATGACCTCGGTCGTGGCCCTCAACATGATGGCCATGTCAGCCGCCCTGCCGCTGGCCATGGGGCGGCGCGTCAGCGGTGCCGCGCGCCATGCCCAGCATTTCTTCCTGATCCAGGCCGGGGCCTGGATCTTCATCCTCATCGCCAGCCGCCTGCCGCAAGGCCTGCTCTCGCGCGAACTGCTGTCGCTGGGCGCAGCAGCCTGCGCGGCATCGGCACAGTGGCAGATGGCGCGCGCCTTGCGCGAATGGCTGGGGCCCCGGCCGCCCTGGCTGGAACGCGGCCTGATCGCGCTGTGCTTTCTGGGGCCGCTGGGCTTCACCCTGCTGCTGCCCCACTTGTCCTTGCGCACCGGCTGGTTCAGCGCCGCCCACGGACTGAGCCTGCTGGCGCTGGCCGGCCTGTGCCTGGAGCCACGCCGCCCCGTGGCACGCAGCTGGCGCTATCTGATGTGCGGCGTGGCCGTCTTCATGGGGCTGGTACTTCTGGTGCGCAGCTACCTGGCCCTGGCCACGCCCTTCCTGCCCAGCTTCACGGCCGACAGCGGCGCCAACCAGATATTCGCCCTGCTGGTCACGTTGAGCAGCACGCTGCTGATGGTGGCCGTGCTGGTGGCCTGGCGCGACGAGACCAACCAGCAGCTGCGCGACATGGCCTTGCAGGACATGCTCACCGGCCTGCCCAACCGCCGCGCCCTGCTGGAGCGCGCCCCCGCCATGCTGGCGCATGCCCAGCGCCACCGGCAGGCCCTGGCCCTGGTGATGCTGGACCTGGACCACTTCAAGCATGTCAACGACGAATACGGCCATGCCATGGGCGACCGTACGCTGTGCCTCTTCGCCCGCCTGCTGCAGCAGCAATTGCGCAGTGACGAAATCGCTGCGCGCTGGGGCGGCGAGGAGTTCTGCCTGCTGCTCTACACCACGGACGACGGTGTGGATACCCTGTGCACCCGGCTGCAGTCCGCGCTGCTGCAGGCCTCGACGCAGACGCTGGGCTTCGAAGTCCGCTTCAGTGCCGGCTGCGCCCACGCGCCCCAGGTCTGGGACGGCCTGCGCCTGGAAATGCTGCTGCCCGCCGCCGATGCCGCGCTCTACGCTGCCAAGCGCCGCGGGCGTGACTGCTGGACGCAGGTGCGGCTGAGCCCGCCGCAGCAGCAGGCCTGCGCCGATGCGCCAGCTGTATCGGAGACGCCGGAGACGCCGGATGCGCCGGCCAGGCCCGCACTGGCCGCCAAGCCTGCGCGCTAGCCCCGGACCCCAGGAAAACGCTCCATGCCCGCGCTCTTCGACGCCCTGAACCTGCGCAAGCGCTACGGCGACACCACGGTGGTCGATGACCTGTCCTTTTCCATCGCTCCCGGCGAATGCCTGGGCGTGATCGGCCCCAATGGCGCGGGCAAGACCACCACGCTGCGCATCTGCCTGGGCCTGACGGCACCCGATGCGGGCCATGTTCTCTACCACCCCGAAGACGGCTCGCCGCCGCTGCACATGCCTGCCGATGCACTGGCCATCAAGGCGCGGCTGGGCGTGGTCTCGCAGAACGACACGCTGGACCCCGACTTCAGCTGCGCGGAAAACCTGGGCGTCTACGCGCGCTACTTCGGACTGGGTACGGCGCAGATGCGTGACCGCATACCGCAGCTGCTGGACTTCGCGGCGCTGTCGCACAAGGCCGCGGCCAGGCCGGGCGAGTTGTCCGGCGGCATGAAACGGCGCCTGTCCCTGGCGCGCGCCCTGGTCAACGACCCGCGCCTGCTGCTGCTGGACGAACCCACCACGGGCCTGGACCCGCAGGCACGCCACCTGATCTGGGAGCGTCTGCAGTGGCTGCTGCAGCAGGGCAAGGCCATCTTGCTGACCACGCATTTCATGGACGAGGCCGAGCGCCTGTGCTCCCGGCTGCTGGTGCTGGACCACGGCCGCAAGATCGCCGAAGGCCGCCCGCGCGAACTCATCGCCGAGCACCTGGAGCCCGAAGTGGTCGAGGCCTACGGCAACGGCGCCCTGGGCCTGGCGCATGACGCGGCACTGCGCCCACTGGCCGGGCGCACCGAGGTCAGTGGCGACACCGTCTTCTTCTATACGCACGACGCGCGCCCGCTGCTGCAGGCGCTGGCCGCGCACAGCCACCTGCGCACCCTGCACCGCCCGGCCAACCTGGAGGACCTGTTCCTCAAGCTCACCGGCCGACAGATCAGAACCGACGGCTGAACCACCATGACCGAACCCGCATCGGACACCCCCAGCATCTGGCGCCCGCCCGACCTGTCGCTGCGCTGGTGGCCGGTGTTCCTGCGCAACCTGCTGGTGTGGCGCAAGCTGGCCCTGCCCAGCCTGATCGGCAACATCGCCGAGCCGCTGATGTGGCTGGTGGCCTTCGGCTACGGCATGGGCGCCTTGGTGGGCGAGGTCACCGTGGGCACCACGGGCCGGCAGGTGCCCTACATCCTGTTCCTGGCCAGCGGCTCCATCTGCATGAGCGCCATGAATGCCGCCAGCTTCGAGGCGCTGTACTCGGCCTTCTCGCGCATGCATGTGCAAAAGACCTGGGACGGCATCATGAACGCGCCCATCAGCCTGGACAGCGTGCTGCTGGCCGAGATGCTCTGGGCCGCCTTCAAGGCGCTGTTCACGGTCACCGCCATCCTGGGCGTGATGCTGGCGCTGGGCATCAGCCATTCGCCCAGGCTGCTGGTGGCCTGGCCCGTGCTGCTGTGCGTGGGCATCATGTTCTCCAGCATCGCGCTGATCTTCAACGCCCTGGCCAAGGGCTATGACTTCTTCACCTACTACTTCACCCTGGTGCTCACGCCCATGATGTTCCTGTCCGGCGTGTTCTTCCCGCGCGAGCAGCTGCCCGAGGCCGTGCGCCTGGCCTCGGACTGGCTGCCGCTGACCAATGCCGTGGAGCTGGTGCGCCCGCTGTTCATGGACGAGTGGCCGGCCCACCCGCTGCGCCACGGCCTGGTGCTGGCCGCCACCACGGTGGCGGCCTACTGGTTTGCGCTGGCGATGACGCGCAGGCGCTTCAGGGCCTGAGATCCGGCCGTTCTTCAGCGCGCTGCGGCGCGGATCATGTCCACCGCCTTCTCCGCGATCATCACCGTGGGCGCATTGGTGTTGCCGCTGACGATGCGCGGCATGACCGAGGCATCGACCACGCGCAGGCCCTTGATGCCGTAGACGCGCAGCTGCGCATCGACCACGTCCATGGGCCCCGGCCCCATGCGGCAGCTGCCCACGGGGTGGTAGATGGTGTCGGCATGGCTGCGGATGAAGGCCTCGATGCCCGCATCGTCCTGCGCGCCGGCCGAGGCCGGCATCTCGCGCCCGCCCAGGGCCGCCAGCGCCGGCTGGGCCAGGATCTCGCGGGCGCGGCGCACGCCGTTCACCATGCGCCGCAGGTCCTGCGCGTCGGAGAAAAAGGCCGGATCCACCAGCGGCAGGGCCAGCGGGTCGGCACTGGCCAGGCGCAGGCTGCCGCGGCTGGCCGGCTGCAGCACGCAGACATGCAGGGAATAGCCGTGGCCCCAGACCGTCTTGCGCCCGTGGTCCACCAGCTTGGCGACGACGAAGTGCAGTTGCAGGTCGGGCGCGGCCTCGCCGGGGCTGCTGCGGATGAAGCCGCCCGCCTCGGCAAAGTTGGTGGTCAGCATGCCGCGCCGCTGGCTGCGCCATTGGCCCACGGCGGCCAGCAATCTGCGCGCACCGCCCAGTGACAGGCCGAAGCTGTCGGTCAGCTGCGCGCCATCGACCACCAGCACCACATCCGGGTGGTCATGCAGATGGGCGCCCACGCCGGGCAGATGGTGGACCACATCGATGCCCAGCGAACGCAGGTGCTCGCCCGGCCCCACGCCAGACAGCATCAGCAGCTGCGGCGACAGCAGCGCGCCGCCGCTGAGCAGCACCTCGCGCCGGCAGTGCAGTTGCTGCACCGTACCGCCCTGCAGGTACTCCACGCCCACGGCGCGCCGGCCCTCGAACAGAATGCGCAGCACCTGGGCACCCGTTTCCACGCGCAGATTGGGCCTGGCACGGTGCGGCGCCAGATAGGCCTTGGCGACGTGGTGGCGCTCGCCGTTGCGCTGGGTGACCTGGTACAGGCCCACGCCCTCCTGCGCCTGGCCGTTGAAATCCGCGTTGTGCGCATGGCCGGCCTGCACGCCCGCCTGCACGAAGGCCCGGGACAACGGGTTGGGATCGCGCAGCTCGGCCACGTTCAGGGGCCCGCCCGTGCCATGCCAGGCGTCGGCGCCGCGCTCGTTGTGCTCGGCGCGCAGGAAGTAGGGCAAGACTTCGCTCCAGCTCCAGCCCGGGTTGCCCTGGGCGGCCCAGTGGTCGTAGTCGGCCGGCTGGCCGCGCACATAGACCATGGCGTTGACCGCGCTGGAGCCGCCCAGCACCTTGCCGCGCGGCTGGTGGCCACGCCGCCCGCCCAGGCCCGGCTGCGGCACGGTGGACAGGCCCCAGCTGTGGCGCCCGCCCTTGGCCATGGCGGCCATGCCCGCCGGGCAGTGGATGAGCACGCTGGAGTCGGGGGGCCCGGCCTCCAGCAGCGCCACCTGCGTCTGCGCATCCTCGCTGAGCCGCCCGGCCAGCACCGAGCCCGCCGAGCCGCCTCCGATCACGATGTAGTCCAGCATGCCTCCCCCTCCCCTGCGGTGTAGCCATCCACTGTTGCAGTCGCCTGCGCGGCGCCGCAAGCCGGGGCAAACCCGGTGGATGCTCCGAATCCCGCTACGATCGCTGGATCGCATTCACGTTCGCATTCACTTTGTTCGTTTGAGGAGACTGACAGTCATGGCAATTCAAACCGTAGGCATCATCGGCGCAGGCACCATGGGCAACGGCATCGCGCAGGCCTGCGCGGTATCGGGCATCGACGTGGTCATGGTGGACATCTCCGATGCCGCCGTCCAGAAGGGCGTGGCCACCGTCTCGGGCAGCCTGGACCGCCTGATCAAGAAGGAAAAGCTGACCGAGGCCGACAAGGCCGCCGCCCTGGCCCGCATCAAGACATCGACCGACTACGCGGCGCTCAAGGGCGCGCAACTGGTCATCGAGGCCGCCACCGAGAACTACGAGCTCAAGGTCAAGATCCTCAAGCAGCTGGACGCCCTGCTGGATGCCGACGTCATCGTCGCCACCAACACCTCGTCCATCTCCATCACCCAGCTGGCCGCCGTGACGGGCCGTGCCGACAAGTTCATCGGCATGCACTTCTTCAACCCCGTGCCCATGATGGCGCTGGTGGAGATCATCGTCGGCCTGCAGACCAGCGACGAGACGCACGCCACGGTCAAGGAACTGTCCGAGCGCCTGGGCAAGAGCCCCATCACCGTGAAGAACGCGCCCGGCTTCGTGGTCAACCGCATCCTGGTGCCCATGATCAACGAGGCCTTCTTCGTGCTGGCCGAAGGCCTGGCATCGGCCGAGGACATCGACGCCGGCATGAAGCTGGGCTGCAACCAGCCCATCGGCCCGCTGGCCCTGGCCGACATGATCGGCCTGGACGTGTGCCTGGCCGTGATGGAGGTCTACCTCAAGGAATTCGGCGACAGCAAGTACCGTCCCTGCCCCCTGCTCAAGGAAATGGTGGCCGCCGGCCGCCTGGGCCGCAAGACGGGCCGCGGCGTGTACAGCTACTGATACACCGCCCCCAAGGCCAAGCGAAGGCGAAGGCAGCTCAGGCTGGCCTTCGCCTTTTGTTTTGGTGCCCGCGCGCTACTTGGTTTTGCGCACCAGCGCCAGCATGTCCTCGATGACGATGTGACGTATCGACCTGAGCATTCTCAGGTGGGCACTTCTTGTGGAATGGTCCATTGCAGAGTCGGCAGGCTGGTGGAGCTGGCCAGCCTCGAATTCTGCGATCAACGTATCGGCCTGCGGAGCCAGCATGCCAAGCATCCTGTCGAGCACACGTCCGCTTGTGCTCTGGGTCAGGCCCAAGGCCGTACCTGCGGCCAGCAGCTTTCCGTAGGTCACGTCGGCAAAGAAGGCCGCACCCGCAAGCGGAACCGTCAGCCGCTCCTGTGGCCATACCGCATGTTCATCGGCGTAAGCCCGCGTGTGATAGACGGCGGTGCTCAGGAGATCGTAGAACGGCGCCAGCCTGACGCCGCCCCGGTCCACCAGGAACGACAGATTCTTCAGATGACTGTCGCTGTTGCCCACCAGGGTGTTGAACAGCAGCCACTGATAGATGCCCATCCGGGCTTGCGCCTTTTCGCGGCAGCGGTCCATCAACGACGCCAGTGTCTGGATGCTGGCTCCTTGATATTTGAAAGTCCGGGCCAGGTCGAGCAGTTGGCAGGCATCCACCACATGCAGTCGCAGCCACTCTTGGGACGCTTCATCAAACACGCGGTCAAAGCGGTTGATGACATAGGCCGGCTCGGGCGTGTACAGCAGGTGTACCGGCGGCACATCAAGCCCCAGGCGCCCGGCAAGCTTCATGGTGAAGGCCTCGTTGACGGTCGAGTGCGGATAGCCTTCGGCCGTGGAGTCCGGCTTGAGGATATGGCTGGAAGCCGTCCCTTGGAAGGGTTCCTGCAGGCGAGCGGTTTTCTCGTCGTACAGCACCACCATTTTGTGCTGCGCTCCAGCCAGGGACATGCGCTTGGGTGATCCGGCATGCAAGGATGTGCGCGGCAAGTTCCTGAGTCTTAGTGACAGTTCGCCGAACTCCAGCCTCCTTGCGCCGCGCTCGGCTGCACCCGCCCCAGGCGGCAGCAGGACCAGGGATCCGGCCGATTCCGCGCCAAGGGCCTGCAAAAGGCCGAAGGCATCGTGCTCATTCACCTCCAGCTCTTTGCTGATCGCACTGCGCAGTGCTTCCTCGGGCAGCAGGTTGTCGAAGAACCATTGGACGCTGCGGTGCGTAGATCCGTCGATGTGCCTGCGCTTTGCCAAGGAAATGCCGGGCGCCAATGGGAAAGCACGAGGGTCGCCCATCCACTCCTCCTCATAGGCAAAGCCCCAGACATCCCTGTTTTCGACCAGCTTTCCGGCAAGCCGGCCGTTGATGAATACGTCCAGGATGCGTGCGGTCACGGCCTGTTCTTTTCGAAGGCGGTGCGGAAGAACGCATCGTCCGAGTCGCGGGCACCGGGCTCCTCCCTGACTTCAGCGGCTGGCCCTCCGTCCGGTGCGCCCTGGCGCGTTCGGTACTCGTGGGAACCATGGGACTCAGGTGGCAGCCTGGCCTGGCGGCGCTGCAGATAGGCCTGCTCGGTTCCCTCGGGAAGGTCGATGAGCACTTCGATTCCCAGTTCGGACAGCAGTTGCAGCACGCGCCCAAACTGGACCGTGGGCTTGCCGCGCTCCACGTCCCGCACAAAGACATGGCTCACGCCTGCGGCGCCTGCTGCATCGTCCTGGCGCAAGCGCCGCGCCTTGCGAACGGCCCATACCGCGTCACCGAGTGCATCCACAGAGTCGATGGAGATCTTCATGGCTTCAATGAAATCGAAAGCATGGTTTCGATCTTATCGATCGGCAATGGCGCTGGCAATGAATCGAAACGAACTTATCGATTTTCATCGATCAGCTTCCCAAACCTCAGAAAACGAAAGCATTGCTTAGATATTCATTTCGTTTTCAACCGTCCTCTGCGCGACTGCACCCATCCCTGGCCTGCTCTAAGGTCCATGCGCAGGAGACACGCATGGACATCAACACCCCCACCCCGCCGCCCGAAGGCTGCATCAGCTGCGAAGTGCGCGGCCATGTGCTGCTGATCGGCATCAACCGTCCCGCCAAGCGCAACGGCTGGACGCCCACCATGTTCCAGCAGCTGGCCGAGGCCTATACCCGGCTGGACGACGACCCGCAATTGCGCGTGGGCGTGCTGCATGCGTTCGGCAGCCATTTCACGGCGGGGCTGGACCTGCCGGTGATGGCGGAGTACCTGCGCTCGGGCAGGAAGGCCATCCCGCAAGGCCTGGTGGAGCCGCACGACTACGGCCTGGTCGGCTACCGGCGCCGCGCCAAGCCCATGGTGGTGGCGGTCAAGGGCATTTGCTTCACGGTGGGCATCGAGCTGATGCTGGGCGCCGACATCGTGGTCGCGGCCGATGACTGCCGCTTTTCCCAGCTGGAGGTGCAGCGCTGCATCATGCCCACGGGCGGCGCCACGCTGCGCATGGCCGAACGTGCGGGCGTGGGCAATGCCATGCTGCACCTGCTGACGGCCGACGAATTCGACAGCGCCGAGGCCTATCGCCTGAACTTCGTGCAGAAGGTGGTGCCGGCCGGCGAGGAGCTGGCCGAGGCGCTGCGCATTGCCGAGCGCATTGCCGCCCAGGCCCCGCAGGCCGTGGTGGCCACGCGGCTCAATGTGCTCAAGGCCATCGAGCTGGGCCAGGCCGCCGCCGTGGCCGACTTCATTCCCGTGCAGCAGCGCCTGGCCAGCAGCGAGGATGCGGCCGAGGGCGTGCGCTCCTTCATCGAAAAACGCCCCGCTCGCTTCACGGGCCGATAGGCCCCCTCGGTCCCTCGACCCCTGCGGATCTTCACCTTCCGATCCGAAGGGGTTTTTCAAATTAAGTTGTGCACAATTTAATTGACAGCAATAATTCAACCCATGCCCAGCAGCCCTCCCCTTCCTCTCGACAGCTCCGAGCTTCTGCGCCTGGACAACCAGGTCTGCTTCGCGCTGTACTCGGCATCGCTGGCCATGACCAAGCTGTACAAGCCCCTGCTCGATGGCATCGGCCTGACCTATCCGCAGTACCTGGTGATGCTGGTGCTGTGGGAGCGCGACGGCCTGACCGTGTCCGAGATCGGCGAACAGCTGTATCTGGATTCGGGCACGCTGACCCCGTTGCTCAAGCGCCTGGAAGGCGCGGGCCTGCTGGAGCGGGTGCGCGATGCGCATGACGAGAGGCGCGTGCGCATCACGCTCACGCCGCAAGGCCGGGCACTGCGCGATGCGGCTGAAAAGATTCCCGCCTGCGTGCTGCAGAGCACGCAGTGCACGCTGCCCGAGTTGCAGGCGCTGACGCAGCAACTGGGCGCACTGCGCCAGCGACTGGTGCCGCGCTGCAGCGATTGACGACCACCCACAGACGATTTCCTCCACCCGTCCGCACCGCCGGACAACTTTGCAAAAGGAAGACACCATGGCCCAGCTCGAAAAAGTCCTGTACACCGCACGTGCCCACACCACCGGCGGCCGCGACGGCGCCTCGCGCACCGATGACGGACGCCTGGATGTGACCCTGTCCTCGCCGGGCACCAGCGGCACGGGCACCAACCCCGAGCAACTGTTCGCCGCCGGCTACTCGGCCTGCTTCATCGGCGCCATCAAGGCCGTGGCCGGCAAGCAGAAGATCAGCCTGCCCCAGGACCTGGCCATCGACGCCGAAGTGGACCTGGGCACCATCCCCAACGCCTACGGCATCGCCGCGCGCCTGAAGGTCAGCCTGCCCGGCATGGACAGGGCCGCCGCCCAGGCCCTGGTGGACGCGGCCCACCAGGTCTGCCCCTACTCCAACGCCACGCGCGGCAACATCGACGTGCAGATCACCCTGGCCTGATCAGGCCCAGTCCGGCCTCTGCAGCCAGTGCAGCCTGCGGCCCAGGAGGTCGTAGCGGGCGTGACAGGTCAACGGCCCGTGCAGCACATCGGCTGCATAGCTGACCAGCGCGATCTCGCCCACGGCGGCCTGCCAGTGCTCCTGCATTGGCAGGCCGCTCATCCATTGCAGCACCTGGTCACGGGGCCAGGCAGCGCTCCAGGCGCCCAGCGTCACATGGGGCACGTAGGGGCGCATCGCCTCGGTCAGCGCCAGCCCTGGCCCTGTCTGCGCGAGCACGCCATGCAGTCCGTGCAGCGTGCAGCCGTCCGGCCTGCCGTCGCGCACCTGAAGGTAGGGCGCCATCTCGAAACTTCCCCAGCCACCGAACTCCAGCTGCAGCGGCGCGGCCGGCAGGTGCTGCAGCGCGAGCAGGTCGCGCGACAGTTGCGCCGCGCCGTAGGCCTGCGGCAGTTGCGCACCGCCATCCAGAAAGCCCGCGGTGGCCAGGGTCACGTGCAGTTGCCGCTGGCAGTGCGGGACCAGCGCCGCGCCCAGCCAGCGGCGTGCCTGCGCACAGGCGGCTTGCACTGCGTCGCGCACAGGCGGGGCCAGCGCCTGCATCGTCACCACCCAGACCGCATAGCGGCCACGGCCGAGGTGCCAGGCGCTCCAGTCGTCGGATGGCCCGGCCGCACTGGCGATGGCATGGGATTGCAGGAAGTGGGGCAGCAGCGGCACGGCGGACGGATCGGCGTTGTCGGGCGGACGCAAAGCTTAAGCCAGCCCGGCGACAATCTCCCCATGTCTGCCACACCATACGATCCTGATCTGAGTGCCGTCCCCGATGCCGGTTCGCACGCCTATGCCCGGCTCACGCCCGACGCCGTGCTCGACGCACTGGCCTCGGTCGGCCTGTGGGGCGATGGCCGGCTCACGGCCCTGGCCTCCTACGAAAACCGCGTCTACCAGGCCGTGCTGGAGGACGGCGAACGCGTGGTGCTGAAGTTCTACCGCCCGGGCCGCTGGAGCCGCGATCAGATCCTGGAGGAGCACGCCTTCAGCGCCGAGCTGACGGCCGCCGAAGTGCCTGCCGTGCCCCCGCTGGTGCTGGCAGGTGCCACGCTGCACAGCTACGCGGGCTTTGATTTCTCGGTCAGCCCCTGGCGCGGTGGCCGCCCGCCCGAGCTGGACGATTTCGAGGTGCTGGAGTGGACCGGGCGCTTCCTGGCCCGCATCCACACCGTGGGCGAAGCGCGCCCGTTTGTGCACCGGCCCGCGCTGGACCTGGCCACCTTCGGCCACGACTCCATGCAATGGCTGCTGGACCGGAAAATGATTCCGCTGGAGGTGGAATCCACCTGGGAAGCCGCCTGCCAGCGCGCCCTTGAGCTGATGGCACCCGCTGCCGACGGCCTGAGCGCAGCCGGCCACTTCGGCCTGCACAGCGCGCGCACGCTGCGCCTGCACGGCGACTGCCATCCCGGCAACGTGCTGTGGACGCCGCTGGACGACGAAGGCCATGGCGGCCCGCATTTCGTGGACCTGGACGATGCGCGCACGGGCCCGGCCGTGCAGGACCTGTGGATGCTGCTGTCGGGCGACCGCAGCCAGCGCACGCGCCAGCTGGGGGCCCTGCTGGATGGCTATGAACAGTTCCGCCCCTTCGACCGACGCGAGCTGGCCCTGATCGAGCCGCTGCGCACGCTGCGACTCATCCACTACAGCGCCTGGCTGGCGCGACGCCAGGACGACCCGATCTTTGCCATCAACTTCCCGTGGTTCGGCACACCCGACTACTGGCGCGGACAGGTGGACATGCTCAACGAGCAGATCGAGGCGATGCAGGAAGAGCCTCTATACGCCTGAGGCCACCGGGCCGCCTGCCTGCCGAAGACAGAGATCTTTACAAATTGTCCAGACCTCCTGCGCCCTATCCAGGGCTGCGGGTTCCGGGGTATTCTCGGCCCGAAATCCCACCGGCCATGCCCTACTCCGCCTTCCCCCCTACGCTGCCCAACCCGCTACAGCCCTTGCCTGCCGGGCAGAAGGTGCTTGTGGTGGACGACGTCCCGGACAACGCCGCCATCATCTGCCAGGTGATCAAGGATCTGTGCAGCGTGCTCATGGCCCACACGGGCGAGGACGCGCTGACCCTGGCCCGCCAGTACCTGCCCGACCTCATCCTGCTGGACATCCGCATGCCCGAGATGGACGGCTTCGAGGTCTGCCGGCGCCTGAAGGCGGACCTGGAAACCGCCCACATCCCCGTCATCTTTCTCACGGCGCTGACCGAGCCCCATTGCGAGGAACTGGGACTGAACCTGGGCGCGGTGGATTTCGTGACCAAGCCCTTTCGCCCGCCCGTGCTCAAGGCGCGCGTGCGCACGCATCTGGAGATTGCACAGCAGCGCAAGATGCTGCAGCTGCTCTCGCACAGCGACGGGCTGACGGGCACGGCCAACCGGCGCTTTTTCGGCGCCCAGCTGGAGCGCGAGTTCATGCGCCTGCAGCGGCTGGGCGAGCCGCTGTCGCTGGTGATGATCGATGTGGACCACTTCAAGGCCTACAACGACCACTACGGCCATCTGGTCGGCGATGAATGCCTGAGCCAGCTGTCCCAGGCCATACAGGGCGCGCTGCACCGGCCTGGCGACCTGCTGGCGCGCTATGGCGGCGAGGAATTCGTCTGCCTGCTGCCCCATACGGCGCTGGACGGCGCGGTGCTGGTTGCGCAGGGCATCGTCGATGCGCTCAGGGCGCTGGACCTGCCCCACGCCGCCTCGCCCCTGGGCCATGCGCTGACCGTCAGCCTGGGTGTGGCCAGCATGGCGCCTTCGCCCGACAACAGCGCCGACCAATTGCTGGCCGATGCCGACCGGCGCCTGTACCTCGCCAAGAACGCGGGCCGGGACCGTATCGTCTGGGCGGGGTGAACCGAAGTACCCCCTGAGCGGCTGCCCTAGGCTGGGCCAGGCGCACCTTACAGGGCGACGCATACGCTTAAGCGTTAGCAACGCCCGTCGACGCGGCAGGCCGGTACGACCTGACCGCTGGCGTCGCGCCATTGCAGCTGGCCGGCGGGGGTCTGGGAGGGCGCTGCAGGTGCGGGCTCCTGCGGTGTTTGGGTGGCGGAGCGCTGCGGGTCGTGCAGCACGGTGGACGAGCCCACGCCCACACCCACCCGCGCGCCGCCCACGCCCGTGGAGGCGCCCACGCCGGCGCTGCCCAGGACCTGGCCACTCTGGTTGACGCCCACCCCAACGCCCAGCGGCCCCACGCCCGTGCCGACACCGGCGCTCAGCCCGCCGCTGCCCAGCCCGACGCCCACCGATACCGGGCCGACGGGAATGCCTATGCCCACGCCGCCGCCTACCGAGCCGCAACCGGCCAGCAGCAGCGCGCAGGCGGCAAGCGCGGCACCAGCCGCCTTGCGCGATGGCGGGCAGGTGATGAAGGCGGTGGGTGGAACTGGCATGCCGGACTCTCAGGACAAGGGGAAAACACAGGGACGGCCACAGGGTACACCCGCCCGCCTGGCGCACGATGCCAGCGGTATGCCCGGGTGCATGCCAGGGGCTCGGAGGCGGCGCAACACCCAGGACACGCGGGTTTCTTAGAATTCACCCATTGGCCTGCGGGTCATTCCAGATTCCATGCGCTCCCGGACAGTGCCGCGGCGCCTCGGGGCGCAAGGCCTGCGCGGCGCCTCTTTCCCTCGCTTTCGTCTTCTTCGCGTTCCCTTTTTCTATGCAAACCCGTTGGCCGCCCTATGCGTGGGTGTGTTTTTCCATGTGCGTGGGTGTCATGGGCACGGCCCTGGCCAGCCCGCTGTACCCGCTGTACCAGCAGGCCTGGGGGCTGCAGCCCAGCCACATCACGCAGATCTTCGTGGCCTACATGTTCGGCGCGCTGGCCAGCCTGCTGTTCCTGGGCCGGCTGACCGACCGCTTCGGCTTTGTCGCCGTGCTGCGCGCAGGCCTGATCCTGATGACGCTGGGCGTGCTGGCCTCCACCGTGGCCTGGAACGTGCCCAGCTTTGCGCTGGGCCGCGTGGTGATCGGCGTGGCTTCGGGGCTGATCACCACCTCGGCCTCGGTGGGCATGACCCGGCTCAACAACCGGGGCGACCTGCAGCGCGCCGCGGCCACGACCAGCCTGACCATTGCCTTCGGCTTCGGGCTGGGCCCCGTGGTGGGCGGGCTGATCGCGCAGTGGCTGCCCTGGCCGCTGGTCACGGCCTATATCCCCTCGCTGGGGCTGGGCCTGCTGGCCATCTATGCGCTGTACCAGGTGCGCATTGCCGAGCCGGCGGAGCTGGCCTCCACCCAGGCACGTGCGCTGCACTGGCGCGATTTCATGCCCACCATCACCCTGCCCGAGCGCCGCTTTGCGCGCCACTACGCGCTGGGCGGCATGTGTGCGTTCTGCGCCTTCGGCATGTTCAGCCTGTTCGCATCGCTGGCGCCCAGCTTCATGCAGCGCATGGTGCCCTGGCATGGGCCGGCCGTTTCGGGCCTGTCCATCGGCGTGATCCTGTTCCTCTCGGCGGGCTTCCAGTACCTGGCGCGCCCGCGCCCGACCAAGGGCTCGGCCATTCTGGGCTTTGCCTGCCTGGTGGCCTGCAACCTCCTGCTGCTGGTCAACAGCTTTGCGGGCTCGGCCCTGCTGTTCGCGCTCAGCGTGATCACCACGGCGGCGGGCCACGGCCTGTGCAATCTGGCGGGCATGTCCATCGTCAACAAGGTCTCGACACCGGCCACGCGCACGGGCCTGCTGTCCACGTACCTGGTGGTCGGCTACCTGGGCACCATCGTGCCCATCCTCGGCCTGGGCTGGCTCTCGGACCACATCGGCATCACCGAGGCCCTGGTCGCCTACTGCATCGTCATGGGCGCGCTGGCCGGCTGGCTGTGCTGGATGTGCACGCGCACGCCCACGCTGCCCATGCCCAAGCACTAGGGCCTGTTCGCGCCCACGCGCATGCTATTCAGCGAAAGTGCGGCCCCGGCCCGTCCTTGGCCAGGCAATCGCCGTCATTGCGCAGCGGGCAGACCTTGAGGGACAGGCAGCCGCAGCCAATGCAGCCGTCGATCTGGTCGCGCAGCTGGGTCAGCCCCTGGATGCGCGCATCCAGCGCATGGCGCCAGCGCGCGGACAGCGCGCTCCAGTCGGCCTGCGTGGGCGTGCGGCCGCTGGGCAGCTCCTGCAGCGCCTCGGCAATCTCGGCCAGCGGCACGCCCATGCGCTGGGCCACCCTGATGACGGCCACGCGCCGCAGCACGGCACGCGCATAGCGGCGCTGGTTGCCGGGCGTGCGCAGGCTCTCGATCAGCCCCTGGCGCTCGTAGAAATGCAGGGCCGAGACGGTGATGCCACTGCGCCGGGCCACTTCGCCCACGGAGAGGATGGCCGGCCCGTCATGGTCGGACGCGGTGACACCGGCAGAAGACAGATTCATGGCAGCAGAAAATAGGCGCAGGAAAAATAGGTCCAAGCAGGCCTGCATTTGACCTCAACTTTGGTTGAGGTTTCACACTGGCAAGCCTCACCGGTCCAGCCGGCGCACTTTCGGACTCCAGGCCCACCATGCAACACGACGCACTTCCAGCCGCCTCGGCACAGCCCGCCGCTTCCACGGCCCCGCAACTGCACCATCTGCAGCCCGCCGGCCTCTACGACGCCACGCCCAACGGCTACACCCATGTGGTCACCGTGCACGGGCCGGCGCAATGGGCCTTCGTCTCGGGCCAGGGCGGCGAGAACCAGGCGGGCGACTTGCCCGACAGCTTCGCGGCCCAGGCGCAGCAGGCGCTGTCCAACCTCAAGCTGGCGCTGCAGGCGGCGGGCGCGGACATGGGCCAGGTGGTCAAGCTGACCCTGCTCATCGTGGACCACTCGGAGGCCCGCTTCAACGACTGGCAGGCCGCCGTGCGCCTGCATTGGAGCGACGGTGCCCCCGGCGATGGCGCCCCCAGCAATACCCTGCCGCGCTTTCCGGCCTGCACCCTGATCCCCGTGCCCCGGCTGGCCCTGCCCGGCATGCTGATCGAGGTCGATGCCGTGGCCGTACTGCCCGCCACCGCCCAGCCGGCGCGGCCGCCGCTGTGGGTCTGAGCCATCCGCTTGCCACCCATCAGCAGATACCACAGGCATTCGTCCGATGAACAGATCCTCCCCGGCCCCCGCCCTGCCCTCGCCGCCCATGCAGGCCACCGCCACCCCCGTGCTGCCCCAGAGCACCCTGCTGCTCATGGCCACGGCCTGCGGCCTGTGCGCGGGCGCCAACTACTTCAACCAGCCGCTGCTGCACTCCATCGCCATCGACCTGGGCATCAGCGAGGCGCGTGCCTCGCTGACGGTGACCATGGCCCAGGTCTCCTATGCGCTGGGACTGCTGCTGCTCGTGCCGCTGGGCGACATGCTGGAACGCCGCCGCCTGGTGCTGAGCCTGATGCTGCTGGCCGCGCTGGGCATGCTGGCCAGCGGCATGGCGCACAGCTTCACCCTGCTGGCGGCGGGCACGCTGATGACCGGGCTGTTCTCGGTCGCGGCCCAGGTGCTGGTGCCCATGGCGGCCAGCTTTGCGGCGCCCGGCGCCAGCGGGCGCGCCGTGGGCCTGGTCATGAGCGGGCTGCTGATCGGCATCCTGGCCTCGCGCAGCGTGGCCGGCGTGCTCTCGGACCTGGGCGGCTGGAATGCCGTGTACTGGGTCGGTGCCCTGGCCACGGCCGGCGTGGCCCTGCTGCTGCGGCGCGCGCTGCCGCTGGCGCAGCCGGCCCAGCGCATCGGCTATGGCGCGGTGATGCGCTCCCTGCTCACGCTGGCGCGCGAGCAGCCGCGCCTGCGCAGCCGGGCGCTGATCGGCGGCATGGGCTTTGCCACGGTGAGCGTGCTGTTCTCCACCATGGCGCTGCTGCTGGCCGGGCCGGGCTACGGGTTCGGCGATGCGCAGATCGGCCTCATCGGCCTGGTCGGCGTGGCCGGCGCCCTCATGGCCAACATGGCCGGCCGGCTGGCCGACCGGGGGCTGGAGCAGCGCACCACGCTGGCCGGCGGCCTGCTCATGCTGGCGGGCTGGGGGGCGCTGTGGCTGGGCGGCACCAGCCTGTGGTGGTTCCTGGCGGGGCTGCTCATCGTCGATGCTGCGCTGCAGGCCCTGCACATCAGCAACCAGAACGTGATCTACGCGCTGGCGCCTTCGGCGCGATCGCGCATCAATGCGGTCTACATGACGGGGTACTTCATCGGCGCCTCGCTGGGCTCAGCCGTGGGCTCGACGGTGTGGCTGCACTGGGGATGGACGGGTGCCGGCGTTGCAGGCCTGGCCCTGAGCCTGTGCACGCTGGCCGTGGTCGCCTGGGACAGAAGCCTGGCGCGCCAAGCCAAGGCACGGGCGTAGGGCATCGCACCAACCTGCGGCACGGCGGCGCAGGAATGCACCGCAAGCGTGCCGCATTCCGCCCCGCGCATGGCAGCGCACGCACCAATCCGATGCACCAGCGCACCAGCAGGGCGCAGCCGCCACTGCACCGGATTGGCACGCTAAATGCATGACGGAAGGCCGTTACCACCCACACGCCCTGTACCGTCCGCCCCGCCCATGTCCGCAGCGCTACCGATCACCGCCGTGCCCACGTCCGCCTCGGGCTGGCAGGCCATGCTGGAGCTGCGCTTCGGGCACCGCGCCGGCCAGGGCAGCGTGCTTTCCCACGCACGCCACAGCGGCCCGCTGCGCGTGCAAAAGCCGCTGCACCCTGAAGGCCCCGGCATCTGCCATGCCGTGCTGCTGCACCCGCCCGGCGGCGTGGCTGGCGGCGACCAGTTGCAGATCGATGTGACCGTGGAGCCCGGCGCCCACGCCCTGCTGACCACGCCAGGCGCCACGCGCTGGTACAAGTCCCAGGGCCGCCCGGCCGCGCAGCGCGTGCGGCTGCGCGTGGAAGAAGGCGCCATCCTGGAATGGCTGCCGCAGGAAAACATGCTGTTTGCCGGTGCCGACGCCACCATGGCGCTGGACCTGGATCTTGCGCCGGGCGCGCGCGCCATCGGCTGGGACGCCACGGTGCTGGGCCGCTATGGCGCAGGCGAGCACTGGAACCATGCCGACGCACCGCCTGCGCGGCTGCAGCTTCACAACCGGCTGACCCATGCGGGCCTGCCACTGTGGCTGGAACAGGGCGAGCTGCACTGCGGCCATGCCCTGCTGTCCAGCCCGGTTGCCTGGGCAGGCTTGCCCATACAGGCCAGCCTCTGGGCCGTGGCCCCGGAACCCCTGGCGGCCATGGAGCCATTGAGCGAGCAACTGGCCGCGAGCCTGCCCTGGAGCGACGAAGTGCGCGCCGGCGCCAGCCTGCTGGCCGGCCAGGGCGGCGCGCCCTCGGTGCTGCTGCTGCGCGTGCTGGCGCGGCGCATGGAGGCGGCACGGGCCGTGCTGCATGAAGGCTGGCGCCTGCTGCGCCCCGCACTGCTGGACATGCCTGCCCGCCCTCCCCGCCTCTGGGCCACCTGATCAACGGAGACTCATCCATGGAACTCACCCCGCGTGAAAAAGACAAGCTGCTGCTGTTCACCGCAGCCCTGGTGGCCGAGCGGCGCAAGGCGCGCGGCCTGAAGCTCAACTACCCCGAGGCCGTGGCGCTGATCAGCGCTGCCGTGCTGGAGTGGGCGCGCGACGGCAAGACCGTGGCCGAGCTCATGCACCTGGGCACCACGGTGCTGACGCGCGCCGATGTGATGGAGGGCATCCCAGAAATGATCCCGGACATCCAGGTCGAAGCCACTTTCCCGGACGGCACCAAGCTGGTCACCGTTCATCACCCAATAGTTTGACCCCCTGAGCGGCTACGCCGCTTCCCCCAAGGGGGACGGCGCCATCGCTGCGGGGCGGCGCGGCCAGCTTAGGCCCTTGCTGGGCACCCCCAACCAGCCCGCTGCATCCGCTTGTGCCGTGGGCAGATCCAGTCTCGATAGCGATCAAGGAGATCTCCATGTTCAGATTCCGCAACACTTTCAACTACCTGCTCGCCCCGGCCCTGCTGGCCGCCGCCACGGCTGCCAGCGCCCATACGGGGGCCGGCGCCCACCTGCATGCCGGCGACGGCGCCATGCAGGCCCTGATGGCCGGGCTGTCCCATCCCATCGCGGGCCTGGACCATCTGCTGGCCATGGTGGCGCTGGGCCTGTGGTGCGGGCTGATGCTCAAGCGCCAGTGGCTGCCGCCCGTGGCCTTTGCCGCCTGCATGGCGCTGGGCCTGGCGCTGACGCAGACCCCGCTGGAGCTGCCGGCCGTGGAGCCCATGGTGGCTGCATCGCTGCTGGCCTTCGGCCTGCTGCTGGTGGCCCAGCGCCGCCTGCCCGTGGCCCTGGCCATGGTGCTGGCCGGCGCCTTCGCGCTGTTCCACGGATACGCGCATGGCGAGGTCTTCCCCCACGCGCTGCCCGCAGCCGTGTTCTGGGCCTACATGGCGGGCATGGTCGCCACCACGCTGGTGCTGCATGCGCTGGGCGTGGCCTTTGGCCGGGCCATGCGCGGCGGCACGGCATCGGCCTGGGCCGCACGCCTGGCCGGCGTGGCCGCCATGGGCTACGGTGCCGTGGCGCTGGCAGGCTGAGCGCGGGAGCCGCACATGACCGAGCGCATCACCCCCGGCGAACTGCTGGCCGAGCCCGGCGAGATCCTGCTGAACGCAGGCCGGCCCGTGCAGACCCTCACGGTCACCAACACCGGCGACCGGCCCGTGCAGGTGGGCTCGCACTTTCATTTCTTCGAGGTCAACGAGGCCCTGCACTTCGACCGCGCCGCCGCACGCGGCTGGCGGCTGAACATCGCGGCCGGCACGGCCGTGCGCTTCGAGCCGGGCCAGGAACGCACGGTGGAACTGGTGGAAATCTCCGGCGACCGCATCATCTATGGCTTCAACGCCAAGGTGATGGGACCTCTCTGAAAGGGAACATTCATGGCAAGCATCACGCGTCAGGCCTATGCCGAGATGTTCGGCCCCACCGTGGGCGACCGCCTGCGGCTGGCCGACACGGCCCTGGTCATCGAGATCGAGAAGGACCACACGATCTACGGCGAAGAGGTCAAGTTCGGCGGCGGCAAGGTCATCCGCGACGGCATGGGCCAGAGCCAGCGCATGGCCGCCGACTGCGCCGACACCGTCATCACCAATGCCGTGATCATCGACCACTGGGGCATCGTCAAGGCCGACATCGCCATCAAGAACGGGCTGATCGCCGGCATAGGCAAGGCCGGCAACCCGGACATGCAGCCGGGCGTGACCATCGTCATCGGCCCCGGCACGGAAATCATTGCGGGCGAGGGCATGATCGTCACGGCCGGCGGCATCGACACGCACATCCACTTCATCTGCCCGCAGCAGATCGACGAGGCGCTGACCAGCGGCGTGACCACCATGATCGGCGGCGGCACGGGCCCGGCCACGGGCACCTTCGCCACCACGGTCACGCCCGGCCCCTGGCACATGGAGCGCATGCTGCAGGCCGTGGACGGCTACCCCATGAACATCGGCCTGCTGGGCAAGGGCAACGCCAGCCAGGCCGCGCCGCTGCGCGAGCAGATCGCGGCAGGCGCCATCGGCCTGAAGCTGCACGAGGACTGGGGATCGACGCCCGCCGCCATCGACTGCTGCCTGGGCGTGGCCGACGAGACCGACACCCAGGTCGCCATCCACACCGACACGCTCAACGAGGGCGGCTTCGTGGAAGCCACGGTGGCCGCCTTCAAGGGCCGCACCATCCACACCTACCACACCGAAGGCGCGGGCGGCGGCCACGCGCCCGACATCATCAAGGTCTGCGGCGAGGCCAACGTGCTGCCCTCGTCCACCAACCCCACGCGGCCCTACACGGTGAACACGCTGGACGAGCACCTGGACATGCTCATGGTCTGCCACCACCTGGACGCCTCGATTGCCGAGGACATCGCCTTCGCCGAAAGCCGCATCCGCCGCGAGACCATCGCCGCCGAGGACGTGCTGCACGACCTGGGCGCCTTCTCCATGATCTCCAGCGACAGCCAGGCCATGGGCCGCGTGGGCGAGGTCGTGCTGCGCACCTGGCAGACCGCGCACAAGATGAAGGTCCAGCGCGGCAGCCTGCCGGGCGACAACGCGCGCCACGACAACTTCCGCGTCAAGCGCTACGTGGCCAAGTACACCATCAACCCCGCACGCACGCATGGCATCGCCCATGTCGTGGGCTCGGTCGAGGTCGGCAAGCTGGCCGACCTGGTGCTGTGGCGGCCTGCGTTCTTCGGCGTCAAGCCCAGCCTCATCCTCAAGGGCGGCAGCATCGCCAGCGCCGCCATGGGCGACCCCAACGCCAGCATCCCCACGCCCCAGCCCGTGCACTACCGCCCCATGTTCGCGGGCCAGGGCAGCGGCGTGGCGGCGGCCAGCCTCACCTTCGTCTCGCAGGCCGCCCAGCAGGCCGGCGTGGCCGACCGCTACGGCCTGCGCAAGCGCACCGTGGCCGTGGAAAACTGCCGCAGCGTCAGCAAGCGCGACATGGTGCACAACGACTGGCAGCCCGACATCAGCGTCGATCCCGAGACCTACCAGGTCGTGGCCGACGGCCAGCTGCTGACCTGCGAGCCCGCCACCGAGCTGCCGATGGCGCAGCGGTATTTTCTTTTTTAAGGGGGAGCAATGGGGTCAGCGGGGCAAGGGCGCACTGTGCTCACGTATCCAGAGGGCGAACCCGGCCTCGTCCAGTTCGCCTGCGGCCAAGGCCACCATGGTCAGCACACAGGACTCGTCACCCGCCGTCAATTCCCAGCCATTGAGATGGAGAAACAGCTCGGTCGCCACAAAGGCTGTGCGTTTATTGCCATCCGCAAAGGGATGGTTGCGCGCGATGCCAAAGCCATAGCTGGCTGCCAGCTCGGCCGCATCAGGCGCCCCATAAGCGGCCAGATGGCGTGGCCTGGCCAGGGCGGATGCCAGCAACCCGGCATCACGCACGCCCGCCGGGCCACCATGCTCGGTCAGTTGCTCTTCGTGAACAGCCAGCATGACGGCCTCGCTGAGCCAGACCCAAACCTGCATGTTCCCGGTCATTTCGCCAGCTCACGCAAAACACCACGCCGCTTTTTCATGATCAGGCGCGCTGCATCCATCTGCTGCCCGAAGTCCTCGTCATACGGAGAAAGCTTGATGCCACCGTCGGCAACCTCGGTCAGATACACCGTGTCGCCTTTGCCCAGGTTCAGCTTCGCCAGAATCTCCTTGGGCAGGATCAAGCCCACGGAATTGCCGACCTGGGTGAGTTTGAGAGTGGTCATGATGGAATCTCCAGGGAAGTCATTGACCTCGCAATGTTATAACGAACGTTAATACGAAACAATTCATGCTCACCGTCAACAAACACATGCCCCAGGGCGGCGGCCTTGCCGCCGTGCTGGTCAGGCGCGCCGCCACGCTGGAACTGGACTGGGACATGCGCCAGAAGAGCCGCTTTGCGGCCATCGATTCCACGGGGCGCGAGCTGGCCGTGGTGCTGGCGCGCGGCAGCGTGCTGCGCGGCGGCGATGTGCTGGTGGCCGAGGATGGCAGCCTGGTCGCCGTGCGCGCCGCGCCCCAGGCGGTGTTGCGCGTGACGGCGGCTACGCCGCTGGGCCTGCTGCGTGCGGCCTACCACCTGGGCAACCGGCATATCCCGGTGGAGGTCACGCCCACGCACCTGCACCTGGAACACGACCCCGTGCTGCACGACATGCTGCTGCGCCTGGGCGCGCAGGTGGCCCTGGTGGATGCGCCCTTCGAGCCCGAGGCCGGCGCCTATGGCGGCGGCCACCGCCACGGCCATGACGCCAGCTTTGCCGAGGACCAGGCACTGGCGCAGAGCGTGTATGCGCTGCATGACCATGGGCACGCACACGGCCATTCACACGATCATTCCCACGGGCATGAACATGGCCACGACCACAGCCATGACCATGATCACAAAGGCTGCTGCGGACACGGGCACGGCCACGACCATCCGCATGGCTGACCTGTCGATGCAGGGGCTGTGCGCCCTGCTGCACCTGGCATCGCCCCAGCTGCCCGTGGGCGGCTTCAGCTATTCGCAGGGGCTGGAGGCCGCCATCGAGCACGGCCTGGTCACGGACGCCGGCACGGCGCGCACCTGGATTGCCGATGCGCTGGCCCACGGCTTTGCACGCTGCGAGGCGCCGCTGTGGCTGCTGCTGCGCCGGGCCTGGAGCGAAGGCGACGAAGGGGCAGTGCACGAATGGAACCAATGGTTCATTGCCAGCCGCGACAGCCGTGAGGCCCGTGCCGAGACGCTGCAGATGGGCTGGTCGCTGCACAGCCTGCTGCGCTCCGTGCCCTGGGGCGGCGAGGCCTTTGCGCCCCGCATCGCACAACTGGGCGCGCTGGTGGACACCCCTGGCCTGGCCTATCCCACGGCCTTTGCCTGCGCCTGCGCCGCCGTGGATGCCGACGAGGACCATGCCCTGCTGGCCTATGGCTTTGCCTGGCTGGAGAACCAGGTGGCCGCCGCCATCAAGGCCGTGCCGCTGGGCCAGGTGGCGGGCCAGAGCCTGCTGCTGGCCCTGCATCCGCTGCTGGAGCAGGTCGTGGGCGAGGCACGCCGCCGCGCCAGCGAGGCGCCGCCCCGGCTGGACACCATGCTGCCCCAATGGAGCGTGCTGCAGGCGCGGCACGAACACCAGTACTCCCGGCTCTTCCGGTCCTGATCACTCACCCCAAGTCCACCATGAACACCCGCACCAAGAAACTCCCCCCGCTGCGCGTCGGCATCGGCGGCCCGGTCGGCTCCGGCAAGACCACGCTGCTGGAGATGCTGTGCAAGGCCATGCGCGCCCACTACGACCTGGTGGTCATCACCAACGACATCTACACCAAGGAAGACCAGCGCCTGCTGACGGTGGCCGAGGCCCTGCCGCCCGAGCGCATCATGGGCGTGGAGACCGGCGGCTGCCCGCACACGGCCATCCGCGAGGACGCCTCCATCAACCTCGAGGCCGTGGACCGCATGCTGCGCCAGTTCCCCGAGGCGGACATCGTCTTCATCGAAAGCGGCGGCGACAACCTGGCCGCCACCTTCAGCCCCGAGCTGTCGGACCTGACCATCTACGTGATCGACGTGGCCGGCGGCGAGAAGATTCCGCGCAAGGGCGGCCCCGGCATCACCAAGAGCGATCTGCTGGTGGTCAACAAGACCGACCTGGCGCCCTACGTGGGCGCCAACCTGTCCATCATGGAAGCCGACACGCAGCGCATGCGCGCCCACAAGCCCTATGTGATGGGCAGCGTGAAAAGCGGCAAGGGCCTGCGCGAGGTGATCGACTTCATCACCGAGCGCGGCCTGCTGCCGCCCATGCCCGCTCAGGCCTGAAGACGGCCGCGCACGGCCTTCAGCGCTGCGGCGTGCCGCTGGTGGCCTTGGCCTTGGGCAGGGTGGCTGCGCTGCTGGAGGACACCAGCGGGTGGCCGGTGGAGGTGGCGGCGCCATCGGTCTGGCGCCAGGCCGAGGGCTTGGGCGCCACCATGGGCTGGGGCGCGGCGGCAGGCGCCCGGCTGCGGTTCCAGGCCGGCAGCAGCACGCGGCGCACAAAGCCCATGTCCAGCGCCAGCCACAGCAGCACCGGGCACAGCGTGGGCACCATCAGCCCGCCCATCTGGTAGGCGTAGACGATGGCCTCCAGCTGCCATGTCTGTATGCCCAGCACGTTGAGGTCAAGCCGGGCCGCAAGGCACAGCTGCATCAGCACCTGCGAGACCACGCTGAAGGTCTGCAAGGGCAGCAGCGCCACATACCCCACCAGGATGCGCCACCACCGGCCCGGCCCCCAGGCCGCCAGCAGCATGGCCACCAGCACCGGCAGGCCGTAGCCGTAGCGGGCGGGATCGACCTCGACGATGGCCTCGGCGCGGCGCCAGCCGGTCTGCTCGTTCGATACCTGGACCGAGGAATTGACGACCAGGTTGCGGGGCGTCTCCAGGTCCACGCGCTGCACCCAGCCGTTGGCGGCGTTCTCCAGCACCCACTTGCTCATGCCGGACACCGGCACGGCCAGCCAGCCGGCCGCCAGCGTCCAGGCCAGGGTCAGCACCACGATGCCGCCCATGGCCAGGGCCGCGAAGCGCGAGATGGGATTGCGTCCGATCATGGCCTGCTCCTCAGGCGGCCACGGCGGCGGAAGCTGCAGCGGCAGGCGGCAGCGGCGGCTGGCCGCCGTCATCGTGCGACGGCGCCTTGCGGCCGCTCCAGCGCACCCACAGCAGCCAGAACACCAGCACGTCCAGCATGATCAGCGCTTGCCAGAGGTACTCATGCGCGAAGTTGAAGGCCGTGGTGCTCCACTGGCCCAGGTAGAACAGGCTGATGACGCGCAGCACGTTGATGGCCTGCACGGCCACGAAGCCGGCCAGCAGGCCCACCAGCTTCTGGCGCCATGACGAGGGGAAGGCCATCACGGCGGCAAACAGCACGATGTAGGCCTCCAGGCCGTTGCAGCCGGCCTCGATGGAGACGCCGAAGCCCGTGGCCGTGTTCCACAGCACCTTGCCCGTGGCCGAGGCCGTGCTGTCGAACCAGGTCACCAGCGAGGCGCAGATGTGCGCCAGGAAGGCCGTCCAGGGCAGCACGATGTGCTGCTGCACCCAACTGAGCAGGTTCAGCCCGAACATCGTCAGCTGGATGGCCAGAAAGATCAGAAAGAAACGCAGCATGGCAGGTCTTGGAGTGTTGGTTGCCGGGCTTGCGACCTGGCGGTTGCGAAACAGTGTCCCTCTATAGGCTCGCATTATCTTCGGACCGCTCAAAGACGACAAAGGCCGGTGCGTGAATCACGCCACCGGCCCTTGTCGTCACGGGCGCATCACCGACGCTCGCGCCTGCGCATGGTCCCCAGCGCCATCAGCGCCAGCAGGGACGACATCAGCATCAGGCCCCACTGCGACAGCGTGGGAATGCTGGCCGTGCCGCCCGGCCCCGGCTTGAGCGGCGTGGTGGTCGTGCTCTTGTCGTTGTCGGGATTGCCGTCACCGGGCACCGAGACCGTTGCCGAGTTGACCAGCGGGCGGGCGCCCTTGTAGGGCTTGTCCAGCTTGGTCTCCAGCGTGAAGACGGCCGTGCCGCCCTGGGCCAGCTGCGGCACGCTGCAGGTCACGGTGCGCGTGCCGCTGGCATAGCTGCAGCCT
This sequence comes from Delftia sp., assembly GCF_059499305.1. Classification (NCBI taxonomy): domain Bacteria; kingdom Pseudomonadati; phylum Pseudomonadota; class Betaproteobacteria; order Burkholderiales; family Comamonadaceae; genus Delftia; species Delftia sp. The sequence continues at coordinate 546,949 of NZ_JCABYI010000030.1, forward strand.
GCCGAGGCCGAGACGAACTCCAGCCCTGCGGGCAGCACGTCGGTCACCGAGCCGCCCGCGGGCGACTGCGGATCGCGGCCGTAGTTGGTGACGGTCAGCGTGTAGCTGGCCGTGTCGCCATCGTCCAGCGGGCCGGCGGGGCCCTGCTTGCCGATCCCCAGGTCCACGGCATTGCCCTGGCGGCTGGTGGAGGTCCGGTCGGTGGTGGTGTTGTTGACGATCACATCGCCGCCATTGCTCAGCCATTCCGTCTCGAAGGGCTTGACCGAGGCCTCGTGGTAGATGGTGCCGCCCGATGCCTTGTCGGGCAGGGTCTGGGCGCGCATCTTGAACTTGATGGTCATGCTCTGGCCCGGCGCCAGCGAGGGGATGGTGCACTGCAGAGGCCCGCTGGTCGCGTTCAGCGCCGGCTGCACGCCGCACCAGGATGCGGAGGCGCCGGGAATGCCGGCCAGCGCCAGGCCGTTCTGGTAGCTGAAGGTGGCCGTGGAGCCCGATGCGGGGAACTTGTCGGTCACGACCACCTGGGTGGCGTAGGAGGGGCCGGAGTTGGTCACCGTGATGGTGTATTCGGTGTCCTCACCCAGCACCAGGCCGTCCGCCGTGTGGCGCATGCTGATGTTCACATCCAGCTCGGCACGCTTGAGCCGGGCCTTGGCCTCGGCCTGGTTGTTGGCCTTGGTCAGTTCCTCGGTGGCGGTGTCCACGGCGACCGTGTTGAGGATCTCCGTGTCAGCCGCCAGATCGCCGCGCGAGCGCATCTTGTAGGTCACGGTGTACTGCGCGCCTGTGGGCAGCGGATTGGCCCAGGCGCACTCCAGCGTTCCGCCCTGCACGCCATCGGTGGCAGCCGGAGTGCAGGTGCCGCCGCCGGAGACCGTGGGCGTGCCGATGAAGATGGCGTCTGCAGGCAGCACGTCCTTGAGCGTGACATTGGCGGCCGACGAGGGGCCGTAGTTGGGCACCGTGACCGTATAGGTCAGCGGCTCGCCCGCAGCCGCCACCTTGGGCGAGACCTGCTTTTGCGCCGCAATTTCCGCGATGGCCTGCACGGTGATGCTGGCCGTCGAGGAATCGTTGCCGGGATCGGCGTCATGGATGTCCAGGGACTGGGCCGAGGCCGCGTTGGCATAGGTGCCGGTGGTGGCGCGCTTGGGGCGGATCTTGACCTCGATCACCACCTCGGCCTCCGGGGCCATGGAGGTGATGTCGCAGGTCAGATCGCGCGTCTCGCTGTTGACGCCGCCCGTGGGCGTGCCGCAGCTGGCGTTGGCCCCGGAGACGATGCGGCTGGAGACAAAGCCGCCGCCCGGGTAGGTGTACGGCACGGGATTGCCGGCCTCGTCCACCGGGTTGCCGCCCACGATGCGCACGCCGTCGGTCTGCTTGACCAGGGACTGCAGCGCGTCGCGCACGCGGACATTCGTCACCGTCGTGCTGGCCGAGTGGTTCTTCACCACCAGCTGGTAGGTGACCTCCTCACCGCTCTTGATGGCAGCCGGCGGCACGGGGCTGACCACGCTCTTGACGATGCCCACATCCACCTTGTCGGCAGACACGGTGACGGTCGCGGAGGTGGTGGCCGATGCATTGTCCCGGCCGATCACGCCAGCGGAGGCGTTGTTGGTGAAGTCCAGATGGCCCGAAGCCAGCGTGACCTTGGCCCTGACCTTGATCTGGCGGCTGGCGCCCACGGCCAGGCCCGCGGTCGAGGTGCAGCTCAGGGTGGTGCAGGTCCATTCCCCCGCGCCGGTGCCCGCACCGGACATGCTGACGATGGCCATGCGGCCGTCTGCGGGGTTGTCGGTCACGGTGATCTGCTGATTCGGCAGCACGGGCATGGGGCCGGTGTTGGTCACCGTGATCGTGTACTCGAACTCCTGGCCTGCCAGCACCGGGCGGCCAGGGCCGGCCTTGGCCAGCCTCAGCCGCGCATCGTTGCTGAAGTCCACGGCCGCGCTGGCCGTGTTGTTGGTCGTATTGGGCTCGTTGAGGCCGGGTGCCACACCGATCACGCCCTGGTTGACCAGCTGCGTGCCGGGTGTCCCGCCCGCAGCCACGCTGGCCTTGAAGCGGATGGCCTGCATGTTGGCGTAGCCGGCCACCGGGTACTCGCCCGCATGGGTGCAGGTGATGGTGCCGCTGTTGTGGCCGCAGTTCCAGGGCGCCGTGCTGCCGTCGAAGCCCGTGAAGGTCACGCCGGCCGGCAGGGTGTCGGTGACGGTGAGATCGCGCGGCACGAGGGAGCCGCCTTCGCGGCGCGGCTGCAGCGTGTAGGTGACCTCGGTCGCCTGCAGCGCATCCAGCACTGTAGGCGCCACCTGCTTGCGCAGCGAGACATCCACGAACTCGCTGCCGCTGGAGACCACGGCGGCGCTGGCGGTGTTGTTGCCGGACTGGCCGTCGGGCATCTCCGTGCTGGCGTCCTTGTAGCCCTTGACGCTGGCAGCGCCGGCAATGGTGCCGCTCATGTTGGCGATGGCCGGCACGGTGATGGCTGGCAGCACGGCGCCTGGCAGCACCGGGCCGCCGCGCGTGCAGTTGAGCTCGCCCGAGATCAGCGGATAGCCCGAGGCCGGCGTACAGCTCCAGCCGCTGCCTGAGGGCACGCCCGTGACCACGGCGCCGTTGGGCACGGGGAAACGCACCACGGTACGGCCACCGGCGGGGACCTCGGACGGGCCCTTGTTCTGCACGTCGATGACGTACTGGAAGGCGCCGCCGTTGGCGACGCTGGCGGGAGCCGCCATCGCGATGGCCAGATCGGCGGCCTCGGTGGTGGTGAAGTTGCGGTCCAGCTGCGTGTTGTTCTGGTCGTTGTCGTAGTCGGGCGATGCCATGCGCGCGCTGGCCACGGCGCGCCAGTTGGTGCCGACGGTCGGCAGGATGACCTCGAAGCCCACGGACTTGAAGCCATCGGTGGGCGCAAGGTTGCCGATGTTGCAGACCAGCGTGTTGTTGCCTGCGGTGAGCACCGTGCCGGCCGCGGGTGCCGTGCAGGTGATGCCGCCCGGGCTGCTGCTGTAGCCCTGGAACACGGCGCCCACGGGCAGCACCTCGGTCAGGGTGACGCCTACGGCGTCGGGACCGATGTTGTTGTGCCTGACCTTGGCCACATAGGTGAAGGTGCCGCCGGCAGGCCCTGCCGATGCGTCCTGTCCGTCATAGAGACCATCCTGGTTGACCAGGATGTCGGTATCGGCCGGCGCCGCCACGGCAGCCGCTGTTGCCAGCAAGCCGCCGGACAGCAGCGCACGCGCCAGCCAGCCCTTTCTCGTGAAAGCCATACAAACCTCTCTTTTGCTTCGTTGACAGCGCCGAATGCCGCAGGCACTGACGCACGGGTTGCCCGGCTGGAACAGCTCTGTCAAAAAGCCGACAACCGGACGCACCAAAGGGAGGCATGATGGTTCTTTATTACCAAAAGTAAATATGATCTGGAATTTTTGACAAAAGTGAGTATTTAGAAGAATTTGTGAGTTTTCCGTGAGTCCACCGACGACTACCGGTTTTCCTCACGGATTGCAGACGTGAAAAAGCCGGTGGCAGCTTGGCTGGCACCGGCTTGGAAGGCTTGTCTGCCGTGCGCTGGCACGACAGTGAGCAGGCACTGAGGCCTATGGAATGCGCCTGGGCGATCCTTGTGAGGAACTCACGCGAGAAGAGCGTTCACGCGCTTGACGTAGGCGGCCGGGTCCTCGGGCATGCCGCCTTCGGCCAGCACGGCCTGGTCGAAAAGGATGTTGGCCAGGTCATGGAAATGCACCGATCCGTCCAGCTTCTTGACCAGCGGATGCTCGGGGTTGACCTCCAGCACGGGGCGGGCGTCCGGCGCCTGCTGGCCGGCCTGCTTGAGCAGGCGCGCCAGCTGCAGGCTCATGCCGCCGTCCTGCACCACCAGGCAGGCCGGCGAGTCGACCAGGCGCGTGGACACGCGCACGTCCTCGGCCTTGTCCTTGAGCGCCTCCTTGAGCTTGGCCAGCAGGGGCTTGAAGGCTTCGGCCGCTTCCTCGGCGGCCTTCTTTTCCTCTTCGTCCTGCAGCTTGCCCAGGTCCACGGCGCCCTTGGCCACGGACTGCAGCGGCGTGCCGTCGAAGTCGGTCAGGTAGCCCATGGCCCATTCGTCCACGCGGTCGGCCATCAGCAGCACTTCGATGCCCTTCTTGCGGAAGACTTCGAGCTGCGGGCTGTTGCGCGCTGCCGTCAGGGAGTCGGCCGTGATGTAGTAGATCGCGTCCTGGCCTTCCTTCATGCGGGCCTTGTAGTCGGCCAGCGAGACCATGGCGTCTTCCTGGCTGGTGGAGGCAAAGCGCAGCAGCTTGGCGATGCGTTCCTTGTTGGCGAAGTCCTCGCCCAGGCCTTCCTTGAGCACGGCGCCGAACTCGGCGTAGAACTGGCTGTACTTGCCTTCCTTGGCCTTGTCCTCTTCGCTGACCACGTCGGTGACGCCGTCCGTGCCTTCGCCGGCCTCGTGGCGATCGTGCTTGGCCAGGTCTTCCAGCATGGACAGCACGCGCTTGGTGGAGCCGTCGCGGATCAGGCGCACGTCGCGGCTTTCCTGCAGCAGCTCGCGGCTGACGTTCAGCGGCAGATCGGCCGAGTCGATCACGCCCTTGACGAAGCGCAGGTAGCCGGGCATCAGCGCCTCGGCGTCATCCATGATGAAGACGCGCTTGACGTAGAGCTTGACGCCGGCCTTCTTGTCGCGGTTGTAGAGATCGAACGGTGCCTTGGCCGGAATGAACAGCAGCTGCGTGTACTCGGTGTTGCCCTCCACGCGGTTGTGGCTCCAGGTCAGCGGGTTCTCGAAGTCGTGGCTGATGGCCTTGTAGAAGTCCTGGTACTGCTCGGCCGTGATGTCCTTCTTGGGACGCGTCCACAGCGCGCTGGCCTTGTTGATGGTCTCCCACTCGCCGGTCCTGACCATGGCGCCGGGCTGGTCGTTCTCACCGTCCTTCCATTCCTCCTTTTCCATGAGGATGGGCAGGCTGATGTGGTCGGAGTACTTGCCGATGACCTGCTTGATCTTCCAGGCATTGAGGAACTCCTCGGCCTCGGGGCGCAGGTGCAGCGTGATGCTGGTGCCGCGCTGGGGGCGCTCGATCTGCTCGACCTCGAACTCGCCCGTGCCGCCGCTGGTCCAGCGCACGCCTTCGGCGGCCGGCAGGCCCGCGCGGCGTGTCTCCACGGTGATCTTGTCGGCCACGATGTAGCCCGAGTAAAAGCCCACGCCGAACTGGCCGATGAGCTGCGAGTCCGACTTCTGGTCGCCCGACAGCTTTTCCATGAAGGCCTTGGTGCCGCTCTTGGCGATGGTGCCCAGGTTGTCGATGGCTTCCTGCTCGCTCATGCCGATGCCGGTGTCGGCAATGGTCAGCGTCTTGGCGGCGGCGTCGAAGGACACGCGCACTTCCAGGTTGGGCTGGTCTTCATACAGCGCGGCATTGTTCAGCGCCTCGAAGCGCAGCTTGTCGCAGGCGTCCGATGCGTTGGAGACCAGCTCGCGCAGGAAGATCTCGGGGTTGGAATACAGCGAATGCGTGACCAGGTGCAGCAGCTGTGCAACTTCGGCCTGAAAAGAATGGGTTTGCTTGCTCATGCAGACAGTGTCCTATGTCCTATGGGTTCACAACAGGGAAAAAATCAGCCCTCATCTCGGGTCGGCGGATGCAATTTCAAGAGCCCGCCGCCCCTGTGGCGATGCAGGCTCTGGACGATTGTTCACTTTCTTGCCCTCTCGGCAGGCCAGGCGCAGCGCTATAACTGCGCCACTTTCCGCCATTCGGCGGGCAGTGCGCGCAGGGCCCGGGCGCAGCGGCGGGCCTGTTTCAGGAGATTTCCCATGCACAGCTCTGTTCAAAAATGGTCCGCAGAATTCCTCGGAACCCTGTGGCTGACCCTGGGCGGCTGCGGTGCGGCCGTGCTGGCCGCCGCCTTCCCGCAGGTGGGCATCGGCCTGGTCGGCGTCTCGCTGGCCTTCGGCCTGACGGTGGTCACCGGCGCCTATGCCTTCGGCCCCATCTCGGGCGGGCACTTCAACCCTGCCGTCTCCGTGGGCCTGGCCATGGGCGGGCGCTTTGCCTGGAGCGAGCTGCCGGGCTACGTCGTGTCCCAGGTGCTGGGCGCCATCACGGGCGCAGGCATTCTCTACGTGATCGCCACGGGCAAGGCCGGTGCCGACATCGGCGGCTTTGCCACCAACGGCTTCGGCACGCATTCGCCGGGCGGCTACGGCATGACGGCTGCCCTGGTCACCGAGGTGGTGATGACGGCCTTCTTCATCCTGGTCATCCTGGGCGCCACGGCCAAGCGCGCGGCAGCCGGCTTTGGCGGGCTGGCCATCGGCCTGTGCCTGACGCTGATCCACCTGATCTCGATTCCCGTGACCAACACCTCGGTCAATCCCGCGCGCAGCACGGGCCCGGCCCTGTTCGGTCCCGAGATCGCCGTCTCGCAACTGTGGCTGTTCTGGGTGGCCCCCATCGTGGGCGCGCTGATCGGCGCCGTGATCTACAAGGCCCTGCTGTCCAATCCGGCCGACGAGTAAGGCCAGGCATGGGCGCAGCAGGCGCCCCGCAGCAAACCCCGGCGGCTGGCGACAGCCGCCTTTTTTTTGTCCGGCAGCAGCCGCGTTTTCATTGGACCTGTGGTGAAACACGGTTTTCGTTTGTTGCATGGCGGCAACGCGAAGGACTTTTACCCAGGGCAAACAGGCCAACTTTACGAAGCAGAAACCGAACACTAGTGATTCGCAATAACAATCCGCGGGCTTTCATCGGAGTGAACATGAGCAAAATCCAACAAATCCTCCCCCCCGCGAACCTCACCCAGCTGGCCCTTGCCGCTGCCCTGTGCCTTGCTGGCACCCCGGCCTTTGCGCAGGCCAGCACCACGCTGGGCACCGTGAACGTGACGTCTTCGACCGAAGCGCCCGTGAAGACCGACAACGCCTCCTCGGCCAAGTTCACGGCCCCGCTGGTGGACACGCCCAAGACGGTGCAGGTCATCAACGAGGAAATCATCAAGCAGATCGGCGCGACCAGCCTGCAGGAAGCCCTGCGGTCCACGCCCGGCATCACCTTCGGCAACGGCGAAGGCGGCAACCCCTCGGGTGACCAGCCCTTCATCCGCGGCATGGATGCCCAGGCCAGCACCTTCGTGGACGGCATGCGCGACATTGCGGCCGGTACGCGCGAAGTGTTCAACCTGGAATCGGTGGAGGTCATCAAGGGTGCCGATTCGGCCTATGCAGGCCGTGGCGGCGCTGGCGGCTCCATCAACCTGGTGACCAAGAAGGCCAGGAACGAGAACTTCATCAGCGGCGACGTGGGCCTGGGCACGGACAGCTACCGGCGCGCCACCATCGACGCCAACCGCGTGCTGGGCGAAGGCGTGGGCCTGCGCCTGAACGCCATGGTGCACGACGCCGACGTTCCCGGCCGCAGCGGCCCCGAGAACAAGCGCTGGGGCATCGCCCCCACGGTGACCTTCGGCATGGGCACGCCCACCGAGGTATCGCTGTCCTGGCAGCACCTGCAGACCGACAACATTCCCGATGGCGGCGTGCCCTACCTGTACACCAGCACGGCGGCCGCCGGACTGCCCGGCGGCAGCGTGGTGCGTCCCACCTACGGCAGCAACCGCGACAACTGGTACGGCCTGACCAGCCGCGACTACGAGAAGGAAAAGAGCGACCTGTTCACGGCCACCGTGGAGCACAAGTTCACCGACACGAACAAGTTCCGCAACAGCCTGCGCTACAGCAAGTCCGAACAGGACTACCTGTGGACCCAGCCCGACGACAGCAAGGGCAATGTCGTCAATGGCTATGTGTTCCGCCGCGGCAATGCACGCGTGGCCGACATCAAGACGCTGCAGAACCTGTCGGAATTCACGGGCAAGGCACAGACCGGCAGCGTGGGCCACAGCTACGCCTTCGGCCTGGAGCTGTCCAAGGAAAAGGCCGAGTCCCGCACCGCCGCGCTGCAGACCACCAACACCACCTGCACGGCCGCCAGCCTGTGGTGCGCCTCGCTGAACAACCCGGACAGCAGCCCGCTGTGGAACCTGCCCGTCACCCTGGGCGACCCCAGCCACAACAAGATCGACACCGTGGCGCTGTACGGTTTCGACACGCTCAAGTTCAACGACCGGTGGCTGCTCAACGCCGGCCTGCGCCTGGACCACTACAAGCTCAGCGCCTCCGGCCCCGCCGGCCGCAACACGCCGGCCTATGACCTGAGCCGTTCGGACACGCTTTTCAACTACCAGCTGGGCCTGGTCTACAAGCCGGCCACCAACGGCAGCATCTACGCCAGCCTCGGCACCTCCTCGCGCCCCGGCGGCTCCATGCTGGGCAACGGCAACGAGGACCTGGGCATCTCCACCGACCAGCTGGCCAACCTGGCGCCCGAGAAGACCCGCTCGCTCGAGCTGGGCACCAAGTGGGACCTGATGGAAAAGCGCCTGGCGCTGACCGCCGCGCTGTTCCGCAACGACGTGACCAATGCGCGCATCACCGAAAACGGCGTCACCTACATGGGCGGCAACAAGGTGGTCAACGGCGTGGAGCTGGGCTTCACGGGCAGCGTGCTGCCGGGCCTGAGCGTCTTCGGCGGCTACACCTACATGGACAGCGAGCAGAAGAACGCAGGCGCAGGCAACGTGGCCAACGGCCAGCCCTTCCCCAACACGCCCAAGCACAGCTTCAGCCTGTGGACCAGCTACAAGCCCATGGCCAAGCTGACCGTGGGCCTGGGCATCTATGCCCAGAGCAGCGTGAACCAGAGCTACATCCGCTCCACCGTGGATGGCGGCATCGTCACCAAGGGCGCCAGCGGCTATGCACGCTACGACGCCATGGTGGCCTACCAGATCGACCGCAATCTGACCGTGCAGCTGAACCTGTACAACCTGGGCGACAAGGTCTACTACAGCGGCGTGCGTTCGCCCCACTACGCGACCATGGCGGCAGGCCGCTCGGCCGTGGCCTCGCTCAAGTGGACGTACTGATCTGCTGATCGCCCCGGGCGAACGCGCAGCGGCTTGACGCTGCGCAGATCACCGCAAAGCCCCGCAGGCCATCGCCGCCTGCGGGGCTTTTTTGCGGGACACTCATTGATTCCGCCCCTGAGGACCGCATGCCATGATGCTCCGCATACCCGCCCTGCTCAGCCCCGACGAAGTGCGCCAGTGCCGCCAGGCGCTGGAGCAGGCCCCGTGGCAGGACGGCCGCGCCACGGCCGGCCCCCTGGCGGCCCAGGTCAAGGCCAACCTGCAGCTGCCGCTGGACAGCCAGGCCGGCCAGGCGATAGGCAACCTCATCCTCGACAGACTGGGGGCCAGCGCGCTGTTCATGTCGGCCACGCTGCCGCTGAAGGTGCTGCCGCCGCGCTTCAACCGCTACGAAGGCGGCGGCACCTACGGCAACCACATAGACAATGCCATCTTCACCATCCCCGGCACGGCCATCAAGGTGCGCAGCGATGTCTCCACCACCGTATTCCTCAGCGAGCCCGACGAATACGAAGGCGGCGAGCTGGTCGTGGAAGACACCTTCGGCCACCAGAGCGTGAAGCTGGCCGCAGGCGACGCCATCGTCTACCCCGGCACCAGCCTGCACCGCGTCAACCCCGTCACGCGCGGCACGCGCTACGCCAGCTTCTTCTGGACCCACAGCCTCGTGGCCTCGGACGAGAAGCGCCGCCTCCTGTTCGACCTGGACCAGCAGATCCAGCAGTTGACGCTGCGCCACCCGGGCGACCCCGCCCTATCCGCGCTGTCCGGCACGTACCACAACCTGTTGCGGATGTGGTCGCAGGCCTAGTGGCACAGCCGCCAGGCAGCCGCATCAGAACCTGTAGCGGGCCGTGACCAGCACATTGCGCGGATCGCCATACACGCCCGTGCCGTACGAACCCAGGCCCGGCATATAGGTCTTGTCGAACAGGTTGTTGACGTTCAGCGTCACCGACCACTGGCGGTCCACGTCGTAGCGCGCCATCAGGCCCACCAGCGCATAGGCACGCTGGTCGGCGCGCGCGTAGGGAGCGGCGGACTGCTGGTAGTAGGTCAGGCTCTGCCAGGCCAGCGAGCCGCCCACGGTCCACTGCGGGTTGAGACGGTAGCTGGTGCTGAGCTTGAACAGGTGGCGCGGCTGGTTGGTGTTGACCGCGCTGAGGATCACGTCGGGCTGGGCCGGCGCACGCGAAGTGCGGTAGGTGTAGCCGCCGTAGATGTTCCAGGCCGGCGTGATGCTGCCCGACACCTCCATCTCCACGCCCTTGCTGGTCACGCCGTCGATGGCCGCATAGACCTCTTCCCCGGATTGCGGGTTGGCGCTGACGTACTGCGCGGCATTGCGCTGCTGGATGTGGAACAGCGCCAGCGAGGCGTTGAGCCGGCCGTCCAGAAACTCGCCCTTGACGCCCACTTCGCGGCTGCGGCCCGTGAGCGGCGGCAGCGGGCTGCCGGCAGCGTCCTTGTAGTAGGTCTGCGGATTGAAGATATCGGTCTGGCTGGCGTACAGCGACAGCTGGCGGTTCAGGTCATACACCACGCCCGCATAGGGCACGGTCTTGTGCGCCACGCGCAGCGCGTTGTTCACGACGTAGCTGCCGTTCAGGCCCGTGGTGTCGTCCAGCATGTCGTACCAGCTCACGCGCGCACCCAGGATCACCGACAGGTCGTCCGTGGGCCGCAGGCGCGCGGCGCCGAAGACGCCCTTTTCCACGATGCGCGTCATGCGGTGGTTGCGCAGCTGGAAGTCGGGCCGGGGCACCTGGCCGTCCCACTCGAAGTAGTTGCCCACGGGACCGTAGGCATTGCTGTAGCCGGGCGCATGGCGGCGCTGGCGCGACCAGCTGGCGCCGAACGACAGCTCATGCTCGCGCCCGAACAGCTGCAACGGCCCGGACAGCGCCGCATTCACGGCCTGCGTGGTGGCATCGGTGGGAATCTTGTTGGACAGCATGTTGATGCCCAGGCCGCTGACCGGGTCCACCATGCCGTGGGCTGCCACGCCGACCTCCACGTCGCGCGACTGGCGCAGCCGGCTGGCAGACAGGTCCATCTTCCAGCCATTGCCGAAGCTGTGCTTGAGTTCGGCAAACACGTTGGTGCTGTCGTTGTCCCAGTACGACCAGCGCGCCGCAGGGTTGAGCGAGGTGGGGAAATGCGTGCGGCTGCCATCCTTGAAGAACAGCGGGATGTGGCCGAAGCTGGCCCCGTCGGCGCGCGTCTGCATGTGGTCAATGCCCAGGCTGGCCACGGTGCCCGGGCCCAGGTCGGCCTCGATGATGCCGTACAGGCTGCGCACGTTGCGGCTGTAGTCGTCCACATGGGACCTGGCGTTCTGCGCCACGGCCACCACGCGGGCGCGCACGCGGCCGTCTTCGGTCAGCGGCGCGGAGATGTCGCCCACGCCGCGCAACCGGTCATGGCTGCCGATGGCCGCCTCGGCCGAGGCCTGGAAGGTCTTGGTGGGCCGCTTGCGCACCAGATTGACCACGGCCGACGGATAGCCCGCGCCCGTGAGCAGGCCTGTGGCGCCCTTGACCACTTCCACGCGGTCATAGATGGCGCTGTCGGCCAGCGAGGTCGTGTACTGGTTGGCCGAGTCCATGGTGTTGGGCACGCCGTCGAACTGGAAATTCTCGATGGCATAGCCGCGCGAGTAGAAGGTGGTGCGCTCGCTGTCGTTGCGGCCCACGGTGATGCCGGGCGTCTTCTCCAGCACCTCCGGCAGGCTGGTCAGGCCCTGGTCGTCCATCAGCTGGCGCGTGACCACGCTGACCGACTGCGGCGTCTCGCGCTGCGACAGGCCCAGCCGTGTGGCCGTGCTGGACTGGCGCGTGGCGTAGGAGCCCGTGCCTTCGGAGACCGCGCTGCGCTCGGCAGCGGCCGTCACGTTGACCGTGGCCAGCGCCGTGCCCTCGGCAGCGGAGACCGGCGCCGTCGGCACCGCCGCGCGCCGCAGCGCGTAGCCCCCGCCCTGCCCCGCCTGGGGCACGGCTTCCAGGCCGCTGCCCGCCAGCAGGGCGGCCAGGCCCTCGCGCACCGAATAGCTGCCATGCAGGGCCGCGCCGGTCTTGCCTGCCGTCAGGCTGCCATCGGCGGTCAGCAGAATGCCGGCCTGGGTGGCAAAAGCGTTAAGGGCACGGTCCAGCGGCGCGGCAGGCAGATCGAAGCGCTGGGCGGCGGCCGGCGCGGCCGTGGTTTGCGCGTGGGCGGCATTGGCGCTCAGGCCACCGACAGCGCAGGCCTGCAGGGCCATGGCGAGCACGGTTCTGGCGAAGGCAGGAGCCAGCGCGGGAGCCTGTGCAGGAGGTCGGAAGCGGACAAGAGCGCCGGGCACGGGGTGCGGCATGGAGAATTCCTTTCGATGGATGGCGGACATAGCCATTCACTGCAGAAAATGGCTGTTGTCTCTATCCCGAACGAGATCCGGAAAGCGGCACGCCCTGCCGCAAATATTTTTTCGCCGGATCTCAGGCCGGTCCCACCGTGACCCAGAAACGCGTGGCCCGGCGCACGCGCACCGGCAGCGCGCCCTGCAGCGCGGCCAGCGTGGCATCGCTGTCGTCCAGCGAGAACACGCCCGAGACGATCTGCCCGGCCACGGCCGGGTCGCAGCGCAGCACGCCACGGCGGTAGCGCGACAGCTCGGCCAGAAAGTCTTCCAGGCGCATGCGCTCGGCCACCAGCAGGCCGCGTGTCCAGGGGGCATCGCCCTGCGGCGGCAAGACGCCGGCCTGCACCGTCTCGGCGCCGAAGTCTGCCCACTCGCCGGCCTCCACGCGGCGCGACGGCCCCTGCAGCGGAGCGACGGCCACCGCCCCCTCGAATACTTCGACCCGGTCCCGCCCCGCTGCGCCGCCACCGTCCAGACGCACGGAAAACCGTGTCCCCAGCGCCTGCAGCGTGCCCCGGGGAGTCTCCACTATGAAGGGGCGATGCGCGCCGGCCGGATCCGACGCCGTGCGCACATGGATGGCACCCGCTCGCAGCAGCAGGCGGCGTTCCGTGGCCGTGTAGCGCAGGTCCAGCGCGCTGCCTGTGTCCAGCGTGACCACGGAGCCGTCGGCCAGTCGGTGCTCGCGCCGCTCGCCCGTGCCCGTGTGCAGCGCGGCCAGCTGACCGCTGCGCTCCAGTGCGCCATGACCGGCATAGAGCGCCACGCCCGTGCCCGCGCCCCAGGCCAGCACGCGCAGCGCCTTGCGCCTCCCGGCCGCGGGCGCACGCGCCGTGCGCAGCGTGCGCGAGGCCAGCTGCGGCGGCACGGCCTGCAAGCGCTGCTGCATTTGCATCAGCTGCTGCCAGGCCTCCTCGTGACGGGCATCGGCCGCGCGCCACGCGGCCAGGGCCTGGTGTTCGGCCTCGGTGGCGCTGCCCGACAGCAGCACGGCCATCCAGTCGAAGGCCTGGTCCAGGGCCTCGGTCGGGTCGGCGGCAAGGAGTCCGGTGGCGGTGTGCGTCATTCCATCAGCGCCTGGAAACATGCCTGCAGCGCATCGCGCATGTGCTTGCGCACCGTGCGCTCGGCCGTGCCCACGCGCGGGGCGATCTCGGCATAGGTCAGGCCCTCGAACTGCGAGAGCATGAACACCTCGCGCACGCGCGGCGGCAGCGCATCCAGCATGGCGTCCACACGCACCAGGGTCTGCAGCGCAATCGCCCGCTCTTGGGGCGAAGGCGCAAACGATTCGGGCAGCAGCGCCAGCGCCTCCAGATAGGCGGCCTCCAGCCTGCGCCGGCGCAGCAGGTCCACCACCAGTCCCTTGGCGATCTGCACCAGGTAGGCGCGCGGCTCCTCTTCCTGCCGGGGCAGGCGGCGCGAGACGATCAGGCGCACCCAGGTGTCCTGCGACAGGTCCGCAGCGTCGCAGGCGTTGCCCATGCGGCGCCGCAGCCAGCCCAGCAGCCAGGGCTGGTGGGCGACATAGAGCGATTGGATGGGGTCGGGAGCGGAGGGTGATGAGTGAGGCATCGGGGCAAGGCGCCATGGAGTGCCACGGCGCCAAAGACGAATGGTTCTTATTATCCATTCATCCCGGCGCCCTCCGCCCGCGCCGCAGTCGCCTACCAGCGATAGGTCACGCCTGCGGATACGGTGCGCGCCCTGCCGTAGTAGCAGCCAAAGGCGTAGTTGCAGCTGGAGACATAGTTCTTGTCGAACAGGTTCTGGACGTTGATGGTGCCCTCCAGCCCGCGCAGGCTGGCGTCGATCAGGCCCAGGTCATAGCGCAGCGCGGCATCGAAGACCAGGTAGGCCGGCGTGCGGAAGCTGTTGGCGGAGTCGCCGAAGGCGCTGCCCGACCAGCGCGCGCCCGCTCCCACGCTCAGGCCCGCATGCAGGTGGTGGTTGACCCACAGCGAGGCGCGCCAGCGCGGCGTCGAGGCCCATTGCTTGCCGATTTCTTCGGCATCGTTGGACCGCAGGGTGCGCATGTCGGCGTAGCTGAAGCCGCCGGCAATGTCCCAGGCCGCGCCCAGGCTGGCCTTGATCTCCATTTCCGCGCCCCGGGACTGCACCTCCCCGGTTTGCACCGAGTAGCCGGGGTGCTCGCGGTCCGTGGTGGTGAGATTGCGCTGGCGTATGTCGAACATCGCCAGGCTCAGCAGCAGGTTCTTGCCGGGTGGCTGGTACTTCACGCCCGCCTCGATCTGCTTGCCCGTGGTGGGATCGAAAGGCCGGCCATGGAAGTCCGTGCCCACGATGGGCACGAAGGACTCGGAATAGCTCAGGTAGGGCGCCACGCCGTTGCCGACCAGCCAGGTCACCCCCGCACGGCCCGTGAAGGCCTTGTGGTCCTGGCGGGTGCGCGTGGCCTCCATGAGGTCCTTGTTGTCGATGCCGGCCCAGTCATGGCGTCCGCCCACGGTCAGCACCAGATCGCGCCAGCGCATCTGGTCCTGCAGGTAGACCCCGGTCTGATCCACGGTGTTGTCCCAGCGTGTGGTCAGTGTGGGCGCAGCCGTGGGCAGGCCGTAGTCGGGCGCATACAGGTCGATGGGGGCAGAGGCGTAGTCGTTGTAGCCCTCGTACTTGCGCGAGAAGCGGCGGTAATCCACCCCGCCCAGCAGCGTGTGGCTCACGGGGCCGGTGCTGGCCTTGACCTCCAGGTGGTTGTCCAGGCTCAGCACGCTGTTGTGCTGCGCCCAGTCCAGCTTGGTGCGGGTGGCGCGGCCGTAGTCGATGGCTCCCTCGGCGTCGCGCGCAAAGGCGCGCAGGTAAAAGCCCTTCCAGCGGTCACGCACGTCGGTGAAAAGCAGCTTTTGCCGCCAAAGCACACTGTCGTTGAAGCGGTGCGCGAAGTCGGCGCCCAGCACGGCCTGGTTGCGCCAGAAGTCGTTGTAGCCAGGCTGGCCGTTGAAGAAGCTGCGGCTGATCCTTTTGCCGTCAGGTCCCTCGAACAGGCTGCCCACGGCCGGCATGGCCTGGTAATCCCACACGCCCTGGTCGCGCTGCAGTTGCGCATACAGGGTCAGCGAGGTGCGAGCATCGGGCCGCCAGGTCAGGCTGGGGGCCACGAACAGGCGGCTGCTGCGCGTGTGGTCGGCCTGCTGGCCACCGCCATTGGCCACAGCCACCAGGCGGTAGAGCAGACCGCGCTCGGCATCCAGGGTGCCGGAGAGGTCCAGCGCCGCATCAGCGCGCCCGTGGCTGCCCACGCCCAGCCGCACCTCGCGCACGGGTTCGGCCACGGGCCGCTTGCTGACCAGATTGATCACGCCGCCGGGCTGGTTCTGCCCGTAGAGCACCGAGGCCGGGCCCTTGAACACCTCGATGCGCTCCAGGCTGTAGGGCTCGATCTGGGCGGCACCTCCCAGGCTGCCCGCATACGGCAGGTAGGCGCCATCGAGGTACAGCGATGCCGGAGAGAAGCCGCGCGAGGCGGTTTCGTCGGCCTGCATGTAGTTCTCGGTATAGCCCGAGGAATCCACGCCCGGCGTATAGCGCAGCGCCTGGGAAACGCTGATGGCGCCCCGCGCGGCGATCTCGTCGGCGGTGACCACGTTGATGGTCTGGGGCACCTCGACGATGGCCGTATCGGTCTTGGAGCCTGCCGTGCTGCGCCGCGCCACGTAACCGGCCACCGGGCCTTCGCCGCCCACCTCCTCGGCGCGCGCGGTGACGATGACGGGCGCCAGCTCCATCCCGCTGCCGGCCGGCAGCTGCCGGACCTGCTCCACGCGCCGCAGCGCATAGCCGCCGCCGGCCTGGCGCACGGCCTGCCAGGCGGTGCCGGCCAGCAGCGCCTCGAAGGCAGCCTCCACCGTGTAGCTGCCGCGCAGTCCCGCGCTGCGCTGTCCGGCCGTCTGCTCGGCCGTGAAGATCAGGGCCACGCCGGCCTGGGCGGCCGTGCTGCGCAAGGCGGCATCCAGCGGGCCGGCAGCGACGTCATAGCTGCGCTGGGCCTGGGCCAGCACGGCGGCGGGCATGAGCGCGATGGCCAGCGCCAGCGCGGGGCGGGGCATGAAAAGGGGTTGCATGGTCCTGGGTTCTCCCTGTGTTCCGATATCGAAAATCAAAGCTCTCGGAAACAAGGAAGCGCGGCGCGGGAAATCGGGTCACCCCCGGCGCAAAAAAAGCGAAAAGGAAGAAAGAGCCTCAGCCGCGCGCCTGCGCAGGCTCCACCACCACCCACCAGCGCGTGCGCCAGCGCAGCTGCACGGGCAGCGCACCGGGCAGCATGGCCAGCACGGCGTCCGTGCCATCGATGCCCCCTTCGTCCAGCGGGAACACGCCCGAGAACCGCAGCCCGGCCACGGCCGGATCGGCATGCAGCCAGCCGGGGCGGTAGCGGTTGAGCTCGGCCAGGAAGTCGTCCAGGCGCTGGTTGTCCACCCACAATTGACCCCGGCTCCAGGCGTCATCCGCAGGGCCGGCCGGCTGCACCGTGCCCCAGCCCGTGCGCGTGAAGTCCATGGCCTCGCCCGCCTGCAGGCGCCGTGCGGATGCGCCTGTGCCGGCCGGGCGCAGCTCCACGGCGCCCTCGAACACCGCCACGCGCGCACCTGCCTGGCTGCTGCGCACCATGAAGCGCGTGCCCAGGGCGCGCACGCGGCCGTGGGCGGTCTCCACCACAAAGGGCAGATCGCCCAGCGCACCTGCGGGATGACCGGTGGTGAACAGCGCCTCGCCGGCCAGCAGGCGCAGCCGGCGCTCGCTGCCGTCGAACTGCAAGGCCACGGCGCTGCCGGGGCCCAGCAGCATGTCCGTGCCGTCGGGCAGGCTCCAGCGGCGGCGCTGCGTGCCGGTGGAGTAGTCGGCCGCCATCTGCTGCCACTGCGGCGTGCGGCTGGCCAGCCAGCCCCCGCCCGCCGCCGTGCCCAGGCCCGCGAACAGGCCCAGCAGGCGCCGCCGCGCAGCCCGGGGAGCAGCGGACAGGCCGCGATAGCCCGCGCCACCGGCATTGAGCCCCGTCAGCGCGCCCGTGACGGCCTGCAGATGGGCCCAGGCGCGGCCATGGTCGGCGTCTTCATCGAGCCAGCGCTGCCAGCGCGCCCGGTCGGCGGCCGATGCCTGGCCCGATTGCAGCAGCGCAAACCAGCCGGCCGCCGCCCGCGCCACGCCGGCCGGCAAGGGCCGGCCCAGCGCCTGGGGCGCCTGGATACTGCTGCCGGGTAGCGGCGTGGCGCTGGACAGGCGCCGAGGATCGGAAGGAGGCACCGGCGCCATCAGGACAGCGCCAGCACGAAGCAGCGCTCATAGCCCTGGGCCAGGTAGCGCTTGACGCTGGTCATGGACACGCCCAGGCGCGTGGCGATGTCCGCATAGCTCAGGCCTTCGAGGTGAGCCAGCAGGAAGGCCTCGCGCACCTTGGGCGCCAGCGCGTCCAGCGCCTGGTCCACGGCCTGCAGTGATTCGAGCGCGATCAGCCGCTCTTCGGGCGAAGGGGCAAGTTCAGCGGGCAACAAGGCCAGGGTGTCGAGATAGGCGCGCTCCAGCAGCCGGCGCCGGTGCTGGCGAATCACAAGATGGCGGGCCACGGTGGCCAGAAAGGGGCGCGGCTGCTCGATGCGGCCGGCCATGCCCGAGGTGATCACGTTGACGAAAGTGTCGTGCGCGATATCGGAAGCCTCGAACACATTGCCCAGCCTGTGGCGCAGCCAGCCTTGCAGCCAGCCGTGGTGTTCGACATAGAGGGTGTGTACAGGATCGGCCGGTGCGCGCATGAAAAGACGGACGCGCCCCGGACTGGCGTGCCGCAGCGCTGAAGCTCGTTTGAGAATGGTTCGCATTCTAAACACGAGCCGTGCGCTCACTGAAACCGGCGCGGCCCAAGACCAGAGACACCAAGCAAGGGCCGCCCCGCCGCGAGGGTGTCGTCCCCCTCCCCCGCGAAGCGGGTAGAGAGGGGGAAGCGGCGCAGCCGCTCAGGGGGTGCTAAAAATTCTCGTGTGCACCCAGATAGCGCCACTGGCCCACAGGCAGATTGCCCAGCGTCACGCGGCCGATGCGGATGCGCTTGAGGCCCACCACGCGCAGGCCCACCAGTTCGCACATGCGGCGGATCTGGCGCTTCTTGCCTTCGGTCAGCACGAAGCGCAGCTGCTCGGGGTTCTGCCAGTCCACCTTGGCGGGCTTGAGTTCCTCGCCGTCCAGCGACAGGCCATGGCACAGGCGTGCCAGCTGCTCGGCCGGGAACACGGATTGCACGTCGATGTCGCGGTCGCCGTAGGTCACGCGTACCAGGTACTCCTTGTCCATCTCCGAGTCTTCGCCAATGATCTGGCGCGCCACGCGGCCATCCTGGGTCATGACCAGCAGGCCCACGGAATCGATGTCCAGCCGGCCGCAGGGCGCCAGGCCCTTGAGCTGCGCGAAGTTGAAGCGCGTGCGGCTGGTGTCCTGGTTCCAGTGGTTCTGGGGAGTGACCAGGACCACGGCCGGCTCGTGGCCATCCTCGGCCTGTCCGCTGACGTAGCCCATGGGCTTGTGGATCAGGATGGTGACCTGCTGGTCCTGGCGGTCACGTGCCTCGCGCTCGACCGTGATGCGGTCGGCGGCCACCACGTTCTGGCCCATGACGGCGAGTTCGCCGTTGACGCGGACCCAGCCCTTGTCCACCCACTCGTCGGCCTCGCGGCGCGAGCACAGGCCCATGTCGGCCAGGCGCTTGTTGATGCGCACGGCGCCCGGAACCTGCTCCTGCACGGGCGCGGGGGCACGCTTGACGGGAATCTCGCGGCTGGCGCCACCGTCGGCGGGACGGTAGGTGCGGATGCCGCTGAGCGGACGGTAGGCGGGTTCGGCCTGGGCCGGCGCATCGCGGCGCGGGCCGCGGGCGTCATCACGGCGGGGACCGCGCGCATCGTCGCGGCGGGGGCCCCGGGCGTCGTCACGGGGGCGATCACGGAAGCCGCCTTCCCGGGGGCCGTCACATTGCCCATCACGCGGACGCTCGTCGCGCTGGCCATAGGGCCGGTCGCGGCGATCATCCGGGCGGGGCGGACGCGGGGGACGGGAGTCGCGCATGTCGCCCGCATGGCGCGTGTCACGCGCATCACGGGGATCGCGCTGCTCGCGCGGGGCACGGTTTTCGCCGCCGCCCTGGCCACGCCAGTCGCCACGCGGCTGGGAACGGTCCAGGTCCTCGGCACGGCCGAAACCGCTGCTGCGCGGGCGCTGATCACGGGCGTCGCCGCGGGGTGCCGCATCACGGGCATCGCCGCGAGGGCCTGCGTCACGGCGGTCGGAGCGCTCGTAGCGTTCATTGCGCCCGCCGCGGTCATTGCGGTCATTGCGGTCATTGCGGTCGTTGCGGTCGTTGCGCGGGCCGCGTGCGCCCGCAGATCTGCCTGCGCCACCAGAGGGGCGGCGGGCATCGCCAGCCGGCTCGGCCTGTGGCTTTTCGGGGCGGCGCAGCACAGGTCGCGCGGAGGGCGCTGCCGCCTCGTCGGCGCCGGGCCGGGACGGTTTGGAAGAAGTAGGGGATGACATTAGGCCGCCATTGTCGCGCGGCACGGCCTGCAGCGGCAGCGCCCTGCGGCCAATACGGGCATTGCGCTCGGCTATCGGCCCCGCGCTGCCCCGGCCCGCCGGGACCCCTGCGCGGTCCCGCAGCGAAGCGCCTGCACGAAGGACGGCACACCCGTTGTGCGAGCCCGATTCCCGTCCATTGCAATGCACCTGGCCCCCAGGCCCATCCCATTCGCTGTATCCGTCGCGATATGCATATTCATATGAATCCCCAATGAAAGATGGATCAGGATGAATCAACTCGCCACGAAAATTCGCCATCCGGCCAATGAAAAAATAACAGCCCATGGCATTGAATATGTAAAAAACTGTATTTCTCACGAGCGCATTCATTCATTTTCCATTGCAAACCAATCCATTGGGCTTGCCATTTCCCATGTATCTCCCCATAGAATGGCGCCCGTCCAGAGACAGGGGCTCTCTTTCGAGACAACAGCCCTGCGCGCAGCGCCCGCTGCGGCATCCAGACCATCACGCCCGGAATCCCGCCTCATTCAACAAGGAAAACCATGAGCGATACACCCAACCTATTGAATTCCATGCCCTTGAAAGAACAATTCAAGGCGCTGCTCATCACCAAAATGGACTTGACGGGAATCGAGTGGTCCGATATGGAGACCGCCATCGGCCCGAATGCCGACAAATACCGTCCGCTGTGGGAGCGCATGGTCGGCGGGAAAAAGGGATTCTTCGCCGCACTCAGTCCCTGCTGGACGGCCATTCCCTTCATGGGCGTGTCCTGGGCCATTGCCCGCCGCGTCTACGCCTATGCCGTGGTGGCCTTCATCACCCTGTTGATCATCAACCTGCTGATGCCCGGCACGGGCGGCGCCGGCCGCGTGCTCGGCATCGCGGTGGCGATTTCCTTCACTGTCAAGCGCACCTACCTGCAGTGGCTGGTCACGCGCGTACAGCAGGTCAACCAGATGGGCCTGGCGGGCGCTGCGCGTGAAGAGGCGCTGCGCCAGATCGGCGGCCTGGACCAGAAGAACGGCTGGATCTCCTTCGGCGTGCTGCTGGCCATCGGCATCGTGCTGGCCGCCTTCTGAAGCGCCAGGCCCGCAGATCAGCGGTCCACGGGCAGCCGGTCGCACAGGGCCACCAACTGCGCCAACTGGGGGCCCACATCCCGGATCAGCGTGCGGGCCGGCATGCGCAGGCCCGGCACGGCGCAGTTGAACAGCAGCCGGCGCGACCCGTAGCGGATGCGGGAGGCCGCACCCACTGCGCACACGCCCAGGCCGGAGTCGCCCATGTTGACCGCGAAGCCCCGGGCGGCATAGTGCGCCAGGCTTTCGCTGGCGTTGTCCCTGCAGCGCGCATATTCCTCGGGCCGCTGGCTGCGCACGCGGTCCAGGAAGCGCTGCAGTTCCCCGGCATCGAGCTGGGCAAGCCCTGCCCGGCCCATGGCCGTTTCCAGCACGCCGCGAACCGCGCCCACGCCGGGGCGCTTGAGCGTGCCGCCTTCCCAGGCGCAGGTATCCAGGTAGACCACATCCAGGTCCATGACCACGCCCACCGATACCGCCCCCTTCACGCGGTCGGCCAGGGCCTGCATGGGCAGGCGCAAAGGCCCCAGCAGCGGCGTGTTGATCACATAGGGGTAGCCCAGGGCGACGGCGGCCGGGCCGACGAAATAGCGGTCCAGCCGCTCGTCATGGTCCAGGTAGCCCATGGTCTGCAGGCTGCGGCACAGCCTGGACACGGTGGGGCGCGGTAGGCCCAGGCGGCGGGCCAGCTCGCTGTTGGCATGCGGGCGCGGGTCGCTGACGAAGCACTGCAGGATCATCAGCCCCTTGGCCAGCGTGCCCGCGAAATACGGGTCCTGCTCGCGGATGCGGCAGACATCCTGCGAGTCCTTGGGTTGGTGGGCAATGGGGGCGTGGGGCACGGCGCCATTGTGCGGACTGCGGCCACGAGGCCGCAACTGCGTTTCAATAATTGAAACAGCATTGCCGCCTTCCCGGCCGCGCTTCCTACAGTGCGGCCCATGAACCACGCCCCAACCTCCACCCCCCAGCCCGCCGACGCCCGCCTGCAGGCGTTGATTGCAGACATCCGCCATTTCGTGCGCCACCGCTGGCATCCGCTGGAGGATCAGATCGAGCGCGATGACGAGATCCCGCCCGCCGTGGTCCAGGAACTGCGCGACAAGGGCTATTTCGGCTGGAGCATTCCACAGGCCTACGGCGGCCTGGGCCTGAGCACCGAGGAGCTGGTGCGCTGCGCCTTCGAGCTGTCCCAGGCCTCGGTGGCGCTGCGGGCCCGCGTGGGCACCAACACCGGCATTGGCTCCGAAGCCCTGGTGGCCGACGGCACCGAGGCGCAAAAGCAGCGCTGGCTGCCGCGCATGGCGCGCGGCGAGCTCACGGGTTGCCTGGCGCTGACCGAGCCGGACGCGGGCTCGGAGGCGAGCAACATCCAGACCACGGCGCGCCGCGAGGGCGACCACTATGTGCTCAACGGCAGCAAGCGCTTCATCACCAATGCGCCGCTGGCCGATGTGTTCACCGTCATCGCCCGCACCGGCGAAGGCAGCACGGGCAGCGAGGGGCTGACGGCCTTCTTCGTGGAGCGCTCGCCGGGCCTGGTGACGGGCCAGCCCTATCGCAAGATGGGCCAGGCGGGCTCGCCCGTGTCCGACGTGCATTTCCAGGACTGCCGCGTGCCGGCCGACCAGATCATCGGCGGGCGCGAGGGCCAGGGCTTCAAGACCGTGATGAAGGTGCTCAACAAGCAGCGCCTGCACCTGGCCGCGCTGTGCACGGGGCCGGCGATCCGCATGCTGGACCTGGCGCTGGCCCATGTGCGCCAGCGCGAGCAGTTCGGCCAGCCGGTGGCGAACTTCCAGCTGGTGCAGGCCATGCTGGCCGACAGCCGCACCGAGATCTTCGCGGCGCAATCCATGATCCTGGAGGCCGCCCGCGCCCGCGACCGGGGCGAGGACGTGGCGCTGTCCGCCTCCATGTGCAAGTACTTCGCCTCCGAGATGTGCGGCCGCGTGGCCGACCGCGCCGTACAGATGTTCGGCGGCGCGGGCTATGTGGCCGACTTCAGCCCCATCGAGCGCTACTTCCGCGACGTGCGCCTGTTCCGCCTCTACGAAGGCACCAGCCAGATCCACCAGCTCAACATCGCCAAGCTCATGCTGCGCGAGAGCGCCTGACACCGGAGGCCCCCATGACACGCCCCCTCACCTCGAAGCACCTGGCCAACCTGGGCCTGCTGGCCGCGCTGTGTGCCTGCGCGCAGGCTGCCCAAACGGCCCAGGCGGCACAGACGGCCCAAGCGGCTTTTCCCGATCGGCCCGTGCGCGTGATCGTTCCCTTTCCCGCAGGCGGCAGCACCGACCTCGTGGCCCGTGCCCTTTCGGTGGAACTGGGCAAGGCCCTGGGACAGCCCGTGGTGGTGGAGAACAAGCCGGGCGCGGGCAGCCTGGTCGGCTCGGAACTCGTGGCCCGCGCCGCGCCCGACGGCTACACCCTGCTCATGGCAGGCCTGAGCAATGTCTTCCTGCCCCATGTGCACGCCAACCTCAAGTGGAATCCGCTGACCGACTACGAGTACATCGGCCTGGTGGCCGACCTGCCCAACGTCATCGCCGTCAACGCCAAGACCCCCTACCGCACGCTGGCCGAACTGGTGGCGGCCGACAAGGCCAGGCCCGGCACGCTGTCCTTCGGCTCGGCCGGCACGGCCACGCCCTCGCACCTGGTCTGCGAGATGGTCAACCACCGGCTCGGCACCAAGATGCAGCACCTGCCCTACAAGGGCAACGCCCCGGCCGTCAACGACCTCATGGCCGGCCACATCCCGGTGATGTGCAACAACCTGGGCGGCACCCTGCCCTACATGCAGGGCGGGCAGATCCGCATCCTGGCGCAGACCGGCAAGAGCCGCTCGCCCGCCGCGCCCGACATTCCCACCTTTGCCGAGCTGGGCGTGGCCGGGCTGGACACCGGCCTGTGGGTGGGCCTGGCCGCACCCAAGGGCACGCCGCAGCAGATCGTGGCCACGCTCAACCAGGCGCTGGCCAAGGCCATGGCCTTGCCCGAGACACGCGACAAGCTGGCGCGCCTGGGCGCCACGCCGCTGCCCACGCAGGCGGCGGACTTCCACCAGCGCGTGGCCGAAGACCGCCGCGCCTGGGAGCCTGTGCTGAAGAACGTGGACCTGAAAGGCAACTGATGCAGCGCCAAGGCTATCCGCTGGAGGGTGTGCGCATCCTCGACATGGCCACGGTGCTGGCCGCGCCCTTCTCGGCCACCCTGTGCGGCGACCTGGGCGCCGACGTCGTCAAGCTGGAGCTGCCCGGCGGCGGCGACACGCTGCGCAGCCTGGCCCCCGTGCACGACGGCCACGCCGTGTTCTGGAAAACCGCCAACCGGGGCAAACAGGGCATCTCGCTGGACGTGCGCAAGGCCGAGGGCCGCACGCTGTTCCTGCGGCTGATCGAGGATTTCGACGTGCTCGTGGAAAACTTCCGCACCGGCACGCTGGACCGCTGGGGGCTGGACCTGGCCACCTTGCATGCCCGCAACCCGCGCCTCATCGTGCTGCGCCTGACGGGCTTCGGCCAGACCGGCCCCTATGCGCGCCGGCCGGGCTTTGCGCGCATCTTCGAGGCCATGAGCGGCTTCGCCCACCTCACGGGCGAGGCGGGCGGCCCGCCCCAGCACATGAACTACCCGCTGGGCGATGCCGTGGCCGGGCTGTTCGGCGCCTTCTCCATCGCGGCCGCACTGGCCGAGCGCAATGCAAAGCCTCCAGGCGAACGGCGCGGCCTGGAGATCGACCTGTCGGCCACCGAAGCCATGCTGCGCCTGCTGGACCCGCTGGCGGCCGAATTCCAGCTGGGCGGACAGGCGCGCAGCCGCACGGGATCGTGCGCGGGCTACACGGCGCCCTCCAACGTCTACCGCACGCGCGACGGCGCCTGGCTCACCGTGGTCGCCACAGGCGATGCCATCTTCGCGCGCCTGTGCCAGGCCATGGACCGCGCCGACCTGGCCGCCGACCCGCGCTTTGCGGACAACGCCGCGCGCATCCGCCACCTGCAGGCGCTGGATGCGCTGATCGTGCAATGGTGCGCAGGCCTGGACTGCACCCAGGCCATGGCCGCGCTGGCCGCGCACGACATCCCGTTCAGCAAGGTCTGTTCGGCCGAGGACTCGCTGCAGGACCCGCATTTCGCGGAACGCGGCAGCTTCATCGCGCTGCCCGACCCCGACCTGGGCCCCCTCACCGCCCCCGCGCCCGTGCCACGCTTCACGGGCCGCCAAGCCCCTTCGCCCCGCAGCGGCCCGGCCACCGGCCAGGACAATGCATGCATCTATGCGGCGTTGGGGCTGGATGCGCAGCAGCAGGAGAGGCTGCGGCGCGAGGGCGTGATCTGAAGGTATGCAGTGCTGGCGTCAGATGGCCAGCCGTGCGGCCAGCAGGTCCGCCTGCTCGGCGAACTTGCGGGGATGGGACGTGCGCAGCTGCGCCAGGTTCTGCACCTTCCATCGCACGCCGGGCAGGTGTTCGAGATGGGCGATGTCCAGCGCCGGCCAATCGGGGACTCCTGCGGCCAGCGACAGCAAAAAGCGCCGCTCGCTGGCATCCAGCCCTTGCTGGAGCTCCCGCAGCAACCGCTCGCGTGCTGCGAGCAGAGATTGCAGCGGCACTGGCTCGGCCGTCATGCCCCGGAAGTTGTTTTCGAAATCGTGCCGGACATCACGCAAGGGAGGAAACAGCACTTCGTGCAACGGCCGGTTGCTACAGGCCAGATAGACCACGAACGCGCGCCGGATGCCAGGAGTGATGCCGCCGTGCGCGAACAGCTGCATCACATCGAACAGATCACGCGGGTGCTGCCGATCCAGGGCGGCCACAAGCTTGCCGCCGTACACGTCCTCTGCGGAGACCACGGGAATCTCCAGGTCGGCCATCAGCACATCGCGCGCAGCGGGCGTAAGCGATGCCCGCCGTACTGGCAGCACCGTGCCCCGCATGACATAGTTCACTTCGATCTTGACCTGCACGGAACCACGGCGCACCAGCAGCTTGGTCTGGCCCGCTGCAGCCACCGGCGCATGGGTCTGGAAGCCCCGCTTCGTCAGGCGTATAGCCGCTTGCCGGATGGCCTCATTGATCTGTTGCAGCGCCTCATCGCGCGACGGCCTGTGGTCGGGAAACACCAGGTCCGGATCAACGGACAGACGCGGCATATCGCGCACGAACAGGTTGATCGCGGTTCCGCCCTTCAGCGCGAACGTGTCATCCACAAACACCAGCGGCGCGACCTGTGTCAACAGGCGCGCAGTGTCGAGATAGGTCTGGTTCATGGCTTGAGCACCAACAGGCCATCGGCCGACCGGGACACCCAGGGCCTGTCGCTTCCCGTCGGCAGCGAGGCCGTCTCCAGCCTGGCGACCCAGGGCAGCGCCCCCTCGCGCCCGAGTTGAAGGCACAGGCGCACGGTCTTGACGCTGGTGCAGCGCTGCAGAAGTTCACGCAGCACATCGGCGCGCAGGCTGTACGCGCTCTCCACCAGCTCCCTGGCTTCCTGCAGCGGCTGGCGCACGCCCACATCGCTCAGAAGCTCCAGCAGTGCACGCTCCGGCGCCGAGACCTGGGCGGCACCGCTGCGTTGTTCGAAGGGCCCGACATGCAGCAAGGCACCGGGTTGCTCGTCGAACAGCCTCTTGCGGTGGTATTCAGCGGGAAAACGCTCGGTGAACCATGGCGGCAGCTGCCCGGCGGCCCAGCCATACAGCTGCAGCACCGGCTGCTGCGCCACATACTGGCGCATGCCGTACCAGTCCAGCGCCGACTTGCCCCCCACATGCAGGCCCTCCAGGCGGCGCTGCAGCACGCCCAGGCTCGGATGCAGGGCCAGGCTGTCGTTGGGCCGGCAGAAGACCCCCCGCATCAGGCGCTTCAGCCAGCCCGCGCGCACGTAGTGGACAGCCAGGTCTGCGGAGATGCCCAGCCCTGCCAGATCCTGCGAGGTGATGGGTGTGCCCGCAGGCAGCTGCGTGTAGAGCGCGTTTAATTTGCTTACCCCGGTCGTAGTCATGCTGCGATTCAAGCACTTATTCCAAACACGGGCAACTTTGATATTTCCTTCCAATCGTAGTTCTACTACGATTTTCAATACTTTTCAAAATTTCATGGCGACATGCATCGGTACTGGTCCATGCCGATGGGTACGGCGCCAAAGCGGACGCCGCGCATGCTCAGGCCGCCCGCCGCGCCGTCGCAAACAGCCCGCTGCGCAGCGCTTCCAGGTCGAGCACGCGCAGGCCGCCGTACTCCACGACGATGGCGTTTTCGCGCTGCAGCACGGACAGCGCCTCGTTGACGCGCTGGCGTGACAGGCCCACCAGGTAGGCCAGCTCCTGCTGGGTGATGCGCAGCACCTCGCCCACGCCCGGGTACAGCAGCGGGTGAAAGAGCGCGGCCAGGCTGCGGGCCACGCGCAGGTCGGGGTTGGTGAGGCGGTCGATTTCGCGGGCCGAGATGAACTGGCCCAGGCGCTCGTTGAGCTGGCTCATGACGAAGCGGTTGAAGCCGATGGAGTGGTCCAGCAGCCAGTGGAAGGTGTCGATGGGCAGGCCGGCGACCACGCTTTTGCGGATGGCCTGCACGTTGTAGCGGTAGGGCTCGCGCTTGACGGCCGTGCCCTCGCCGAACCAGCCGCCCGGAGGCAGGCCGGCCAGCGTCATGCTGGCGCCATCGGCGCCATCGGTGTTCATCTTGAGCAGGCCTTCGACCACACCGAACCAGTAGGTGGGTGCGCGGCCGGTGCGGCAGACGTAGTCGCCGGACTGTGCGTCGCCGACGACCAGCGCCTTGTGCGCGCGCTCGCGCTCGGCGGGCTGGAGCAGGGCCAGCCAGGGAATGCCATCGAGTTCCTCGGGTCGGGGCGCACGGCGGCGCTGGTGCAGTGACAGTTCTTGGCTCATGGAGTCGCGGCGAGGGTGCGCGGATGAATCAACAAAACCACCCAAGCATTGCCCGAGGCCAGTGGCTGGCGTGAGCGGGATTTCCAGAAGGACGGCGACCCGCTGCGAACGGGCTGGAGCGCAAGCCCCCCAACGGGCAATGAGACCGTTTTGGCACCATTTGTTACGGCGCGTTTTCCCGATGATGAGTTTCCCGAAGATTGTCGTCAAACAGACACCACGGCGTCAAAGCCAGTCCTACGATGCAGTCCAAGCCGGTGGGTCTCAGCCTGGGCATTTGCACCACGCGGCCACCATCCACGAACAACCAAGGACATGGAATGACGACCACGTTCCCGCACCTGCTGCTCCAGCATGCTGCCCAGCGCCCACAGGCACCGGCGCTGCGCGAGAAGGAATACGGCATCTGGCAGACCTGGAGCTGGAGCGAGGCCGCGCAGACCGTGCGCCACATGGCCTGCGGCCTGGCGGCGCTGGGCCTGGCACGCGGCCAGAATCTGGCCTTCATCAGCGACAACCGGCCCCATGTCTACATGGGCTTCCTGGCCGTGCAGGCGCTGGGCGCCGTGCCGATCCCGCTGTACCAGGACGCGGTGGCGGCCGAGATGCGCTTCGTCATCGAGGATGCCGAGATCGACTTCGCCTTCGCCGAGAACCAGGAGCAGGTGGACAAGCTGCTGGAGGTGCGCGAGAGCGTCCGCGGCCTGGGCCACATCATCTATGACGACCCGCGCGGCCTGCGCCACTACGACCAGCCGGGGCTGATCAGCACCGAGGCGCTGCTGCAAAAGGGCAAGGAATGGGAGGCCGCCCACCCGGGCGCCTGGGATGCCATGCTGGCGGCGCTGTCGCCCGACGACGTGTCCGTCATCCTCTACACCTCGGGCACGACGGGCAAGCCCAAGGGCGTGTGCCAGACCCACCGCAGCTTTGGCGAGTCGGCACGCGGCGGTGTGCAGGTGGACCGCCTGGGCCCTGGCGACAACGTGATCTCCTACCTGCCTCCGGCCTGGGTGGGCGACCACCTGTTTTCCTTTGCGCAGTGGCTGGTGGCGGGCTTCACCATCAACTGCCCGGAGTCGGCCTCGACCGTGTCCATCGACCTGCGCGAGATCGGCCCCAGCTACTACTTCGCGCCGCCGCGCATCTTCGAGGGCATGCTGACCTCGGTGTCCATCCGCATGGAGGATGCCGCGCCGTTCAAGCAGTGGATGTACGGCCGCGCCATGGCCGTGGCGCGGCGCGTGGGATCGGACATCCTGGACGGCAAGAAGGTGGGCGCGCTGGACCGCCTGAAGTACGCGCTGGGCGACCTGTGCATCTACGGCCCGCTGCGCAATGCCATGGGCCTGTCGCGCATCCGCGTGGCCTATACGGCGGGCGCGGCCATCGGGCCCGAGCTGTTCCGCTTCTTCCGCTCCATCGGCATCAATCTCAAGCAGCTCTACGGCCAGACCGAGACCTGCGCCTATGTGTGCATACAGCGCGACGGGCAGGTGGAACTGAGCAGCGTGGGCCAGGCCGCACCGGGCATCGAGCTGAAGATCGCCGACAACGGCGAGGTGCTGCTCAAGGGCGTGTCCGTGCTCAAGGAGTACTACAAGCGCCCCGACGCCACGGCCGAGGTGGTGGATGCTGACGGCTGGTTCCATACGGGCGATGCCGGCGTGATCGACGCCAGCGGGCAGCTGCGCATCATCGACCGCGCCAAGGACGTGGGCAAGACCAGCCGGGGCGCCATGTTCGCGCCCAACTACATCGAGAACAAGCTCAAGTTCTTCCCACAGATCAAGGAGGCGGTGTGCTTCGGCCACGGCCGCGACCAGGTCTGCGCCTTCATCAACATCGACTACGAGGCCGTGGGCAACTGGGCCGAGCGCCAGGGCCTGCCCTATGGCGGCTATGTGGACCTGGCCTCGAAGGCCAAGGTGCTGGAGATGGTGGCCGACTGCGTGGCCCAGGTGAACGCCGACCTGGCCGCCGAAGCCGGTATGGCCGACACGCAGGTGGCGCGCTTCCTGGTGCTGCACAAGGAGCTGGACCCCGACGACGACGAGCTGACCCGCACGCGCAAGGTGCGCCGCGGCTTCATTGCCGACAAGTACGGCGTGCTGGTCGATGCGCTGTACACGGGCAAGCGTGAGCAGTTCATCGAGACCCAGGTCAAGTTCGAGGACGGCCGCACCGGCAGCGTCAGCGCCACGCTGTCCATCATCGATGCCAAAACCCATTCGGTGGCTGCCACCGCCAGGGCCTGACCGGAGCCGCTGACATGACCCACAAGAAGATCGGCGATGTCATCCTCGACATCAAGAACATCAGCCTGCGCTTCGGCGGGGTGAAGGCGCTGACGGACATCTCGTTCGATGTGCGCGAGCACGAGATCCGCTCCATCATCGGCCCCAACGGCGCAGGCAAGAGTTCGATGCTCAACTGCATCAACGGCGTGTACACCCCGTCCGAGGGATCGATCACCTTCCGGGGCAAGACCTTCAGCCACATGAACAGCCGCCAGGTGGCCGAGATGGGCGTGGCGCGCACGTTCCAGAACCTGGCGCTGTTCAAGGGCATGAGCGTGATCGACAACATCATGACCGGCCGCAACCTGCAGATCAAAAGCGGCATCCTGATGCAGGCCCTGCGCCTGGGCCCGGCCCAGCGCGAGGAGATCCGCCACCGCGAGTTCGTCGAGCACATCATCGACTTCCTGGAGATCCAGGCCTACCGCAAGACCCCCGTGGGCCAGCTGCCCTACGGTCTGCAAAAGCGCGTGGACCTGGGCCGCGCCCTGGCCATGCAGCCGCAGGTGCTGCTGCTGGACGAGCCCATGGCCGGCATGAACGTGGAGGAAAAGCAGGACATGTGCCGCTTCATCCTCGATGTGAACGACGAGTTCGGCTCCACCATCGTGCTGATCGAGCACGACATGGGCGTGGTCATGGACATCAGCGACCGCGTCGTGGTGCTGGACTACGGCAAGAAGATCGGCGACGGCGCACCCGACGAGGTGCGCCAGAACGAAGACGTGATCCGCGCTTACCTTGGCACCAGCCACTGAGGGGACTGACATGGGATTTTTTCTGGAAACCTTGTTCGGCGGCCTCATGGTAGGCACGCTGTACGCGCTGATCGCCATCGGCTTCGTGCTGATCTTCAAGGCCTCGGGCGTGTTCAACTTCGCCCAGGGCGCGATGGTGTTGTTCTCGGCCCTGGCCATGGCGCGCTTTTCCGAGTGGATCCCGAAGTGGATCGGCATGGAGCCGGGCTGGTTCACCAACCTGCTGGCCATCTGCGTGTCGCTGGCCATCATGGTGGTCGTGGCCTGGGTGATCGAGCGGCTGGCGCTGCGCCACCTGGTCAACCAGGAGCCCATCACGCTCTTGATGGCCACGCTGGGCATCGCCTACCTGCTCGACGGACTGGGCCCG
Source organism: Delftia sp. (assembly GCF_059499305.1). NCBI lineage: Bacteria > Pseudomonadati > Pseudomonadota > Betaproteobacteria > Burkholderiales > Comamonadaceae > Delftia > Delftia sp. The sequence continues at coordinate 578,316 of NZ_JCABYI010000030.1, forward strand.
ATGATCTTCGGCAGCGCCGTCTACAGCATCAACGTGGGCATGCCCAAGGACCCCATGTTCATCCTCGACGGCCTGTTCGAGGGCGGCGTGCTGCTGAGCCAGGAAGACCTGTATGCGGCCTGCATCGCCGCGCTGCTGGTGGCCGCGCTCAGCGTGTTCTTCCAGAAGACCAAGACCGGCCGCGCGCTGCGCGCCGTGGCCGACGACCACCAGGCGGCGCAGTCCATCGGCATCCCGCTGTCGCGCATCTGGGTCATCGTCTGGTCGGTGGCCGGCGGCGTGGCCCTGGTGGTGGGCATCATCTGGGGCTCCAAGCTGGGCGTGCAGTACTCGCTGTCGCTGGTGGCCCTGAAGGCCCTGCCCGTGGTGATCCTGGGCGGCCTGACCTCGCTGCCCGGCGCCATCATCGGCGGCCTGATCATCGGCGTGGGCGAGAAGCTCTCCGAGGTCTACCTGGGCCCCATGGTCGGCGGCGGCATCGAGACCTGGTTCGCCTACGGCCTGGCCCTGTGCTTCCTGCTCGTGCGGCCCCAGGGGCTGTTCGGCGACAAAATCATTGATCGCGTTTGACCGTTACGGAGAACCTGCACATGTTTTATCGTGAGAACGGTCAATTCAAGACGACCTACGCATCCGACCAGCAGATCTTCGGCGTCGCCCAGGACCGCTGGGCCATCGTGGCGCTGCTGGCCGTCGCCTTCCTGGTGATTCCCTTCAGCGTCAGCGACTACACCTTCCAGGCCGTGCTGATCCCCTTCCTGATCATGTCGCTGGCGGCGCTGGGGCTGAACATCCTGGTCGGCTACTGCGGCCAGATCTCTCTGGGAACGGGCGCCTTCATGGCCGTGGGCGCCTATGCGGCCTACAACCTGCAGGTGCGTTTCGAGGGCATGCCGCTGCTGGTGGCCCTGATCGGTGGCGGCGTGCTGGCCATGGTCTTCGGCGTGATCTTCGGCCTGCCCAGCCTGCGCATCCGCGGCCTGTACCTGGCCGTGGCCACGCTGGCCGCCCAGTTCTTCGTGGACTGGCTGACCAGCCGCGCCGCCTGGGTGACGAACAACTCCTCCTCGGGCTCGGTGAGCGCGGGCCCGCTGTCCATCATGGGCTGGAAGATCGACACGCCCATGGAGAAGTACCTGCTGTGCCTGGGCATCCTGTGCCTGCTGGGCCTGGCCGCCAAGAACCTGGTGCGCGGCGCCATCGGCCGCGAATGGATGGCCATGCGCGACATGGACGTGGCCGCCAGCGTGATCGGCATCCGCCCGACCTACGCCAAGCTCAGCGCCTTTGCCGTGAGCAGCTTCATCGTCGGCGTGGCCGGCGCGCTGTGGGGCTTCGTACACCTGGGTGCCTGGGAGCCTGCGGCCTTCAGCCTGGACCGCTCGCTGCAGCTGCTGTTCATGATCATCATCGGCGGCCTGGGTTCGGTGGTCGGCAGCATCTTCGGCGCGGCCTTCTTCGTGCTGCTGCCGCTGCTGCTCACCCAGGTGCCTCACTGGCTGGGCCTGCCGCTGTCCACGGCCACGGCGACCTACCTGGAGCACATGATCTTCGGTGCGCTGATCGTGTTCTTCCTGATCGTGGAGCCGCACGGACTCGCGAAGCTGTGGGCAACGGCAAGGCAAAAGCTTCGCGTCTGGCCCTTCCCGCATTGATATGACACCCCCTGAGTCGCTTCGCGCCTTCCCCCTCTCTACTCGCTACGCGAGGGAGGGGGACGACACCCTCGGTGCGGGGCGGCCCTTCCTCGGTGTCCCTGACCTGGGGCTCGCCAGTTCCACAGATGGCGCCAGGAAACATGGAATGTTTGATTCTGATCGAGACAGGGCGCCACAGAGTGCCGGATAACCGGGGAATCTTCCCCAGCCAACTAGGAGACAACGTCATGATGTTCAAGAAAGTCGCCATCGCCGCCGCCACCGTCGCAGCCGGAATCGGCGGCCTCGTGGCCGCCCCCGCCGTCCAGGCCCAGGACCAGTTCGTGCCGCTGCTGGTCTACCGCACGGGCCAGTTCGCTCCGCTGGGCATTCCATGGGCCGATGGCAAGCAGGACTACATCAAGCTGGTCAACGCCAAGGGCGGCATCAATGGCGTGAAGATCGCCTACGAGGAATGCGAGACGGCCTACGACACGGCCAAGGGCGTGGAGTGCTATGAGCGCCTGAAGGGCAAGGGCGGCGGCGCGGCGGGCTTCGATCCGCAGTCCACCGGCATCACGTTCGCCGTGACGGACAAGGCGCCCGGCGACAAGATGCCCATCATCACCACGGGCTACGGCCTGTCGCAGTCGGCCGACGGCAAGGTCTTCGAGTGGAACTTCCCGCTGCTGGGCAACTACTGGACGGCGGCCGACTCCATCATCCAGGACATCCTCAAGAAGGAAAAGGGCAGCCTCAAGGGCAAGAAGATCGCCCTGGTCTACCACGACTCGCCCTATGGCAAGGAACCCATTCCGCTGCTGCAAAAGCGCGCCGCCAAGGAAGGCTTCGACCTGACGCTGCTGCCCGTGACGGCGCCCGGCGTGGAGCAGAAGTCCACCTGGCTGCAGATCCGCCAGCAGCGCCCCGACTACGTGCTGCTGTGGTCGGCCGGCGTGATGACGCCCACGGCCGTGCGCGAGGCGCAGGCCACCGGCTACCCGCGCGAGAAGATGTACTCCATCTGGTGGGCCGGCTCGGACCATGACGTGAAGGACATCGGCGCCGGCGCCAAGGGCTACAACACCGTGACCATCCACAACACGGCCGAGCACGACAAGGTGCACGACGAGGTCAAGGCCATGGTCTACGACAAGGGCCAGGGCACGGCCACCGACGCCAAGGAACTGGGCGCCATGGCCCATACGCGCGGCATGGTGATCTCCATGCTGCAGGTGGAGGCCATCCGCACGGCACAGGAAAAATACGGCAAGGGCAAGGTCATGACCTCCGAGCAGGTGCGCTGGGGCCTGGAGAACCTGAACCTCACGCAGGAGCGCCTCAACGAGCTGGGCTTCGGCAAGATCATCCGCCCCGTCAAGACCAGCTGCGACAACCACCTGGGCACCGACTGGTCGCGCATCGCCCAGTGGGATGGCGCCAAGTGGAAGGTGGTCTCCGACTGGTACCAGGCCGACAAGTCCATGGTCGAACCGCTGGTCAAGGAGTACGCGGACAAGTACGCCAAGGAAAAGAACGTAAAAGCTAGAACTTGCACCCCCTGAGGCGCTTGCGCGCCTTCCCCCTCTCTACCCGCTTCGCGGGGGAGGGGGACGACACCCTCGGTGCGGGGCGGCCCTTCCTCGGTGTCCCTGAGTTGGGGCATGCCCCGCGCAGAGATGCTTCGAGAGTTGCGGCCCCGCACTCCGCTTTCGTATCAACGCCCATGGACGACGCCATGACCACCGCACCCACCTCCGCCCCGGCCGCCAGCGATCCGCTGCTCGTGGTCAATGGCATCGAAGTCATCTACAACCATGTGATCCTGGTGCTCAAGGGCGTTTCGCTCCAGGTGCCGCGCGAGAGCATCGTGGCCATCCTGGGCGGCAACGGCGCGGGCAAGACCACGACGCTGCGCGCCATCTCCAACCTGCTCAAGGGCGAGCGCGGCGAGGTGACCAAGGGCACGATCGAGCTGGAGGGCGAACGTATCGAAAGCCTCACGCCCTCCGAGCTGGTGCAGCGCGGCGTGGTCCAGGTCATGGAGGGGCGGCACTGCTTCGCCCACCTGACCATCGAGGAAAACCTCATGACCGGCAGCTATACGCGCACCGACAAGGGCGAGATCGCGGCCAACCTCGAGAAGGTCTACAACTACTTTCCGCGCCTGAAGACGCGCCGCACCTCGCAGGCCGCCTACACCTCGGGCGGCGAGCAGCAGATGTGCGCCATCGGCCGCGCGCTGATGGCCAATCCGCGCATGGTGCTGCTGGACGAACCCTCGATGGGCCTGGCCCCGCAGATCGTCGAGGAGGTGTTCAACATCGTCCGCGACCTCAACAGCAAGGAAAAGGTCACCTTCCTGCTGGCCGAGCAGAACACCAACATGGCGCTCAAGTACTCGGACTACGGCTACATCATGGAAAGCGGCCGCATCGTCATGGACGGCGCAGCCTCGGACCTGGCCAGCAACGAGGACGTCAAGGAGTTCTACCTGGGCGTGGGCGGCGGCGAGCGCAAGAGTTTCAAGGACGTGAAAAGCTACAAGCGCAGAAAACGCTGGCTGGCCTGACCGGCGGACATTTCCCAGCCCCTGCCCCAGACCCTTCTTCCACAGGACTAGCCATGAGTGCCTTCTACGACGCGCTGGAGACGCGCACCCCTGACGAACGCGAAGCGGCGCTGCTGGCCGCCCTGCCCCGACAGATCGCCCATGCGCAGCAACAGTCGGCTGCCTTCGCCCGGATCCTGGACGGCGTCGACGCCGCGCAGATCACCAGCCGCGAGGCCCTGGCCCGCCTGCCGGTGACGCGCAAGTACGAGCTGCTGCAGCGCCAGGCCGAGCAGCGGCCCGCGCAGATCTTCGGCGGCTTCAACGCCATCGGCCTGGGCCAGCCCATGCCGCGCCTGTTCTGCAGCCCCGGCCCCATCTACGAGCCCGAGAGCCGCCGCCCCGACTACTGGCGCATGGCGCGCGCGCTGCATGCCTCTGGCTTTCGGCCCGGCGAGCTGGTGCACAACTGCTTCAGCTACCACTTCGTGCCCGCGGGCTCGATGATGGAAAGCGGCGCCCATGCGCTGGGCTGCACGGTGTTCGCAGGCGGCACGGGCCAGACCGAGCAGCAGGTGCAGGCCATGGCCGACCTGCGTCCCGCCGGCTACGTGGGCACGCCCAGCTTCCTCAAGATCATTGTGGAAAAGTCCGTGGAGATGGGCCTGCCCATCCCGTCCGTGACCAAGGCCATGGTCTCCGGAGAGGCCTTTCCGCCCTCGCTGCGCGACTGGCTGGCCGAGCGCGGCATCGCGGGCTACCAGTGCTACGCCACGGCCGACCTGGGCCTGATCGCCTACGAGACCGAGGCGCGCGAAGGCCTGGTGCTGGACGAGCAGGTCATCGTCGAGATCGTGCGCCCCGGCACGGGCGACCCCGTGGCGCCCGGCGAGGTGGGCGAACTGGTGATCACCACCTTCAACCCCGACTACCCGCTGATCCGCTTCGGCACGGGCGACCTCTCTGCCGTGCTGCCCGGCCAGTGCCCCACGGGCCGCACCAACGCACGCATCAAGGGCTGGATGGGACGCGCCGACCAGACCACCAAGGTGCGCGGCATGTTCGTGCACCCGGGCCAGATTGCCGACGTCGTGCGCCGCTTTCCGCAGGTGGGGCGCGCAAGGCTGGTGGTCACGGGCGAGATGGCCAATGACCAGATGCAGTTGCTGGTCGAAACCCGCGAGACCTCGCCGGGCCTGGCCCAGCAGCTGTCCGACGCGGTGCGCGAAGTGACCAAGCTGCGCGGCGACGTGCAGATGGTGCTGCCGGGCACGCTGCCCAATGACGGCAAGGTGATCGAAGACGCGAGGTCGTACAAGTAGCCACCGAGGCGCGGGGGACGGTGGCCGCGCCGCCGCGCAGCCGCGCAGCCGGCGCAATCCCTGAAAACATGACGCCTGTCAAGCCTCCAAGGGTTTGCACTAGATCAATGGCAAGGGAATCTGCTGCGGCGCAATAGAAACAATTCTTAAAATTCGTCTCCTCGTGCATTCGGTTTCTTTTGCGTGTTTGCCCTTTAGGGCGAAAACGCATCGCCCCCTATCATTTGCACGCCATTCACCTGGAGACACTATGAAAGCATTGTTCAAGATCGCAGCCATCGCCCTGGCAGCCGGCGCAGCCATTGGCGCTCATGCGCAGGACTATCCTGCCGCAGGCAAGACGATCACCCTCATCGTGCCGTTCACCGCAGGCGGCCCGACCGACAAGGTGGCCCGCGATCTGGCCGAGTCCATGCGCAAGCATCTGAACAATGCCACCATCGTGGTGGACAACGCCGACGGCGCCGGCAGCACCATCGGCACGGCCAAGGCTGCACGTGCCCGCCCTGACGGCTACACGCTGCTGATCAACCACATCGGCATGTCCACGATCCCGTCGCTGTACCGCAAGCTGTCGTTCAACGTGCTCAACGACTTCGAGTACGCCGGCATCATCAACGACGTGCCCATGACCCTGATCGGCCGCCCCAGCCTGCCGGCCAAGAACTTCGCCGAGGTCAAGGACTGGATCGGCAAGAACCAGGGCAAGGTCAACCTGGCCAATGCCGGCATCGGTTCCGCCTCCCACCTGTGCGGCCTGATGCTGCAGGCGGCCATGAAGACCGAAATGACGCCCGTGCCCTACAAGGGCGCCGCGCCGGCCATCGCCGACCTGATCGGCAACCAGGTCGACCTGCTGTGCGACCAGACCACCAACACCACGGGCCAGATCACGGCCAAGAAGGTCCAGGCCTATGCCGTGACCACGCCCAAGCGCCTGGTCATGCCCGCACTGAAGGACCTGCCGACGCTGGCCGAAGTGGGCGTGCCTGACTTCCAGGTCACCATCTGGCATGGCCTGTACGCGCCCAAGGGCACGCCGGCCGACGTCGTCAAGAAGGTCAACGAGGCCATGAAGGCCGCCCTCAAGGACCCCGAGTTCATCAAGCGCCAGGAAGCCCTGGGCGCCGTGATCGCCAGCGACGGCCGCATCGAACCCGAAGGCCACAAGAAGTTCGTCCAGGCCGAGATCGAGAAGTGGGGCAAGGTCATCAAGGCAGCCGGCACCTACGCCGACTGATCCCGAGGACCACCACCGCGACGGATTGCCCAGTTGCAACCACGATCAAGCCCGGCTTCGGCCGGGCTTTTTCGTTGGCGGGGACGGCGCGACAGCGGCGATGCAGGGTTCAGGGCGCCGGCCCGCGCAGCGCCATCACGGCCTGCCAGCTGCCGCCGCGCTGGCTTGCGTTGTAGAGGTTGCTCTGCGTGTTGCCGGGACCTTCGTAGTAGCTGCCGCGCATCAGGCATTGCGATCCCGAGGCCGTGCAGTGCACAAGCTCGACGCCGAACATCAGCGCCGGCCGGCCGCTGGCCCGGTCCAGCACCTGCTCGCCGCCCTTGCCCACGTCGCAGGCCGAAGCCGGCCGCACCTGGCTCTGGCCGCTGAGCAGGGCCAGCGTGCCGGCATCGGGGTCCAGCAGCGCCCAGCCCCGGCCGTTGCCTATGCAGTAGGCCGCCGCCTTGGGGCCGAGGTTGGAGGCGTTGTCCAGAAACAGCAGCGAATACACGGCCGCCGCCGCTCCCGGGGGCGCCTGCGGGCCGGTGGGCGCCTTGGGCCTGTCGGCGCAGGCGGCCAGCGCCAGCGTGGCGGCCAGCGCGCCCAGCCAGGGCAGGAATCGGGAGGAATGACGGAGGCGGTGCATGGAAGTCCTTTCTTTCTCGCAATCTGCGTGCGTGTTTAACACGGCGCGCGGCCCCTGCTGCGGCTCAGGCCGGGCCTTCGAGTTCGGCATGCCGCCGCTCGAACAGTTCAATGAGGTGGTCCGCCACGGCCCGCACCCGCCGCGACTGGGCAAGGTCGGCATGCATGGCAAGCCAGATCGGCTGGTCGGCGCCCAGCTGCGGCTCCACGCAGACCAGCCCCGCCTGCCGCGCCAGGAAATGCGGCAGCACGGCCAGGCCCAGGCCCGCCTGGGCCGCGGCCAGCTGCGCGGACAGGGTGTTGGTCTCCAGCCGGCAGGGACGCCCGCGCAGGGCGCGCGCCATCCAGCGTGCGGCGGGCAGGTGGGCATGGCTGTCGTCCCAGCCGATGAAGGCGTCGCCTTCGAAGAGGTCCGAGCCGCTCCGGCCAGCGCGGCCAGCAACATGGCCGGCCGATCCGTACAAGCCGAAACCCAGCGTTCCCAGGCGCCGGATCGTGACGTGGCCGGCCTCGGGCTGGGACATGCGCACGGCCAGGTCGGCATCGCGCCGGTGCAGGTTCAGCGTCTGCACGCCGCTGACCAGCTGCACGCGCAGCCCCGGATGGCGCGCGAACAACTGCGCCAGCGAGGGCACGATCAGCGGGTTGGCCAGGTTCTCCGCCGTGGCCAACCGCACCACGCCCGCGACCTGCGCCTGGCTGTGCGCGGCATCGCCCAGGGCCTGGGCCGCCTGCTCCAGCGTCTCGGCCGGGGCCAGCAGCGCCTGGCCGTCGGCCGTGAGCCGATAGCCGCTCTGGTGGCGGCTGAACAGCGGCATGGCCAGCGCGGACTCCAGCCGGTCCAGCCGGCGCGAGACCGTGGCCACGCCCAGCCCCAGCGCGGCCGAGGCGCCGTTCAGGCTGCCGGCGCGGGCAATGGCCAGGAAGATGCGGGCGTCGTCCCACTGCAATGAAGTGCTCCTTGGTTTTCCTGGAAAGCCCTTGCGGAGAGCCTTTGTGGAAATGTTTTCCGGAAATGGAAGATCGAAGCGCGATTTTGTCAGTAGGCAAGGCCGCTTCGGAAAACCATACTGGCCCCTTGTTTCAGCAAGAGGATATGCAATGCAACAACGCACACTTGGCCACGATCTGCAGGTGTCCGCCCTGGGCCTGGGCTGCATGGGCATGAGCGAGTTCTATGGTCCGCGCGACGACGCCCTGGCGCTGCAGGCGCTGGACCATGCCGTGAAGGCCGGCATCGACTTCCTGGACACGGCCGATGTCTACGGGCCGCACCACAACGAGGAGCTGATCGGCCGCTTCCTGGCATCGCGCCGCCCGCGCGTGAAGATCGCCACCAAGTTCGGCATCGTGCGCAAGGCCGGGGAGTACCGGCGCAGCATCGACAACAGCGCGCAGTACGCGCGGCAAAGCTGCGAGGACTCGCTGCAGCGCCTGGGCGTGGAGCGCATCGACCTGTACTACGTGCACCGCGTCGATGCCACGCGGCCCATCGAAGAGATCATGCAAGGGCTGGCGCGCCTGGTGCAGGAAGGCAAGATCGCCCGCATCGGCCTGTGCGAGGTCAGCGCAGCCACGCTGCGCCGCGCCCATGCCGTGCACCCGGTGGCGGCGGTGCAGACCGAGTATTCACTGTGGACGCGCGAGGTGGAGGACGAGGTGCTGCCCGCCTGCCGCGAGCTGGGCGTGGGGCTGGTGGCCTATTCGCCGCTGGGGCGCGGCTTTCTCACGGGACGCTTTCATGGCGGCACGGCCTTCGAGCAGGGCGATTTCCGCGCCAGCCTGCCGCGCTTTCAGCCCGGCAACATCGACACCAACCAGGCCCTGGTGGGTGCCGTATCGGCCCTGGCGCAGCGCAAGGGCAGCACGCCTGCGCAGATCGCCCTGGCCTGGCTGCTGGCCCAGGGGCCGGACGTGGTGCCCATTCCGGGCACCCGGCGCATCGCCCATCTGCAGGACAACCTGGGCGCGCTGTCCGTGGCACTGACGCCCGGCGAGCTGGACGAGCTGCGGCGCGCCAGCGACGAGCTGCCCGTGGCCGGGCAGCGCTATACGGAGGAAGGCATGAAGGGCATCAACGCCTGACGGGCCAGCGGGGGCCTCCGGCTTACCAGGTGACGTCGCTGTTCTCGGCGGCGCTGCGGCGCAGCATGTCGATCATGGGCGCAGCGCGCTGGCGCAGGCTGACGGCATCGCGTGCGCCCGGTGCGGCATTGTCCTGGTCGCCATCCTGCGCATCCTCTTCCTGGTTGGCCTTGCGGCGGGCATCGTCATCGGCCACGGCGGCTTCCAGCGCATCGATGGCGGCCGGGATCTGCTGGACGGTGATGATGCCGCTGGCGCCGGGCGTCTTGCCGACGATCTCCAGGACCTGGCGGCCGTTGGATTCGAGCATGATGACGTCGGCCGTGGCACGGGACTTGAACTTGTAGAGCATGGCTATCCTTTTTCTGTGTGGCGTGTCATGCACTCAGCGGTACATGTACTCGCGGTTGAAAGCATAGTCCGATTGGGCTCCCACCATGGACCCCGACTGCAGCCGTCCGTCGGGATGCGTGCACAGCATCTGGTGCAGGGCGATCCAGCCGCGCTCGAAGCCCATGGCGCAACCCGCCAGATAGAGCCGGTAGGCGCGCAGCACCTTGGCGGCACCTTCGGCATCGGCATGCTGCTCAAGGATACGCTGCGCCTGCGGCAGCTGGGCTTCCAGTGCGTCGGACCAGTTCCACAGCGTGCGTGCGTAGTGGGGCCGCAGGTTCTCCGTGTCCACCATTTCCAGCCCGCTGTGGCCCATGTCGTGCAGCACGCGGCTCACATGCATCAGCTCGCCGCCGGGGAAGATGTAGCGGTCGATGAACTCGCCCATGCCCGCGCCCAGCTGGGTGTTGTCCACGCCGCCCGCGGTGATGCCGTGGATCAGCGCCATGCCGCCCGGGCGCAGCAGGCGGTGCACGGTCTGGAAGTACTCGGGCAGCTGGGCCTGGCCCACATGCTCGAACATGCCCACCGAGCCTATCTTGTCGAAGGGCTGGCCGGGCGCCAGCGCGCGGTAGTCCAGCAGTTGCATGTCCACCCTGCCCTGCAGGCCGCGCTCGGCAATCAGCTGCTGCACATGGCGGTGCTGGTTGTGCGAGAGCGTGATGCCCGTGGCCGTGACGCCGTAATGCTCGGCCGCCCACAGCAGCAGCGCGCCCCAGCCCGCGCCGATGTCCAGGAAACGCTCGCCGGGCCGCAGGTCCAGCTTGCGGCAGATGTGGTCGAGCTTGGCCTCCTGGGCCTGGGCCAGCGTCATCTGCGGATCGCGGAAGTAGGCGCAGGAATAGACGCGGCGCGGGTCCAGCCACAGGCCGTAGAAGTCGTCGGAGATGTCGTAGTGGAACTGGATCTGCTGGGCGTCGCGCGCCAGCGTGTGCGCGGCCATGGAGCGCATGCGGGCCATGGCATGCACCCACCAGTGCGATGTGCCGCGCACCGGATCGGATTGCAGCAGGCTGGCGGCCACCGCCATCACGTCGCGCATGCGGCCATCGATGCGTACCAGCCCCTCCACGATGGCACTGCCCAGTGTCCCTATCTGCCCGGCCGCCAGGCTGGCCATGGCCGCCATGGACTGGAAATGCAGCACCACCTGCGCATCCGCAGGACCGGCGCGCTGGCCGGACGGCAGGATCACGGCCACGGGAACAGGGAGAGACGCCAGCCGCGCCTCGATGGAGCTCAGCACTTGTGTCATGGCGTTCATTTTTGACAGCAAGCCGCACTGCGTCAATCGCAGCCTGGGCTGTGCATGGCGGGGCATGGCGCCCCGCCACAGAAGGGGCGATCAGGCGATCAGCTGCCTGTAGTCGCGCCGTGTCTGGTCACTCACCGAAGCAAGCACTTGCTCGAAGGGCGTCTTGTGCCGTGCGACCAGCCGCAGGGATGCCACGGCGCGCGATTTGCAAAACCAATGACAGGTGTACTGCATGAGCAACAGCTCGGCCGTCATCATGAAGGCGCGCGCACGGCGTTCTTCCTCGGTGGCGCTGTCGGCCACGCGCACGGAGGCAATGCCGCGCGCATGCAGCTGCATGGCTTCGCGCAGATCGAAGCCGGACGACGGGAACAGCCGGTCCAGATAGGGCAGCGCCACGGGCAGCGTGCTCACGCGCGTGAGCTGCGGATCGGCCGAGGCCATTTCCTTGGCAAAGCGCTGGAACTGCTCGACCAGGCTGGTTTCGGTGTTGTCCAGCACGGTCCAGATCTGGGCGCGGCGCTGCTCGTCGTTCTCGCCCAGGGCGCGCAGATAGCCTTCGATCAGGCCGCCCATCAGCTTCTCTATCTGGAAACGCCCCAGATACTGGGCCAGCAGCAGGGTATGCCGGCGCTGCTCCTGCGTCTTGAGAAGGTAGATTGCGATGAAGACAATGATCGCCAGCGTGAAGAAGTCCATGAAAGCAGCAAGGGGGCCAAGGGTGCGTGAAGGCTTGAGTGTAGTCAGGCGCGGCCTGCCCGCGATTTTGGCGGGCATAGGCCTGCTGCTGGGCGGCTGTGCCAGCACGGGGGCCGGCGGCGACGGCCTGGGCTATTACTGGCAAAGCCTGCGCGGCCAGATACACCTGCTGCAGGCCAGCCGCCCCATTGACGACTGGCTGCAGGACGACAACCTGGCACCCGCGCTGCGCGAGCGCCTGCTTGCGGCCCAGCGCATGCGCAGCTTCGCCGTGCAACGGCTGGGCCTGCCCGACAACGCCAGCTACCGCCGCTACGCCGATCTGCAGCGGCCCTTTGCCGTGTGGAACGTGGTGGCCGCGCCGCCCGACAGCCTGGAGCTGCACCGCTGGTGCTTTCCCGTGGCCGGCTGCGTGGGCTACCGGGGCTACTTTTCCGAGGCAGACGCCGTGGCCCAGGCCCGGCTGCTGGCCGACCAGGGTCTGGAGTCCGGCAGCTACGGCGTGCCCGCCTATTCCACGCTGGGCTACCTGAACTGGCTGGGGGGCGATCCGCTGCTCAACACCTTCGTGGGCTGGGGCGAAGGCGAGTTCGCCGGCCTGCTGTTCCATGAGCTGGCCCACCAGGTGGTCTACGTGGCCGGCGATACCGCCTTCAACGAATCCTTTGCCACCACCGTGGAGCGCCTGGGCGCAACGCTGTGGCTGGCCACCGAGGCCGGCCCAGCCGCCCGCGCGCGCTGGGAGTCAAGCCAGCTGCGGCGTACGCAGTGGCGGGCACTGACCGGGCGCACGCGCCAGGCGCTGCAGCAGCTGTACCAGGACCCGCAGCGCGGCCCCGCCATGCAGCAGGCCAAGGCGCAGATCTACCAGCAGCTGCGCAGCGACTACGCTGCGCTGCGCGCGCAATGGCGCAGCGCCGATGCGGCCCTGCTGACCACCGATGCACAGCGCCAGCTCTACGACCGCAACCAGGCGCGGCTGGACCAGTGGGTGGCCGATGCCAACAACGCCAGCTTCGGCGCGCTGGCCGCCTATGACGACTGGGTGCCGGCCTTCACCGCGCTGTGGCACCAGGCCCAGGCCCAAGCAAAGACCCAAGCGCCGGCCCAGGCCCAGCCCGGCAACGAGGCAATCCAGGGCTGGCAGCGTTTCTATGCCGAGGTGCGGCAGCTGGCCGCCCTGCCCGCAGCGCAGCGCAACGCCAGGCTGTGCAGGCACATGCCGGCCGATGCGCCCCTGCCGTCTGCCTGCGCCCCGGCTCAGGCCGGGGCGTCGGAATCCGCGGACGGATCGCGCCCCGGCAACTGAATGCGTGCCAGCAGGCCGCTGGAGCTGCCAGGCGGTGGCGACTGCAGCTGCAGGCTGCCGCCGTGCTGGGCCACGATCATGGACACGATGGACAGGCCCAGGCCATAGCCCGGCGATGCCAGTTCGCGCACGGCGCCCTGGGGCAGGCGCAGATCGTCCACATGGCGCACATGGCGCTCGCGCGCGGTGCCCAGCGCCACGGCGTCCATGCCCGGCCCCTCGTCGCGCACCTGGACGGTATGGCTGTCGCAGACTTCGAGCAGCACCTCCGAGCCATCGCTGTAGCGCAGCGCGTTCTCCACCAGGTTGCGCAAGGCAATGGCCAGCGTGTCCACGTCGCCCGCCACCGGCCCGCAGGGCTGCTCGGGCAGCACCACATCCAGCCGCAGCTGGGTGGATTCGTCCTGCTGCCAGAACTCGGAGGCCACCATGCTGGCCAGCGTGTCCAGCCGCACATCGTCCTGCGCCAGCGCCGAGCCCGAGGCCGCGCGCGACAGCTGCAGCAGCTTTTCCGTGCGCTGGCTCAGCCGCTCCAGCGCCTCGTGCGCGGCCCGCACGTCGGCGTTGTCCACGCCACGGTCCAGGGCCGTCTGCAGGCGCAGCGTGGCCACGGCCAGCGGCGTGCGCAGCTCGTGGGCCGCATTGGCGGCCATGGAGCGCTCCACCTGCAGCGCATGCGACAGGCGCTGCATCAGGTGGTTGATGCCCCGGCCCAGCCGCCACAGCTCGCGCGGCATGGCGTCCAGGTCCAGCGGCTCCAGGTTGGAGCCGCCGCGCTCGCTCAGCTGCAGCTGCATGTCGCGCAGCACGCGCAGGCGCCGCCGCGCGGTCACGCGCAGCGCCCAGCCCATGAGGGCGAGCATGACCACCATCACCGAGCCCAGCGCCAGCAGCGCCCGCTGCAGCGCCTCGCTGCGCTCGACCATGGGATCGGCCAGCATCAGGAACAGCGGCTGCCGGGGATGGGCCACCACATAGATGCGCCAGCCCTCGCGCTCGTAGAAGCCCTCGCGCATGGGCACGGCAAAGGCCGCCACGGGGGCGGCCTGGGTGCGCAGCAGCACGTTGCCGCGGCCGTCCTGCAGCTGGTAGACCAGATCCTCGGCCTCGTCGCCCGGCTGCGAGGCCACATGCGGGCGCTGCACGCCCTCGCGCGAGTGGTCTTCCTGTTCCAGCTGGTGCACGGCCACCTCCAGCAGGCGGTGGCCGCTGTCGATCATTTCCTGGTCGAAGTTGTGGTGCACGATGTGGCTGACATACCAGGCCAGCGCCAGCACGCAGGCCAGCCAGACGGCGGCCAGGGCCAGTGTCAGCTCGCGGGCCAGCTGGTCGGCCAGACGGGGCGGCAGCGCCAGGCTGTAGCGCTGCGGCTCATCCATGCTCGAGGGCCAGGCGGTAGCCGGTGCCGCGCACGGTCAGGATGCGGTCGCGCCCGAGCTTGCGGCGCAGCCGGCTGATGAACACTTCCAGCGTGTTGCTGTCGGCCTCGGCATCGAAGCCGTAGAGCGCATCGAGCAGATGCTCGCGCGCGTGCACACGCTGCGGCTGGGCCGTGAGCACGCGCAGCAGCGCCCATTCCTTGGGCGTGAGCAGCAGGGTGCGGCCGGCGTCGCGCACCATTTCACGGGCCAGGTCGATCTCCAGCGTGCCCATGCGCAGCACGGCGTCCTGCCCGGCCTGCATGCCGCCGCCGCGCCGGCTCACGGCGCGCAGGCGGGCCAGCAGTTCCTCGGGGTCGTAGGGCTTGACCAGATAGTCGTCGGCCCCCGCATCCAGCCCGCGGATGCGATCGCTGACCTGGTCGCGGGCCGTCAGCACGATGGTGACGGGAGGCTGCGCCAGCCGGCGCAGCGTGGGCATGAGCGCCAGGCCGTCACCGTCGGCCAGGTGCAGGTCCAGCAGCACGGCCGCGTAGCTGGCACCGGCCAGGCAGGCGCGCGCCTGGGCCAGCGAGGGCACGCTGTCGATCAGAAAGGCCTTGGAGCGCAGATAGCTGCCCACCGCCTGGGCCAGGGCCTCATCGTCTTCGACCAGCAGGATTCGCATGGGAGGTTGGGCCTTCGCACATCAGGATGCGCACCGGATACGGACGGAACAAGCGTGGCGCAAGGGGGGGGCGGCAGGGGTTCAAGCTGAACGGAGTCTGAACGCGGGGTTCAGATGTTCTTAAGCTGCGAATTCTACGCTCGCGGCCATGTCAGAACGCCTGCTCGCCCGCCCCCCCTTTGCCGGCTCCTCCGGCACCGGCCAAGCCCCGGCCCCATCTTCTGCCCAGCCTGCCCAGGCGGCCCCCGCCAGCCTCGCGGCACGGCTGCGCACGGCCTGGACCGCACCGCGCTCGCCCCAGGCCGTGGCCCTGGTGCTGGCGCTGTGGCTGCTGGCCACCGCCAACTGGGCGCTGTGGCGGCGCCTGCCCCACCTGGAAGGCTATGACGGCAGCCTGGCCGCCCTGGTGCTGCGGCTGCTGCCCCTGGGCCTGGGCGGCCTGCTGCTGCTGCTGTCGCTGACGGCCTGGCCGCGCGGCATGAAGCCGCTGTGGATCGCCCTGCCCTGGATTGCCGGCGCGGCCCAGTACTTCATGACCGCCTACGGCACGGTGATGGACGGCGGCATGATCAACAACATCCTGCAGACCGACCTGCGCGAGAGCAGCGACCTGTTCAACCCCCAGCTGCTGCTGCAGCTGCTGCTGGTGGCCGGACTGCCCACGGCCTGGCTGCTGCGGCTGCGCGTCATCCGCCCGCGCCGCGGCATGCAGACCGTGCTGCGCACGCTGGCGCTGCTGGCCGCCTCGGTGCTGCTGCTGGCGGCCTCGGTCTTTGTCTCCTACCGCGAGCTGGCGCCCGTGGTCCGCAACAACCTGTGGATGCGCCACATGCTCAATCCGGTCAGCCCGGTGCTGGCCTCGCTGGACGCGGTGCTCAAGCCCATCCTGCGGCCCAAGCGCCCGTTTGCCAGCATTGCGGCCGGCGCCACGCTGGGGGCCACCTATGCGGCCGAGCGCAAGCCGCCGCTGTTCGTCATCGTCGTGGGCGAGACGGCGCGCGCCGCCAACTGGGGCCTGAACGGCTATGCGCGCGACACCACGCCCGAGCTGGCCAGGCGCCAGGTGCTCAACTGGAGCAACGTGACCTCCTGCGGCACCAGCACGCGCGAATCCGTGCCCTGCATGTTCTCGCACCTGGGCCGCACCGGCTTCTACAAGAGCAAGGTGGACTACGACAACCTCGTGGACGTGCTGTACAGCGCCGGCCTGGCCGTGCTGTGGCTGGACAACCAGGCCGGCTGCAAGGGAGTGTGCGACCGCATTCCCAACGCCAGCACCGCCGACCGCCTGGACACGCCCGACGGCAAGGCGCTGTGTTCCAGCGATGGAGAATGCCTGGACGGCATCCTGCTCAGCGGCATCGACGAACGCATCGCCGCCCTGCCGCGCGAGCGCCGCGAGCGCGGCGTGGTGCTGGTCATGCACCAGATGGGCAGCCACGGCCCGGCCTACTACAAGCGCTCCACGCCCGAGACCAAGGTCTTCCAGCCCGAATGCCTGACCAATGCGCTGTCCAGCTGCACGCGCGAGCAGGTGGTCAATGTCTACGACAACTCCATCCGCTACAACGACCATTTCCTGTCGCAGACCATCGACTGGCTGACGCGCCAGCAATCGCGCTACCAGACCGGCATGGTCTACATGTCCGACCACGGCGAGTCGCTGGGCGAGATGGGCATCTACCTGCACGGCATGCCCTACGCCATGGCGCCCGACGAGCAAAAGCACATTCCCATGATTGCCTGGCTGGGCAACCTGGGCGAGCGCACCGGCGTGTCCGAACGCTGCGTGCGCGGCCAGCTGGACGCGCCGCTGTCGCACGACAACCTCTACCACACCACCCTGGGCCTGCTGGACGTGACCAGCCCCACCTACCAGAAGCCCCTGGACGCGCTGGCCGGCTGCCGCAGTTGAGCCGCCCGCGCAGGCGGCTCAGCCCTGTTGCCAGAAGCCCCGGTGCGGCGCCAGCATCTCCTCCTGCAGCGCAGGCACGGGCCCCACGACCTGCACGCTGCGCTGCCCGCGCGCGAAGACCTCGCGGCAGGGCAGGGACAGCGTGGGATTTTCGGGATGGTCGCCCGTCAGCGCCAGCAGCGCCGTTTCCTCGGCGCCGTAGAGCACGCGGCCTATGCCGGCCCAGTAGATGGTTCCGGCGCACATGGCGCAGGGCTCGAAGGTGGTGACCAGGGTGCACTGCGCCAGGTAGGCGCCCGGATAGTTGGCGGCGGCCGTGCGCGCCAGCGTGGACTCGGCATGGTTCACCGTGTCGATGTTGCCCTGCTCGGCCAGCACGGTCTCGCCGTCGGGCGCCAGCAGCAGCGCGCCAAAGGGATGGCGGCCCATGGCCATGGCCCGCTCGGCCACGGCGCCTGCGCGGCGCAGCTGGCGGGCCGCCTGTTCGTCGGTCAGGGGCGTCATGGAAGGTGTCGTCGCGGGTGCGGGCGTCATGGCCGGATTCTCCTTCACTCGCCCTGCGAGCCGCGCCGGGCCCAGCCCGTGGTGCGCTTTTCGATGGCGCTGAACAGCTCGTACATCACCATGGCCATGGCGCCCACCACGATCAGGCCGGCAAAGGCCAGGCCCATCTGCATGGACGAGCCGGCCGACACCAGCAGGTAGCCGATGCCTTCGTTGGCCGCCGTCATCTCGCTGACCGTGGTGCCCACGAAGGCCAGGGTGATCGCCACCTTCAGCGAGCCGTAGAAGTACGGCATGGAGCGCGGCAGGCCGACCTTGATGAGCACGTCCCAGCGCCGGGCGCCCAGCACGCGCAGCACATCCTCCAGCTCGGGCTCCAGCGTGGCCAGGCCGGTGGCGATGTTGACCATGATGGGAAAGAAGCTGATCAGGAAGGCCGTGAGGATGGCCGGTCCCGCGCCGATGCCGAACCAGACCACCAGGATGGGCACGAAGGCCGCCTTGGGCAGTGCGTTGAAGGCCGTCATCAGCGGATAGAACGCCGCATAGGCCAGGCGCGAGGAGCCGATCAGAAAGCCCAGCAGCACGCCCACCACGATGGCGATGCCAAAGCCCGCCATCGTCACCCAGTAGGTGCGCCAGGCATGGGCGGCGATGATGCCGCTGAACTCGGCCAGCTGCCGGCCGATGGCCCAGGGGCTGGGGAAGATGAATTCCGAGACCTCGAAGGCCGAGCAGATGACCTGCCACAGCAGGATGACCGCCAGCAGCAGCACCCAGGGCGCCCAGCGTTCCGCGTATTTCTTGTGCATGTGAATCTCCCCCGTTCTATTGTTGGATGGCCGCGCCGGTCTTGCGCATGGCGCCGATGTGGCCGCGCAGCTCGTGCACGATGTCGGTGAATTCGCGCGTGTAGGTCAGCTCCAGCTCGCGCGGGCGCGGCAGCTCGATGTCGCGGCGCACCACGAAGCGGCCCGGGCTCTTGCTCATCACGTACACGGTGTCGGCCAGGAAGACGCTTTCGCGCAGGTCGTGCGTGACCAGGATGACGTTGAAGCGCTGCTCGGCCTGCAGGTCGCGCAGCACGCACCACAGCTCCTCGCGCGTGAAGGCGTCCAGCGCGCCGAAGGGCTCGTCCAGCAGCAGCATCTGGGGCTCGTGGATCAGCGCGCGGCAGATGCTGGCGCGCTGCTGCATGCCGCCCGACAGCTGCCAGGGGTACTTGTCCTCGTAGCCGCCCAGGCCCACCTTCTGCAGCAGGGCGCGCGCACGCGCCTCGTACTCCTTGCGCTTTTGGCGGAACTGCGAGCGGTGCGGCTCCACGATCTCCAGCGGCAGCAGCACGTTGTCCACCGTGGTGCGCCAGGGCAGCAGCGACGGCGCCTGGAAGGCCATGCCCGAGATCTTCAGCGGCCCGGTCACGCGCTCGCCGTTGACCATGACGCGGCCCATGGAGGGCATCTTCAGCCCCGTGGTCAGCTTCATGAAGGTGGACTTGCCGCAGCCCGAGGGGCCGACGATGGCGATGAACTCGCCGCGCCGCACCTGCAGGTCGATGGCCTCGACCGCGAAGTGGTTGGCGCGCAGCAGCTCCTCGTTGTAGGCAAGCCAGACGTCGCGGAACTCGACGAAGAAGGCGTCGTCATCGCCGTGGGATGTGGAGGAATTCATGGCAGGCAGCAGGCAAGGGCCGTGCGCGCCACCCGCTGGCGCACGCGCACGGTGTCAATCACTTTGTCGTCACTTCTTGGGCAGGATGTTCAGCTCGGCCGCAGACGGCAGGAAGCTGCCGTTCCAGACCTCGGCCGGGTTCACGCGCGTCTTGGTGGCGTAGACATCGGAGACCTGCGACGCCATCAGCGACAGCCGCGTGGGCACGACCTGGCCAAAGCCTTCGGCACGCGCGTCGGCGCTGTTGACCACGGTGTCGATGGCCAGTTGCAGGCGGCGCGTCTCCAGCTGGGTGTTGACGATGCCGTCGCGCTCCTTCACGTAGGCAATGGCCGCGCCCGGGTTGGCGATGACTTCCTTGGCCCCCTTGGCGAAGGCCTGCAGGAAGGCCTTGATGGCGGCCGGGTTCTCCTTGATCAGCTTCGGGCTGGCGATGATGGCGTTGCCGTACAGCTTCACACCGAAGTCCGCATAGGGCATGACCACCACGTCGGCGGCCTTGATGCCGCGCGCCTCCAGGTTCAGCAGCGAGGTGAAGGTGAAGCCCGTGATGGCATCCACATCGCCGCGCACCAGCATGGTCTCGCGCAGCGGCGGGTCCATGGCCGTCCACTGCACGGTGCCGACCTGGTTGGCCTTGGCGAACAGCGGGAAGGCGCGGCGGCCCGCATCGAACACGGGCGCGCCCAGCTTCTTGCCGGTGAGGTCGGCCGTCCTGGCGATGCCGCTTTTCTTGAGCGCCATCACCGAGGCCGGCGTGTTGTTGTAGACCATCATCACGGCCACGGGCTTGTTGGGCATGTCCGGGTTGTTGGCCTGGAACTCCATCAGCGCAGCGATGTCGGCAAAGCCCAGGTCATAGGCGCCCGAGGCCACGCGCTGCACCACGCCGCCCGAGCCGCTGCCGGCATCGACCGTGACATCCAGGCCCGCGTCCTTGAAGTAGCCCTTGGCCACCGGCTGCAGGAAGAAGGCGGCCGGCCCCTCGAAGCGCCAGTCCAGCTGGAACTTCAGCGGCGTGGCCGCGTGGGCCTGTGTATGGGCCATTGCCAGGCCCGCGCTGGCGGACAGGGCCAGGACGGTGTGCAGGAACAGTCGTTTTTGCATGGTGGGCTTCCTCTCTGGTGGTCAAAAGAAACGGTGGGGCCGGAACGGGGCCGGATCAGCTTTTCCAGGCGCCCTGGTGCGAAGCGGCGGCCTCGCCGATCAGCGCAGGGCCTATGCATTCGATGGCGTGGGACGAGGCGGCGAACACATCGCGGCAGGACAGCTCGGCATCCTTCTGGTCCAGGCGCTCGCCGCGGAATTCGCGCAGGCGCACGGCGTCTATGCCGTAGACCACGCGGCCTATGGCCGACCAGAAGATGGCGCCCGCGCACATCACGCAGGGCTCGGCCGATGAATACAAGGTGGCTGCGGACAGCGCCTCGCGGTCATGCAGGGGGCTGGCCAGGCGGATGGCCGACAGCTCGGCATGGGCCGTGCAGTCGCCGCTCTCGCCGTTGGCGTTGGAGGCCTCGGCCAGCACGCGGCCATCGGCGGCCACGATGAGTGCGCCGAAAGGGCGGTTGCCGCGCTGGCGCGCGCGGTCGGCCATGGCGATGGCGCGGCGCAGGTACAGGCCGTCGCGCTCGTCGAGCGAGGCCTCAAGGGGCAGTGAAACGGTGGCGTGGTCCATGTGCACTCCCTCAGGCCTTGGCCATGCGCGCGGCCAGCGGCGGCAGCAGGCTGCGGTTGAACAGCGCGTCGGCCGACACGGGTGCCTTCAGGCCGAAGGCCTGGCTGACCTGCTCGGCCTGTCGGGCCAGCAGCTGCGGGTCGATGTCGCCCAGGCCGTGGCGCTGCGTATCGGGCGCGGCCAGGTATTGCGAGGTGATGGCCCAGCGCGCCAGTTCCAGCTTTTCATCCAGGATGGGCTCGCGCTGGCGCACGGCGGCCACGGCCAGCGCAGGCTGGGCCAGGCATTCGATGAGGGCGCGGTTGCTGGCACGCAGGAATCCCGCCACCAGCGCCGGCTGCTCGGCCACCAGAGCGCTGGAGGCCAGGATGGCATTGCCGTACAGCTGCACGCCCGCATCGGTGTAGCGCAGCACCGACAGCTCCTCGGGCTTGATGCGTGCGAACAGCGACACGGCCGAGTCATGGAAATAGGTGGCCGCATCCACATCGCCGCGCACCACCACGTTGTCGCGCGCCGAGAACTCCGTCGTGGTCCAGGCGAACAGGTCGGCCGGCAGGTTCTGGCGCTGCGCAACCAGGGGCCAGACGCGGCGCGTGGACTCCACGGCGGCGGCGGCCACCTTCTTGCCCTTGAGGCTGGCGAACTCGCCCGTGATGCCCCGGTCCTTGCGGCCGATGATGGCGAACGGCGCGCGGTTGTAGTACTGGTAGACGGCCTGCACGCGCGCCGCGCCTGCGTTCTGCGCATTGAACTCGATCAGCGAGCTGATGTCGCCCAGGCCCAGCTGGTAGGCGCCGCTGGCCACCCGCGTGATGGATGCCACCGAGCCCGAGCCCACGTCGATGCTCACGTCCAGCCCCTCGTCGCGGTAGTAGCCCTTTTGCAGCGCCACGAAAAAGGGCGCGGTCTGCGAGGTCACGCGAAAGTCCAGCGTGAACTTCAGCGGTGTCAGCGCCTTGCCCTGGGCGAAGGCACCGGGCATCACGGCACTGGCAGCGGGAAGGGCGGCGGCGGCAAGGAAATGGCGGCGTTGCATGGTGGAACTCTCAGTCGCTATCAACATGGGGACCGGCCGCTGGCATGGGGCCGGGCGGCTGGCGTGACATGAGCAATTTCCGGGCAACGCGCACTGGGCGCGTGCTGAACGCTTCTACTCGTTCGTCCTTGTATGCAAATGGCGTACCACCCCCTGAGCGGCTGCGCCGCTTCCCCCTCTCTACTTGCTTCGCAAGGGAGGGGGACGACGCCCTCGCCGCGAGGCGGCTCTTGCTCGGCGTCCCTGGCTTTTGACCGCGCCGGTTTTGAAGGAAGCGGGCTGCATGCATCACCTTGGTGCACCACCGACGAGATACGGGCATGCACCACGATTTCTGTGGGCTGCTGCACCACGATGGAACGCGCGCAGCGACGAACCGGCCTGCGCGGGCTGGCGCGCTGTTTGCTTGGGTGGTTGGCAAGAGTAGAAGCGTTCAGCTTGCCGGTCTGTGCCGGCGCGGGTCATTGCTCTTGAAGCGGGTGCGGGAGCGGCGTGGCTGCGACCTGTGCCCTGTCAGCCACTTCAAGAGCGACGGGCGGGATCGGTGTCTTTTTGCGCCGGCCGCCGCGTGCCTTGCCACTGCCTTTGCGGCAAAGGAAACAGACCATGAACATGCTTGCCAACTCCACCCTGCCTTCGGCACCGGCGTCAGATTACGCGCTGGGTGAACTCGCCAAGGAGGCCCGCATGGGCGGCCAGGGGCAGGAGACGCGCGCACGGGAGGTGCGGGTGATCGATATCTCCGACTTCGACCGCCGCAAGGCCGAGATCGCCGATGCGATCTGGCAGGCCTCGGTGGAGATCGGCTTCTTCCAGGTGTCGGGCCACGGTATTCCCCAGCCCGATATCGATGCGGCCTTCGGGCGTGCCGAGCAGTTGTTCGCGCTGCCGCGCGAGGTGAAGGCGCAGTGGCCGCTGTCGCGCAATGCGGGCTGGGAGCACAAGGCGCAGATCCGGCCTTCCACGCGCACGCCCGACCAGAAGGAGTCCTACCAGGTGACGCGCCCGCGCATGGCCGGCCTGTGGCCCACGCAGCAGGAGCTGCCGGGCTTTCAGCAGGCCACGCTGGACTTTGAGCGCCAGTGCTGGCAGGTGGGCATGCAGCTGCTGTCGTGCTTTGCGCACAAGCTGGGCTTCGATGCGGACTTCTTCACGCGCGCCCACGACCCTTCGGTGCCCGCCTACCAGAGCACGCTGCGCATGCTGCATTACTTTGCGGTCGACCCCGCGCTCAAGGATGAGCTGGGCCTGTGGCGCGCAGGCGCCCACACCGACTTCGACTGCCTGACCCTGCTGTTCCAGCGCGCGGGCCAGGGCGGCCTGCAGGTGCTGCCGGGCAAGGAGATGGAGGGCCAGCAATGGACGCCCGTGGACCCCGTGGAGGGCGTGATCACCTGCAACATCGGCGACATGCTCACGCGCTGGAGCGACGACCAGCTGCCCAGCAACTTCCACCGCGTGCGCAATCCCCTGCCCCATGAATACCAGGGCGCGCGCTACAGCCTGGCCTTCTTCTGCCAGGCCAACGAGGACGCGGTGATCGAGGGCCCGCAAAAGAAGTACCCGCCCATCACGGGCGCGGAATATCTGCGCCAGCGCATCAGCGCGAACTTTTCCAACAAATATTGATCCCCCTGAGCGGCTGCGCCGCTTCCCCCTGAGGGGGACGACACCCTCGGTGCGGGGCTGCCCTTCCTCGGTGTCCCTGGGGTGGGCCGCGCCAGTTTCCAGCGCTCCACTCTTTGACATAGTGTGGTGTGGCCTGGCCGGAAACGACAAGGCCCCGGAGTCCGGGGCCTTGCCTGTGTCTGCGATCGGTGGTGGTGTTGATCAGCGCAGCGATTCGATCAGGTCGATGTACTGCTGCTTGGCATCGTCGGCCGAGGTGTCCTTGAGCTTTTCCCAGGCGTCCCACTTGGCGCGGCCGACCATGTCGGTGAAGCTGGGCTTCTTGGCCTCGTTGTCGCCTTCGGTGGCCTGCTTGTACAGCGCGTAGAGCTTGAGCAGCGTGGCGTTGTCGGGGCGCTCGCTGATCGAGGTGGAGTTCTTGACGGCGGCCTCGAAGGCGGCGTTCAGATCGGACATGGCGGGTCTCCTGGTGGGCGGTTCGTGTAGCGGCACAGTGTAGCCAAAAAAGCAGGAATTTAGAACGACCGTGCTTTTTTCACCGTCATCCGAACCGAGACCGGCTACGCCCCTCCTATGCTGCGCTGCACAGGTGCCCGGCCATGGGCCATAGGTCTGCCTCGCAAGGCACGGGGGCCGGCGCCTGGCCCCGGGCGCTGCCCGGTTGCAGGATGCGGCCGTGCTCCATCACGACCACGCGGTCGGCGACGGCGAAGGCCTGCTGGCGGTCTTGCGTCGCATAGACGGCCGTACAACCCAGGCTGCGCAGCAGCTGGGGAATTTCCTCGCACAGGCGCTCGCGCAGGTTGCCGTCGAGGCCGGACAGGGGTTCGTCCAGCAGCACCAGGCGCGGGCGCTCCACCACGGCGCAGGCCAGCGCCGCGCGCTGCTGCTGGCCGCCCGACAGGCTGCCGGGAAGGCGCTCGCCCATGCCCTGCAGCCCGACCAGGCCCAGGGTCTGCTGCACCCGCTCGTGGATCTGCGTGCGAGGCAGGCCGCGCATCTCCAATGCGAAGGCCACGTTGGCCTGCAGGCTCATATGGGGCCAGAGCGCATGGTCCTGGAGCACCAGGCCCAGCTCGCGCCGCTCGGGCGGCAGGGACTGCGAGGCGCTGGCTGCGCACTGCCCGCCCATCCAGACTTCGCCGCGGCTGGGCTGCTCCAGCCCGGCCAGGATCTTGAGCAGGGTGGTCTTGCCGCAGCCCGAAGGACCCAGCAGGGCCAGCACCTCGCCGGGGGCGATCTGCAGGCTGATGTCCTGGAGCACGGCGCGCTCGCCGTGGATGCGCTTGAGCTGCCGGGCTTGGACGGCCACGCCCTGCGCGGCGGCCGTGGAGGATTCGATGGAGGTCACAGGGACCGCATGCTAGGTGCGGTGTGTGACATGCCGGTGTCGGCCGGACCCCGCAAGGGCCTCAGCGCGTGGGCTCGCTCAGCCAGCGCTGGGCCAGCTTCACCCAGAACGTGGCGCCCTGCGGAATCAGCTGGTCGTTGAAGTCGTAGCTGGGGTTGTGCAGCGTGCAGGGACCGCCGCCGTGGCCGATGGCGCGGTGGTCGCCGTCGCCATTGGCGATGAAGCAGTAGGCGCCGGGCTTTTCCAGCAGCATGAAGGCGAAGTCCTCGGCGCCCATGGACGGCTCCTGGGGCAGCACGTTGGCCTCGCCCACGACCTCGGCCATGACGCGGCGCGCGAACTCGGCCTCCGGGGCGGAGTTGATGGTGGGCGGGTAGTTGCGCACGAACTCGAACTCGCAGCGCGTGTCATGCGCCGCGCAGATGCTCTCGGCCAGGGCCTTCATGCGCCGCTCGATCAGGTCCAGCACCTCCAGCGTGAAGGTGCGCACCGTGCCCTGCAGCTCCACGCTGTCGGGCACCACGTTCGTGGCCTCGCCCGCATGGACCATGGTGACCGAGACCACGCCCGCCTCGATGGGCTTGACGTTGCGGCTGACGATGGTCTGCAGGCCCAGGATGAGCTGGGCCGCCACGGGCAGCGGGTCGATCACCATGTGCGGCATGGCCGCGTGGCCGCCCTTGCCGCGCACGACGATGCGGAACTCGTTGCTCGACGCCATGGCCGGGCCCGGGCCCACGGCCATGGTGCCGGCCTTCATGCCCGGCCAGTTGTGCATGCCGAACACGGCCTGCATGGGGAACTGGGTGAACAGGCCGTCCTCGACCATCTCGCGCGCCCCGCCGCCGCCCTCTTCGGCCGGCTGGAAGATCAGGTGCACCGTGCCCTCGAAGCTGTCGCGGTGCACGGCCAGGTACTGCGCGGCGGCCAGCAGCATGGCGACATGGCCGTCATGTCCGCAGGCATGCATTTTTCCGGCGTGGCGGCTGGCGTGCTCGAAGGTGTTGAACTCCTGCATGGGCAGGGCGTCCATGTCGGCGCGCAGCCCGATGGCCCGGCCGCTGGCGCCGCCGTCACGGCCGTGGATGGTGCCCACCACGCCCGTGCGGCCCAGGCCGCGGTGCACGGCAATGCCCCAGCCTTCGAGCTGCCGGGCCACCAGGTCGGCGGTGCGCAGTTCCTCGAAGCACAGTTCGGGATGGGCATGTATGTCGCGGCGCAGCGCGGTGATCTCGGGCGCGCGGTCCAGCAGTTCCTGCAGCAAGGCCATGGGGTTCTCCTTCTAGAGCTGCAAGCCTACACCCGGACCTTGCCGTCGCCGGTCAGCATGGACAACTCCACGAAGCGCGGCTTGCCGGACTGCGGCTTGAAGACCAGCGGGAAGCCGGCCACCTGCTGGCCGTGCATGGCGTCGAGCGCGGCCACCAGGCCGTCGCGCGTGGGCTTGCCCGAGGCCGAGGCCTGGCGCAGCGCATCGGCGAACACGCGTGCCGCCAGATAGCCTTCCATGCTGGAGTAGTTGGGCGTCAGCTTGCCGCCGCCCTTCTGGATGGCCGCCAGGAAATCGCGCGTGATCTGGCGCGAGGTCTGGAAGGGCGAGGGCACGACCTGGGTGACGACCACCCCTTCGGCATCCTTGCCCAGCGTCTGCGCCAGTGCCTGCGAGCCGACGAAGGAGACGTTGTAGAACTGCCCGCCAAAGCCCGCCTGGCGCGCCGCGCGCACAAAGGCCGCGCTGGCCGAGTAGGTGACGATCTGCACGATCACATCGGCGCCCAGCGGCACCAGCGTCTTGACGGCGGCGGCCACGTTGTTCGAGTTGCGCTCCACCGTGGCCGCGCCCACGGGCTCCAGCCCCTTGGCGGCCAGCGCCGCCTTGACGCCAGCCAGGCCCGATTCGCCATAGGCATCGTTCTGGTGCAGCACGGCCACCTTCTTCAGGCCCAGGCCCGTGAGGTGCCGCACCATCAGCGCCGTCTCGTCGGCATAGGAGGCGCGCACGTTGAAGACCAGTTGGGCCAGCTGGGGCTGGCGCAGCGCGTCGGCGCCCGACAGCGGCGCGAACAGGGGCACGCGCGCCTTTTGCAGCAGCGGCAGCGCGGCCATGCTGGTGGAGGTGCCCACGTAGCCGAACAGCGCGAACACGTCGTCGGACAGGAAGCGCTGGGTATTGGCCGCGCAGCGCTCGGGCTCGTAGCCGTCGTCCATCACGCGCAGTTCGATGTTGCGCCGGGCAATGCCCCCCTGCGCGTTGAGCTGCTCGAAGTACAGCTTGGCGCCTTCATGGAAGGGCTGGCCGATCTGTGCCGCGGGGCCCGTCATCGGGCAGGACTGGCCCAGCACGATGGTGCCTCCCGCGTCCTGGGCGCGCACTGCGCCGGTCCAGGTGGCGGCAGCCGCCGTGCTGGCTGCGATGAACTGTCTGCGGCTGAACGCCGTCTTGGGTCGGAGCATGAACTTGCCTGTTTTTGTCACTGGAATCGGCGCCGTTGCTGCGTGCAGCCGGCTGCAAGGGTCCGCATAATAAAGACAAGCGGCGATTGCGGCATGCAAGACCGGCACCGCCCCTTGCCCGTGACGGCCTTTTCCTGTTTTTCCGGCTTTCACGGTTCTTTCGCAAAGTCCCCACCCTGTCCGAGACCGCTGCCACCATGTCCTCCGCCACGCCCCCACTCCAGGCCACCTCACAGGTGCTGGGCGCCTGCCCCCATGACTGCCCCGATACCTGCTCGCTGGTGACCACGGTCGAAGACGGCATCGCCAAAAGAGTCCAGGGCAACCCCGACCATCCGCACACGGGCGGCGTGCTCTGCGCCAAGGTCAGCAAATACACCGAGCGCAGCTACCACCCCGAGCGTGTGCTCACCCCGCTGCGCCGCGTGGGCCCCAAGGGCTCCGGGCAGTTCGAGCCCGTGGGCTGGGACGAGGCGCTGGCCGACATCGCCGCCCGGCTGCACGCGCTGGCGGCGCGCGATCCCGAAACCATCCTGCCCTACAGCTACGCAGGCACCATGGGCCTGGTGCAGGGCGAGAGCATGGACCGGCGCTTCTTCCACCAGCTCGGCGCCTCGCTGCTGGACCGCACCATCTGCTCCAGCGCCGGGGGCGAGGCCCTGAACTTGACCTATGGCGGCAAGCTGGGCATGCGCGTGGAGCATTTCACCGAAAGCCGGCTCATTCTCATCTGGGGCAGCAACAGCATCGGCAGCAGCCTGCATTTCTGGCGCTATGCGCTGGAGGCCAAGCGCAACGGCGCGCGCCTGGTGTGCATCGACCCGCGCAAGACCGAGACCGCCGACAAATGCCACGAGCACCTGCAGCTGCTGCCCGGCACGGACGCGGCCCTGGCGCTGGCCCTGATGCACGAGCTGATCACGCACGGCTGGCTGGACCATGACTACATCGCGCGCCACACGCTGGGCTGGGAGGAACTCAAGGCCCGCGCCCTGCAGTGGCCGCCCGAGCGCGCCGCCCAGGTCTGCGGCCTGCCCGTGGAGCAGATCCGCCAGCTGGCGCGCGACTACGGCACCACCACGCCCGCCGCCATCCGCCTGAACTACGGCGTGCAGCGCGCGCGCGGCGGCGGCAATGCCGTGCGCGCCATCGCCTGCCTGCCGGCCCTGGTGGGCGCCTGGCGCCACCGTGCCGGCGGCCTGCTGCTGTCCGCCTCGGGCGCCCTGCCCGCGCAGCGCGCCCGACTGCAGATGCCGCACCTGCTGGGCGAGCGCCGCCCGCGCACCATCAACATGAGCACCATCGGCGATGCCTTGCTGCACGAAGGCGGCAATGGCTTCGGCCCGCGCGTGGACGCCATCGTGGTCTACAACAGCAATCCCGTGGCCGTGGCGCCCGAGTCGGCCAAGGTCGTGGCCGGCTTTGCGCGCGAGAACCTTTTCACCGTGGTGCTGGAGCAGTTCATGACCGACACGGCCGACCTGGCCGACTACGTGCTGCCGGCCACCACGCAGATCGAGCACTGGGACATCCACGGCAGCTACGGCCATACCGACGTGCTGCTCAACCGCCCCGCCATCGCGCCGCTGGGCCAGGCGCGCAGCAACGGCCAGATCTTCCGCGACCTGGCCGCGCACATGGCGCGGCATGACGACGCCTTTGCCGCTGCCCATTTCCAGACGGGAGACGAGCAACTGTGCCGCGAAGCCTTCGAGGGCCGCGGCGTGGACTTCGACGAGCTGCTGGACAAGGGCTTTGCCACCCTGGCCCTGCCCGAGGCCCCCTTTGCCGAGGGCGGCTTCGCCACGCCCTCGGGCCGCTGCGAATTCACCAGCGCCGAGCTGGCGCGGCGCGGCATGGACCCGCTGCCCGACTACCTGCCCAACTACGAAACCGCCGAAACGGATGCGCGCTACCCGCTGGCAATGATCTCGCCGCCGGCACGCAACTTTCTCAACAGCAGCTTCGTCAACGTCAAGAGCCTGCGCACCATGGAAGGCCGCCCGCTGGTGGAGCTGCACCCCGACGACGCCGCCACGCGCGGCGTGGCCGAGGGCGACCGCGTGCGCGTCTTCAACGACCGGGGCAGCTACGAATGCCACGCCACCCTCAACGGCCGCGCGCGCCGTGGCGTGGTCAACGGCCTGGGCATCTGGTGGCGCAAGCATGGCGACAACGGCACCAATGTCAACGAGCTCACCCACCAGCGCCTGACCGACCTGGGCCGCGCGCCCAGCTTCTACGACTGCGCGGTACAGGTGCAGCGGCTGGCCTGAGCCCCGCCCCGGAGGCGGGCGATTCCTGCGCAATGGCGTCTGGCGCATCGGCACAATGGACCGCATTGCCACCACCGACAGGAGATGCCCATGCTGCAAACCGCCGTGGTCGCCGTGCGCGACCGTGCCCGGCTGCAGGAAATCGTCGGCGTGCTGCTGCGCTTCGGGCTGGCCGACCTGGTCGACACGCTGGGCCTGGCCCGCTTCGCGCCGCGCGGCAGCCAGCCCCATCCCGAGCATCCGCTGGATGCCAGCCGCCCCGAGCGCCTGCGCATGGCCCTCGAACACCTGGGCCCCAGCTTCGTCAAGCTGGGCCAGATCATGGCCACGCGCTCGGACCTGCTCGCGCCCGAATGGACGGCCGCGCTGCAGCAACTGCACAGCCACGCCGCCCCGCTGCCCTGGGAGACGGCCCAGCCATTGATCGAGCAGTCGCTGGGCCTGCCCGTGGAGCAGGTGTTCACGCATTTCGATCCCGTGCCGCTGGCCTCGGCCTCCATGGCCCAGGTTTACCGTGCGCGGCTGCCTGCGGCTGAAGACCGGGAGGACCAGGAAGACGGCAGCGGCAGCGACAGCCCCCCTGCGGCCCGCGCTGCCGACATCGAAGTCGTGGTCAAGGTCCAGCGCCCCGGCCTGCGCCCCCAGATCGAAGCCGACCTGCGCCTGCTAGAGCACCTGGCGCTGCTGGCCCAGGAACAATGGCCGCAGCTGGCACGCTACCGCCCGCGCGAGGTCACGCGCCAGTTGGGACAGGCGCTGCGCGAGGAACTGGATTTCACCGTCGAAGCCCACAACGGCGACGCCGTGGCACGGCACTTCGCGGCCCAGCCCGAGATCGTCGTGCCGGCCATCCACTGGGCATTGAGCGGGCCGCGCCTGCTGGTGCAGGACTTCGTGCCGGGCGTGCCAGCCTCGGCCGTGGGCGCGGACCCCGCGCTGGACGGCCCGCTGCTGGCGCGCCGTGGCGCCTGCGCGTTTTTGCAGATGGTGCTGCGCGACGGCCTGTTCCACGCCGACCCGCACCCGGGCAACCTGCTGGCCCTGCCCGGCAACCGCGTCGGCTTCATCGACTTCGGCATGGTCGGGCGGCTGTCTCCCCAGCGCCGCCGCCAGGTGCTGGGCCTGATGCGCGCCCTGGTCGAGGGCCAGGGCCGCAGCCTCTCGGGCGTGCTGCTGGACTGGGCCGCCGAAAGCGAAATGCCCGGCCGCGCCCCGCCGTCGGCCGCGCGCATCGAGGCTGCCGTGGACCGCTTCGTGACCCGCCATGGCCCCGGCGCCAGCAACGGCCGCCTGGTGATGTCCCGCGCCCTGCAGGACTTCATGGCCCTGGCCCGCGAAACCGGCGTGGCCCTGCCCGCCGACATGGCGCTGCTGCTCAAGGCCCTGATCACGGCCGACCAGGTGCTGCTGCAGCTGGACCCGCAATTCGACGTGGTGCAGACGGCCACGCCCCTGGTCAAGGCCCAGCTGCTGCAGCGCTACTCCCTGCGCAGCCTGGCGCGCCAGCGCCGCGCCGCCATGGCGCAATGGATGGACCTGGCCGACGACGCGCCGCACACCCTGCGGCTGGTGATGCAAAGACTGCGCTCGGGCCGGCTGCAGGCCGACCTGGACATACGCCACATCGACCGCCTCTCCCAGGCCCTGGAACGCGCCGCCACCCGCCTGGCCCTGGCCGTGGTCTCCGGCGCCTTCATCCTGGGCCTTGCCCCCGGCCTGCTGACCATGGGCCCGCGCCTGTGGGGCATCCCCCTCTTCGCCGCCCTGGGCGTGGCCGGCGCCGCCGCCAGCCTGGCCGTTCTTTTCACCACCATGCGCAGGCAGAAGGCGCTGGATTGATGGCTGGATTGATCGCTGGATTGGCGATCAGGAACGCCAAAAAAAAGCAGCACCAGCGCACCAGATCAAAGCCGGGCGCCGCCCCCAAAACCGCCACGGCACAACCCAGAGACACCGAGGAAGGGCCGCCCCGCACCGAGGGTGTCGTCCCCCTCCGCGAAGCGAGAAGGGGGAAGCGGCGCAGCCGCTCAGGGGGTCAGTCCAATTTGACGCCCGCGCTCTTGATGATGGCCCCCCAGCGCTTGGACTCCGCGCGCGACATGGCCAGGAACTGCTCGGGCGTGCCGGGCAGCGCCTCCATGCCGAAGTCCTGCATGCGCTTGACCACGGCGGGGTTGGCCAGGGCCTTGTTGAGCTCGGCGTTCAGGCGCTGCACCACGGCCGGGGGCATCTTGGCCGGGCCCAGGATGCCCTGGAAGGCATAGACCTCGGTGTCGGGCACGCCGACCTCGGCCAGCGTGGGCAGCTCGGGCAGGCTGGGCACGCGCTTGCCCGTGCCGATGGCCAGGGCGCGCACCTTGCCCGACTGGATCACGGGCAGGCCCGAGGCCAGGTCCAGGAACATGCAGGGCACCTGGCCGCCCATCACGTCGGCCAGCGCGGGTGCCGCGCCGCGATAGGGGATGTGCGTCAGGAAGGTGCCCGTGCGGTTCTTGAACATCTCCATGGCCAGGTGGTGGGGCGAGCCGTTGCCTGGAGAGGCGTAGTTGACCTGACCCGGATGCGCCTTCACGTAGGCCAGGAATTCCTTGAAGGTCTTGGCCTCGAAGTTCGGGTTCACCACCAGCGCCATCGGGAAGCGGCTGATGCCGCCGATGTAGGTGAAGTCCTTTTCAGGATTGAAGGACAGCTTGCTGAACAGGTGCTCGTTGTAGGCCAGCACGGCGTTGTCGGCCGACATGATGGTGTAGCCGTCGGGCTTGGCCGTGGCCACGATCTGGGCGCCGATGTTGGTGGAGGCGCCGGGGCGGTTGTCCACCACGATGGTCTGGTTCAGCGTCTGGCGCATGGCCTCGGCCACGGTGCGCGCCAGCACGTCGGTGCCGCCGCCGGGCGGATAGGGCACGACCCAGCGGATGTTGCTGGCGGGCCAGTCCTGCGCCTGTGCAAAAGGCGTGGCCATGCCGGCGGATGAGGCCGCCACGGCGGCCAGGAATTGTCTACGGTCCATTGTTGTCTCCTGTGGGATGGGTGTGGATGGGTCCTGGCCGCGCCCTGTTGCTTTTGTTCATGGAGGCGGCGGCCGTGTATTTCAGGGCGGGCTGGCTGCGGGGAACTCCACGCGCTGCACCTTGAAGCCCTGGGCCGCCAGCAGCGCCGGCAGGCCGCGCGTGCCCACCATGTGCAGGGCGCCCACGGCGGCGAACACGCTGCGGCCGGAGCGGATCTGCCGCGCCACTTCGCGCGCCAGGCCGGGGTTGCGGCCATAGACCATGCGGTCGTAGTCGGCGCGCTCGGCGGCATTGGCCATGCAGTCGCACCAGTCGGGCAGGCTTTCAAGCAGGTGGATGCGGCCATCGGCCCAGACGCCTGCGATCAGCCCCAGTTTCTGGGACGCGGTGCCGCTTTCCAGCTGGCGCAGGCCGGACTCCACCGTCTCGGCCACGCGCGCGGGGTCGTCCGAGACCAGCTCGCGCAGTTGCAGCTCGGGCGTCTCCAGGGACAGCACGGGCTTGTCCAGCGCGCGTGCCATCCCGGCCAGAGAGAAGTCGATGCCGTAGGCCGCGTCCAGTCCCTCGCTGCGGCCGGCCAGCGACAACAGGGTGATCACCTGGGCGTCGGGGCGCAGCAGGGCCAGCTCGGGGCCGGCGCAGGCCAGGCGCCTTTGCTCCTCAAGCCGGCGCTGGAGATCGCCGCGCAGCGGCGGCGCATCGGGCCGCGCCTGCATGCCTGCGAACAAGACCTTCATGACCTCGGGATCGAGGATGTTCAGCTCCAGCGCCAGGCTGTCGGAGGCGCGCAGCGCGTCCGCCACCGTGGGGCCGGGCACGCTCCAGTCGAGCTTGGCCGCGTGCATGGTCCCGTAGAGCCAGCTGGTGCGGCCCCGGTGCTCGATGCGCCACAGCAGTCCACGGTCCTGCGCCTTGCGCTGCATGGCGCGGATCTCGTCCGGGCCGGGCATGCGCGCCTCGGGCGGGCAGGTGACGGGGTCCGCGGCCGGGGGCGCCGCGAATGCCCCCGCCAGCGGCGACAGCGCCAGCGCGGCCAGGCCGGCGCGCAGCGACCTGCCCGCCAGGCGCCACCAGGGTGCGCAGACGCGGCTCATTCGGCAGGCTCGACGATGTTCTGGTCGATGGCGCCGAAGATGCTCTGGCCGTCCTTGCCCTTCATCTCGATGCGGATGGTGTCGCCAAAGCGCATGAACTCGGTCTTGGGCGCGCCGTCCTGGATGGTCTCTATGCAGCGCTTCTCTGCGATGCAGCTGTAGCCCTTGGGCCACTCCATGCGCCGGTTCTTGCCCTTGCCGCTTTCCACACCCTTGTTGCTCACGGTGCCGCTGCCCACGATGGAGCCGGCGCGCACATTGCGCGTCTTGCAGATATGGGCGATGAGCTGGCCGAAATGAAAGCTCATGTCCTCGCCCGCATCGCACATGCCGACCTTGCGGCCGTTCCAGGTGGACTGCAGCGTCAGGTGCAGGCGGCCGCCCTTCCAGGCGTCGCCCAGCTCGTCCAGCGTCACGGCCACGGGGCTGAAGGAGGTGGCAGGCTTGGACTGGAAGAAGCCGAAGCCCTTGGACAGCTCATTGGGGATCAGGTTGCGCAGGCTCACGTCGTTGGCCAGCATGACCAGGCGCACGCCGCCCAGCGCACGCTCGGGCGTGGCGCCCATGGGCACGTCGGCGGTGATGACGGCGATCTCGGCCTCGAAGTCGATGCCCATGGACTCGCTGGGCACCACCACGTCGTCGCAGGGGCCCAGGAAATCGTCGCTGCCGCCCTGGTACATCAGCGGGTCGGTGTAGAAATTGGCGGGCACCTCGGCGCCGCGCGCCTGGCGCACCAGCTCCACATGGTTGATGTAGGCCGAGCCGTCGGCCCACTGGTAGGCGCGCGGCAGCGGCGCCATGCACTGGCGCGGATCGAAGGCAAAGGCATGGACCGCCTTGCCGCTGTTGAGCAGGTGGTAAAGGTCCTGCAGCTGGGGCGCCATGTAGCTCCAGTCGTCGAGCACCTGCTGCATGCGGCTCGCTATGCCGGTCGCATAATGGGCCTGGCTCAGGTCGCGTGACACCACGACCAGTTGCCCGTCCCGCGATCCGTCCTTGTATGTGGCAAGTTTCATGCTGCTCCCCCGTGCCGCCGCCGCGCGCCACGGCATCCGGGCAGCGGCCTGGATACCCATGGCGACGCAGCCACGAATTACGATAAGTTAAATTGATTTAACTAAACAAAACCAAATTCTATTGCAATGGACAAGGAACGCGCAGGGATTCAATCGGTCGAGGTCGGTTTTACATTGCTGGAGGCGCTGACGCGCGCCCGGGGCCCGCAGATGCTCAAGGACCTGGCGTCCGACGCCGGCATGAGCGCCGCCAAGGCGCACCGCTACCTCGTGAGCTTCCAGCGCATCGGACTGGTCACCCAGGACGCGCGCACCTCCCGCTACGACCTGGGCCCGGCCTCGCTCAAGCTGGGCCTGGCCTCGCTGGCGCGTCTGGACCCCGTGCGGCTGGCGCGCGAACGCATGCCCGCGCTCATGGAGCGCATCCACCACACGGCGGCCATCGCCGTCTGGGGCAACCACGGGCCGACCATCGTGCACTGGGAGGAAAGCGCGCAGTCGGTCACCGCCAACCTGCGCCTGGGCGACGTCATGCCCATGCTGGCCTCGGCCACCGGGCGCTGCTTCGCGGCCTGGCTGCCGCGCGAGGTCACGGCCCCGCTGCTGGAGCCCGAGGTGGACAAGGCCCGCCGCATCCAGCGCAAGGACCTGCCGCTCACCCCCGAGGCCATAGACGCCATGCTGGCCGAGGTGCGCGAGCGCGGCACCGCCCGCGTGGTCGATACCGTGCTGCCCGGCATCGTGGCGTTTTGCACGCCGGTCTTCGACTCCTCGGGCCATATCGTGCTGGGCCTGACCACGCTGGGCTCGATTGCCACTTTCGACCCCGAATACGGCGGCGCCATCGATGCGCCCCTGCGCGAGGCCTGCGTGCAGCTGTCCCAGGACCTGGGCTGGAATGCCTGAAATGCACCTGCGCCAGCGCGCCCTGCCCGCCCTCACCGCCGTGGTGCTGGGCGGCCATGCGCTGGCCCTGCTGGGCCTGCCGCTGTGGAACCAGGTATCGGCACCGCGCACCGAGGTGGCGGCCATGCAGACACGGGCGCTGTCCCTGCCCGAGCCACCCGCTCCCCCGCCTGCCGCCACGCCCGAGACACCTGCGCCCGTACCCAAGCCGCAACCCCGCCCTCGCCCCAAGGTCCAGCGCCCGACACCCGCCGCGCCCACCGCACCCGTGGCCGAGCCGCTGGACACGCCCATCCGCGAAACCGTGGAGCCCTTGCCGATGGCCGCAGCGCAGGAGCCTGCCGCATCGGACGCCTCGGAAACCGCCCGTGCTGCTGCCGATACGGGTGCCGGCAGCGAGCCAACTCCGGCCACACCGCCGGCGCCGCCCGCTCCCAAGCCCGAACCCGAAACACCGCCCACGCCCTCGGCCGGCCCGGCCCAGGGCATGGCCATCACCTCGCCCGACGGCACGCCGCTGGCCTCCGACGCCCCCGTTCCCGTGCAACTGCCCGATCCCGCTCGGCTGTCGTTCGCCGTCACCGGCCAGGCCAAGCGCTTCAACTATTCGGCCAATGCCGAGCTGGTCTGGCGCCATGCCAACGGCCAGTACCAGGCCAGCCAGGAAGTCAGCCTGTTCCTGCTGGGCTCGCGCTCGCAGACCAGCGAGGGCCGCATCACCGACAGGGGCCTGGAGCCCAGCCGCTTCAACGACAAGGCGCGCAAGGAGCAATCGGCGCAGCTGGCGTTCGACCAGAACCTGGCGCGCTTCAGCACGGGCGCGCCCGACGCGCCCATCGCGCCCGGCGCCCAGGACCGGCTCAGCGTGTTCCTGCAGCTGTCGGCCCTGCTGGCGGCGGCGCCGCAGCGCTACCCGGCGGGCACGCAGATCAGCTTCATCACCGTCAGCGCACGGCGCGCCGACCGCTGGACCTTCCGCGTGGGCGAGACCGAGACGCTGGACCTGCCCTCGGGCAGCACGCAGGCGCTGCGGCTGGACAAGATCGCGGCGGCCGGCGATGACCAGCAGGCCTCGCTGTGGCTGGCGCCGTCCATGCAATACCTGCCCGTGCGCATCCGGCTGGCGCAGGACAACGGCGACTTCGCCGATCTGCAGCTCAAGAGCCGCCAGGCGCCTTGACACACGGGACACCGGTGGGACACCGGTGATTTCCCGGTAGTCCTGCACTTGCAGCCACCGCCACCGCCCGCCTACCACAGCGCGGCCTGCGGCACACGCCGCAGCGCATGCCAATCCGTGGAATACTGCATGCAAGTGCCTGCGATAGATCGGGACCCCCACGGTCCTTGAAATCCGGCGCTTCGCAGCCATGTAGGCTGTGCGACGCCCGGCAACGGGCCAGAAAGGGAACACCATGCAAATGCTTTACGACTCCGAATCTTTTGTGGTGCTCCATCTGCGTCCCGACATGGATCCGGATGCAGCGGCCGGCGAAGCTGCGGTCGATGCCGCCCGTCAGCTGCCACGCCACGGCTTCGAAATCGTGGACAAGCGCTCGGGCAAGGAGGTCTATCTGGACGGCTCCTGGGCCGAGATGTTCCAGAAGCAGATCATCGCCTGGCAGCAGGACGCCCCCACCGAGGAAGAGGTCGAGGACGCCCTGGAGCGCTACGCCGGCCTGGCCCAGCAGCCTGTCGTGGTCCACTGACAGCACACAGCGCACGGTCCCGTGAAGGGACTTCGCGCCAGGCCCGCCGCAGGTTCTCTGCGGCGGGCCTTTTCTTTGGGCGCGGCCATTGCGCGCACCCTGGTGCTTTCACCGATCCGCAGGCTGCGCCTGCTGCCTAGAATCGCCGCACAGGTTCAAGATTTGAAGACCATCTGTGAGATGGTCTTGTCGCGCCTGTACGGTTTGCCGGCCTCTTGCAGAAACACAGGAGGCCAGCATGCAGACCAGCATCCACAGGGTTCGCGGCGTTCAGGATGTCATCGCCTACATCGACGCACGCCAGGGCATTTCAGGCCGCGCCGGCACCATCTGGTGGCTGGCCCTCGGCGGACTTTTCCTCGACGCATTCTCCAACTCCGCACTCAGCGTGGGCCTGGGCCCCATGACGCGCGACCAGCAGCTGACGCCGGCCGAAGTGGCCTGGATGACGTCGCTGGCCTCCTGGGTGTCCATCGCCTTCAATCCCATCGGCGGCTGGATGGCCGACCGCTGGGGCCGCATGCGCCCGCTGGTCATCGCCAAGGTGCTGGCCGTGGCCGGCGCGCTGCTGGTCAGCATGGCGCCCGACTACGCCACCATCCTCTTCGGACGCTTCTTCGTGGGCGCGGCCTATGGCATCGACTTCGCCATCGCCATGGCGGTGCTGGCCGAATTCACGCCCGCCCGCCTCAAGAGCCGGCTCAATGTCTGGCAGGGCATGTGGTACATGGCCGTGTGCAGCAACCTGGTGCTGGCGCTGTGGTTCCATTCCTGGGATGTGGGCGATTCGCTGTGGCGCTATTCGGTGGCCGCCACGGCGGTGTTCGGCCTGTTCATCCTGGGCATGCAGGCCGCGCTGCTGGTGGAAAGCCCGACCTGGCTGGCACGCAAGGAGCGGCTGGATGACGCCGCCCGCGCCATGACGCGCATCTACGGCGCACACGGCCAGCGCTTCGAGGCCGCGCCGCCCGCCGAACGCCTTCCCGTGCTCAACCCGGCCCGGCGCGGGCTGGCCAATGTGCTGCTGATCTTTCGCGGCATCTACCTGCCGCGCACGCTGCTGGCGGCCACGGTGCAGATAGGCCAGTCCATCCAGTACTTTGCCGTGGGCTGGTACCTGCCGCTGATCAGCGCCTCGCTGTTCGGCAAGGACTTCCGCGAGGCCACGCTGGGCGCGCTGGTGTTCAACGTGTTCGGCATCGTCGGCGGCTTCCTGTCGCCCGTCATCGGGCGCAGGCTGGGCCTGCGGCGGGCCTCGGCCTTCGGCTTTGCGTTGGTGTTCCTGATGCTGCTGGTGCTGGGCCTGTTCAACGGTCGCATGCCGATCTGGCTGGCCGTGGCCGTGCCCTCGCTGTTCATCCTCTTTCACTCAGGCGGGCCAGGCGCCAACGGCAAGAGCCTGTCCACGCTGTCGTTCCGCAGCGAGCTGCGCGCGGGCGCCAACGGCGTGATCGGCGCGCTGGGCGCCATGGGCGCGGCGCTGGGGCTGCTGGTGTTCCCGCTGTTCCGCCAGCAGTACGGGCTGGAGAACACCTTCCTCATCCTGTCCGTGGTGCCGCTGCTGGCCAGCATCGTCTGCTTTTCCATCCGCTGGGACCCCACGCGCACCACGGTGAACCCCGACGACGAGCCCGGCGCGCCCCAGTTCGCGGACGACGCCGCCCCGCCCGCCAAGATCGCTCAAACCACCGCCTGAAAGAGAACACCCCATGCACCATGAAGCCGTGATCCTTTGCATCGACGAAGGCACCTCGGGCACGCGCGCCGCCGTCGTGGGGCGCGACGGGCAGGTGTCCGCCCAGGACTATCTGCCGCTGGAAATCCACTGCCCGCGCCCCGGCGTGGTCGAGCAGGACGCCGACCTGCTGCTGGAGCGCACGCTGGACGTGTGCCGCCGCGCCATCGCCCGCGCCCAGGGCAGCGGCCAGCAGATCGTGGCCCTGGCCATTGCCAACCAGCGCTGCTCGGCCGTGCTCTGGGACACGGCCACGGGCCGTTCGCTGGCGCCCATCATGGTCTGGCAGGACTCGCGCCACCGCGACGAACTGGCCGTGCTGGCCGGCGACTGGGATGCCCGGCTGATCCGTCACGCGGGCCGGCCCGTGGGCGTGCGTTCGCCCTACCTGTGGGCCGCGCACAAGCTGCGCGAATGCCCGGCCGTGGCCCAGGCCTGGCGCCAGCGGCGGCTGGCCTTCGGCACAATCGACTCCTGGCTGCTGTGGCATCTGTCGGATGCGCGCGCCGTGGTCACCACGCCCACCAATGTGACCTCGGGCAACGCCTATGGGCTGGGCGATCACCGCTACCTGCAGGACTGGCTGGACGCGCTGGAGTTTCCCGCCGAACTGCTGCCCCGCCTGTGCGAGGACGTGCAGGACTTCGGCCGCACGCGCACCGAGCTGCTGGGCCTGGCCGTGCCCATCCTGGCCTGCGCGGGCGACCAGCATGCGGCCGCCGTGGGCCTGGGCTGCCTGGAGCGGGGCCAGGCGCTGTGCGTGCATGGCACGGGCAGCTTCGTCGATGTGCTCACGGGAACAAAGCTGCCCGCGCATGACGCGGCCCATGAAAGCTCGCTGACCATGACGGCGCGGCGCATGGACGGTGTCTCGCGCTATGCCATCGAGACCTATGTGCCCACCACGGGATCGGCGCTCAACTGGATCTGCGAGAAGCTGCAGTGGTTCGACAACCCGCAGCAGATCAGCACCCTGGCCCGCGAGGCCGAGACGCCGACCGACCTGGTCTTCATCCCCGCGCTCACCGGCCTGCGCCTGCCGGCCATGGAGCCGGGCGCGCGGGCCTCGATCTCGGGCGTGTCCATGGCCACCTCGCGGCCGCAGCTGGCGCGCTCCATCCTCGAAGGCATTGCGCATTCCGTGGCCTCCTGCGTGCAGGCGGACGAGGCGGCCGCAGGCACCGAGGTGGGCGAGCTGCTGGTGGGCGGCGGCCTGTCGGGCAGCGATGCGC
Organism: Delftia sp.; assembly: GCF_059499305.1. Taxonomy (NCBI): domain Bacteria; kingdom Pseudomonadati; phylum Pseudomonadota; class Betaproteobacteria; order Burkholderiales; family Comamonadaceae; genus Delftia; species Delftia sp. The sequence continues at coordinate 618,700 of NZ_JCABYI010000030.1, forward strand.
TGCTGCAGATCCAGGCCGACCTGGGCGGCCTGCCCGTGCGACGCCTGGCCGATACCGACAAGGCCAGCCTGCGCGGCATCGCCTTCATGGCCGGCAGCGCAGGCCTGCTGTGGGACGGGCTGGAGCAGGCCTGCGCCACGCTGCGCACCGAAGCGGTCTTCACCCCGCGCATGGCGGCCGACGAGCGCGGCGAGCGCCGCCGCATCTGGCGCGCCCGCGTGGGCGACGAACTGGCCCGCGCCCGGGCCCCCGGGCGCAGCGCCGCCCTGGAGGGCTGCGCATGATGCAATGGCCCTTTGGCAAGGAACGCAGGGACAGCGCCGCACTGACCCAGACCGCGCCGCTGCAGCTGCAGCGCGCGGACCAGCTGGCTCGGCTGGGTGACGAGGCCTTCGACCTGCTGGTCATCGGCGGCGGCATCACCGGCGCCTATGCGGCGCTGGACGCCAGCCTGCGCGGCCTGCGCGTGGCGCTGGTGGAGAAGGACGACTTCGCCTCGGGCACCTCGTCCAAGTCCTCCAAGATGGTGCACGGCGGCCTGCGCTACATCGAACAGGGCAACCTGGGGCTGGTGCGGCACTCGCTGCTGGAGCGCCAGCGCCTGCGCCGCAATGCGCGCCACCTGGTGCAGCGCCTGCCCTTCCTGTTTCCCGTGATGGAGCGCGACGGCGTCTTCGACGCCCGCCTGGCCAAGGCCTTCGGCAGCCTGCTGTGGACCTACGACCTGGCCGGCGGCTGGCGCGAAGGCATCCTGCACCGCAAGCTCGGCAAGGCCGAGGTGCTGTCGCACTGCCCGACCTTCCGCGAAGAGCAGCTCCTGGGCGGCTACATGTACTTCGATGCGCGCGTGGACGATGCGCGGCTCACGCTGGCCGTGGCGCGCACGGCGGCCTTCCATGGCGCGGCCGTGCTCAACCATGCCCGGGCCACCGCCATCACGCGCAACGCCCACGGCGGCGTGGATGGCGCCATCGTCCATGCCGATGGCCGCGAGATCACGGTGCGCGCGCGCAGCGTGGTCATGGCCACGGGCGTCTGGCTGCGCGACTGGGATGGCCGCAGGCCCGACCAGCAGGCGCAGCTGCACGTGCGCCCCGCCAAGGGCGTGCACGTGGCCATTCCCTGGCTGCGCATACGCAACGACTGCACCGTCACCATCCCCGTGCCGGGCCGCAGCCGGCGCGCCACCATCACGCGCTGGGGCGATGTCTCCTACCTGGGCACCACCGACGAGGACTATGCGGGCAGCCTGGACGACGTGCACTGCACGCGCGCCGAGCTGGACTTCCTGCTCGAAGGCGCCCGATCGGCGCTCAAGGTGGACCTGTCGCCCGAGGACGTGGTCGGCTCCATCGCCGGCTGCCGCCCCCTGGTCGGCCCGCCCGGCGGCAAGACCGTGGAGATGAAGCGCAACCACGAGATCCATGTGGCAGCCGACGGCCTGGTCACCATCGTCGGCGGCAAGCTCACCACCTCGCGCCACATGGCCGAGCAGACCGTGGACGCCGTGGAAAAGCTGCTGGGCCGGCGCACGCGCTGCACCACCGCCTCGGCCTTCCTGCTGGGCGCGGCCGGCTACGACGCCCAGGCCATCACGGCCACGGGCGGACTGTCGGCCCACCTGGGCGAGCGCTACGGCACGGAGGCACGCTTCGTCAGCGACATCCTCGACGCGCATCCCGCGCTGGCCCGGCCCATCGTCGAGGGACTGCCCCACACCGAGGCCGAAGTCCTCTACGCCGCGCGCCACGAAATGGCGCGCACGGTGGAAGACGTGCTCTCGCGCCGCATGCGCGCACGCCTCATGGCGCGCGATGCATCGGCCCGCGCCGCAGCGCGCGTGGGCGACATCCTGGCCCAGGAACTGGGGCTGGCACCTGCGCAGATAGCGCAGCAGATCCACGACTACCGCCGCGCCATGGAGCGCGAGAAACAGATTTTGATGGGAGACATCCAATGCTGAGCAAAGACGCAATCGCCCGCGGCTACAACCGCCGCAACTACGTGGTGGGCGCCCCCACGACCCCGGGCTGGGCGGCGCAGGCCGCACCCGCAGCCGACCGCCCTGCCTCCGAAGGTCCTGCCTGCGGCCTGCAGCACGAGCCCGTGGCCGTGCCCGAGGCCGCGCTCGCCGCGCTGCGCGCCGCCTGCGACCGCGTGCAGACCGAGCGCGCCGACATCGTTGCCGGCACGCGCGACTGGTGGGCGCGCACCATGGTGGCCGAGACCTCGGGCCACCCGGCCACGCCGCAGGCCGTCATCGCCCATGCATCCACCGTGGAGCAGGTGCAGGCCGTGATGCGCATTGCCGATGAACACGCCATTCCCGTCACCGTCTCGGCCGGGCGCAGCAACGTCACGGGCGCGGCCCTGCCCCTGCGCGGCGGCATCGTGCTGGACCTGTGCGAACTCAATCGCTTCATCGCCATGGACGAGCAAAGCCAGATCGTCGAGGTCGAGGCCGGCATGTTCGGCGACGTGTTCGAGGAAACCATCCAGCGCCGCCACGGCATGACCATGGGCCACTGGCCCTCGTCCTTCGGCATCAGCACCGTGGGCGGCTGGGTGGCCTGCCGGGGCGCGGGCCAGCTGTCCACGCGCTACGGAAAGATCGAAGACATGGTCCACGGCATGGACGTGGTGCTGGCCGATGGCCGCCTCGTCACCGTGGGCGGCTACGCGCGCGCGGCCATCGGGCCGGACCTGCAGCAGCTGTTCATCGGCTCGGAAGGCACGCTGGGCGTGATCGTGCGCATCCGCTTCAAGCTGCACCGCCTGCCCGACCACGGCCGCGCCATCGCCTATGGCTTCGCCAGCTTTGCCCAGGGCCTGGAGGCCTGCCGCCAGATCCTGCAGCAAGGCGCCAACCCCGCCGCGCTGCGGCTGTACGACGCGCTGGAAAGCGGCGTGCAATTCGGCCGCAGCGACCTCAACGTGCTGCTGATCGCCGACGAAGGCGCGCCCGAGATCGTCGATGCCGTCATGGCCATCTGCGAACGTGTGTGCGCACCCTTGGGTGAACGGCTGGACGGCGCCGCCACCCTGGAGCGCTGGCTGGACACGCGCTACCTGACCGGCAAGAGCGCCGAGGGCTTCAAGAAAGGCCCGGGCTTCGTCGCCGACACGCTGGAGATGTGCGGTCCCTGGAAAGACCTGCCGGCCATCTACGAGGAAGTGGTCGCCGCCCTGCAGGCCATCCCCGGCACCCTGGCCGGCTCGGCCCACCAGTCGCATGCCTATGTGGATGGCGCCTGCCTGTACTTTTCGCTGCGCGGCGAGGTGGCCGTGGACCAGCGTGCCCAGTGGTACCGCGCGGCCTGGGACGCGGCCAACGCCGTGCTGCTGCGCCACGGCGCCACGCTCAGCCACCACCACGGCGTGGGCCTGCTGCGCGCGCCCTACATGCGGCAATCGCTGGGCCCGGCCTTTGCGCTGCTGGAGGCCACCAAGCGCATGCTGGACCCCAAGAACCTGCTCAACCCCGGCAAGCTGGGGCTGGACCTCTGACATGGGCCGCCCGGACAACTCCCTGGGCGCGCGGCTGGCGCGCCGCCCCGTCATCGCCACCTTGTACGGGGCCGAGCAAATGGACGCGCTGCTGGCCAGCCAGGCCGAAGTCGCCATCGTCGCCAACATCGAACTGCGCCGCCTGCGCTCGGTGATCTCCACCATCACCGGGGCGGGCAAGATCGCCATCGTCAACATCGACAGCTGCGACGGCATCTCGCCCGACAAGGGCGGCGTGGACTACCTTGTGGACCTGGGCGCCAGCAGCCTGCTGTCCACGCGCGTGGCCACCATCCAGCGCGCCAACAAGGCCGGGCTGCTGACCATGCAAAAGGTCTTCGTCACCGACCGCTCCACCTGGCCGCGCAGCATCAAGGCCGTGGAGCAGAGCGACCCCAACCTCGTGCAGATCATGCCCGCCCCCATGCTGGCCCACATCACCGAGGCCGAGCGCCGCATCCTGCCGCCGCTCGTGGCCTCGGGCTTCGTCTGCAGCCAGGAGCAGGTCCAGCAGGCGCTGGCCGGTGGTGCGATTGCGGTATCGACCAGCGACAGTGGGCTGTGGTGAGGTGGGCCCTAGGCCGTGCGCGACGCGGCCGGCCCGCGCGCCTCCACCCAGCGGAACAGCGGCGCCACCAGCAGCAGCACGGCGATCAGCCGGCAGACCTGGAAGGCCGTGACCACGGGCACGCCCAGCTGCAGCACCTTGGCGGTGATGGCCATCTCGGTGATGCCGCCCGGCGAGGTGCCCAGCAGCAGGGTGACCCAGGGCAGGTCCACGGCCAGGTGCAGCAGCCAGGCGAAGCCCGCGCAGATCGCCATGAGCCCCACGGTGCCCAAGGCCACGGAACCCAGCCAGCGCGGCGCGGTGTGCAGGAATTCGCGCTTGAAGCGCACGCCCAGGCTGATGCCGATCACCAGCTGCGCCGCATTGACCAGGGCCTGGGGCACGGCCGACAGTTCCTGGCCGCACATGGTCAGCAGCATGGACACCAGCAGCGCGCCCAGGAACCAGGGGTTGGCGCGCCTGAGCCGGTCCATGGCCCAGGCGCCCAGGCCCGTGAGCACGGCCAGCAGCGCCAGCCCCGGCCATTCGACGATGCGGATGCTGGGCGGCGTCAGCCCCTCCAGCCCGTGCAGACCGCTCCACTGCAGCGCGAACGGAATGCTCACGGTGACGATGACCAGGCGCAGGCTGTGGCTGGCCGCCACCAGGTCGGTGCGCGCGTTCTCGCGCTCGGCCAGCAGCGTCATCTCCGACGCCGCGCCAATGGCGCCAGCGAAATAGGTGGTGGCGCGCATCTCGCCCGCCGGTATCTGCGGCATGCGCGGCGCATGCACGCGGTACAGCCAGGCGCCGAAGCCCCAGCCCAGCAGCAGCGCCCAGACAATGGCCACGGCAATCGCCCACCACAGCCCCGCGATCAACTGCACCACGGCCGGCGTGAAGTACAGGCCCAGCGAGGCGCCGATGATCCACTGCCCGCCGTTGCGCAGCCGGCCCGAACTGGCCGTGGGCGCGCCCAGGATGGAGGCCAGCGAGGTGGCGATCAGCGGCCCCAGCATCCAGGGCAGCGGCGTGCGCAGCCACAGGCACAGCTGGGCGGCGGCAAGGGCGCCCAGCAGGGTCAGTGCGATGCGAAGCAGGAAAATGGGGCGGCGCTCGGGCATGGCAGGCGAGGCGGGGGCAGGTCCAAAGCCTGCGAGTATCGCCGCGCCGGCTCCCGCGCGCTGCCGGCGGCGCTATCTCCGTGACAGGTCCGCGCCCCGCCGCACCGCCATCTCGCGGCCCATGGCCGCCTGCGCTGCCTCTGGCAGCATGCCACGCGCCTGCGGGTAGGCCAGCCGCTCTTCATTCTCGACATGGCTGGCATAGCAGGCCGCGAAGCGTTCGAACACCTCCTCGTCAGCCGCGCCAAAGCCCTGGGACTGCCCCTCGGCCATGTCCAGCAGCGGCTGGCGCGCCAGCGCCCAGTCGGCGCTCATCAGGCCGTGCTCGCGCTGCAGGCGCTGCACCAGGGCCACGGTCTGCGCATCGCCCTGCTCCAGCAGCGGCGGGAAGACATGCAGCTCCTCGTCCTCATGGTGCAGCGGCGCCGCCTGGTCGAAGTAGCGCAGGATGTCGCGCGCCGCCTGGCGTGCGCTGTCGTCGCAACCTTTGGTCTGGAGATGCACGCGCAGCCGGTCCAGCAGCGCCAGCATGCGCAGCACGCGCTCGTGGCAGGCTTCGAGCATCTCGAAGGGCTGGTCGAAGCCCGTGCCGGGCGCGCGCCAGCCGGGCACGGCATCGCCCTGCGGGCGTGGGGCCACGGCAACTTTCACCCACAGCTCCCCAGATGGCCGCAGGCCGTGCAGTACTCGCAGCCGTCCTTGCGGATCACGGCATGGGCGCCGCATTCCTCGCATTTGCGGCCGGCCATGACCATGGGGTCGGTGGCCAGGGCCTCGGGCTCGGGCAGCGGCGATGGGGCGGGCGGTGCGCCGCTGCCGCGCCGGGCCAGGATGTTCTGCACCGCATAGGCGATGGCGGCCACCTCGGAGTCGTGCCACATGGGCACGCGCGTGCCGTCGTCGCGCTGGTGGGTGCCCAGGCGCACGGGGCCCCGGTCCCAGGCCACCTTGCGCATGTCGCTGAGGGCGCGCTCCAGGAAGCCGCCGCGCGCGGCCAGTGACAGCAGGCGCATGCTGGAGGTCACCCATTGCTGGGACTCGCCGCTCTGGCCTACGGGCATGAAGAATTCGATGGCGCGGTCCACCGTGCGGCCATCGGGCAGGACCACGGGCAGGAAGGAGACGACCAGGTACAGGCGCTTGGGGCCTTGCTGGGTCCAGTACTCGATCTTCTCGGCCACGGCGTCCAGCGCGCCCTGCGGGCGGCTTTCTATCACGGTGCGCAGCGGGTCGGGTGCGGAAGCCGTCGCTCCCGCCGGCGCGGGGGAGGCCGGCTTTTCAGCAGATTCGGGCGCATGGGTCTCGAGCACGGAGCCCAGGATGGTGTTGGGCCGGTAGGTGGCCAGGCCCTTGAGGCCTGCCTTCCAGGCCTGGCGATACAGGTCCTTGAAGTCCTCGTAGGGATAGTCGGCGGCCACGTTGACGGTCTTGGAGATCGCCGTGTCCACGAAGGGCTGCACGGCCTGCATCATGGCGATGTGGCCGGCCGCAGGCATCTGCAGCGCGCTGACGAAGTAGTCGGGCAGCTGCTGCACGTCGCCGCCCAGCGAGCGGTACAGGCGCCAGGCATGGTCCTCGACCGCGTACTCGGCGCTGCCGCCATCGGCCGTGCGCTTCTTGCGCTTGTAGGTCCAGGAGAACGGCGGCTCTATGCCGTTGGAGGCGTTGTCGGCAAAGGCCAGGCTGACCGTGCCCGTGGGCGCGATGGACAGCAGGTGGCTGTTGCGTATGCCGTGCGTGCGTATGCGCTGGCGCAGCGCCTCGGGCAGGCGGCTGGCGAAGGTGCCTTCGGCCAGGTAGCCATCGGCGTCGAACTTGGGGAAGGCCCCCTTCTCGCGCGCCAGCTCCACCGAGGCGCCGTAGGCCGCATCGCGCATGCGCTCGGCAATGCGCGCGGCCATGGCCCGGCCCTCGGGCGCGTCGTAGCGCAGGCGCAGCATGGCCAGCGCATTGCCCATGCCCGTGAAGCCCACGCCGATGCGCCGCTTGGCCTCGCTTTCCTCGCGCTGCTGCGGCAGCGGCCACCAGGTCAGCTCCAGCACGTTGTCCAGCGCACGCACCTGCACGGCCACAGAGCGCTCGAAGGCCTCGAAGTCGAACACAGGCTCGCCCGCGAAGCCGAACGGATGGCGCACGAAGCGCGTGAGGATGACGGGGCCGAGGTCGCAGCAGCCGTAGGAGGGAAGCGGCTGTTCGCCGCAGTTGTGCACATACAGGCCATTGGCGTCGAAGGCGTGGCAGTCCGCCACCGTGACGTCATAGACCATTTCCTCGCCGTCGCTCTCCAACGCCTGGACGGTGGCAGTGAAGCGCTCACGGTTCGGGGTGCGCCGGTACTGGGCCAGGGCCTGCTCCAGCCGTTCGGCCTTGTCGGTGTCCGCAAGGCCTATGCGGTCGGCGAAGATGCCAAGGTTGTCGCCGCTGATGACCAGTTCATGCTGTGCCTGGGTTGCATAGTCGCGCTGGCCGCCTTTGCCGTCGGGCATGGCGCGCAGTTGGGCTGGCCGACGGTTCTCATAAATCGTCGAAGCCATGCCCTGGCGCAGCAGCATGCGCTGCACGGTACGCAGCAACTCAGAATCGCTCTGGGACAGGCGCAGGCTCACGCCCTTGTCCTGTGTGCCCTGGACCGATCCATCGGCATCAAACAGGCCGCGCAGCAGCCCTGCGGAAAATGCAGAAGAGGCCGCTTCCATGGACTTGGTGATGCACTTGCACCCTGGCTCCATCCCCATGCCAAGCGCCAGATCGCGCAATGCGGCACTGGCCATGCGCGCCTCGCCACGTCCCGCCACTGGCCGCTGGAATCCACGGAAATCCGCGCGGTGGCGCAAGCTGGCTGCTGCAGCCTCAGCGGCCTGCATGATGCCTGCCGCGCCCGTGGCGGCATAGGCCACCGCACTGCTGGCGTTGCCTGCGACCTGGCGCAGCTCGGGCGCCCATACGCTGATCACGGCCTTGTCGGCCTTGAGGGTTCCATCGCCTATCAGCAGGCCCAGCAGGTAGCCTTCGGCCTCGGTGCCCTGCCCATCCCAGCCTTGAAACGCACGGTGGTTATGAAGCAGTACCTCGTCGCCTGCCTGCAGTTGGGCGGCCGGAGTCCATTCGGCCTGCAACGCATAGCGCGTGCGGCGAGCGACACGCCGCACCAGATGGTCTGCGGTCAGGCGCAGCACCTGGCCCTCGCGTGTAGTCAGCCGCAGCACCGGCTTGCGGCCGGTGGCGAAGAAGCCCGCGCTTTCGGTGGCGTAAACCTGGCCGTCGACCACGGCGCCAAATGTCTTTCCGACGAGGTCTGCAACCTGGGCTGGTCCCGACTCGGTGAGTACCCAGGTATCTGCCGTGACGCAAGGATTCGTCGCCGCGATCTCCTCGCAGTAGCGCAGGTTGTTGTCGTCGTTGATGTGGTCCAGGAAGAGGATGCCGGGCTCGGCGAAGTCGTAGGCCGAGCGCATGATGGTGTCCCACAGCGTGCGGGCGGGCAGGGTCTGGTAGACCCACTGGCCGTCTTCGCGCTGGTGGGCACCCTGCTCCAGCAAGGCGGTGCCGGGGCGGGCGCGGTGCACCAGGTGCCAGGGCTGGTCTTCGGCCACGGCCTGCATGAAGGCGTCGCTGACGCCGACCGAGACGTTGAAGTTGTTCCAGCGGCCCGGCGTGCGCTTGGCGGTGATGAATTCGAGCACGTCGGGGTGGTCGATGCGCAGCACGCCCATCTGGGCGCCGCGCCGCGCGCCCGCGCTTTCCACGGTAGCGCAGGACTGGTCGAAGACGTTGATATAGCTGCACGGGCCCGAGGCCAGCGAGGCGGTGGCGCACACCTCGGCGCCACGGGGGCGGATGCGCGAGAAGTCGTAGCCCACGCCGCCGCCACGGCGCATGGTTTCGGCGGCTTCGCGCAGGGCTTCGTAGATGCCGGGGTAGCCGCCGTCGTCCACGCCCTGGATGCAGTCGCCCACGGGCTGCACGAAGCAGTTGATCAGCGTGGCCTGCAGGTCGGTGCCGGCCGCGCTCATGATGCGCCCTGCGCCTATGGCGCCGGCCTGCAGGTTGGCCAGGAACAGGGCCTCGCATTCGGCGCGGCGCGCCTCGGGCTCGACCGAGGCCAGGGCGCGGGCCACGCGGGCGTAGAGCTCGCCCACGCCGGTCTCGCCGTCCTTGAGGTATTTTTCGCGCAGCACATCGAGGCTGATGGGCTGCAGATCCGCCGCGTCCTGCGCGCGGCCCAGGTTTTCGCGATGCATTGGCATGGCTCCCGTGTTGACTTGCCTGCCGCCGTCCCTGGCACTTGCTCGGGCCTCAGTCGACAAGCACTTGTCCATCATGCTCCACGTAGGGCGGGTACGGCCCGGTGCCGCTGTGCGGAGCTTGAGATGCCGCAACAAAGCGGCCGGTCTGGACATCGAAGACATGGACTTCGCCGTCTTCGATGACATAGTGCCATCCGTGCAGGCTGAGCCGCCCGGCCTCTACCCGCGATCGCACCATGGGATAGTCCATCAGCCGTTCGAGCTGCAGCACGACGGCGCGCTGCTCGGTGCGGCGCAGCGCCTCGGGGCCGGCCTGCACGGGCAGCACGGCCTCGCGGCCCAGGTCCAGCCAGCGCTGCAGGTTGCGTGCCTCGGGCGAGACTTCTCCATACAGGGCCTTGATGGCCCCGCAGTGGCTGTGGCCGCAGACCACGATGCGGCTGACCTGCAGGTTGAGCACGGCGAATTCGATGGCCGCCGCCGTGCCGTGGTGGCCGTGCGATCCGTCGTACGGCGGCACGAAGGCGCCCACGTTGCGCACCAGGAACAGCTCGCCCGGCGGCGCCCCCGTGAGCAGGTAGGGCACCAGGCGCGAGTCCGAGCAGCCGATGAACAGCGTGGTCGGGTGCTGGCCCTCTTCGACCAGGGTGCGGAACTGCGCGCGGTACTGCGGGAAGGCGTGCTCGTGGAAGCGCCGCAGGCGCAGCAGCAGTTCGTCGTCGGGCATGGGCACTTCCCCGGCTATTGCACCAGCGGCGAGTCGGCCGCAGCGATGCGCACGCCCACCACTTCGGACTGGCCGGCCAGCAGCTGCAGGTACTGGTGGAGCGCGCTCACCCAGGTCTGCTGGTGCAGGGCCTGGGCGACGGCCGGGCGCGCCTGCTGCCAGTCGGGCAGAACGCCCGCCTCGCGCGCGCAGACCTCGACCACATGCAGGCCGAAGCGGCTGTGCACCAGGCGCGGCAGCACGCCGATTTCCTGGGAGGCAAAGACATCGCGCACGAATTCGGGCGCGCAGTCGCTGCGGCCCAGCCAGCCCAGTTCGCCGCCATGCTGGCCGCTGGGGCAGTTGGACCATTGGCGCGCGGCCTCGGCAAAGCGCAGGCCGGCGTCGTCGGCACAGCGCAGCTCGATCAGCAGGGCCTCGGCCCGCTGGGTGAGGGCACGCACGTCCACGCCGGGCGTGACGGCAAACAGCACGTGGCGCAGGCGCACACGCTCGCCCTGGGCGAAGCGCGCGGGGTTGGCATCGAAGTGGCGGCGGCAGGCGTCCTCGCCGGGCTCGGGCAGGTGCAGCGATTGCTCCAGCAGCTGCTCTATGGCCTGGGAGGCGCGCTCGCTGATGACGCCGTCGTCGCCGGCCGCATCATCGGTGCCCAGCAGGCCTTCGCGCTGGGCCGCCTGGCGCAGCAGCTCGGTGCAGGCGCGCTGGCGCAGTTCGCGCTCGGGCGGGCGCTGTCCGGGTGCGTGCAGCGGCGTGGCGTTGATGCGGGCCACCTCGGCACCGGCCTCGCCCACGGGCGGGAAGGCCGGCACGTCGGGAATCGCCGGGAGATCCCCCATCGGGGCAGAAGAAGTAGAAGAAGAAGGGGTTGAAGACGCGCAGCCGCAGTGGCCGCCGCCCGATCCGTTGCATCCATGTTCCATGTCGCTCTCCTCAATGGCCGGGCTTGGCGTCACGGCGTGCCGACGATGCGGGCAGGCCCAGGCGGCGCGAGCGCACCAGCTGGTAGGGGCGCAGCAGGTAGACCAGGGTGCCGAAGCCGCTCCAGACGTGGACCAGGCGCGTGAAGGGGAAGACCAGGAAGATGCTCATGCCCAGGAACATGTGGGCCTTGAACACCCAGCCGGCCTCGGCCAGCAGTTCGGCTGCGCCGCCACGGAAGGTGACGATGCGCTGCGCCCATTCGGCCAGGGCCATCATCATGGAGCCGTCCATGTGCTTTGCAGACAGCGGGATGGTGGCCAGGCCCAGCAGCAGCTGCAGCCACAGCAGCCAGAGGATGGCGATGTCGCTGAACCTGGAGTGGGCGCGGATGCGCACGTCCGACAGCCGGCGGTGCAGCAAGATGGTGAGGCCGATGAAGCCCAGCGTGCCCGCGATGCCGCCGCTGACCATGGCCAGCAGCTGCTTGGCGCCTGCGGCCATGAAGGGCTCGTAGACGAAGTGCGGCGTGAGCATGCCCACGGTGTGGCCGAAGAACAGGAACAGCACGCCGATGTGGAACAGGTTGCTGCCCCAGCGCAGGCTTCCGCTGCGCAGCAGCTGCGATGAATCGCTCTTCCAGGTGTACTGGTCGCGGTCGAAGCGCAGCCAGCTGCCGATGAAGAACACGGCCAGGCAGATGTAGGGGTAGAGGCCGAAGAGCAGGTGGTCTATCCAGGAGGGGGTCATGTCAGGCTCCTTTGGCGGGGTCCTTGGGCTTGGGGCGCCGCCGTGCGGCGCACGAAATGCACGGGCTGCTCGGCGCCGGGGCGCGATTGGCCCTGGCTGCTGCAGCCGTCGAAGGCGGCGGGTTCGGCCCAGGCCTCGTCCATGGCGGGCTCGGGGCGGATTTCCACGCGCTCGGCCCGGTGGCCGGTGATCTCCAGCACGGCCGCGATCACGCTGGCGTAGGGGCTGTCGCGCCGCGCCAGCGCCGTGAACAGGGCGTTGAGGATGTGGGCCATCTCGCCCAGGAATTCACGGGCGATGGCCGGCGGCTGGGTGGAGGCGAACTCCAGCACCACGGCCAGGTGGTCGGGCAGTTCGTCGGCCTCGAAGGCCAGGCCCGCGCGCTCGTAGGTCTGCTGCAGGTCGATCAGCGCCGGGCCCCGGTCGGCCGAGTCGCCGTGCACATGTTCGAACAGGTGCAGCGAGGTCTGGTGGCCCCGGTCGAAGGTGTCCACGTAGCGGGCCTCGGCCTCGAAGGGGTCCATGGCCTGCAGCTGCTCGGCCAGCTGCTGCAACTCGCGCAGCCGCGCGGGCGCCACGGATTGCTCCAGGCGCAGGGCGTCGATCAGGCCCGGCAGCAGGGCGCGCAGCTCGGCGCCCGGGTAGCCGATGAGGCAGGCCAGCGCGCGCAGCGTCAGGCGCACGGGGGTGGAGGTGTTGTGATTGAACATGGCGGCAGTCCTCACATTTGCGCGCGGATGGGGATGGTGCGCGGCTTCTTGCCGCCGAACAGGCTGGCGTCGGTGCTGCCGTCGGAGCAGCCGTTGCCGAACGAGAAGCCGCAGCCGCCGCGCAAATCGAACGCGCTTTCGGCGTATTCGCGGTGGGCCGAGGGGATGACGAAGCGGTCCTCGTAGTTGGCGATCGCCATGGTCTGGTACATGTCCTCGACCTCGTGCACCGTCAGTCCCGCGTACTGGAGCACGGCCAGGTTCTGTTCCTGGTCCACGTGCTTGCTGCGCTGGTACGCGCGCATGGCCAGCATGCGTTCCAGCGCGCGCACCACGGGCGTGGTGTCGCCGGCGGTGAGCAGGTTGGCCAGGTACTGCACGGGGATGCGCAGCTGCGAGACATCGGGCAGGTCGCCATTGATGGGGCTGCGGCCGACACTGTCGAGATGCCCGGCGTTCGCCGCCGAGGTGATGGGCGACAGCGGCGGCACATACCAGACCATGGGCAGGGTGCGGTACTCGGGGTGCAGCGGCAGGGCCACCTTCCAGTCCACGGCCATCTTGTAGACGGGGCTGGACTGGGCGGCCTCGATCCAGGCGTCGGGGATGCCGTCGATGCGGGCCTGGCGGATGACCTCGGGGTCATTGGGGTCCAGGAAGATGTCCAGCTGCGCCTGGTAGAGGTCGCGGTCGCGCTCCACGCTGGCAGCCTCCTCGATGCGGTCGGCGTCGTACAGCAGCACGCCCAGGTAGCGGATGCGGCCCACGCAGGTCTCGGAGCAGACGGTGGGCTGGCCGGCCTCGATGCGCGGGTAGCAGAAGATGCATTTTTCGGCTTTGCCGCTTTGCCAGTTGTAGTAGATCTTCTTGTAGGGGCAGCCGGAGACGCACATGCGCCAGCCGCGGCACTTGTCCTGGTCGATGAGGACGATGCCGTCCTCCTCGCGCTTGTAGATCGAGCCCGAGGGGCAGGACGCCACGCAGGCCGGGTTCAGGCAGTGCTCGCACAGGCGCGGCAGGTACATCATGAAGGTGTTCTCGAACTGGCCGTAGATGTCCTTCTGGATCTGCTCGAAGTTCACGTCATGGCTGCGCTTGCTGAATTCGCCGCCCAGGATTTCCTCCCAGTTCGGACCCCATTCGATCTTCTCCATGCGCTGGCCCGAGATCAGGCTGCGCGCGCGCGCCGTGGGCGCGGCCTTGCTTTCCCTGGCCGACTGCAGGTGCTCGTAGTCGTAGGTGAAGGGTTCGTAGTAGTCGTCGATCTGGGGCAGGTTGGGGTTGGCGAAGATGCGCATCAACAGGCTCCACTTGCCGCCCTGGCGGGGCGCGATGGAGCCGTCCGAGCGGCGCATCCAGCCGCCGTTCCACTTGGCCTGGTTTTCCCACTCGCGCGGGTAGCCGATGCCGGGCTTGGTCTCGACGTTGTTGAACCAGGCGTATTCGACGCCGGGGCGGCTGGTCCAGACGTTCTTGCAGGTGACGGAGCAGGTGTGGCAGCCGATGCACTTGTCCAGGTTCAGCACCATGCCGATCTGTGCGCGGATTTTCATCGTGTTTCTCCTTGTTGTTCAGGCATGGGCGGCTGCGCCGGCCTCGGCTTCGTCATCCAGCCAGTCGATGCGGCGCATCTTTCGGACCAGCACGAACTCGTCGCGGTTGGTGCCGATGGTTCCGTAGTAGTTGAAGCCGTAGCTGTACTGCGCGTAGCCGCCGATCATGTGGGTGGGCTTGAGCACGATGCGCGTGACCGAGTTGTGGATGCCGCCGCGCGTGCCGGTGATCTCCGAGCCCGGCGTGTTGATGGTCTTCTCCTGCGCGTGGTACATCATCACCATGCCCGGCTTGACGCGCTGGCTGACCACGGCCCGCGCCGCGATGGCGCCGTTGGCGTTGTACAGCTCCACCCAGTCGTTGTCGGCGATGCCGGCGCTCTTGGCGTCGTCCTCGCTGAGCCAGACGATGGGGCCGCCACGCGCCAGCGTGAGCATCATCAGGTTGTCGCCATAGGTGGAGTGGATGCCCCACTTCTGGTGCGGCGTGATGAAGTTCAGCGCGATCTCGGGATGGCCGTTGGGCTTTTGGCCCTGCACTTCCTGCAGCGCCTTCATGTGCACGGGCGGGCGGTAGCTGACGAAGCCTTCGCCGAAGTCGCGCATCCACGGATGGTCCTGGTAGAACTGCTGGCGGCCGGTGAGGGTGCGCCATGGGATCAGCTCATGCACGTTGGTGTAGCAGGCGTTGTAGCTGACCTTCTCGCTTTCCAGGCCCGACCAGGTGGGCGAGCTGATGATCTTGCGCGGCTGGGCCTGGATGTCGCGAAAGCGGATCTTCTCGTCCTCGCGGTGCAGGGCCAGGTGGGCGTGCTCGCGCCCCGTCTGCTTCGACAGCGCCTCCCAGGCCTTGACGGCCACGTGGCCGTTGGTCTCGGGCGCCAGCATCATCACCACCTCGGTGGCGTCGATGTCGGTGACGATGCGCGGGCGGCCCTGGCTCACGCCTTCCTCGCGCACCAGGCCGTTGAGCTCGCCCAGCTGCTCCACCTCGGTCTCGGTGTTCCAGCCGATGCCCTTGCCGCCGTTGCCCAGCCTGTCCATCAGCGGGCCCAGGGCCGTGAAGCGCTTGTAGAGGTTGGGATAGTCGCGCTCGACCACGGCAATCTGCGGCGCGGTCTTGCCGGGGATCAGGGCGCACTCGCCCTTCTTCCAGTCGCGCACGCCATCGGGCTGGGCCAGCTCGGCGGGGGTGTCGTGCATCAGCGGCGTGAGCACCACGTCCTTTTCCACGCCCAGGTGGCCCACGCAGACCTCGCTGAAGGACTTGGCGAAGCCCTTGTAGATCTCCCAGTCGCTCCTGGCCTGCCAGGCCGGGTCCACGGCCGCCGACAGCGGGTGGATGAAGGGGTGCATGTCGCTGGTGTTGAGGTCGTTCTTCTCATACCAGGTGGCCGTGGGCAGGACGATGTCCGAGTACAGGCAGGTGGTGCTCATGCGGAAGTCCAGCGTGACCAGCAGGTCCAGCTTGCCTTCGGGCGCCTTGTCGTGCCAGCGCACTTCCTGCGGCTTGGCCGAATGGCCGGCGCCGGGCCGCCCCAAGCCGGCCGCCCCCTGGGGGGAGGCGCGCAGCGCATCGGGGGGGTCTTGTTCTCCAAGGTCTTTTCCTTGCACGCCGTGCGTGGTGCCCAGCAGGTGCTTGAGGAAGTACTCATGGCCCTTGCCCGAGCTGCCCAGGATGTTGGAGCGCCACACGAACATGTTGCGCGGCCAGTTGGCCGGGTGGTCGGGGTCCTCGCAGCTCATGGACAGCGAGCCGTCCTGCAGGGACTGCACCACGTGGTCCTTCACGTCCAGGCCCTGGGCCTGGGCGTCGCGCACCAGCTGCAGCGGGTTGGCCTGCAGCTGCGGGGCGCTGGGCAGCCAGCCCATGCGCTCGGCGCGCACGTTGTAGTCGATCATGGCGCCGCCGTACTGGCTGCGGTCGGCCAGCGGGGACAGCACCTCTTCCACGCCCAGCTTCTCGTAGCGCCACTGGTCGGTGTGGGCGTAGAAGAAGCTGGTGGAGTTCATCTGGCGCGGCGGGCGCAGCCAGTCCAGCGCAAAGGCCAGCGCGGTCCAGCCGGTCTGCGGGCGCAGCTTTTCCTGGCCCACGTAGTGCGCCCAGCCGCCGCCGCTCTGGCCTATGCAGCCGCACAGCATCAGCATGTTGATGATGCCGCGGTAGTTCATGTCGCAGTGGTACCAGTGGTTCATGGCCGCGCCGATGATGACCATGGACTTGCCGCGCGTCTTCTCGGCGTTGTCGGCGAACTGGCGCGCAATGGCGATCACCTGGTCACGCGGCACGCCGGTGATCTTTTCCTGCCAGGCCGGGGTGTAGGGCGCATCGGCGTCATAGCCGCCATCAGCGCCCTCGGTGGCCTCACCCTCCAGGCCACGGTGGATGCCGTAGTTGCCCGCCAGCAGGTCGAACACGGTGGCCACGATGGCCTCCTCGCCGTCCAGCACCATGCGCGAGACGGGCACGCGGCGCAGCAGCACATCCGTGCCCTGCTCGTTGGCGTCGAAGCCCGGCGACTGCAGGCCGCCGAAGTAGGGGAAGGCCACGTCGGCCACTTCACTGTCCACGCCCTGGCCGTCCAGCACCGAGAGCTTGAGCTGCACGTCGTTGCCCGTGCGCGCCTCCTTGGATTCGAGGTTCCACAGGCCCTCGTCGGCGCGGCCGGCCTCGCCCCAGCGAAAGCCGATGGAGCCGTTGGGCAGGGCCACGCCGCCGTCCTCGCCGTAGGCCACGGTCTTCCACTCGGGGTTGCTGTCCTGGCCCAGGTGGCCGTCGAAGTCGCTGGCGCGCACATAGCGCTCGGGCACCAGGGCCGTGCGGCCGTCGGGCAGTTGCTGGCGCTTGAGGCGGATCAGCAGCGGCAGGTCGGTGTAGCGGCGCGCATAGTCCTCGAAATAGGCCGGGCGGCCGCGCTCGCCGAAGTAGAACTCCTTGAGGATGACGTGGCCCATGGCCATGGCCACGGCCGCGTCCGTGCCCTGCTTGGGGTGCATCCACAGGTCGGCCAGCTTGGCGACCTCGGAGTAGTCGGGCGTGACGGCCACGACCTTGGCGCCCTTGTAGCGGACCTCGGTGAAGAAGTGGGCGTCGGGGGTGCGCGTCTGGGGCACGTTGGAGCCCCAGGCGATGATGAAGTTGGAGTTGTACCAGTCGGCGCTCTCTGGCACGTCGGTCTGCTCGCCCCAGGTCTGGGGGCTGGCCGGCGGCAGGTCGCAGTACCAGTCGTAGAAGCTCATGCACACGCCGCCGATCAGGCTCAGGTAGCGGCTGCCTGCGGCATACGAGATCATGGACATGGCCGGAATCGGCGAGAAGCCGATGATGCGGTCCGGCCCGTGCTTCTTGATGGTGTAGACGTTGGCCGCCGCGATCATGCGGTTGACCTCGTCCCAGCTGCTGCGCACGAAGCCGCCCAGGCCGCGCTGCTTTTGCCACTCGCTGCGCGCATCCGCGTTCTCGACGATGGCGGCCCAGGCATCGACCGGGCTCCTGGCCACGGCCAGGGCAGCGCGCCAGTGCTTGAGCAGCCGGCCGCGCACCATGGGGTATTTGACGCGGTTGGCGCTGTACAGGTACCAGCTGTAGCTGGCGCCGCGCGCGCAGCCGCGCGGCTCGTGGTTGGGCAGGTCGGCGCGCGTGCGCGGGTAGTCGGTCTGCTGGGTCTCCCAGGTCACGATGCCGCCCTTGACGTAGATCTTCCACGAGCACGAGCCCGTGCAGTTCACGCCGTGCGTGGAGCGCACCACCTTGTCATGCGCCCAGCGGTCGCGGTAGGCGTCTTCCCAGGTGCGGTCCTCGCCCGTCACCTGGCCATGGCCGTTGGAGAATTCCTGCCGGGGCAGGGAGAAGTAGGAAAGCTTGTCCAGAAAATGGCTCATCGCGGGACTCCTTGTTGTTCGTTGCGGTGCGGTCTGCGGCCCGGGGCTCAGCAGGGCATCTCGGCGTTCCTGCGCGCGTAGTACCACCAGGTCACGCCCACGCACAGCACATAGAAGGCGGCAAACACCCACAGCGCCAGCTCGGGCCCGCCCGTGGCGGCGATGGAGCTGCCGTAGCTCTTGGGGATGAAGAAGCCGCCGTAGGCTCCCAGCGCGCCCGCAAAGCCCAGGGCGGCCGCGCCTTCGGTATTGCCCTCCTTGAGGGCATGGGCCTGGGCTTCCTCGCTGGGATGGGCGCCCAGTTCGCGCTGCTTGAGGGCCAGGAAAATCGCCGGGATCATGCTGAAGGTCGATCCGTTGCCGATGCCCGTGGTCAGGAACAGCACCAGGAACATCAGGAAGAAGCCCATGAAGCTGCCCTCGGCGGGACCGAAGCCCAGCGCGTAGCCGCCGCTGCCCTTGGGCAGGAAATACAGCACGCCCACCACGGCCACGGCCATGACGAGGAAGTTCCAGAACGTCACGCGCGCGCCGCCCGCCTTGTCGGCCAGCCAGCCGCCAAAGGGCCGCGACAGCGCGCCCAGCAGCGGGCCCAGCCAGGCATAGGCCAGCGGATTGACCGCCGGGAACTGGCTCTTGATCAGCAGCGGAAAGCCGGCGGCAAAGCCGATGAACGAGCCGAAGGTGCCCAGGTACAGCAGGCACATCACCCAGTTGTGCTTGCGCCGGAAGATGGCGGCCTGGGCCGCGAAGCTGGCCTTGGCGTCGGCGATGTCGTTCATGCCGAACCAGGCGGCCAGCGAGGCGATGGCGATCCACGGCACCCAGATGAAGGCCGCGTTCTGCGCCCACACCCGGGTGGTCTCGCCGGCCTTGGTGATGGTCTGCGCATCGCCGCCGAAGACGCCGAAGATGCCGGCCGTGATCACCAGCGGGCTCAGGAACTGCACCACCGACACGCCCAGGTTGCCCAGGCCCGCGTTCACGCCCAGGGCCGAGCCCTTGCGCTCCTTGGGAAAGAAGAAGCTGATGTTGGCCATGCTGGAGCTGAAGTTGCCCCCGCCCAGGCCGCACAGCAGGGCCAGGATCAGCATGGTCGGATAGCCGGTGCTGGCGTCCTGCACGGCGTAGCCGATGCCGATGGCCGGGATCAGCAGCGAGGCCGTGGACAGCGCCGTCCAGCGGCGCCCGCCCATCAGCGGCACCATGAAGGAATAGAAGATGCGCAGCGTGGCGCCCGACAGCGCAGGCGCCGCTGCCAGCCAGAACAGCTGGTTGGTGGAGTAGGTGAAGCCCAGCGCGGGCAGGTTCACGGCCACCACGCTCCAGACCTGCCAGATGGCAAAGGCCAGGAACAGGGCGGGCACCGAGATCCAGAGATTGATCCTGGCGATGGCCTCGCCCTCGCGCTCCCAGAACTGCCTGTCCTCGGGGCGCCAGAGGGTCAGCACGCTGCCGGGGCGGCTGCGCGCGGATGCCTTTGCGGCGGTCTTGGTGTTCGCATGCATGTGCAACTCCTGCGGTTCAGCGAGCGGCCGGCTGCACATCGCTGTGGCCGCCGTGGCTGTTGAGCACGTCGGTGCGGCGCACCTCGGTGAAATACATCCAGATCAGCGACACCCAGACCACGCCGTACAGCAGCATGAAGGCGCTGGAGCGGATGCCCGTCCAGTCCAGCAGCACGCCGAACAGGATGGGCAGGATGAAGCCGCCCATGCCGCCGGCCAGGCCCACAATGCCGCTGATGGCGCCGATGTTTCCGGGGTAGTCGTCGCTGATGTACTTGAAGACGCTGGCCTTGCCGAAGGCCATGGCAATGCCCAGCACGAACATCAGCGCGGTGAAGGCATAGACGTTCAGGCCCAGGTGAAAGCGGGTGCTGCCCTCGGTGGTGAGTACCGTGAAATCCGTCTGCGGATAGGACAGCAGGAACAGGCAGATCCAGCACACCCACAGCACCCACCAGGTCACGCTGTGTGCGCCGTACTTGTCCGACAGCCAGCCGCCGATGGCGCGCAGCACGCCGCCCGGCAGCGAAAAGCAGGCCGCCAGCAGGGCCGCCACGCGGATGTCCAGGCCGTACTCGCCCACGTAGTACTGCACCATCCACAGGCTCAGCGCCACATAGCCGCCGAAGACGATGCTGTAGTACTGGCAGTACTTGAGCACGCGCGGGTCCTTGAGCGCCTTCAACTGGTCGCTGAAGCGCACGTTGCTGGGCACCAGGTGGGCCGGGTCGCTGTGGCTGAACAGCCAGAACAGCACCAGCGCGCCCAGCATGATGGCCGCATAGGCATGCGGCACGGCGGCCCAGCCGAAGGCCACCAGGATCACCGGCGCCACGAACTTGTTGACCGCCGCGCCCGAGTTGCCCGCGCCGTAGATGCCCATGGCCATGCCCTGGCGCTCCTTGGGAAACCAGCGCGCCACATAGGGCGTGCCCACCGAGAACGAGCCGCCCGCCAGGCCCACGAACAGGCCGATGGTCAGGAAGTGCCAGTACTCGGTGGCATAGCCCATCACCCAGATCGCGGGCACGGTGACGGCCATCAGCACCGCCATCACGATGCGCCCGCCGAAGCGGTCGGTCCAGATGCCCAGCGGCACGCGCACCAGCGAGCCCGTGAGCACGGGCATGGCCGTGAGCAGGCCGAACTGCGTGGCGTTCAGACCCAGCATCTTCTTGATGGGGATGCCGATGATGCCGAACATCATCCAGACCATGAAGCAGACCGTGAAGGCCAGGGTGCTGACGGCCAGGACCGACCAGGCCTGGCGGTCGTGGCGTGTGCCTGTGCTGGTGCTCTTGCGGGGGTCGCCCTGTGCGGTGGGCGCTGTGTTTGCCATTTTGTTTTCCTCGTGGGGGCTATGGCATCCATGGTCCCGCGCGAGGGCCGCGCCGCACATCCGCCAGCCGTACGCTCGGACAAGGCGGAAGAACTAGGAGCGCGCAGGCGGGCCTAGTTCCAAAGAACTATCGAGGACAAAAAGGCTTGACGCAGATCAGGAGCGGCGGCCGAAGACCGATTTCGGGCTGCGCCCGTAGAACCGCGTGAACGCGGCACTGAAGTTCGACGGATGGGCATAGCCCACCTGCCAGCCGGCTTGGGCGACCTGGCAGCCGGTCTCCAGCAGCGCCCAGGCGCGGCGCATGCGCAGCTCCAGCAGCAGGGCCTGGGGCGTGGTGCCGAAGACGGCGCGAAAGCCCTGCTTGAGCCGGTGCTCGCCCAGGCCCACGGCGGCGCTCAGGTAGGCCAGGGTCAGCGCGCGGTCCATCTGGGTGGACAGCAGTTCGCGCGCCTGCTCCAGCCGGGCCAGTTCGTCGGCCGACCAGCGCGGTGCCGCCTTGGCCGGCTGCGGCGCAGGCGCGAGATGCCGCAGCTCCAGCGCGGCCAGGCTCAGCATGGCGATGTGGCGGTCCAGCGCATCGGTGGGCTGGTGCCCGGGCGGCTGGGCCAGGCGCCGCGCCAGTGCCAGGCTGGCCGGCAGGCTGGCGCGGTGGTCCAAGGGCCGCACACCGGCCGCGCCGTCCACCTGCGTCAGGCGCTGCGAGAGTTCAGGCCCCAGATAGCGGTCGAGCGCTGCGCCCGACAGCAGCAGGCGCAACTGGCGCACGGTCTGCCCGGCCGCATAGCGGCGCTCGCCCTGGCTGCCGCGAAAGGCTGCCAGCGTGGTCTGCCCCGCGCCGAAGCGCAGTGCCGCACCCGTGCGCGCCACAAAGCCCGATTCCCCGGCCAGCCCCAGCGTGATGACCAGGGTGCGGCCCTGGTCCGAGGCATCGGCCTGCACGCTGTCCTCCACCAGGTCGCGCAGCGGGCAGTAGTGCGAGCGCGCCAGCACGATGCCGTCGCCCAGCGTGAAGCGCTCCGCATGGCAGTCGCCCAGCTCGGCGGGCAGGGCATGCCGCGTCCAGCCCGGCGCACAGGGCTGGGGCAAGGCAAGCGAGGAAGGGATGCGGGAGGTCATGGGAGAGGAATGGATGCGCGCTTCGCATAGGAAATGCTCCGGCGCGCATACGTTTTCAAATGATAGCGATTCTCATCTTCCCTAGCATCGGTCTCCAACGAGATTCCCTTTTTGGAGAGGACGAGAAAACCATGGCATTCCCCCTTCGCTGGCCGGCCGCGCTGGCCCTGGCCCCCTTCACGGTGGCGGCCCAGGGCCAGGCGCCCGAAGCCGCCCTGCCCGAGATCACGGTCACGGTGAACAAGCAGGCCGAGAGCCTGGACGCCGTACCCGCCAGCGTCTCCGTCTTCGACGGCGCGGCGCTGGAGGCGGCCAGCGTGCGCGGGCTGGACGCGCTGTCCGCCCAGGTGCCGGGCTTGGTGTTCCAGGCCTTCGGCCAGTCGGGCGTGCAGCCGCCCGTGATGCGCGGACTGACGGCCAACTTCGTGTCGTTCTCCTCGTCCACACTGCTGCTGGTCGATGGCGTGCCCACGCTGATGGCCCAGGGCTTCGAGCACAACCTGCAGGGCGTGGACCGCGTGGAGGTGCTGCGCGGCCCGCAATCGACCTTGTACGGCCGCAATGCCGAAGCGGGCGTGGTCAGCATCGTCACGCGCCAGCCCGGCGACACGCCCTATGCATCGATCAGCGCCGAGGCCGGCAACCACGGCCAGCGCGCGGGCAGCTTCGAGCTGGGCCGCGCCCTGGTGCCGGGCCAGCTCTACATCGGCCTGTCGGGCGAGTGGCGCGCGCAGGACGGTTTCATACGCCAGCAGGCGACGGGAGCGCGCGTGGACGACCGCGAGCGCGCCAGCGGCCGCCTGGCCCTGCGCTGGACGCCCACGGCCGAGACCGAGGCCACGCTGCGCTACGCCCGGCAGCGCTGGGACGACGGGGCCGCGCAATGGGGCAGCATTGCCGCGCCGCGCGCCACGGTGAACTCGGGCACGGACAGCTGGAACCGCTCGCGCGGGCAGACGCTGTCGCTCGATGTCTCGCACCGCTTTGCCTCGGGCCTGCGTCTGCGCTCCATCACCGCACGCAATGTCTTCGACGACCGCGTGCTGCAGGACACGGACTTCCAGAGCGCCGACCTGCTCCATGTACGGCGCGACTACCGCCTGGCCACGACCTCGCAGGAACTGCGCCTGGAGGGCGAGGCCGCAGGCCTGTGGAACGTGCGCTGGCTGGCCGGCCTGTACCTGGACCGCGACGACCATGACCTGCGCTACGAGCAAAAGCTGCCCGCCGCGCTGATGCGGCCCACGGCCGGACTCAAGGGCAGCACGGCGGCGCTGTTCACGCACTGGACCGTCCCGCTGTCCGAGCGCTGGACGCTGGCGGCCGGCGCGCGCGCGGAGCGCAACCGCGTGGAACTGGCCCCCGTGGGCGCGGCGGCGCGCAGCGACGACTGGTCGCGCTTGAGCCCCAAGCTCTCGCTGCAATACCAGTGGTCGCCCCAGGGCCAGGTCTACACCAGCCTCAGCGAGGGCTACCGCGCGGGCGGCTTCAACGTGTTCTCTCCGGCCATGGGCTATGCGGCCTACGAGCCAGAGACCGTGCGCGCCTGGGAGATCGGCACCAAGGGCCGGCTGCTGGGGCAGCGCCTGCGCTATGCGGCCTCGGTCTACACCCAGCAGGTGCGCGACATGCAGGTGCAGCAGATGGGCCTGCCGGGCGTGGTCTACATCACCAATGCGGCGCGGGCACGCTCCACGGGTGCGGACTTCGAGCTCGACTATGTGTTCGGCGGCGGCTGGCAGCTGCAGACCGCCCTGGGCCTGAACCGCACGCGCTTCGGCAGCTTCCGCGACGGCGGCGCCGTCTACGACGGCCACCGCAACCCGTTTGCGCCCGACATGACGGCCCATGTGGCGCTGCGCTACGACGCGCCCGGCCGCTGGTGGGCGCAGGCCGCCGTGCAGGGCGCGGGCAAGGTCTACCTGGACGCCGCCAACGCCTACCGCCGCCCCGGCTACGGGCTGCTCAACCTGTCGGCCGGCTATGCCCAGGGGTCCTGGGAAATCGCCGCCTACCTGCGCAATGCCGCCAACCGCCGCTACGACGCCGTGGGCTACCTCAACGGCCAGGTCGTGGTCTACAGCCCGCCGCGCGAGTTCGGCGTGCGGCTGACCTGGCGCATGTGACTCCCTTTCGTGAAAAGGACATTCCGATGAAAACACCCCGCTGTGAATCCCCTACCCACACCCCCTCCCACGCCCTGCAGCCGCTGTGGGACCTGGCCGCCGCCCAGGTCCAGGCCGAGGCCCTGGTGCTGGCACTCGAATCGGGCGCTCTGGACCGGCTGGCCACGCCCCAGACGCCGGCCGAGCTGGCCCTGGCCCAGGGCTGGAACGAGGCCAATACCTCCCACTGGCTGGAATTGCTGTGGAGCATGGGCCTGCTGCGGCGCGGCCAGCACGAGCCCGTGAGCTACCTGTTGGCCACCGACGCGCTGCGCTACCTGCACAGCGCATCGCCCGAGTCCTGCGGCGCGGCCTGGCTGTTCCGCCTGCGCTCTCTGCGCCACTCCGCCACGCTGCTGCGCGGCCTGGTCGAGCACGGCCCTGCCGGGGACGGCATGGCTTGCAGCGCCCCCATGGCCACGGGCAATGCCGAAGGCTGGGCCGCCGCCGCACGCGCCCAGATCGGCCAGGAGCAGCGTGCCGTCAGCGTGCCTGCCGCGCTGAACCTGCTGCAGCAGGTTCCCGAGGCCGGCGCCGCGCGCCGCATGCTGGACCTGGGCGGCGGCCCCGGCTGGATCGCGCTGGCCCTGCTGCGCCGGCAGCCCGCGCTGCAGGCCAGCGTCTTCGACTGGCCCGAGGCCGTGGCCGTGGCGGCGGACAACGCCCGCCAGTCCCGCCTGTCCGACCGCTTCACCGCCCTGGGCGGCAATCTGGTCACGGACGGCATAGGCAGCGGCTACGACCTGGTCTGGTGCTCGTCCGTGCTGCACTTCGTGCCCGATGCGGCAGCCGTGGTCGCCAAGGTGTTCGACGCGCTGGCGCCCGGCGGCGTCTTCGTCTGCGCCCATGCGGAGGTGGACGACGCGCCCGAATCGGCCCTGCGCACCCTGCCCTACTACCTGCCCATGCGCCTGCTGGGCCGCAGCGTGACGCGGCGCGGCGAGCTGCAGGCGCTGCTGGCGCAGGCGGGTTTCGAGCGCATAGAACGCATCGAGTCGCGCGAGTTTCCGATGGCGCCACTGGCCGTGCTCGTGGCGCGCAAGGCCGCGCCATGAAGGCCGCAGCTCCCCGCCCTGTCTGGCTGCTCCAGGCACTTTTCGGCTGGCTGCACCTGGCGCTCACCGCGCCCAGCGTCTACCTCTGGCTGGGCCTGCCCCTGGTCATGCGCCAGCATGGCTGGTCGGGCACGGCCATCGGCCTGTTCCAGCTGGCGGGGCTGCCCGCGCTCATCAAGTTCGCGCTGGCCGCGCCCGTGGAAGCGCGCAGCGCGAACGGCCGGCCGCGCTACCGCGCCTGGGCGCTGGCCCTGTGCCTGGCCTATGCGGCCGTGCTGCTGGCCCTGGGCTGGCAGCAGTTGCTGGCCGAGCGCCTGTGGCTGTTCGGCCTGGCCTTCGCGGCCGCGCTGGCCGCCACCTGGGCCGACATTCCCGTCAGCGCCCTGGCCATCCGCCTGCTGCCCGCGTCCGAGCGCATGCGCGCCGGGGGCGTGCGCGCAGCGGCGCTGTCGCTGGGCGCCATCGTGGGCGGCGGGATGATGCTGCTCATGCAGGCGAAATGGGGCTGGCGCGCGCCCTTCCTCTGCCTGGCCGGCGCGCTGGCCCTGGGCGCCCTGCTGCTGGCCTGGATGGTGCGCCATGAGCCCGGGGATGCGCCCTCGCCTGTGCTGCTGCCTGCGCCCAAAGCTGGACTGGCCGCCATGGTCCGCGGCTATGGCGCCCAGCCCGGCGCCTGGCGCTGGACCCTGGCGCTGGTCAGTTGCTTCCCCTTCATCGGCGCGGCCTGGTTCTACCTGAAGCCGCTGATGCTGGACCACGGCTTCGCGCCCGCCCAGGCCGCCCTGCTGGCCGGCATGGGCGGCGGCGTGGTGGCCGCGCTGGCGGGCGCGGCCTCGCCCCTGCTCACGCGCCGCCTGGGCACCCGGCGCGCCCTGCCCCTGTATGCGGGCTGCAATGTGGCGGCACTGGCCCTGCTGGCCGCCGTCATCGCAGCCGGCGCCCCGGCCCCGGGCCTGGTCGCGGCCGTGGCCTGCGTGGCAGCAGCCATGGGCGCCTCCTCGGCCTGCGTCTTCGGACTGATGATGCAATTCGCCCGCCCGCGCTGGCAGGCCTTCGACTACGGCCTGCAGGCCAGCCTGTTCGCCGCCAGCCGCATGCTGGTGCCGCTGGCGGCCGGCGTGGCGCTGGACGCCATGGGCGCAGCGGCCATGCTCACCAGGCTGACCGTGGCAGCCGCGCTGGCCTGGGTGTGGGCGATGCGGTGTGCGGGGGATGGTTGGGCTTCAGCCACAGCGTAGGCCGCTAATCCCGCTGCCGCTCCGACGCATACACCGCCGCCTGCACGCGCGAGCTCAGGCCCAGCTTGCGCAGGATGTGCTGGACGTGGATCTTGACCGTGGTCTCGGCAATGTCCAGCGTGCGGGCGATTTCCTTGTTGCTGGCGCCTCGGGCGATCTGGACCAGCACCTCTTCCTCGCGCGGGGACAGCGGCGAGGCCGGGGCCTCGTCCGGCTCGGGCGCCTGGGGCTCGGGCGCGCCCTGGGACTGGAAGGCGGCCACCAGCTTGCCCATCATCTCGGGGCTGACCACAGGCTCGCCGCGCGCGGCGCGGCGCAGGGCCTCGGACAGCAGGTCGCCGTCGATGGTCTTGAGCAGATAGCCCTGGGCGCCGTTGCGCAGCGCGGCCGCCAGGTCCTGGCCGTCCTCGCTCACGGTGAGCATGACGACGCGGCTGCCGGGCGATGCGGCCCGCAGGCCCGCGATGGCATCGACGCCCGGCACGCCGGGCAGGTGGTTGTCCAGCAGGATGACCTGGGGCGCCAGCGCGGGCACCAGGCGCAGGGCCTCGCCCGCGTCGCCGGCCTCGCCGACCACGCGCAGGCCCGCGTCCTGGGCGATGAGGGCGATCAGGCCGCGGCGGAACAGCGTGTGGTCGTCGATGACGAAGACGGAGATGGGGCTGGAGAAGGACATGGGGCGGCTTTTTTCTTCCGGGAGCGTGTCACGCGTTCGAGGGGAGAGCCTGCGCCGGCGCCCCGGCCGAGGCCGACGGCGGCAGCTCGATCAGCACGCGCGTGCCCTCGCCGGGACGGGAGTGGACATGGACCAGCGCCTGCGCCAGCAGGGCGCGCTCGCGCATGATGCCCAGGCCCACATGCAGCGAGTCCGGCGCCACGTCGGCGGGGACGAAGCCGCAGCCGTCGTCGCAGACTTCGAAGCGCCAGGGGTGGCGCCCCACGCGCAGCTGCACATGCCTGGCCCCCGCGTGCTTGCGCACGTTGGACAGCGCCTCCTGCACCATGTGCAGCACCTGGATCTGCACATCGGGCGCCAGCGGCAGGCCCTGGCCCGTCATGCTCAGCGAGGTGGCAATGCCCGTCTGGTGCTCGAACTTGGACAGCGTGGCGCGCAGCGCGGCCTCGATGTCCTCGGCGCTGGTGCGCGTGCGGAAATGCACCAGCAGCTCGCGCACGTCGGCATAGCATTCGCGCACGCCCACTTCCAGCTCGCCCAGGCTGCGGTCGCGCGCCTCGTCGCGGCCCTTGGCCACGGCGTCGCGCAGCAGCTGGGTCTGTATCTTGAGAAAGGCCAGCGACTGGGCAATGGAGTCATGCAGCTCGCGCGCGATCAGGCCGCGCTCCTCGGCCACGGCGGCTTCGCGCTCCAGCGCCGTGGCGCGCAGGCTTTCCATGGCGCTGGCCAGGTGGCGCGCCATGGCGGACAGCAGGTCGCGCATGTCGTCCGTGAGCACCACGCTGGAGCGAAAGAACAGGTTGACCTCGCCCAGCAGGCGCTGCTGCAGTTGCACGGGGATGCTGACCACGGTCTCGAAGCCGGCCTCGCGGCAGTGCGGCAGCTGCAGGTCGCTGGCCGGCGTGATGGGGATCACGCGCAGCCGCGCCTGCTCGCGCGGCTGGCCGCACAGGCAGGCGCCCGTGTGCAGGCAGTGCTCCTGCACCGACATGGACTGGGGCAGGCCGTCGCCGGCCAGCAGCACGTAGCGCTCGTTGGCCTCGTCGGACCAGCGCACCGTGGCCGCATCGGCCTGGGCCGCCAGGCGGACCTGGCGCACAAAGCCTTCGGCCAGGGACTGCAGGCTGGCGGCCTCCGACGCCTGCACGCTGACCGCGTACAGCGCCTGCAGCTGCTGGTGCTGCACGTTGAGGCTGGCGGTCTTCTCGCGCACCTTGTCCTCCAGTTCGGCGTGCGAGCTTTGCAGCGACTGGGCCATCAGGTTGAAGCCTGCGGCCAGCTGGCCGAACTCGTCGTCCACCTCCACGCTCATGCGCGTGTCCAGGTGTCCGCGCCGCATGCGCTCCAGCGCCGAGCGCAGCTGGCCCACGGGATGCAGCACCAGCCAGTAGCTGGTGGCCATGAAGCTCACGGCCGCGATGATGGCCAGCGCCATCAGACACATCTGAAACAGGTGCAGGATGGCCGTCCAGCGCGAGAGCCGGTCCTCGATGGCTTCGACAAAGGCGTCCACCTCGCGCACGAAGGCATCGGCGCTGCCCATGATGACCTGCGCGTCGACATGGTCCTCGGCCTGCCACTGCGTGCGCAGCGCGCTCCAGTCGCGGCGTATGCGCTCGTAGCGCGCCCTGACCTCGTCGCTCCAGGGCACGAACAGCGGGCGCGACATGTCGCCGCTGCGCAGCAGGTCCAGGCTGGCGTCGAACTGCTGCGCGCGCGCCTGCCACTGCGCAGGCGCCTCGTTCTGGCGCGCCATGGCCATGCGCACCATGCTCATGCGCAGCCGCCCGGCCTCGTTCACGGCGGCCGCGCCGCCCTCCAGCTGCCAGGCCACCCACAGCGTGAAGCCGATCGATGCCACGGCCGCCAGCAGGCAGGCCGCGCCCATGAGCAGCAGCTTGGTCGAAAGCGAGGGCTTGCCATGCATGGTCGCACTGTAGCCACGGCGCATTTGCGCGTCTTGACCTGAATCAAGCGCCACCCGTTTGCGCCGTGCCCCCGCCCCGATTCCTAGGATCCTTTCCAACTGCCCCCAATGCCCACAGGGCCTATGGGGACCCCGGGCAAGGCCAGTGATTAGCATGGGGCCATGCAAGTCCGCTCCCCCCTCCGCCCCTTCATCCGCACCCCGCGCCTTGCCGGCCTGGCTGCGGCCGCATGGCTGGCGGCAGCCCTTGCCGGCTGCGCCAGCTCCTCCACACCGGCGCGGGACTGGACGCAGCAGCTGCAGCGCTGGTCCGACGCACCCCTGGTGCTGCTGGGCGAGCAGCACGATGCGGCGGCCCACCAGGCCTGGCAACAGGCCACGGTGCAGCAGCTGGCCACGCAGGAGCGCCTGGCCGCGCTGGTGATCGAGATGGCGCCGCGCACGGGCTCCACGGCCAGCCTGGCGCGCGATGCCTCCGAGGACGCTGTGCAGCAGGCCCTGCAATGGCAGGACGCCGCCTGGCCCTGGCCGCGCTATCGCGGCGTGGTCATGGCCGCCGTGCGCGCAGGCGTGCCCGTGCTGGGCGGCAACCTGCCCCGCGCCGACATGAAGCAGGCCATGCGCAACCAGAACCTGGACACCCACCTGCCGCCCGAAGCCTGGCAGCGCCAGCTCGACGCCATCCGCGAAGGCCACTGCGGCCTGCTGCCCGACACACAGCTGCCGCCCATGGCCCGCATCCAGCTGGCCCGCGATGCCAGCATGGCCGAGGTGGCCAAGGCGGCGATCAGGCCTGGCAAGACCGTGGTGCTGGTGGCCGGGCGGGGCCATGTCCTGCGCGGGGTGGGCATCCCGACCTGGTTGCCGGAGTCCGCAGCAGCCAAAGTGGCCGTGGCGCAGGCAGGCGAGACATCGGTGGCGCACGAATCCGATGTGGACTGGCTGCAGAAGACGGACGCCTTGCCGGCCAAGGATCACTGCGCAGAGCTGCGCGAGAAGTTCAGGAACCCGCCGGCACCGCGGGCGGATGCGGGTCGGGTGGACTGAGCTTCACCCCTGCACGGCCCACATTCCCTCGTTGCCCGAGACCCACTCGCCGAACGCCTGCGCAGGCATGGGCTTGCTGCACAGATAGCCCTGGAAGAAGTCGCACCCCTTGCCGCGCAGGAATGCCAGCTGCTCGGCCGTCTCCACGCCCTCGGCCAGCACCTTCAGCCCCATGGCATGCCCCAGCGCGATCACCGACCCGCTGATGGCCATGTCGTCGGCGCTGTGCGGGATGTCGCGGATGAAGCCCTGGTCGATCTTGAGCAGGTCCAGCGGGAAGCGCTTGAGGTGGGCCAGCGAGGAATAACCGGTGCCGAAGTCGTCGATGGCCAGCCGCAGGCCCTGGGCGCGCAGACGGCGCATGACGGCCAGGGCCTCCTCGGGGCGCTCGGCCAGGGCGCTTTCGGTGATCTCCAGCTCCAGGCAGTGCGGGGCGAAGCCCGTGGCGGCCAGCGCGTCGGCGGTGGCACCGGCGATGTCGGTCAGCAGGAACTGGTGCAGCGAGACATTGACCGCGATGGTCATCTCGGGCAGGCCCTGATCGCGCCAGCGCTGGCCCTGGGCGCAGGCCTCGCGCAGCACCCACAGGCCCAGCGCGCCGATGACGCCCGAGCTTTCGGCCACGGGGATGAAGCGGGCCGGGGAGATGAGGCCCTCGTCCGGGTCCAGCCAGCGCACCAGGGCCTCGGCGCCCACCAGGCGGCCCGTGGCCAGGTCGATCTGAGGCTGGAAGTAAAGGCGCAGGTGGCCCAGGTCTATGGCCTGCCGCAGCCGTGCCTCCATGGCCAGGCGCTCGCGCGCGGCCGAGGTCATGTCTTCCTCGAAGAAGCACCAGGCACGGCCGCTGCGCGACTTGGCGCCGTAGACGGCCGCATGCGCGCCCTGCAGCAGGTCCTGGGCATTGCCGGCATGGGAGGGGTACATGCAGATGCCCACGCTGACGCCGGCCATGACGGACAGACCGTCCGGCGAGCTCCAGGGCTGGCCGGCCGCCGCGATCAGTTGCCGCGCGCGGGCGATGGCGTCGCCGCGCTCGCTCATGCCCTTGCACAGCACGGCCAGTTCGTCACCGGCCATGCGACCTATGAGGTCCTGGGGACCCAGGGAGTCGTGCACACGGGCGGCGATGTGGCGCAGCACCTGGTCGCCGATGGCGTGGCCATAGCTGTCATTGACGTCCTTGAAGCGATCGATGTTCAGCAGCATCACGGCCAGCGTGCCCTGCTCGGCGGCCGCCTCGGCCACGGCGTCTTCCAGCAGCGCTGTGAAGCGCACGCTGTTGGGCAGGCCGGTGAGCATGTCGCGGTGGGCCAGGAATTCGAGCTGGGCCTCGCGCGCCTTCTCGGCCGAGATGTCGGTGAACATGCACACGTAGTGCGTGACCTTGCCCTGTGCGTCCTTGACGGCGCTGAGCGACATGCGCTCGGGAAAGACCTCGCCGTTCTTGCGGCGGTTCCAGATTTCGCCCTGCCAGTGGCCCGTGGCCTGCATGCTGTCCCACATGGCCTCGTAGAAGGCCTTGTCGTGGCGGCCGGACTTGAACATGCGCGGGGTCTTGCCCAGCATCTCCTGCTCGGTATAGCCCAGCAGCCGCGTGAAGGCGCTGTTGACCGAGAGGATGCGGCTGCGCGCATCGGTGACGACCACGCCCTCCATGGTGTTGTCCACCACGGCGGCGGCCAGGCGCTGGCGTTCGTCGGCCTCCCGCCCGGCGGCCATCGCGGCATGGGCAGTGCGCTCTCCACGGCGCATGCGCCACAGCAGCCAGCCGCCGCCCACGGCCGTGACCAGCACCAGGGCCACCGAGGACAGCATGCGCCGCTGCGCTGCCGGCCCGGGCGGTATCTGCAGGTGCGCCAGCAGCCATTCCACGCCCCAGAGCCACAGCAGACCTGCGCACACATACAGGGTCAATGCGCCCCAGAGCGGTATTCGGGGCTGCTCTCCCTGATCTTGCATGTGGTTCCTCAGAACGTTCCCAGAACGTGTGACTTGCGCAGGGTCGTGTGCATGCTGCGACAATTGCGCCGCTATGACCCAAGCCTATATTCTTACCCTTTCGTGCCCCGACCGGCTCGGTCTGGTACATGCCGTCTCGGGCTTCCTGCTCGAGCAAGGCGGCAACATCGAAGAGGCCGCGCAGTATAACGACCCGGCCACCGGACTGTTCTTCATGCGCGTGCAATTTGCCTGCAACGGCTGCGATCCCGCGGCTCTGAGGGCGGCCCTGGCCGACCTGGGCGGCCAGTACCAGATGAAGTGGCGCCTGCACACCAAGGCCGAAGCCATGAAGACCGTGCTCATGGTCAGCAAGGAAGGCCACTGCCTCAACGACCTGCTGTTTCGCTGGAAGAGCGGCCTGCTGCCGGTGGACATCCGCGCCATCATCAGCAACCACCGCGAGTTCTACCAGCTGGCGGCCAGCTACAACATCCCCTTCCACCACATCCCCGTCACGGCTGCCACCAAGGCCCAGGCCGAGGCAAAGCAGTTCGAGATCATCGAGGCCGAAGGCGCCGAACTCGTGGTGCTGGCGCGCTACATGCAGGTGCTGTCCAACGACCTGTGCACCAAGCTGGCCGGCCGCGCGATCAACATCCACCACAGCTTCCTGCCCAGCTTCAAGGGCGCCAAGCCCTACTACCAGGCCCATGACCGCGGCGTGAAGCTGATCGGCGCCACGGCCCACTATGTGACGGCCGACCTGGACGAAGGCCCGATCATCGAGCAGGACGTGGCCCGCGCCGACCACACCGACACCGTGGAAGACCTCACGGCCCGCGGCCGCGACACCGAGAGCCAGGTGCTGGCCCGCGCCGTCAAGTGGCACAGCGAGCACCGCGTCATCCTCAACGGCCACAAGACCGTGGTCTTCCGCTGAAGCCGGCTCCCGGCCGCCCATGGCGAACGTGACCCTTGCCGCCGGCAGCGGCTTTGCCCCGCCCGGCAGCGGCGCCCGCCGCATCCCGCCCATACAGTGCCTGCTCACTTTCGAGGCGCTGGCGCGGCTGCGCAGCGTGACGCAGACGGCCGAGGAGCTGTGCGTCACGCCCAGCGCCGTCAGCCACCGCGTGCGCCAGCTCGAGCAGATCCTGGGCACGCGGCTGTTCGGCCGCTCGGACTTTTCGCTCACCACCGAAGGCAGCGCCTACCTGTCCCACGTGCGCGAGGGCCTGGGCGCGCTGCAGCGCTTTCCGGGCGAGGTCACGGCACCGGGCCGCCGCAGGCTCAAGCTGGCGGTCACGCCCACCTTTGCGCGCGTGATCCTGATCCCGCGCCTGCGCCAGTTCACGGAAACCTATCCCGAGATCGACATCGCCCTGCAGGTCTCCATCCCGCTGCTGGACGTGGTGGCCGAGGATGCCGACCTGATGGTGCGCTTCGGCCCCGGCCACTACGCCGACGTGGAGCACATCGAACTGGCGCGCGACGTGGTCACGCCGCTGGCCTCGCCGGCCTTCATCCGCGAGCATGGCCCCTTCGAGCAGCCCCAGGACCTGGAAGGCATGCCCCTGCTGCGCAGCCCGCTGGAGCCCTGGCGCACCTGGTTCGGCGCCACCGGCCTGGACTGGCCCGAGCCGCACGAGGGCTCGCAGTTCAACGACATCGGCCTGATGTGCGATGCGGCCTCGGCCGGCATGGGCATTGCCCTGGTGCGCCACAAGCTGGGCGCACCCTGGATGGACAACGGCACCCTGGTGCGCCTGTTCGACCTGGACACGGCCAGCCCCCATGCCCACTACCTGTGCTGGCGCACCGGCACCATGGACCGCTGGGAATGCGCGGCCTTTGCTGAATGGTTGAAGAGGGCGATGGCCTGCTGAGGCGCCCACAACGGAATTCACGGATTTCGCGGATTTCACGCGCCGTTGCAATAAACATCAGCGCAGTCCCGCTGCACAAAGACGGCGGCATCGCCTAAAGTCAGGCCCCATGACTTCCGCCAGCTCCCCAGCCAGCCCTGCCCCCGGCGCCATGGCGTCGGCCGCCGCCGATGCCGCCCACCAGCAGCCCACGGCCTCCGAACGCGCACGGCGCCAGGCCGAGGTCGTGGCCGCGCTGGCCCGCCATGTGCCCGCGCATGCCCTGCTGTGGAACGCCGAGGACACCACCCCCTATGAATGCGACGGACTCACGGCCTACCGCCAGCGCCCCCTGGTGGTCTGCCTGCCCGAGACCGAGGCCCAGGTCCAGGCCGTGCTGCGCGCCTGCCACGCCATCCAGGTGCCCGTGATCGCACGCGGCGCGGGCACCGGGCTGTCAGGCGGCGCCCTGCCCCATCCCATGGGCGTGACGCTGTCGCTGGCCAAGTTCAACAAGATCCTCCAGGTCGATGCCGCCAGCCGCACGGCCGTGGTGCAGTGCGGCGTGCGCAACCTGGCCATCAGCGAGGCTGCCGCGCCCCTGGGCCTGTACTACGCGCCCGATCCCAGCAGCCAGATCGCCTGCACCATCGGCGGCAACGTGGCCGAGAACTCGGGCGGCGTGCACTGCCTCAAGTACGGGCTGACCGTACACAACGTGCTGAAGGTGCGCGGCTTCACGGTGGAGGGCGAGCCGGTGGAGTTCGGCTCCACGGCGCTGGACACGCCGGGCTTCGACCTGCTGGCCATCCTGGTCGGCAGCGAAGGCATGCTGGCCGTGACCACCGAAGTCACCGTGCGCCTGATCCCCAAGCCCCAGCTGGCGCGCTGCATCATGGCCAGCTTCGACGACGTGCGCAAGGCCGGCGACGCCGTGGCCGCCGTGATCGCGGCGGGCATCATCCCGGCCGGGCTGGAGATGATGGACAAGCCCATGACGGCCGCCGTCGAGGACTTCGTCAAGGCCGGCTACGACCTCACGGCCGAGGCCATCCTGCTGTGCGAGAGCGACGGCACGCCCGAGGAAGTCGAGGAAGAGATCGCCCACATGAGCGAGGTGCTGCGCGGCGCCGGGGCCACGGCCATCACGGTGAGTGAAAGCGAGGCCGAGCGCCTGCGCTTCTGGAGCGGGCGCAAGAACGCCTTTCCCGCCAGCGGGCGCATCAGCCCCGACTACATGTGCATGGACTCCACCATCCCGCGCAAGCGCCTGGCCGACATCCTGCTGGCCATCCAGGAGATGGAAAAGAAATACGGCCTGCGCTGCGCCAACGTCTTCCACGCGGGCGACGGCAACCTGCACCCGCTGATCCTGTTCGATGCCAACGACCCCGACGAGCTGCACCGCTGCGAGCTGTTCGGCGCCGACATCCTGGAGACCAGCGTGGCCATGGGCGGCACGGTCACGGGCGAGCATGGCGTGGGCGTGGAAAAGCTCAACTCCATGTGCACCCAGTTCACCACGGCCGAGAACGACCAGATGTTCGCGCTCAAGGCCGCCTTCGACCCGCAGGCCCTGCTCAACCCCGGCAAGGTGATTCCCACGCTCAACCGCTGCGCCGAGTACGGAAAGATGCTGGTGCGCGGCGGCCAGATCTCACACCCGGACCTGCCGAGATTCTGAGGCGTGGTGCAACCGGCGTGGTGCAACCGGCGTGGTGCAACGGGCGCGGTGCAACCGGCGCCGTGCGACGTGCAACAGGCGCCGTGCAGTCCTTCCCGCCCTCAGGGCTGCTGCAGGCAGCGCGCCCACAGTCCGTCAAGCGCCCGGGCCAATGCGCCTCCCTGGCGGGGCACGGCCTGGCCCTCGCCCAGGTCTTCGACCAGGGTGTCCAGCGGCGTGGCTTCGGTCAGCGTGCGCACGCCGCACTCCATGGCCAGGGCCGTGTCCAGGTAGACCACGCGTGCGCCGGCCACGCTCCAGCGCGTGAGCTCGCGCACGCGGCCCACCTGGCCCAGCCGCAGGCGCATGGCCTCCATGCGCGCGGCCAATGAGCGGCGTATGCGCTCGCCCGCCTCGGGGCGGTCTTCCTCCAGCCGGCGCAGCGCCGCCTCCTGCTGCTCCAGGGTGCGGTCCATCGCCTGCAAGGCCGCCTCGCGGCCCAGCCGGGCCTCGTCGTAGCGCGGCAGGGCCGCGCGCAGCCGCACCAGCGTCCGCTCCCGCTCGCGCGCATAGACATGCCCGGCCGCGCGCCCGGCCTGCGCACAGGCCTGGGCTGCCAGCACCAGGCGCTGCGGCGCGGCCTCGGCACTGAGGCTTTGCGGACGGAAGCTGCCGCACTCCTTCATGTCCCCCAGCACACGCAGATCCTCCAGGTGCCGCTGCCTGTGGTCGGCATCCCTTTGCGCCTCCTGCGCGTGGCGCCGCAGCATCTCCTGCCGCTGCCGCTCCAGCACGAGCAGCTCACGCCATTCGCCACGCAACCGCGCCTCGAACCGGGCCTGTTCGCTTTCGGCGGCGCGCTGCAGTGGCCCGACCTCCTGGCGCAGACTGGCCTGCAGGTAGTCACGCACGCCTGCGCGCTCGCAGGCGTACTCGACGATGCGCCCGCCGCTGCCGTCTCCCACGCTGCGCCAGCTGCTGCGCGCGCAGGCCGACCTGTCCTGCAGCACCTGCCCTATCGACACGCCCGAGGCGGCGCCCCAGGGAGCAGCCCGCACGGTCAGCACCTCGCCATCGTCACCGCCGCAACCGCCCAGCAGCAGGGCCAGGCCCGCAGGCAGCAGCCACACTCCTTGCCAGCGCATGGGCCCTCCTGTGCTTGTGATTTCTG
This sequence comes from Delftia sp., assembly GCF_059499305.1. Taxonomy (NCBI): domain Bacteria; kingdom Pseudomonadati; phylum Pseudomonadota; class Betaproteobacteria; order Burkholderiales; family Comamonadaceae; genus Delftia; species Delftia sp. The sequence goes on from NZ_JCABYI010000030.1 coordinate 655,376, forward strand.
GTTGAGTCTTTGATGTTAACTATCAATCACAACGGATATGTGATTTTTCACAATACTCACTGCACAATCAGACTTATCCCATAGCGTGCCCGCATGCAGGATGCGAAGCAGCGGTTTGCGCAGAAATTACGTGATTCCCTGGAGGCCCGTGGCTATGAAGCCAAGCCCTCGGTGCTGGAGCGCGAATTCAACACACGCTTCTGGGGCAAGCCCATGTCGCAGCACGGCGTGCGTCTGTGGCTGCTGGGCAAGACCATGCCCAACACCAAGAAACTTGCTGCGCTGGCCGACTGGTTGCAGGTGCCGCTGGAGGAGTTCCTGCGCGCGCCGCAGCCGGCGCGTGAGGTGCGTGAGCCCAAGGGCAGCTGGTCCGCCGGCCTGGGCTACGAGGACAACGAGCTGTTCAAGATCTACCTGCGCCTTCCCGTACCCAAGCGCCGCCTGGCGCGCGACGTGATCCTGGCCATCGCACGCGCCCATGAGGCCGAGGAAGCGGAACGCGCCGCAGGCTCGTAGCCGCGCGGCGCGTCGATCAACCCTTGATACGGCTGCTGCGGGGCAGCACTGCATCGCCCCGCACGTGCATCAACCACCCATGGCACGCTGGCGTGCATCGCGCTGGGCAGGCGTTTCGTTGATCAGTTCATTGATCACTTCCTGCCGCGTCTTGCCGCCACCGGTCTGCGGTGCAGGCGCCGGGTAGACGCCGGCATTGAAGCGCGAGGTGCCGCCCTGGCGCACGGCCGCCTCGGCCTCGGCCGTCACCTGGGCGCGCGTCTTGCTGCTCTTGAAATGTTCGGGATGGACGACGGCACCCGCCTCGTTGTTGGCCGGGTGGATGTACCCGGCCGCCGATGCCATGCCCGGCAGCAGCAGCGCTGCCGATGCGACCAGGCCGGCGATCAGGGTAGCGGGGGTGAAACGGCGTTGCGACATGGTGTGTCCCTTTCAAAGAACGTTGGTGATTCGTTCTCCCCACGCCCCGCAAGGCGGAACGCCGGGGAGAGGACTCCAATGTAGAAATCGCCCCCCCACGCCACCCCCACAGGATGGTGACATTGCTGTCATACAACCGACACAGATGACCGCGCCACGGTGGCGCCTCGGCGCTCGTCAGCCCCGGTACTGCGCACGCGCGCGGCCGGGCGCCAGAGGGTCCAGGCGCACGTCCAGCAGGCCCTCGGCATCGCCCGCGATGCGCGCCAGCGTCTGGCCGAAGGGATCGGCGAACTGGCTGCCTCCGCTGAAAGCGTAGCTGTCGCCAGGGCCCACGCGGTTGGCCATGGCGATGTAGCACTGGTTGTCCATCGCACGCACGGGCACGGCATGGCGATGGATGTGGCCGTGGGGGTGCATCATCCCGTCCATCAGCACGATCAGGTCCACGCCCTGCGCACCCAGCGCGCGGGCCGGTGCCGCAAACTCGATGTCGAAGCAGATCAGCATTCCCAGCCGCAGGCCGCGCCATTCGCATGTGGGCCAGCGCTCACCTGCCTCGAACACGCCCTGGTCCGAGTCGTAGAGCATGGTCTTGCGGTAGTGCAGCAGCACCTGCCCGTCGGCATCGATCAGCAGGCCGGCATTGAAGCGGCGGCCCTGGTCTGCTTCGGCCAGGCCGATGGCGACAGCCACGCCGGCTTGCCGCGCGGCCTCGCGCAGCGCGGTGGCCGAGGGGCCATCCAGCGGCTCGGCCAGCTGCGCCACGTTGTCGGGCCGGGGAAATCCGCTGATGCAGGTTTCGGGAAAGACCAGCAGGTCGGCCTGACCCGCGCTGGCCCTGATCGTCTTCAGCGTCATCGCCAGGTTGCCGGCAATGTCGCCGTCACGCAGACGGGGCTGGATGATGCGGATGCGGTGCTCCGTCATGGTGTGCGCTCCTTGGGATGCAAAGGGTGGCTGTCCTGCCGCGGCTGGCAACTGGCGGCCTCCTCGGCCTGCAGATCCAGGTTGCGGGCCAGCCCCCCGTAAAGGCTGCCGGCGACGAGAATGCCCGGCAGCCAGGCGAAGTCCACGCCGCCCAGCCGCTGCGCAGCCCAGCCGATGAAGACCGCATGGCCATCGGTGGCGTCGTGGATGTGCATGAACGGCACCATGGCTGCAAAGCCGCCCAGATAGGCGCAGATGCCGCGCCAGCCCCAGGCGCCGTAGATGCCCTGTGGCGTGAAGAAATCAGCGATGGCGTAGCGGCCCTTGCGCACCAGGAAGTAGTCCACGAGGTTGACCGCCGTCCATGGCACCAGGAAGTACAGCAGCAGCGCCAGGAAGGAGTGCAGCAGTGCCACGCCGCTGCCCTGGATGGACAGCACGCACGCGAGGATGGTGGCGCTGATGGCGGCGATGGCACCGATGCGTGCACTGCGCGTGGGGCGCAGGCCGCCCAGCGAATCCGCCGCCGTGAGCACGGTCAGCGCCGCGCTGTACGTGTTCAACGCGATGATGGGCAGGAAGGCCACGACGGCCAGGGCAGGCAGCAGCCGGTCCGCGCCCGGGAAAAGCGCCGCGCCGATCTGGCCCAGCGCCGCCAGCGCGTCCCCGGCCTGCAGCCGCTGCGCCATCCAGGCGCCCAGCCCGATCATCCAGGCCCCGGACAGCGATGCACCCAGGAAGATGGCTGCGATCAGGCGCCGGGGCGCAGTGTGGCGCGGCAGGTAGCGCGAATAGTCGGACACATAGGGCGCATAGGAGATGTTGTAGCTGGCCGCGATGGTGAACTGCGCGGCAAAGGCGCTCCATGCGAATCCTGGCAATGGCTCCGACCGACCGTGCAAGGCGGGCTCGCCCACGCCTGCCAGCAACGCCAGCGTGGCCAGCGCATACAGGGGCAGCGCCAGCACCAGTGCATGGCGGAAGGCCTTGTGCATCACATCGTGGCCGCAGACCGCCAGCAAGGCGCCTGCCGCCACGGCCACGCAGGCCGTGGGCGCTGGCGGCAGGCCGAACACGGCCTGCATGCCCTGCATGATGAGCGAGACGTTGACGACGTTGAACCCCGTGAACACCAGCAGCGTGGCGCAAAGGGCCAGGGTGACGCCACGAAAGCCGAACTGGGCGCGCGACTGGATCATCTGTGGCAGCCCCAGCTGCGGCCCCTGCGCGCCGTGCAACGCCATGAACAGCGTGCCGAACATGATGCCCAGCGTCCCGGCCAGGGCGCTCCAGGGCGCCGAAAGCCCCAGCGACGGGCCGACGAAGCCGATGGAAAGCGTGAAGAAGTGGAAGTTGCCCAGAAACCAGAACGGGCCCTGGTCGGCGAGCCGCGCGTGGCGCTCGCTGTCGGGAATGCAGTCGATGGACCGGCTCTCCACGGCGATGCGGGCACGGCCGTGCTGTCCGCTGGCGGGGCTGTTCATGGCCTTGTCCCTCCCGTTGTCCTTGCTGTTGTGGGACGAATTCTAGGCAGGGGTTCGCAGCCGCTCCATGCCAAATGCGCGAGGTTCACATCGATGGGCAAAGATGTGTGGCCCGGGATATCCCGGGCATGAAGAAACCCGCTGCAGCCAGGCTGCAGCGGGTTCCAAAGTGGCCGCCCGGGTGCTGCCCGGGCGCCGCGTCACACGGCAGGTGCCGGCGCGGCGGGCGCGGGGTCTGTGCCGCTGGCCTCCGACGGATCGTTGCGATGCACCAGCCGGTACAGCAGCGGCAGCACCAGCAGGGTCAGCAGCGTGGACGACAGGATGCCGCCGATCACCACCGTGGCCAGCGGCCGCTGCACCTCGGCGCCCGTGCCCGTGGCAATGGCCATGGGCACGAAGCCCAGCGAGGCCACCAGGGCCGTCATCAGCACGGGGCGCAGCCGGGTGAGCGCGCCTTCGGTCACGGCGTCGGGCACGCTGGCGCCCTGCTCTCGCAGGCTCCTGATCCAGGAGATCATGACCAGGCCGTTGAGCACGGCCACGCCCGACAGCGCGATGAAGCCCACCGCCGCCGAGATGGACAGCGGTATGTCGCGCAGCCACAGCGCCAGGATGCCGCCCGTGAGCGCGAACGGAATGCCCGTGAAGACCACCAGCCCGTCGCGCACATTGCCGAACATGGCGAACAGCAGCACGAAGACCATGAGCAGGGCCACGGGCACGACGATCTGCAGGCGGCGCGTGGCCGACTCCAGGTTCTCGAAGGTGCCGCCCCAGCGCGTCCAGTAGCCGGGCGGCAGCGACAGGCCTTGCAGCTTCTGCTGCGCCTCGCCCACGAAGGAGCCGATGTCGCGCCCGCGCACATTGGCGCTGACCACGATGCGGCGCTTGCCGTCCTCGCGGCTGACCTGGTTGGGGCCGGGCGCGGTCTCGAACGTGGCCACGGCCGACAGCGGCACGAAGCCGATGCGCCCGTCCGCCCCGCGCGGCAGGGCGATGGGCAGGCGGCTCAGGGCCTGCAGGTCGTTGCGCACGGCGTCCGGCAGGCGCACCTGGATGTCGAAGCGCTTGTCGCCCTCGAACACCGTGCCGGCCTCGGTGCCGCCCATGGCGGTGCTGATGGCGCCCTGCACATCGCCCATGTTCAGGCCGTAGCGCGAGGCCTTTTCGCGGTCGATCTGCACGGTGAGCATGGGCAGGCCCGTGGTCTGCTCGACCTTGACCTCGGAGGCGCCCGCGATCTGCTGCAGCATGCCGGCCACGGTCTGGGCGCTTTTCTCCAGCACGGCCATGTCGTCGCCGAAGATCTTCACGGCCACGTCGCTGCGCACGCCCGAGATCAGCTCGTTGAAGCGCAGCTGGATCGGCTGGGAGAACTCGTAGTTGTTGCCCGGGATGCGGTCCACCGACGCCTGCACGGCGGCCAGCAGCTCATCGCGCGGGCGCGCCGGGTCGGGCCACTCGCTGCGGGCTTTCAGCATGATGTAGCCGTCGGAGATGTTGGGCGGCATGGGGTCGGAGGCGATCTCGGCCGTGCCGGTGCGCGCGAACACGCGGTCGATCTCGGGGAACTCCTTCTTGAGCGCCTTCTCGATCTGCATCTGCATTTCCAGCGACTGCGTGAGGCTGGTGCCGGGGATGCGCAGCGCCTGGATGGCGAAGTCCCCCTCGTTGAGGTTGGGCGCGAACTCGCTGCCCAGGCGCGTGGCCAGCAGCAGGCTCAGCGCCACGGCCACGGCGGCGGCCGTGAGCACCACGGCGGGCGCGGCCATGACGCGCGCCAGCACGGGCGCATAGCCGCGGCGTGCCCAGCCCATGAGGCGGTTTTCCTTCTCGGCCACCTTCTCGCCCATGAACAGCGCAATCGCCGCCGGGATGAAGGTGATGGACAGCAGCATGGCGCCGGCCAGCGCAATGACCACCGTGAGCGCCATGGGGTGGAACATCTTGCCCTCCACACCCGTGAGCGCGAAGATGGGCAGGTAGACCACCATGATGATGAGCTGGCCGAACAGCAGCGGGCGGCGCGCCTCCTTCGCGGCGGCGAAGACTTCATGGAAGCGTTCGCTGCGCGTCAGCGACCGTCCGCGCGCCTCCTGCGCATGGGCCAGGCGGCGCACGCAGTTCTCCACGATGACCACGGCGCCGTCGATGATGATGCCGAAGTCCAGCGCCCCCAGGCTCATGAGGTTGGCGCTGACCTTGTAGTGCACCATGCCCGTGAAGGTGAACAGCATGGACAGCGGGATGATCAGCGCCGTGATCAGCGCCGCGCGCAGGTTGCCCAGGAACAGGAAGAGGATGACCACCACCAGGGCCGCGCCCTCCACCAGGTTCTTCTTGACCGTGGCGATGGCCTTGTCCACCAGGTTGGTGCGGTCGTAGACGGTGATGGCCTTGACGCCCGGGGGCAGGCCCCGGTTGATCTCGGCCATGCGCTGGTCCACGGCGCGCGAGACGGTTCGGCTGTTCTCGCCGATCAGCATGAACACCGTGCCCAGCACCACCTCGCGGCCGTTGTCGGTGGCCGCGCCCGTGCGCAGCTCCTGGCCCAGGCCGACCTCGGCCAGGTCGCGGATGCGGATGGGCTGGCCCTGGGCCGAGCCCACGATGACCTCGCGGATGTCGGCGATGCCGCCGACCTGGCCCGGCGCGCGGATCAGGTACTGCTCGCCCTGGCGCTCGATGTAGCCGGCGCCCACGTTGGCGTTGTTGCGCTGCAGGGCGGTGACGATGTCGGCCAGCGTGAAGCCGTAGGCGGCCAGCTTCTCGGGCGCGGGCGCCACCAGGTACTCCTTGGCGTAGCCGCCGATGGAGTTGATCTCGGTGACGCCGGGCACGTTGCGCAGCTGCGGCTTGATGACCCAGTCCTGGATCTCGCGCAGGTCCATGGGCGTGTAGGGCGTGCCGTCGGGCTTTTTCGCACCGTCCTCGGCCTCCACGGTCCACAGGTAGATCTCGCCCAGGCCCGTGGAAATGGGGCCCAGCGTGGGCGTGATGCCCGCAGGTAGGCTGTCGCGCGCCTGCTGTATGCGCTCGCCCACCAGCTGCCGCGCGAAGTAGATGTCCGTGCCGTCCTTGAACACCACGGTGACCTGGGACAGCCCGTAGCGCGACAGCGAGCGCGTCTGCTCCAGGTGGGGCAGGCCGGCCATCACCGTCTCTATGGGATAGGTGACGCGCTGCTCGGTCTCCAGCGGCGAGTAGCCGCTGGCCTGGGTGTTGATCTGCACCTGGACATTGGTGATGTCGGGCACGGCGTCGATGGGCAGGCGCTGGTAGTTGTAGATGCCCAGGCCCGCCATGGCCAGCACGGCCAGCAGGACCAGCCAGCGCTGCTCTATGGCGAATCGGATGATGCGTTCAAACATGGACTCTCCGATCAGTGGCTGTGTTCGGCGCTGGCCTTGCCCAGCTCGGCCTTGAGCATGAAGCTGCCCTCGGCCACGTAGGATTGGCCGGGCTTGAGGCCTTCGAGCACCTCGGTGGCCTTGCCATCGCTGCGGCCCACGCGCACGGGCTGGGCGCGGAAACCGCCCTGCACGGGCACGAAGACCACGGTCTGCTGCTCCATCTTCTGCAGTGCCTGCGTGGCCACGGCCAGCGGCGCCTGCCGGGACGATGCCGTCAGCTCCACATTCACGAACAGGCCCGGGCGCCACACGCCGTCGGGGTTGGGCAGGGTGATGCGCGCGGGGGCCGTGCGCGTGTCCTGGCCGATCAGGGCGCCCACATAGGCCACCTCGCCCGTGGCCGAGGAGTCGAAGGCCGTGGCGCGCACCGTGGCCTTCTCGCCCACACGCACGGCGGGCAGGTCGGGCGCGGCCACGCGCATCTCGGCCCAGACGCTGCGCAGGTCGGAGATGGTGAAGACCTGGGTGGTGTCCTGCACGGCCTCGCCCACGGACAGGTGCTTTTCCACGATCACGCCGTCAAACGGCGCGCGCAGCTCGAAGCGGTTGAGCCCGCCCGCACCACCGCCGGCACCGGCGCCCGTGGCGGCCAGCTTCTGCTGGGCGTTGGAGACGGCGATCTCGGCCTCGCGCAGCGCCTGGCGCGCCTGCAGGTAGTCCTGCTCGGCCGAGACCTTTTCCTCCCACAGCTGCTTTTCACGCGCATAGGTGGTGCGGGCCAGCTCCAGGCGCTTGCTGGCGGCCAGCAGTTCGCTGCGCTGCTCGGAGACGGCGGCGCTGCTGAGCACGGCCAGCAGCTGGCCCTTCTTCACGTTCTGGCCCAGGTTGGCGGGAACGCTCTCGGCAATGCCGGCCACGCGCGGCACGACGTGGGCCGTGCGGTCTTCGTTGAAGCGGATCTCCCCGGGCAGCTGCAGCACGGAGCGCACGGTGGCCGGGCCGGCCTCGGCCAGGCGCACGCCGGCCGCCTGCATGCGCTGGGCGTCCATGGCGATCAGGCCTTCGTCGTCGCCATGGCCGGCTTCGGCGGTGGCTGCGGGTTTGGCGGCGGGCCTGGCCTCGGCTTTTTCCGCCTTGGAATCTTCATGGTGCTCATCGTCGGCATGGCCTTCGTCGTGCTTGTGGCCATCGGCTGCGGCTGCGGCTGCAGCGCCGTGGTGCTCGCCATCGGCATGGCCTGCGGCCTCGCTGTGGCCGTGGCCATGGCTGTCGGCCTTGGCGGCACCCGGCGGGCCGCTGCGCAGGATCAGCGTGGCGGCCAGCGCACCCACGGCCAGGATGACGGCAATGGCCACAAGGGTGCGGCGCGGTGCCAGGGGGGAGGAGGAGGGCTTGGTGTTCATGGTCTGGATGCAATCAGGTGGCTATCGGGGTCAGAGGCCGGCTTCTGTGCCGAGCAGGCGGTCGATGTCGGCGGCGGCGCGGTGCGTGGCCAGCAGCTGGTCCAGGTACTGGCTGCGCGCTTCGGACCAGGTGCGCTGCGCGTCCAGCACGTCGAGGTAGGCGAACTTGCCCAGCGCAAAGCCGCGCGAGGCCAGCTCGTAGGCCGTGCGCGCCGTGGGCAGCACCTCCTCGGCCAGCTGGCGCGCCTGCTCCCGGCTGGACTGCAGCAGCTCGCGCGCCTCGAACAGCTGGGCCTGCAGCTGAACGCGCGTGGCCAGCAACTGCTCCTCGGCCTGGTCGGCCAGGCGCAGGGCCTGCAGCTGGTTGCCCCGGTTGCTGTCGAGCACGGGCAGGGGCACGGAGACGCCGACCACGAGCTGGTTGCGCCCGACCTCGGTGGCGCGCTTGACGCCCAGGCTGACGGTGGGATCGGGCAGGCGGCGCGCACGCTCCAGGTCGGCCGTGGCGCGGCTTTGCTCCAGCGCCTGGCGCGCACGCAGCACGGCGGGAGCCTGTTCGATGCGCTGCTGCAGGGCCGCCAGTTCCGGCAGCTGGGGCAGCGCGTCCACGGCGCCCTCGGCCTGGCCGAAGGGGCGCACGCTCTCGCCCCACAGCGCCTGCAGCTGGCCGCGCGCCACGCGCAGGGCAGAGCGGGCCCGGGCCTGCTCCAGCAGGGCGCCGGACTCGGCCACGCGGGCCCGGGTCTCCTCCAGCGGCGCCACCTTGCCGGCCGCCACGCGCCGGGCCGCCGCCTCGCGCGCGCTGCTGGCGATCTCCAGCGTCTGCCCGGCCAGGACCACGCGCTGCTGCGCGGCCAGCACGCCGAAAAAGGCCGCGCCCACATCGGCGCGCAGCGCGGCCTCGGTCCCTGCCAGTTCGGCGCGGGCCAGGTCGCGGCCGCGCTCGGCCACGCGCATGCGGGCCTCGCGCTTGCCGCCCACTTCCAGGGTCTGGTTCAGCTGCACGGTCAGCGTGCGGGTGCTGCGGCGCGTGTCCTCCTGCGACCAGGCCAGCTCGGGATTGGGCCGGGCCTGGCTTTGCAGCACGGCCCCCTCCGTGGCGGCCAGCGCCTGGCGGGCCGCGCGCAGGCCGGGATTGCCGTCCAGCGCCAGGGCCAGTGCCTGCTGCAGGTCCAGCGGCGGGCCATCAGGAAGGGATGCGCCTGCAAAGGCGGGTGGCGCCACGGAATCGGCCGGTGGCTCGGCGGCCTGCACGACGCCGCAGGCGGCCAGCGCCGCCAGCACCCACGGTGCGAAGGCTGTCCTCGACGGAAAGGACGAAGGAAAAGACATACACGGGCTCCTTGCCCGCAGCGCGGATCAGGCGTGATCGCTTGGTCGATCAGGCCCCACGCCACAGGGCGCGCACGGACGAGGGCCGCTGCGCGCGAAGGGATTTCTGGAAAATGCCGGTCCGGGGCGAAACAGGGCGATGAACGCCGAATGCCCGGCCGGCGGCTGCAGGAGCGTCAGCCCTGCCAGCGGGGCCGGTCGGGGCGCAGCAGCACGGCCGAGGCATGCCGGCGCAGCGGCTCGGCGAATTGCGCGGGCGGCGGGGCCACCGGCGCCGCCTGCCAGTGCTGTGTGGCAGCGGCCACCCAGGCGTGGCACATGGAGCAGTCCACGCTGAGCGAGGACTGCAGGCCCTGGTCGGCCTTTTGCGCAGGCGGGCCGGACTCGGCATCCGTGCCCGTGCCCGCATGGCGCTCGGCGCCCATGCCGTGCAGGCTCACGCCATGGACATGGTGGCCGAAGTGCCGGGTCTCATGCCCGTCGTGGCGGCACAGCGCAGCGGCCGCCATCCAGGTCCACTGGAACAGCAGCGCGATCACGAGGATGGCAAGGGCGGCAAGACGGGGCCGGGTCATGGAAGAGGGCATGGCAGAAGTGCGGGATTGTCGGGCATGGCGTTTGACCCCAATCGCGACTGCCCCATGCCGGCGAGTCTAGGGCGGCGCAGCGACCCGGCGCTGTCGGGCACATGACAAATTTGTCATCTCCGAAAACCCTTGCCTGCCCCGACAATGCTCGGCATGAAAGTCCTGGTCATCGAAGACGAAACCAAGCTGGCCGACTACCTCCGCAAGGGCCTGACCGAGGAGGGGTTCGTGGTCGATGTCGCGCACAACGGCATCGACGGACTGCACCTGGCCACCGAGCTGGCCTACGACCTCATCGTGCTCGACGGCATGCTGCCCGGCATCGACGGCCTGGCCGTGCTGGCGGCGCTGCGCCAATCGCGCCAGACGCCAGTGCTGATGCTGACGGCGCGCGGCCAGGTGGAGGACCGCGTGCGCGGCCTGCAAGGCGGCGCCGACGACTACCTGGTCAAGCCCTTCGCGTTCTCCGAGCTGGTGGCGCGCATGCATGTGCTGCTGCGCCGCGGCGGCGGCACGGCCCAGCCTGCGGCCGAGGCCACCACGCTGCGCATGGCCGACCTGGAGCTGGACCTGATACGCCGCCGCGCCACGCGCGCCGGCCAGCGCCTGGACCTGACGGCCAAGGAATTCAACCTGCTGAGCCTGCTTCTGCGCCGCCAGGGCGAGGTGCTGTCGCGCACCGAGCTGGCCTCCCAGGTCTGGGACATGAATTTCGACAGCGAGACCAATGTGGTCGAGGTGGCCGTGCGCCGCCTGCGCCTGAAGCTGGACCAGCCCTTCGCGCAGCCCCTGCTGCACACGGTGCGCGGCATGGGCTATGTGCTGGAGTCGCGCGCACCGTGAGCGTTGCCCCTGCCGACATTCCCCACCTGGGCCGGCGCCTGTCGCGCTGGCTGGCCCTGCAGACCATGCTGGGCCTGGGCCTGGTGTGCGCGGCCGTCTACGGGGTGGCATCGATGACGCTGGAGCAGCACCAGCACGAGACGCTGGACCTCAAGCAGCAGGCCGTGCTGCACCTGATGACCGAAAGCCGCAGCGCCCACAACGAAGCCGGGCTGGCCCACATGCTGGACGACTTTCTCACGGGCCTGGACGAGATGTCGCTGCGCATCACCGACCTGCAGGGCCGCGTGCTCTACGAGCGCCTGCGCACGCCCAAGAATCCCGGCCGCACGCTGCAGCGCAGCTTCGAGGTCGTGCTGGCCGACTCCGGCCAGCAGGCCCGTGCCCAGCTCACGCTGGACCGGGCCGAAGACGACCGGCAACTGTCCCTGCTGGCCTGGACGCTGGCCCTGGCTGCCGTGGGCGGCGCCCTGCTGGTGTCGCTGACCGGCATCTGGCTGGTGCGCCTGGGCCTGGCGCCGCTGCGACAGCTGACCGAGCAGACGCGCCAGCTGTCGGCCCAGGACCTGCAGCGGCGCCTGGACGACAGCGGGCAGCCGCAGGAGCTGCGGCCGCTGATCGCACAGTTCAACGCCCTGCTGGAGCGGCTGTCCGTGGCCTACCGGCAGATGGAGGCCTTCAACGCCGACGTGGCCCATGAGCTGAACACGCCGCTGACCACGCTGATCAGCAGCTGCGAGCTGGCCCTGCGCAAGCCGCGCAGCGAGGCCGAGCTGCGCGAGGTGCTGGCTTCCAACCTGGAGGACCTGCGGCGCATGGCCGGCATCGTGGCCGACATGCTGTTTCTCTCCCAGGCCGACCGGGGCCAGGGCGCGCGCCTGGCGCCCTGGGCCAGCCTGGCCGCGCTGGCCCACGAGGTCATCGACTTCCACGAGGCCGCGCTGCAGGAGGCCGACCTGCAGGTCGTCGTCCAGGGCGACGCGGCCGCCGAGGTCGATGCGCGGCTGCTGCGCCGGGCGCTGTCCAACCTGCTGGGCAATGCCACACGCTATGCACAGCGCGGCTCCACCATCACCGTGCAGATCGGCGCGCGGCCCTGTACCCACCACGGGGGCGCCGGCGATGTGGCGCTGGCGGTGCTCAACCGGGGCCCGGCCATCGATCCCGTCCACCTGCCGCGCCTGTTCGACCGCTTCTACCGCGCCGACGCCGCGCGCAGCCAGGCCGACCGCAACCATGGCCTGGGCCTGGCCATCGTGGCCGCCATCGCGCGCATGCACGGCGGGCGCTGCTTTGCCGAGTCCGAGGGCGGCTTCACGCGCATCGGCCTGGAACTGCCCGACAGCCCGAGCCCGCCGCGCGATTCCCCGGCCTGAACACAGGCACCGGAGCGGCGGCACAATGGCGCCCCATGACGCAAGACGCCCCCTCCTCCTACGCAACGCTGCTGGCCGAAGGCAATGCCCTGGTGGCCCAGGCGCAGCGGGCCGCCACCCAGGATTTCGCCCAGGCCCGGGCGCTGTGGCAGCAGGCCGGCAAGCATTTCTATCTGGCCCACAAGGCCGACCCCGATCAGGCCGAAGGCGCGTTTCGCCTGGCCCAGGCCTGGATGGCCGAAGCCCATGCGCTGCAAAAGGAAGAATCGCCAGACGCCGTGGTGATGTGGCGCAACGCCGCCGCGCAATGCGAGCTGGCGTTCGACCTGGAACCCGAAAACGGCCGCCTGGCCATGACGGCCGCCAGCTGCCACATGTTCGGCGGCCAGCATGACGCGGCCAAGGCCTGGCAGCAGATCGGTCAGCATCTGCTGCCGCCGGCGCCCGAAGGCGACGGCGCCTGAAGCCAGGCTACAGCGCGATCAGCTTGAACACGGCCCTCGCCGTGCACACGGCCTGGCCCGCGCTGTCCAGCACATCGCCCTCGCAGAACACGGTGCGCGCGCCTGCGCGCAGCACGCGGGCCTCGATCAGCAGGTCGGTGGTGGCCGAGGCGAGGAAATGCGTGCTCATCTCGATGGTCACCACGCCCAGCCCCAGCGGGTTGGACGAGCGCGCGGCCGCGCTCAGCGTGAAGTCCAGCGCGCTCATCAGCGCGCCGCCATGGCCATGCCCCCGGCTGTTGGCCAGGTGCGGGCGCATGGGCAGCCGCGTGCGCGCCAGGCCGGGCGCCAGGCTCACGGGCTCCAGGCCGATGTGGGACATGAAGGGCACGTCGATGCCGAAGTAGCCGCGCGCCAGCGCGGCGGCCTCCAGGTCCGGGGTGGTGGAGATTCCAACGGCGTTCATCCGATCTCCGCAATCGCCTGGCCTTCGGCCACCGGCTCGCCGACGGCCACGAGCATGCGGCGCACGACGCCTGCCACCTCGCTTTCCACGGGAATCTCCATCTTCATGGACTCCACGATGATGAGGGTGTCGCCCAGGGCGACGGTGCCGCCTTCGGCGGCTTCCACAGCGGCCACGAGGCCGGCGATGGGGCTTGTGATCAGGTTCGGGATGGTGGTCATGGGTAGGGCTTTCAAAGGGGGGACAGCACGCGCTGGGCGATGCCGGTGTCGATGCGCAGGTCCAGGAAATCGGCGTGGCCCAGGATGCGTTCGATGAAGGGGATGTTGGTCTTCACGCCCTCGATGCGGGTCTGCGCCAGTGCCTGGCGCAGCCGTGCGATGGCCTGGGCGCGGTCGCTGCCATGGGCCACGAGCTTGGCGACCATGGGGTCGTAGAAGGGCGTGACGCTGCAGCCCTGGGCATAGCCGGTCTCCACGCGCAGGCCTTCTCCCTGGGGCATCTCGAAGCGGTCCAGGCGCCCTGGCGAGGGCAGGAAGCGCACGGGGTCTTCGGCATAGATGCGCGCCTCGATGGCATGGCCGCTGGCCACGGGTTCGGCGGGCAGCACGTCGCCCATGCGCTCGCCGGCGGCCAGGCGGATCTGGGCCTCGACGATGTCGATGCCCGTGATCTCCTCGGTCACCGCATGCTCGACCTGCAGCCGCGTGTTCATCTCCAGGAAGACAAAGCCGTGCTGCGGCGTGTAGAGCATCTCCACGGTGCCGATCACGTCATAGCCCGTGCGCGCCAGCAGGCCGGCCAGCAGTTGCCGCATGTCGGCCAGGGCCTGCGCGGGAATGCCTGCGGGGCGGGCCTCTTCCACCACCTTCTGGTGGCGGCGCTGCACCGAGCAGTCGCGCTCGAACAGCACGCGCACCTCGCCATGGCGGTCGGCCAGCACCTGGAACTCGATGTGGCGCGGCGCCTCGATCAGCTTTTCCAGGTACAGCTCGGCCGTGCCGAAGTACTTGGCGGCAATGCCGCTGGCCTTGGACCAGGCGGCCTCCAGCTGCGGTGCATCGTGCGCGGGCAGCATGCCGATGCCGCCGCCCCCGCCTGCGGGCTTGACCAGCACGGGAAAGCCGATGCGCGCCGCCTCCGCCTGCGCCTCCTGCACGCTGTGCAGCACGGCCGAGCTGGCCGCCTGCGGCATGCCCTGGGCGGCCATGAAGGCCCGCGCCTGGGTCTTGTGGCCCAGCGTGCGTATCCAGTGCGGCGAGGGGCCGATGAAGCACAGGCCCTGGCGCTGCACGGCCTCGGCGAAGTCCGCGTTCTCGGAGAGAAAGCCGTAGCCCGGGTGCACGGCATCGGCGCCGGTCTCGCGCGCCACCTGCAGCAGCCGCGCCTGGTCCAGATAGCTTTGCGCGGCGGGCGCAGGGCCTATGCACACGGCCTGGTCGGCCGCGCGCACATAGGGCAGGCTGGCATCGGCCTCGGAGTACACGGCCACGGATTCAAGGCCCATGCGCCGCAGCGTGCGGATCACGCGCGCGGCCACGGCGCCCCGGTTAGCGACCAGCACGCGGCGGATGGGGTGCGGGGCGCCGCTCATGCCGCCTCCGAGGACGCCGCTGGCGTGGCGGCCACGGCCACCACCGCATCGACGATCACCGGCGCCTGCGCGCCGCGCGCCACGAGCACGGGATTGGCGTCGACCGACTGCACGCGCCCGCCCTGGGCCAGCATCCAGTCGCCCAGCCGCACCATCATGGTGGCCACGGCGTCCAGCTCCACGGCCGGCATGCCGCGCACGGCCGCAAAGGCCGGGGCGATGGACAGGCGCGCAAGGGCATCCAGCGCCTGCCGCGCACTGAAGGGGGCGACAAGGAACTGCACGTCCCTGAGCGCCTCCACCAGCACGCCGCCCTGGCCGACCATGACCACCACGCCGAATTCGGCATCCACATGGGCACCCAGCGCCAGCTCGAAGTCGGCCCTGTGCTGGGCTCCCAGCAGCAGGCCACCATCGGCCGCGCCCAGGCGGGCCAGCGTGGCGGCGAAGTCGCCAAAGGCCTGCAGCGCCTGCTCCGCCTCGTGGATGTTGAGCCGCACCAGGCCATGCTCGGACTTGTGCGAGAGATCGGCGGACACGCCCTTGGCCACCAGGGGCCGGGGCAGGGACTCGATGGCGGCGCGCACCTCGTCCTCGCTCCTGCAGACCAGATGGCGCATCACCGGCAGGCCGGCGCGGGCCAGCTCGGACAGGCTGGAGGGCTCGTCAAGCGTGAGGGAGCGGGAGGCCGCCACCGGCACCGATGCCTCGGCAGACGGCGCCTGTGCCTGCCTGCCACCGGCCTGCTCGGCCAGCAGCGCCAGGCCGCGCATGGCGGCGCGTTCGCTCCAGAAGGTGGGCACGCCCTGGTCCTGGAAGGCCTGGGCCACCCAGTCCTGGTTGACGCTGACCGCAATGGGCACGCCGGTATCGCGCGCAAAGCGGCTGGCCTGGCCCGCGAAGTCGGCGAAGTCATAGCCCTCGCCGCCGATCGGGAAGCCCACGTGAACGAGGTCCGCCGCACCGCTGCCCGACAAGGCCCGCAGCGTGTCGCCAAAGGTCTGCGGCCTGCCCAGCAGCGCCGTGGTCATGTCGATGGGATTGCGCGCCGTGACATAGGACGGCAGGGCCTGGGACAGGCCGTCCAGCGTGGCGGCATCGAACGGCTCCAGGGCCAGGCCGTATTCCTCGGCCGCGTCGGCCGACAGCACGCAGGTGGCGCCCGAATTGCTGATGCTGACCACGCGGCGACCGCGCGGCGCGGGCTGGGACAGGAACAGCGGCGCGTAGTCGATCAGCTCGCGGAAGTCGGCCAGGCGCGGTATGCCGTGCTGGCGCAGGAAGGCATCGGCCAGCGCGTCCTCGGCCGCCAGCGCGCCCGTGTGCGAGCTGGCCGTGGCCTGGCCTGCGCGCGTGCGGCCGGCCTTCACGGCCAGGATGGTGACGCCGCGCGCATGCGCCAGGCGCGCTGCCTCGGCCAGCCAGGCGCTTTGCCTGAGCGTCTCGATGTAGAGCACGACCAGGCGGATGCCTTCGTCCTCGACCACGGCGCGCACGGCCTCGGCTGCGCAGACATCGGCCTCGTTGCCCGTGGACAGCATGTAGCGCACGCCGATGCCCGCGCGGCGCAGGCCGCCGTAGAGAATGGCCGCGCCCGCGCCGCTCTGGCTGACGATGGCCACGGGGCCGTCGGCCGGCGCGTTCTCGTTGATCATGGTCGAGAAGTTGAGGATGGCGCCCGTGGCGAAGTTGGCCACGCCCTGGCAATTGGGGCCGAACAGGCGCAGCCCGCCGCCTGACGCCCGGCGCGCCCGCGCCACCAGGTCGGCCTGCTGCCGGCGGCCCTCCTCGCCCAGCTCCGCAAAGCCCGAGGAATAGATCACGGCCAGGCGCGCGCCCACGGCCACGCAGTCGTCGATGGCGGCGGCCACGTCCTCGCCGGGCAGGCTGATGACCACGGCATCGGGCGCCTCGGGCAGTGCGCGCAGCGAGGGGTAGGCCGCCAGGCCCTGGACCTCGGCGCGCTTGGGATTGACGGGCAGGATGCGGCCTGCGAAACCATGGCGCCGCAGGTAGTCGATGGGCCGGCCACCGGCCTTGATGGGGTTGTCGGAGGCGCCGAGGATGGCGACCGAGCGGGGGTTCAGTGCTTGCAACAGAGACATGCGTACCTCATCAATCCAAAGACAAGGCTTCGCGCTGGATGACTTGGCCCCAGTCGGCCACTTCCTTGGCGATGCGCTGGCCGAACGGCGCGGGCGGCATCATCACGGGCTCGCCCTGGCTGCTGAGCACGGCGCGGATGCGTGCGTCCTGCAGCACGCCCCTGGAGGCCTCGTAGAGCCGGTTGACGATGGCCGGCGGCGTGCCCGCGGGTGCCAGCAGGCCGGCCCAGAAGGTGACGTCGAAATCGGCATAGCCGGCCTCGGCCATGGTGGGCACGTCGGGCAGCTGCTGCATGCGCCGGGGCGCGGTGACGGCCAGTGCCACGAGCTTGCCGCTGGCGATGTGGGGCAGCGCGCTCCAGGTGTCGAACTGCGTGTCCAGCTCGCCGCTGAGCACGGCCATCTGCGCCTGCGATGCGCTCTTGTAGGGCACATGCGTGGTCTTCACGCCCGTGCGGTTGCTCCAGGCCGCATAGGCCAGGTGGGCGATGTTGCCGGGGCCGGCAGAGCCGTAGCTGAGCTTGTCGGGATGGCCCTTGGCGAAGGCGATCACATCCTTGGCCGAGCGGATCTGGTGCTTCTGCGCCCACTCGGGGTTGACGGTGAGGATGAAGGGCGCATCCAGCACCATGGTGATGGGCGCGAAGTCCTTGGCGCGGTAGGTGATCTTCTTGTAGATCTGGGGGTTGATGGTGATGCTGCTGGAGTTGGTGACCAGCAGGGTGTAGCCGTCGGGCGCGGCGCGCGCCACCTCGCCCACGCCGATGGCGCCGTTGGCGCCGGGCTTGTTCTCCACCACCACGGGCTGGCCCAGCGACTTGCTCAGCGGCTCGGACAGCGCACGTGCAATGGTGTCGGTGAACGAGCCTGCAGGAAAGCCGACCACGATGCGCACGGGGCGCGTGGGCCATTTGTCCTCCTGGGGGGCCTGGGCCTGGGCCGCCGTCGCGGCGCAGATGGTCAGGCAGGGCGCCAGGCACAGGGCCAGGGCGGTGCGGCGCGAGGGCGCGCGCGGTTGTCTGGTTGCCATTGCTTTGTCTCCTTGGGTTTTTTATGCGTTCAGGGCCGCAGGCCGAACTGCGGCGCTCCGGCCTCGCGCAGCGGCGCGGCCAGTTCCACGAATTCGCTGAGCAGGGCGCGCGTGTCGCGCGGATCGATCACCTCGTCGATGCCGAAGGCCTCGGCCGTGCGGAAGGGCGAGGTCAGGCTGCGCACGCGCTGCTCGATCTCGGCGCGCTTTTGCACGGGGTCGTCGGCGCCTTCGATCTCGGCCTTGTAGGCCACCTCCAGCCCGCCCTCGATGGGCAGCGAGCCCCAGTTGGCCGAGGGCCAGGCATAGCGGAAGTTGAAGCGGCCCATGTGCTGGTGGCCCGCCGCCGCCACGCCGTAGGCGCGGCGGATGAGGATGCTGCACCAGGGCACGGTGGCCTGGTAGACGGCGGCCAGGGCGCGCACGCCGTAGCGCATGACGCCGGCCTTCTCGGCCTCCACGCCGATCTGGAAGCCCGCGATGTCCACCAGGTTGACCACGGGCAGGTGGAAGGTCTGGGTCATGTCCACGAAGCGCGTGAACTTCTCGGCGGAGGGGCCGTCCCAGCCGCCGCCGTAGAAGTACGGGTCGCTGGCCACCACGGCCACGGGCCAGCCGTCGATGCGCGCCAGCCCCGTGACGATGGCCCGGCCCCAGTGGCGGCCCGTCTCCAGGAAGGAGCCCTCATCGACCAGGCATTCGACGATGGGCCGGATCTTGTAGACCTTGCGGCCATCACGCGGAATGGCCGACAGCAGCCATTCGTCGCGCCGCCGCGGATCGTCCTGCGGCGCGGTGCGCGCAGGCAGCTCGTACACCGACGATGGCAGGTAGGACAGGAAGCGGCGCACGCGCTCGAAGGCCTCCTGCTCGGTGGCCACCTCGTCATCGACCACGCCGTTGCGCGTGTGCACCTGGCTGCCGCCCAGCTCGTTCTTGGTCACGTTCTGGCCGATGCGCGCCACCACGGGCGGGCCGGCATTGAACAGCTGGGCGGTCTCCCTGACCATCACCGAGTAATGGCTGGAGGCCACGCGCGCCGCGCCCATGCCGGCCACCGAGCCCAGGGCCAGCGAGACCACGGGCACGGTGGACAGGTTCTGCACCACCTGGCTCCAGACCTTCATGGTGGGCACGCTGGTGTAGCCCTTGGTCTCGATGTTGCGCACCGAGCCGCCGCCGCCCGTGCCGTCCACCAGGCGCACCATGGGCAGGCGCAGGTCGTGCGCCATCTTCTCGGCAAAGATCAGCTTGTCGCCCACGGCGCCGTCGTTGGCGCCGCCGCGCACCGTGAAATCGTCGCCCACCACGACCACGGGCCGCCCGCCCACGCGTGCTCGCCCCATGATGAGGTTGGAGGGCGTGAAGTCCGTCAGCCGGCCCAGGCCGTCGTACTGGCCCGAGCCGGTGAGCGAGCCCACCTCCACGAAGGACTGCGCGTCCGTGCAGGCCTCGATGCGCTCGCGCACCGTGAGCTTGCCGGCGGCCTTGTGCCGCGCCACCTTGTCCTCTCCGCCCAGTTTGGCCGCCAGTGCGCGGCGGTATGCGATCTCGTCCACTTCGGGTTGCCAGCTCATGTCGTCGTGTCTCCTTTTGCCTGTGGAGATGCACAAGGCGTGCCAGAACGCAGTGCGTTGAATTCAAAGGATTTTTTCCACAGTCGATCTTCGTGTGTCCACATCAAGGACAACCTCGAAGACACGGGTTGGGCACTGTCTTCAATGGAGACACCACGGGGACAGACCCGTGGCCTGCGCGCCGCTAGAGTGCGTTCACCCCAGCCACTGCCCGCCCTGCCCATGCCCAGCTCCCCCGACCACCGATTCGGCGTTCTCGTCTGGCGGCGCGACTCGCCCGAGCCCGTGGCGCGGCTGGGCCTGGCGCAGGAGCCGCTGCTGCATGCAGCCGTCACCGAGGCCCTGGCCCGCGCGCACGGCGACGGGCACAACCCCATCGGCCATGGCCAGCTGCTGCACGTGGAAACACCGGGCCCGCGCGGCACGGTGGCCCGCCATGTGGCCGTGGTGCTGGCCGATGCCGAGGGCGAGGTCGCCCTGCTGCGCCCGGCCGACGAGGCGGCGGCGCTGTTCGACATGGTGGCCAGCGTGCCCTTCGCCTTCGCCATCCTCAACATGTTCCTGACCAACCCGTACCAGGCGATCACGGTGGCCGACCATGAAGGGCTGATGCGCTACATCAGCCCCGTGCACGAGAAGTTCTTCGGCCTGGCGCCCGGCACGGCCGCAGGCCGGCGCGCCGAGGACGTGATCCCCAACTCGCGCCTGCCCCACGTGGTGCGCAGCGGCCGGGCCGAGATCGGCGACCTGCAGCAGCTGGGGCCGGGCGTGAGCCGCATCGTCAACCGCATGCCGGTCTACGAGGGCGGCGCCGTGGTGGGCGCCGTGGGCCAGGTCAGCTTCAGCGGCGTGGAGGCACTCAACCGCATGCAGCAGCGGCTGAACCAGCTGCATGACGAGGTGCAGCACTACAAGCGCGAACTGAGCCAGCTGCGCGGCGGCACGCCCACGGCGCAGATGGTGGGCGCCAGTGCCCCCATGCAAAGGCTGGCCCGCGAGATCGACGCCGTGGCGCGGCTGGACGTGCCCGTGCTCATCCTGGGCGAGAGCGGCAGCGGCAAGGAGCTGGTGGCCCAGGCCCTGCATGCGCGCGGGCGCGATGCCGACGCGCCCCTGGTCAGCCTCAACCTCGCGGCGCTGCCGGCCACGCTGATCGAGTCCGAGCTGTTCGGCTACGAGGCCGGCGCCTTCACGGGCGGGCGCCGGCAGGGCCAGCCAGGCAAGCTGGAGCAGGCCGAGGGCGGCACCCTCTTCCTCGACGAAGTGGCCGACATTCCCATGGAGATCCAGGTCAAGCTGCTGCGCGTGCTGGAGGACCGCCAGGTGCAGCGCCTGGGCGCGCACAGCGGCCGGCAGGTGAACTTCCGCATCGTGGCCGCCACGCACCGCGACCTGCGCGGCCTCATCGACAGCGGGCGCTTCCGGCTGGACCTGTTCTACCGCCTCAGCGGCGTGGTGCTGCATGTGCCGGCCCTGCGCCAGCGCCTGGAGGACATCCCGGCCCTGGTGCAGCGCTTTGCCCAGTCGTTCTGCGAGCGCAACGGCATTGCGCTGCCCCGCATCGCGCCCGGCGTCATGCCCTACCTGGCCCGGCAGGCCTGGCCCGGCAATGTGCGCCAGCTGCGCCAGCGCGTGGAAGAGGCCCTGGTGTTCTGCGACGGCCACCTGCTGGGCGTGGACAACTTCGCGCGCCACGAGGACCCGCTGGCCGGCGCACGGCCTTCGCCCGTTGCCGAGCCCGGCCTGCCCGCCACCGGCGCCGTGGCCCCGCTCAAGGACCAGGAGCGCAACGCCATCCTCGACGCCATTGCACGCTGCGGCGGCAACAAGAAGCTGGCCGCGCAGGAGCTGGGCATCTCGCGCTCCTATCTGTACAAGGTGCTGGGCGCGGCAAACCAGGGCTGATCCCTGCGGGCCCAGGGCCTGCAGGGGAATGAAGCAGCGGGCCGGCTGCGCCGTTGCCATACTAGGCGCCCCACATCCGCCCCACATCCGCGTACCCGCCCCGTACCCGCCGCCATCGGCCTCCTGAATGCAAGACACCCGAGACGCGCTCGAACAGCGCCAGATCCCCATCTACTTCGCCGCCGTGGCCCTGGCCGCAGTTGCCGCCTGGGCGCTGCCCGGCACAGGCGTGCTGGAGCGCGCCATCAACCCCGCGCTGGCACTGATGCTCTATGTGACCTTCTTGCAGGTGCCCTTGGCCGAGCTGCGGCGCGCCTTCGGCCAGGTGCGCTTCCTGGCGGCGCTGATGACGGCCAACTTCATCGTGGTGCCGGTGCTGGTCTGGGCGCTGCTGCAGTTCCTGCCCGCCGACCCCCTGCTGCGCCTGGGCGCGCTGCTGGTGCTGCTGGCGCCCTGCATCGACTACGTGGTCACCTTCTCCCACCTGGGACGTGCCGATGCGCGCCTGCTGCTGGCGGCCACGCCGGCCCTGCTGATCGCGCAGATGCTGGCCCTGCCCGGCTACCTGGGCCTGTTCCTGGGTGACGATGCGGCGCGGCTGGTGCAGGCGGGGCCTTTCCTGCATGCGTTCGTGTGGCTGATCGCCGTGCCGCTGGCCCTGGCCGCTGCCACCCAGTTGTGGGCGGCCCGCAGCCGGCGCGGCGCCAGCGCCTCGGCATGGCTGGGCCTGCTGCCCGTGCCGGCCACCGCGCTGGTGCTGTTCGTGGTGATCGCCTCCGTGCTGCCCCAGCTGGGCCCGGCCACGCACGCGGCCTGGAGCGTGGTGCCCGTCTATGCCGCCTTTGCGGTGGCAGCGCCCGCGCTGGGCTGGCTGGTGGCGCGTGCCTTCCGGCTTCCAGCGCCCGCAGGCCGAGCGGTCGCGTTCAGCGCGGGCACGCGCAATTCGCTGGTCGTGCTGCCGCTGGCCCTGGCCGTGCCTGGCGCCATTCCCGTGCTGCCGGCCGTCATCGTCACGCAGACGCTGGTGGAGCTGCTGGCCGAGCTGGCCTATGTGCGCGTGATTGCGCTGTGGGGCCGGGACCGGGAGCCGGCCCTGGCCCGCGGTCAACGCGATGACGCCGCGCCATAGGCCTGGCGCAGCTGCGCCATGTTGTCCAGCAGCGCCGTCGGCCCGGCGCTGCCCATCAGGTACCAGCCCTTGGGATCGAGGAAGACGACCTGCCCCTTGCGGCCGGCCGCCGTGGCGTGGATCTGCGCGTTGTCGAACACCTTGCGCGAAGCCATGATCTCGCCGCCGCCTGCCGCCTGGCCCGTGGCCGTGTTGCGGTCGATGACGTAGATCCACTCGGGGTCCAGCCGCGCCACATCATCGAAGCCGTAGGCGGTGCCGCGGGCTGGCAATTGCGCGGCCGATAGCGCCGAGCGCGCACCGAACACATCGAACAGAAAGCCGAAGCGCGATCCCGGCGCCTGCGGCAGGAGCTTGTCGTTCACGGCCATGAGCAGCAGGCCCGGCGCGGCCTGCGAGGCCTGGGCACGCAGGCCCTGCAGCTCGGCCTGGATGCGCTGCACCAGCGCACGGCCCTGCGCCTGGCGGCCGAACAGCAGCGCCAGCGTGGCGATGTTGCGTTCGATATCGGCCAGCATGTGCTTGCCGCTGACGCTCAGGTCCAGCGTGGGCGCGATGCGTCCCAGCACCTCGGCCTTGCCGGCCGAGCGCCCGCCCACGATGATCAGGTCGGGCGCCAGGCGGCTCAGCGCCTCGTAGTCGGGCTCGAACAGCCCGCCCGCCGCAGGCCGCTGCGCGAAGCTGTCCAGATACCGGGGCAGCTGCGCCCGGGGCACGCCTGCGACCGCCGACGCGGGCACGCCCAGCGCATGCAGTGCATCCAGCGCCCCCAGGTCATAAACCACCGCGCGCCGGGGTGCGCCGGGCAGGCTGGTCATTCCCCCGGCATGCCGCACGGACAACGGGGCCGCCATCGCAGTCCCCAGGAACAAGGCCGGCAAGGCCAGCGCCGCCGCGCGGCGCGTGATATCGAAGGTCATGGCAAAGAATCCCAGGAAAAAATGAATGGAGTTCCGGCCTCCGGAGGCGGGTGCCGCGCCGGGAAGCGGCGCGGCCTGATCCGCAGGCCACGGGCAGCGGCCGCCCTTGCGGCCGGGATGCCTAGAACTTCACGTTCATGCCGATCCAGTAGCGCCGGCCGTCCTGCACCGTGGCGTAGTCCTCGTAGTACACGTCCTTGTCGAACAGGTTGTAGATGCCTGCGTAGAAGGTCACGTCCTTGCTGTAGTTGTAGGAGCCGCCCATGTCGAACATGGCATAGCTGCCGGCCACCCAGGTGCGCGCCGAACGGCCGCCCGTGGGCTGGCTTTCCTTGCCCCGGTAGGACAGCTTGGCCCAGCCCGCCCATTGCTGCGAAGGCTTCCAGTTCAGCGCCAGGTTGAGCATGTGGCGCGGCAGCTGGCTCAGCGGCTGCCCCGCGAACTCGCCGCTCTTTTGCTCGGACTTGGTGAAGGTGTAGCTGCTGCTCAGGTCCAGCGTGCGCGCCAGCGGGGCCTTGAACGTGGCTTCGATGCCGCGCGTGATGGCCTTGTCGATATTGACGTTGGTGGTGGGCGTGTTGCCCGAGGAGTTGGCCGGTCCGCACTCGGGACAGGCGATGCGCGTGATCTTGTCGTTGAACTCGTTGTCGAACACCGTCAGGCCTGCCGACAGGCCGGCGCCGTTGTTGTAGAGCACGCCCAGTTCCTTGCTCAGCGAGGTTTCGGGCTTCAGGTCGGGGTTGCCGTAGATGTTGCCGCCGCGGCTGGACTGGCCCCAGTCGCCCAGGGTCTGGCGCAGCGAGGGCGCGCGAAAGCCGGTGGACACGCCGCCCTTGACGGTCCATTGCGCGTCGAGGTTCCACACGCCGTACAGGCGCGGGCTCCATTGCGATCCGCCCTTGCTGTCGTGGTCGTAGCGCAGGCCGCCGGTCAGGGCGAAGTTCTCGCGCAGGCGCCACTCGTCCTCGGCGAACCAGGCGTACTGCGTGCGATCGGCCGTGGTGCGCGCCGAGCCCGGCAGCGTATTGGTCGTCGTGTCGCGCAGGTCCTGCTGGTTGTAGTACACGCCCGTGGTCAGCAGGTGCTGGCGGCCCAGCGGCGCCACCCAGCTGCTGTTGAACACCGTGTTCCTGATGGTCATGTCGCGCGACAGGTTGCGCGTTTCCTCGCGCTGCAGATAGGTGTCGGAGGAAGCCCAGCCCCAGCGGCCCTTGTGCTGCAGCGAGTAGTTCTCGCGCTCGAACTTGCGGTCGCTGGGCGCATCGGTGGGCAGCAGGGTCATGCCAGGCGACGAAACGAAGTGCTGGCGCGAAGTGCCGATCTCGGCGATCAGGTCGTGGTCCTTGCTGGGGGTCAGCGCCAGGCGCAGGTTCAGCGAACGGTTGTCGCTCTTGTTGTAGCCCTGGTAGATGCGGTCCTGGTCGCGCTTGCCGTAGTTGCCGTACAGGCTCAGGCCCAGCAGGTCGGTCTTGATCGGGCCTGACAGGTAGAAGTTGGTCTGGTAGGCATCGCCCGAGGTGGAGCGCTCCTGCAGCGTGGCGTCGGCGCGCACCGAGCCATGCCAGTTCTTCGCCACCTTGCGGGTGATGACGTTGATCACGCCGCCCATGGCGTCCGAGCCGTACAGCGAGGACATGGGGCCGCGCACCACCTCGATGCGCTCGATGGCCTCCAGCGGCGGAATCCAGCTCTGGTCCGTGCCCGTGCTGCCGTTGGTCTGGGTCTCGCGCGTGCTCATGCGCTTGCCGTCCACCAGGATCAGGGTGTAGTTGGCGCCCATGCCGCGCAACGAGATGTCGTTGGAGTTGTTGTCCGAGGGCGTGAGGATCACGCCGGGCACATCGCGCAGGGCATCGTGCAGGTTGCGGTAGGCGCCCTGCTCCAGTTCCTGGCGCGTGATCACCGAGATCGAGGCCGGCGCCTGGCTGATCTCCTGCTCGAAGCCGCTGGCCGTCACGACCAGGGTTTCCAGCGTCGCCCCGCCTGCTGCCTGGGCCAGCGCGCTGCCCGAGGCCAGCAGGCCCAGGCAGGCGCCCAGCGCGGTGCGGCGCAGGGGAACGACGGTGGAGGGAAACGAAGCACGCAGGGAGGTGCAAAGGGCGGACAGGGCAAAGCCACGGCCCGCCGCGGGGGCTGTGCAGTTGTGCATGGGAAAGCTCGCAAGAAGAATCACGGACGGTCGAACGACCGGGGTGCGCATCCGCTCTGTTGTTTTTGATGAGTGCGAATCGTTCTTATTTTATTTTCCCGCCAACAACGGCCTGGCCGACGGCAGCGCAGCTGCTGTTTTTCTTTACAAGCGGACCGATCTGTGAGCAATTCATTCAGGATGCTGAATGTTGCCTTGTTCATCAATGACATGCAGGGCCGCCAGTGCCCGGGCGCGTGCGGCGCCCGGCCAGATTCACGGCGTTCCGGCGAACACGGCGGCTTTGTAAAGTTGGCCCGATGTGGCCGGCAGGCAACATCCTGATACGAAGATCAGGACCACAGCCGCCCCGCATTGGAGACCAGGAACAGCAGCAGCCCCACGGCACCGCCGACCACGGTGCCATTGATGCGGATGTACTGCAGGTCCTTGCCGATGTGCAGCTCGATCAGCTCGGACAGCTCGCGCGCATCCCAGCGCCGCACGGTGTCAGCGATGTGCTGGGCCAGGAACTGCGAGACATCGGGCGCCAGCGCCTGGGCCCAGCGCTTGAGGCGTTCGTTCATGGAGTGGCGCAGCGCCTCGTCATGCGCCAGCGACTGGCCCAGCCAGCGGCCCATGGCCGCGGTCTTGCGCGCCACCTGCGAATGCTCGTTGGCCAGGTCCGCCTGCAGCCTGGCGCGCAGGCCCAGCCACAGCGAACGCAGGTAGCCGGCCAGCTTCTCGTCGTGCAGCAGGTAGTCGCGCAGGCGCTCGGCGCGATCGGCCATGGCCGGGTCGGACTGCAGCCGGTCAATCAGCCGCTGCACGGAGGCATCGAACGCCTTGCGCATGTGGTGCCCGGGATCGCTGGCGATGTCCTGCAGCAGGCTGTCCAGCGCCCCGGCGATGGCCGTGGCACCCTTGTCGCCGAGCCAGTCCGTAGGCAGCATCTTTTCCTTGAGCGGATGCTCGCGCTTGAGCCACAGCACGATGGTCCGGGCGATCAGCACATGGGTCTCGGATTCGCGCAGCACGCCGCTGACGCGCGCCAGCACATCGTCGAGCACGGCCTGGTGGCGCCCGTCCTGGGTCAGGCCCGACAGCAGGTCCGCCGCCGCGCGCGGCAGGTCCAGATGCTCCAGCAAGGCCTTGAACGAGTGCGAGAGAAAGCGCTCCACCTGCCGGTCCTGCACCATCTCCAGCGCCGCCAGCGCCAGCCGCGCCACCTGCCGCCCCAGCAGCGTGCTGTTGGCCGGTGAGGTCAGCCAGCCCGCCAGCACGCGCGCGGGATCATGGCGCTCGATCAGCGCCACCAGCGAAGGCCCGTCCAGGAACTTGTCGCGCACGAAATTCGCCAGGTTCAGCCCGATGCGGTCCTTGTTGCGCGGAATGATGGCCGTGTGGCGCCCGACCACGGGCAGCGGAATGTGCCGGAACAGGGCAGACACTGCAAACCAGTCGGCCAGCGCGCCGACCAGCGAGGCCTCGGTCACGGCCTTGATGCAGGCCAGCCACAGCGGCACCTGCTGCCAGTGCGCTGCCGCCACCGACGAGGCCACGAAGCCCAGCGCCATGAGCAGCAGCAACGCCAGCGGCAGGCGCTTGGCCGACTTCAGTGTTTGACGTTGCTCTGGCGACAGCATGGAGCGCAGCATACGACGCCCGCCGGGCCCCGCGTGGCGATGCCTGCCGCCAATGCCTGTCAGCCAGCGCCTGACCCCGGATTGCGCGGACAATACCGGCTTTCTTCAGAACCCTCTTGCGAGAACAAGACCATGACCGACGCCAACGCATCCGCCGAGCGCCCCGCCCTGCCCGACCACCTGTCCATCGACCCGCGCAGCCCGCACCACGTGGCGGCCGTGTTCGAGCACGACATCGGCATCCGCTTCAACGGCAAGGAGCGGTTCGACGTGGAGGAGTATTGCGTGAGCGAGGGATGGATCAAGGTGCCCGCGGGCAAGACGGTGGATCGCAAGGGCAGGCCCTTGCTGATCAAGCTCAAGGGCACCGTGCAAGCCTTCTACCGCTGAGCCTTCGGACCTTGTCGCGCCTCTTGCCACAGAGGTGCTACAAGGGGCGCGACAAGGGCGCGACAAAGGCATGCCAGGGGTGCGGCAGAGCCAGGAACCACCCAGGGCAGGCTCCGGCAAAGCCTACTGGAGCGCCTCGGCCGGCCCAAAAAACTCATACCGCACCTGCTCCTGCGGCACCCCCAGGGCCTTCAACGATTCCTTCACCGACCGCATGAACGGCCGAGGCCCCAGGAAATAGACATCGGCATCCACGGCGGGCAGCCATTCACCCAGCTGGCGGGCGGTCAGCAGGCCCTGCGCATCGACCCCATCGCCCTCCTCCGCCCGGTCATAGCAGTAGTAACGGGTGAGCTGCGGATGCACGGCAGCCAGCGCATCCACATGCTCGCGGAAGGCATGCACCCCGCGCTCGCGTGCGCAGTGGATGAAGACCACGGGCCGCCGGGTCGGCAAGGCCGCGTCCAGCATGGGCAGGGTCGGCGTGATGCCCACGCCGCCGCTGATCAGCACCAGCGGGCGCTCGCCGGGCTGCAGCGTGAAGTGGCCTGCGGGCGGGAACAGCTGCAGCGTGTCGCCGACCCGGACCCGGTCGTGCAGGAAGTTGGAGACCTTGCCACCCACCTCGCGCTTGACGCTGATGCGCAGGCTGCGCCCGTCTGCGGGTGCGGACAGGGAGTAGTTGCGCCGCTGCTCCTGGCCGTCCACCACCAGGCGCAGGCCGATGTACTGGCCGGGCTGGTGGGCGATCACGGGGCCGCCGTCGGCGGGCACCAGGTAGAAGGACGTGATCTCGGCGCTTTCCTGCACCTTGTCCTCGACCACGAAGGCGCGCTCGCCGCGCCAGCCGCCTTCGGCCGCCGCCGTGCGGTCATAGGCCTGGCGCTCGGCGCCGATCAGGATGTCGGCCAGCTGCTGGTAGGCGGCGCCCCAGGCGGCTATGACCTCGTCGGTGGCAATCTCGGCGCCCAGCACTTCGCGGATGGCGCGCAGCAGGCAGGTGCCGACGATGGGGTAGTGCTCGGGCTGCACCTGCAGCGCAACGTGCTTGTTGATGATCTGCGCGGGCAGGTCGCCCAGGGCGTCCAGCCGGTCGATGTGCCTGGCGTACATGAGCACGCTGTAGGCCAGGGCACGCGGCTGGGCGCCGCTTTGCTGGTGGGCCATGTTGAACAGGGCGCGCACCTCGGGGTACTCGCCCAGCATGGTTTGGTAGAAATGCGTGATCAGCGCTTCGCCGCCGGTTTCAAGCAGCGGAACGGTGGATTGGACGATGGCACGTTGGCGGTCGGTCAGCACGGAAAACTCCTTGGGTACGGGAACGGACATGCCCGGTGCGATGCCGGACATGCCTTGGCAAAGGCAAGGGCCGTGCCAGTCCCGCGACCCTTGAAGAACAAGGGCTTGGCGTTTCATGCGTCAATATGACTCCCGTCAAATCGAGTCCTTTTGACGGCCATCGCAGTCTTTATGACCACATCCACCGCCCTGCACGCCCTCACCCCCCTGGTGGCCGACCTGGCCCAGGACCTGCCTGAGCGCGAGCGCTTTCGCCGCCTGCTGGCAGCCCTGCGCGCCGTGCTGCCGGCCGATGCCGCCGCCCTGCTGCGCCTGGAAGGCGAGTGGCTGCGGCCCGTGGCCATCGACGGCCTGGTGCCCGATGCGCTGGGCCGGCGCTTTCGCATTGCCGAGCACCCGCGCTTTGCCCAGCTGCTGGCGGCGGGCCAGGCCATGCGCTTTGCGCCCGACAGCCCGCTGCCCGATCCCTATGACGGCCTGGTGGCCCAGGGTCACGGGCCGCTGGAGGTGCACGACTGCATGGGCTGCGTGCTGCAGACGGGCGGCCTGCCCTGGGGCCTTCTCACGCTGGACGCGCTGGACCCGGGGCGCTTTGCCGACCCGGCCGCGCTGGCGGCGCTGCAGGCCTTCAGCAACCTGGCGGCGGCCACCGTAACCACGGCCGAGCGGCTGCGCCGGTTGGCGCGCAGTGCGCGCGCCCTGCCCGCACCCGGCGCCGCCCCGGGGGGCGATTCATCGCGTCCGCTGATCGGCCAGAGCCCGGCCATGCGCGCGCTGCAAAAGGACATCGCCCTGGTCGCGGCCAGCGACCTCAACGTGCTGATCACGGGCGAGACCGGCACGGGCAAGGAATTGGTGGCCCAGGCCGTGCATGCTCAGTCGGCGCGTGCAGGCCGGGCGCTGGTCAGCATCAACTGCGCGGCCCTTCCCGACAACCTGGTCGAAAGCGAGCTGTTCGGCCATGTGCGCGGCGCCTTCACGGGCGCGCTGTCCGAGCGCAGCGGCAAGTTCGAGCAGGCCGACCAGGGCACGCTGTTCCTGGACGAAGTGGGCGAGCTGTCCCTGCCCGTGCAGGCCAAGCTGCTGCGCGTGCTGCAAAGCGGACAGCTGCAGCGCCTGGGTTCGGACCGCGAGCACCATGTGGACGTGCGCGTGATCGCCGCCACCAACCGTGACCTGGCCGCCGAGGTGGCGGCCGGCCGCATGCGCGCCGATTTCTTCCACCGCCTGAGCGTCTACCCGCTGCGCGTGCCCGCGCTGCGCGAGCGCGACAGCGACGTGCTGATGCTGGCCGGCTTCTTCCTCGAGGAAAACCGTTCGCGCCTGGGCCTGGGCGGCCTGCGCCTGCACCCCGCTGCGCAATCGGCCTTGCTGGCCCAGGACTGGCCCGGCAATGTGCGGGAGCTGGAGCACCTCATCAGCCGCGGCGTGCTGCGGGCTCTCAGCCGTGCGCCCTCCGGCACTCCGGCCGGTGGCCGGGCACGCATGGTCACGCTGGGGCAGGCCGATCTCCGGGATGACGCGCAGCCCCCGGCGACGGCCACCCCGACCCTGCCCGTCCCACAGGTCGCATCGCCCGGCGCCAGCTCCCAAGGCCTGCGCAATGCCGTGGAGAGCTACGAACGCCAGCTGATCAAGGCCAGCCTGCAGCGCCACCACGGCAGCTGGGCCGCCGCCGCACGCGAGCTGCAGATGGACCGCGCCAACCTGCAGCGGCTGGCGCGGCGACTGGGACTGGCATGAGGGGTCATGCGGCCGGCCCGCCGCCTTGAGACGAAGGCTTATTTAAGTCTGCTTAACTTGGCGCTCTCGTTATTTAAGAAAAACCGCATTTGCTTAAATAAGCGTCCGAAGCCATAGTCAGCCCATGCCCGATTCCCCTACCAGCCAGCGGCTTGGCCGCTTCATCGAGACATCCGCAGCAGGCGAAAAGGTGCGCGCCTTCGTGCCGCCACCGCTGCCGCCGGAGCCGGCCATCGATGTGCTCGTCCTCCTGGAAAAGCTCAGCCTTGCCGAGCGTGCGCTGGGACGGCTCGATGGCATCACCATGCTGCTGCCCCGCCAGGAGCTGTTCCTCTACATGTACGTGCGCAAGGAGGCCGTGCTTTCTTCGCAGATCGAGGGCACGCAATCGACGCTGTCGGACCTGCTGCGCTTCGAAGCCGAGGCCCAGGCGGGCCAGCCCATCGACGACATCCGCGAAGTTTCGAACTATGTGGACGCGATGATGTACGGACTGGAGCGCCTGCGGGACCTGCCGCTGTCACTGCGCCTGATCCGCGAGATGCATGGCCGGCTGTTGCAAAGCGGACGCGGCGGCACCAAGAGCCCCGGCGAGTTCCGGCGCTCGCAGAACTGGATTGGCGGCACGCGTCCAGGCAATGCCTTGTTTGTGCCGCCGCCTGTCAACGAGCTCGGCCCCTGCCTCGACGCCTTTGAACGCTTCATGCACGAAGATGCCTCCCGCCTGCCCGCCCTCATCAAGGCCGGCCTGCTGCACGTGCAGTTCGAGACACTGCATCCGTTCCTCGATGGCAATGGCCGCATCGGCCGCCTGCTGGTCACGCTGTATCTCTGCATCAACGGCGTGCTGAACAAGCCGCTGCTCTACCTCAGCCTATTTCTCAAGACGCACCGGGCCGAGTACTACCGGCTGCTGCAGGAAGTGCGCGAGAACGGCAATTGGGAAGCCTGGCTCGACTTCTTTCTCACCGGCGTGGCACAGACCGCGAACCAGGCCTTCGAGGCCGCCACGCATATCGTCGACCTGTTCAGGCAGGACCGCGAACGCATCGCGACCGAAGGCGAACGCGCCAGCTCCACGCTGCGCATCCACGACCTGTTCCAGCTCAACCCCTTCCTGACGTCCAACCAGCTGGTCCGGCAGACGGGACTGTCCTCGCCCACCGTCAACACGGCGCTCGCCGACTTGCAGCGCCTGGGCATCATCGAGGAAGTGACCGGCCGCAAGCGAGGCCGGGTCTTCAGCTATCAGCGCTATCTTTCCGTGCTCAACGAGGGCACGGATCCGCTACCCCGGCCGGCCTGATCCCCGGCCTCACCGCCTGAGCGACATCAGCCACCCATACCCGCTCACCAGCAGCACCCCTGCCAGCACCATCAGTGCCCCGGCCAGGAAGTTGGGCTCGATGGGCTCGCTCAGCAGCCAGGCCCCGAAGACCACGCCGAAGATGGGCGTCATGAAAGAGAACACGCCCAGGCGCGAGGCCAGGTATTGCGTGAGCAGCCAGAACCAGACCAGGAAGCTCACGAAGCAGACCAGCACGGACTGGAAGGCCAGGCCGGCCCAGGCCAGGGGCGTGGGCTCGAAGCGGGTCTGGCCCAGCAGGAAGGCGGCGGGCAGCAGCAGCGCAAAGCCGGCGGCCAGCTGGTAGAGCAGGGTCTGCGCGGCGGGCAGCGATGCCAGCCGCGTGGTGCGGATGGCCACCGTGGTGGCGCCCCAGGCCACGCCGGCGGCCAGCGCCAGCAGGTCGCCCAGCAGCATGGCGGCGCCGGCTGCCTTCGAAGGCTTGCCGCCGCCCAGGAAGGCCAGCGCTATGCCGGCAAAGGCCAGTGCGATGCCCAGCCATTGCAGCGGCGCCAGGCGCTCCGAGGGCAGCTTCCAGTGCAGGCCCAGCGCCGCGAACACGGGAGCGGAATACAGGAAGACCACCACATGGGCGGCCGAGGTGTGGTTGATGCTCTCGCCCACCAGCAGGAATTCCAGCGCAAACAGCGTGCCCACGGCCAGGCCCGGGCGCCAGCTGCCGTCGCCCCACTGCACGCGCATGCCGCGCCAGCGCATGAACAGCCACACCAGCACGGCGCCCGCGCCCGAGCGCAGCGCGATCTGCAGCGTGGGCGCGATGGCATCGGCCGTGGCCTTGAGCAGGATCTGCTGCAGGCTCCAGATCAGGCACAGCATGAGCATCAGCGCGGCGGCGCGCGCGTCCAGCGGTTTGCGTGGGTCCACGACGTCTTCCTTTCAGCGACCGTGAAAAAGCCGGCCCGCAGGCCGGCTTCGCATCAGGCGGGGGATGGCCCGGCCAGCGGGCCGGCCATCACTTGATGCCCAGCAGTTCCACCTCGAAGTTCAGCGTGGCGTTGGGCGGGATCACGCTGCCCGCGCCACGGCTGCCGTAGGCGATGGAGGGCGGGCAGGTCAGCTTGGCCTTGCCGCCGACCTTCATCTTCTGCACGCCTTCGGTCCAGCAGGGAATCACGCCGGTCAGGGGGAACTCGATGGGCTGGCCGCGCGTGATGGAGCTGTCGAAGTCCTTGCCCGTGTCGGGGAAGTAGCCGCGGTAGTGCACGCGCACCGTGTCGCTGGCCTTGGGGCTGGCGCCTGTGCCTTCCTTGAGGCTTTCATAGACCAGGCCGCTGGCCGTGGTGACGGGTTCGGCCGCATGGGCCGCCACGCCGGTCAGTGCGGCGAGCATCAGGCCGCAGGAGGCGGCCAGGGTGGTGAGGGTCTTGTTCATGAGGGCTCTTTCAATGCAATGTTTGCAGCGGGTTCGGTTCACGCCTTGGCGGGGACACCGATGTCGTCCAGCGCTTTGGCGATGTGGCCGACGGTGCGGTCCACGTTGTGCCATTTTTCCAGGCCGAACAGGCCGATGCGGAAGGTCTTGAAGTCCGGGCCTTCGTCGCACTGCAGGGGCACGCCCGAGGCGGTCTGCAGGCCGGCTTCCATGAACTTCTTGCCGCTCTGGATGCCGGGGTCGGTGGTGTAGCTGACGACCACGCCAGGGGCCTTCCAGCCCTCGGCCGCCACGCTGGGAAAGCCGCGCGACTCCAGCAGGGCGCGCACCTTGGCGCCCAGGGCGATCTGCTCGTCGCGCACCTTGGCGAAGCCGTAGGCGCGCGTCTCCAGCATCACGTCGCGCAGGCGGACCAGGGCGTCGGTGGGCATGGTGGTGTGGTAGGCGTGCTGGCCTTTTTCGTAGCCCTCGGCAATCTGCATCCACTTCTTGAGGTCGCAGGAGAAGCTGGAGCTTTGCGTGTTCTCGATGGCTTCGCGCGCGCGCTGCGAGAGCATGACCATGGCGCAGCACGGCGAGCTGCTCCAGCCCTTTTGCGGCGCACTGATCAGCACGTCCACGCCGGTCTTTTCCATGTCCACCCACATGGCGCCCGAGGCCACGCAGTCCAGCACGAAGAGCGCACCCACCTCGTGCGCGGCATCGGCCACGGCGCGCAGGTAGCTGTCGCTGAGGATGATGCCGCTGGCCGTCTCCACATGGGGCGCGAACACGACCTTGGGCTTCTCGGTGCGGATGGCGGCGGCCACGTCCTCGGCCGCGCAAGGCGCCCAGGGGTCCTGGCTGCCCGGGCCCTGGCGGCGGGCCTTGCAGACCACGGCGCCACCGCCCAGGCCGCCTTCCTCGAAGATCTGCGTCCAGCGGTAGCTGAACCAGCCGTTGCGCACGATGAGCACCTTTTCGCGATTGGCGAACTGGCGCGCCACGGCCTCCATGCCGAAGGTGCCGCTGCCCGGCACCAGCACGGCCGTGTGGGCGTGGTAGACCTCCTGCAGCGTGGTGAGGATGTCCTGCATCACGCCCGCGAAGCGCTTGGACATGTGGTTGAGCGCGCGGTCGGTGTAGACCACCGAGAATTCGAGCAGGCCGTCGGGATCGATATCGGGCAGAAGTCCGGGCATGGGAAGGTCTCCAGAGGCAGCGGGGCCCGCTTGAGCGGGCCCGCCATCGTGTTCGTCGAAAAGAGGATCAGCTTAGCACGCCGCCTGCAGCGTTTTCAGGGCCTACCAGGTGTCCACGAAGCCCGCCTGGGCGGGTGCCACGCGCGCCCCCGCCAGGCCGCGCGACAGCCAGGCGCGCGTGTCGGCGGGGTCGATGACGGCGTCGATCTCCAGCGTGCCGGCCATGTGCATGGCCTCGCCGTGGGCGTACTGCTGGGCCAGCAGCCGGTCGAACAGGGCGTTGCGTTCGGCGCCCTCGGGCAGGGCCTGCAGTTCCTTGCGAAAGCCCAGGCGCACGGCGCCTTCCAGACCCATGGCGCCGAACTCGCCCGTGGGCCAGGCCACGTTGAACACCGGCGCATGGAAGCTGCCCGCCGTCATGCCCATGGCCCCCAGGCCGTAGCCCTTGCGCAGCACCACGCTGAAATACGGCACGCGCAGCTTGGCCGCCGTGACGAACAGGCGGCTGACATGGCGCACCTGGGCGGTCTTCTCGATCTCGGGGCCGACCATGAAGCCCGGCGTGTCCACCAGGCTCACGATGGGCAGGCCATGGGCGTTGCACAGCTGCATGAAGCGCGCGGCCTTGTCGGCCGCATCGGCGTCGATGGCGCCGCCCAGGTGGGAGGGGTTGTTGGCCATCAGCCCCACGGGCCGGCCTTCGATGCGCGCCAGCGCCGTGTGGATGCCTGCGCCAAAGCCCGTGCGCAGCAGCAGCAGGCTGCCTTCGTCCACCAGATGCGCCATGGCCGCACGCGTGTCATAGGCACGCAGCCGGTTCTCGGGCACCACATGGCGCAGGGCGCGCGTGTCGGGCGCGGTCCACTCCGTGGTGCGGCCCTGGAAGAAGGACAGGTAGTGGCGCGCGGCGGCCACGGCTTCGGCCTCGTCCTCGACCAGCACGTCGATCACGCCATTGGCATGCTGCACGCTGCTGGGACCGATCTGCTCGGGCCGGAAGACGCCCAGCCCGCCGCCCTCGATCATGGCCGGCCCGCCCATGCCGATGCAGCTGGCGCGCGTGGCGATGATGACGTCGCTGCAGCCCAGCAGGGCTGCATTGCCCGCAAAGCAGCGGCCGTGTGCAATGCCGATCACCGGCACCTGGCCCGACAGTGCCGCATAGGCCGCGAAGGTGTGCACATGCAGGCCGGCGACCACGGGCGTGTCGGTATCGCCGGGCCGCCCGCCGCCGCCTTCGGCGAACAGCACCACGGGCAGCTTCTGGGCCAGCGCAATGCCCAGCATGCGGTCGGTCTTGGCATGGTTGCGCGCGCCCTGGGTGCCGGCCAGCACGGTGGCGTCATAGGCCATGACGACGGCGCGCGAGCGCTCCTGGCCGAACTGCGCGCCGCTGATGGAGCCCATGCCCGTGACCATGCCGTCGGCCGGCGTGTTGGCGATCAGGTCGTCCATGCTGCGTCGGCGCGTCTGCGCGGCAATGGCCAGCGCACCGTATTCGATGAAGCTGCCTGCGTCGCAAAGATCGGCGATGTTCTCGCGCGCGCTGCGGCCGCCCTGGGCATGGCGTTTGGCCATGGCCTCGGGCCGGGCGGTGTCCAGCGTGAAGGCATGGCGGTCGATGACGCGGCGCAGGTCGGCGCGGATGTGGTCCGGGTCCTGGGCGATCTGCTGCGCGCGTGCGTCGGCCTGCACGCCTTCGGCGGCGGCCAGCACCAGCAGGGGCTGGTCCTGGGCCACATAGGCACCGGCCTCGGCCAGCCGTTGGGTGATGGTGCCGGCCTGCGGCGCCAGCAGAACATGCTCCATCTTCATGGCTTCGAGCACGCCCAGTTCGGTGCCTGCGGCTACGACATCGCCCACGGCCACGCTCCACTGCACGATGCGCGCGGGCATGGGGGCCGTGATGGCGCCTTCGGGGACGGGCGCGCCAGCAGCCTCGTCCGCCACCGGAACATCGGCGGCCACAGCCGTGCGTTGCGCGCCTTCGGCCAGCGCCTGGGCGTCCGCCACCAATTCGGGAAGGGCCTCTTCGAGCCAGCGTGTGTGCACGGCCTGCGATGCCATCTCGGGCCGCCGGGCCAGCGCCTGCAGCAGCGGCAGGTTGGTGGCCAGCCCGTCGATGCGGCATTCGTCCAGCGCGCGACGTGCGCGTCGAAGCACGTCTTCAAAGCGCGACCCGCTGCTGTGCACGATGAGCTTGGCCAGCAGCGTGTCGTAGTGCGGCGAGGGGCTGGCGCCCGCCACCGCATGCGTGTCGATGCGGATGCCGGGCCCGGCCGGCCACTGCAGTGCGCCTATGCGCCCGCTGCCGGGGCGCGACTGGCCTGTGGCATCCAGCGTCTCGGCATTGATGCGCCACTGCATGGCATAGCCGCGCGGCGCGGGGGGTGTCTTGGCATCCAGGCCCAGCTCGCCCAGGTGATCGCCCGCCGCAATGCGGATCTGGGCCTGCACCAGGTCGATGCCGAAGACTTCCTCGGTGATGGTGTGCTCGACCTGCAGGCGCGGGTTGGCCTCGATGAAGACATAAGGCAGGGAGTCGGAGGAGGCATCGACCAGGAATTCGAAGGTGCCCAGGCTCTCGTAGCCGATCTCGGCGGCCATGCGCAGCGCGTCGCGCGTGATGCGCTCGCGCAGCGGCTGCGCCAGGCTGGGGCTGGGCGCGATCTCCACCAGCTTCTGGAAGCGCCGCTGCAGCGTGCATTCGCGCTCGCCCAGCGCGATGGGGGCGGCGCCGCCATCGCCCAGGATCTGTACCTCGATATGGCGCGCGCCCGTCATCAGACGCTCCACATAGACACCGTCCACGCCGAAGGCGGCGCGCGCCTCGCTGCGGCAGCGCTCGTAGGCAGCGGGCAGGTCCTCGGCACGCGCCACGGCGCGCATGCCGCGCCCGCCGCCGCCGCCGATGGCCTTGACCATGATGCCGCTGGCGCCCCCGGCCTGCTGCGCCTCGAAGAAGGCCTGGGCCTGTTCCAGCGTGACGGCCTCGCTGCTGCCCGGCATCAGCGGTACGCCGCAGCGGCGCGCCAGATCGCGTGCGCGGGCCTTGTCGCCCAGCAGCGCCAGGTGCTCCGGCGCGGGACCGATGAAGCGCAGTCCCGCATCGGCACAGGCCTGGGCAAAGCCGGCGTTCTCGCTGAGAAAGCCGTAGCCCGGATGGATGCCGTCGCAGCCGTGCTCGCGCGCAATGCGCAGCAGGTGGGCGCCGTCCAGGTAGGCCGAGGGGCCGCTGGCGTCCAGGGGCACGGCTGCATCGGCAGCGGATACATGGGGCGCCTGCGCATCGTCTGCGGCAAAGACGGCCAGGCTGGGCACACCCAGCTCGCGCAGCGCGCGCACGATGCGCAGCGCGATCTCGCCGCGGTTGGCAATCAGGATCTTCTGGAACATGGGTCTTCGGTCTTTCTCATTGATCGCGCAGCAAGCGACGCAGCACCTTGCCCGCTCCGGTGGCGGGCAGCGCCTCGATGAAACGCACCTCGCGCGGCGCCTTGTAGCTGGCCATGTTCTCGCGCGACCACTGCACCAGGTCCTCGGCCGCGATCTGCTGGCCCGGCCGCGTGACGATGAAGGCGCGCACGACCTCGCCCTTTTGCGGGTCGGGCACGCCGATCACGGCGGCCTGGGCCACGGCCGGATGCTTGATGAGGATGGCTTCCACCTCCTCGGGAAAGACGCTGTAGCCCGAGACCTTGATCATTTCCTTGAAGCGGCCGATGAAGGTCAGGTAGCCCTCGGCGTCCAAGCGGCCCATGTCGCCCGTGTGCACCCAGCCGTTCTTCAGGGTCCTGGCCGTGGCCTCGGGCTTGTTCCAGTAGCCCTTGAAGTTGCCGGGGCCGCGGATGGTGATCTCGCCCACTTCGCCGGCCGGCAGCGGCTCGCCGGTCTCGGGGTCGATGATGCGCACCTCGTTGCCGGGCAGCGGCTTGCCGTGCGTGCCCCAGCGGATGGCATCGCCGGGCATGGTGGTGTCCATGGTGTGGGTCTCGCTGAGGCCGTAGGCCGCCTCGCTGGAGATGCAGTTCGGGGTGAAGCGCCTCCACTGCCGCGCCAGCTCCTCGGTGTAGGCAATGCCGAAGCTGGTCACCGTGTTGCGGCGCAGCGCGGAAAAGTCCATGGCCTCCACGCCCGGCAGCTGCATCACGGCCACGTTCATGGGCGCGATGCTGTACCACCAGGTCACGCGGTAGCGCTCCAGGGCCTGGGCCACGGCCAGCGGGTCGAAGCGGTGCAGCAGCACGCAGGTGGCGCCGCTGTGCACGGGCATGTTCACGCCCATGGACATGCCGGCAATGTGATAGAGCGGCGCCACGGCCAGCAGCATGTCGCCGGCGTTCACGCCCGTGGCGCTGGAGGCGCCGGCCGTCTTGCTGGCCGCGTTGCCGTAGCTGAGCATGGCGCCCTTGGGCAGGCCCGTCGTGCCCGAGGTATAGGTCATCAGCGAGACATCGTCCATGGCGACATCGACGGGCACGGGCTTGGCGCCGCTGTGCATGACATCCCAGAACGATTCCACGCCCTCGGGCAGCGGCTGCACGGGGACCTGCAGTTCGGGCGGCAGCGCCAGCGTGGCCGATTCAGGAAGCCAGTCGCCATAGCGCACGGCCAGCACATGCCTGAGCGCCGTGCTGGCGCGCACCTTGTCCACCACGGGCAGCAGCACATCGGCCGCGACGATGACGCGGGCCTGGAGGTCATCGAGCTGGTATTGCAGCTCATGCTCCTTGTTCAGCGGCCCGCAGGGGCAGACGATGGCGCCGATCTTCTGGATGCCGTAGTGCGCCACGATGTACTGCGGGCAGTTGTTCATGAACAGCGCCACGGGCTCTCCCCGGCCCACGCCCAGCGCCTGCAGCCGCGCGGCAAAGGCGTCGCTGGCCGCATCCATCTCGGCCCAGCTGATGTGGCGGCCATACCAGATGTAGGCGTCGCGGCCGGGGTGGTTGCGCGCATTGCGGCGCAGGGCCTCATGCAGGGGAATGAGGGTCTCGGAATCCGCCATGCTTGTCTCCTGGGTGTCTGGCCATCCCGGAACCAGTCCTAAGGGATAGCCTTGATTTGTTTTGGGGTCCAGCGGCTTGCCAATATATACCCGCTGGTAGAACATTGCTACCCATCGGTATAACCATCGCAGCCACCGACGCGACACGAGATTTCCCGCATGCCCAAGCCCCCTGTCACCCCGCGCGGCCGCCAGCGCCTTCCCACGGCCGGCTCCGATGAAAAGCGCGAACGCATCCTCAAGGCGGCCGAGGCCCTGTTCGACCGCAACGGCTACGCCAACACCACGATGGAGCAGATCGTCCAGGCCCTGGGCGTAACCAAGCCCTTCGTCTACTACTACTTCCGCAACAAGCAGGAGATCTTCGAGACCCTGTGCTGGGCGCCCACCGAGGCCTGCTTCACGGTGCTGGACTTCGCAGCCGACGATCCGCGCGCCGCGCACGAGAAGGCCGTGGACGGCCTGCAGCGCCTGATCGCGGCCACCATTGCCCACTATCCGGCGGCCTTCTTTCCCTACCGCGAGCCCCAGGCGTTCAGCCCTGCATACATGAAGGCCTCGCGCACGCTGGCGCGCCAGTTCTACCGCCAGTTCTGCGCGCTGCTCGAAGAAGGCCGCGCCAGCGGCCACCTGGACTTTCGCGAGACACGCATCACCGCCCAGGCCGCCTGCAGCCTGCCGGGCTTTCTCTACAACTGGTACCGCCCCGGCGGCCGCCTGGGCACGGCCGAGATGGTGGCCGAGCTGACCGAGCTGGCCAGCCGCGTGCTGGGCCTGCGCACGGCGCCAGCCACCGCGCCCGAAGCCATTGCCGCATCCCCCGCGAAAAAGACGCCTGCACGGCGCAGCCGGCCCCGGGCCGAGCCGCCCGGCAAGGACTGACGACCATTCCTTCGAGGAGACAAGACATGCCGATCCGCCGCCATTGCATCCGACGATATTCCCAGCCATCCATGGCACTCGCCGCCGCCCTGCTGTGCAGCACGGCCGCCCACGCCCAGGGAACCGACAGCTTCAAGATTGCCTTCATCGACCCGCTGTCCGGCCCCTTCGTCAGCACGGGCGAGCTGATGCGCGACCACGTGCAGTACGCGGTCGAGGACGTGAACGCCAAGGGCGGTCTGTTCAACGGGGCGAAGCTGCAGCTGCTGCAGTTCGACAGCAAGCTCTCGGCCCAGGAAAGCCAGGCCGCGCTGCAGGCGGCCCTAGACCAGGGCGCGCGCGTGGTGGTGACCGGGGGATCGGGCTCGTCGGTGGTGGCAGCCCTGGTGCAGGCGGCCTCGCGCCACAACCAGCGCAATCCGGGCAAGGAGGTGCTGGTGCTCAACCATTCCTCCATCGACCCCGAGCTGACGGGCAAGGCCTGCAGCTTCTGGCATTTCATGTTCGATGCCAACACCGCCATGCGCATGCAGGCGATTGCCAGCTACATCAAGACCCAGCCCGGCATCCGCAAGGTCTACCTGCTCAACCAGGACTACGCCCACGGCAAGCAGTGGGCGGCCTACGGGCGCCAGATGGTGAGCGCGGCCCGGCCCGACATCCAGTTCACGGGCGAGATGCTGCACCCCATAGGCCGGGTCAAGGACTTCGCGCCCTATGTGGCCAAGATCAAGGAAACGGGTGCGGACTCGGTGATCACGGGCAACTGGGGGCAGGACCTGACCCTGCTGCTCAAGTCGGCGGCCGACTCGGGCTATGACCTGCGCTACTTCAACCACAGCGCCGGCGGCATGCCGGGCACGGTGACATCCTTCGCCCAGACCCGCATCGGCCAGCTGACCTGGGTGGCCGAATGGCACCCGGGCCAGGCCGGCCGCCCGCTGGCCGACGCCCGCGCCCAGGAATACAAGGCCCGCATGGGCAAGGACTTCCTGGCCCCGCGCATGGACCTGGTGCCGCGCATGCTGGCCGCCGCCATGGCCAAGGCACAGTCCACCGAACCTGTGAAGATCGCGCTGGCCCTGGAGGACCTGCAGATGGACACCGTGGTCGGCCCCGTGCGCATGCGCGGCAAGGACCACCAGCTGCTGCTGCCCCAGGTGGTCAACACCATCGCGCCCGTGGATGGCAAGCTGGTCAAGACCGGCTGGGAAGGCACGAACTACGGCTTTCGCACCGACGCCGTCTACACGCCCGAGCAGGTGGAGCTGCCCACGGACTGCCAGATGAAGCGGCCCGGCAGCCGCTGAGGCTGAGTATCCCGCCAGCTACGCCCCGCTCAGCGCGGGGCGTAGTTTCGTTGGCCGAAGATGCCGCTGCCCACGCGCACCATGGTCGATCCGGCGGCCACGGCCGCTTCCAGGTCGCCCGTCATCCCCATGGACACCGTGTCGAAGCGCTCCAGCCCCGGCAGGCCGCTGGCGCGGATCTGCGTGAACACGGCCGTGGCGCGGGCATGCACCTCGCGCTGGGCCTCGAAGCCCGGCACATCGTCGGGAATGCTCATCACGCCGCGCAGCACCAGGCGCGGCAGCTGCACGATGGCGGCGGCCAGCTCCAGCGCCTGCTGGGGCGCCACGCCGGCCTTGGTCTCGCCGCCATCCACGTTCAGCTGGATGCAGACCTGCAGCGGCGCCAGGCCCTCGGGGCGCTGGGCCGACAGGCGCTCGGCGATCTTCAGGCGGTCCACGGTCTGGGCCCAGTCGAAATGCTCGGCCACCAGGCGCGTCTTGTTGCTCTGGATGGGGCCTATGCAATGCCATTGCAGGGCCTCGCCGCCCGGCAGGCCCATGGCGCGCACGGCGGCGATCTTGTCCACGCCTTCCTGGATGTAGTTCTCGCCAAAGCTGCGCTCGCCGGCCAGCACGGCCTGGCGCACGGCGTCGGGGCCGAAGGTCTTGGAGACGGACAGCAACTGCACCGAGCCGGCCGCCCGGCCCGCCTGCGCGCAGGCCGAGGCAATCCGTTCGTGAATCTGTTGAAGCTTGTTTTCAATCGTCGTCATAATTGCCGCCAGCGTACCAAACGAGGGAGCGAACTCCGTGGACATCACCCAATTGCTGGCTTTCAGCGTCAAGAACAAGGCCTCCGACCTGCACCTGTCC
The DNA here is from genome assembly GCF_059499305.1 of Delftia sp. Classification (NCBI taxonomy): domain Bacteria; kingdom Pseudomonadati; phylum Pseudomonadota; class Betaproteobacteria; order Burkholderiales; family Comamonadaceae; genus Delftia; species Delftia sp. The sequence goes on from NZ_JCABYI010000030.1 coordinate 697,972, forward strand.
GCGGGGCTTCCGCCGATGATCCGCGTGCACGGCGATGTGCGCCGCATCAATGTCGATCCGCTGGACCACAAGACTGTCCACGCCATGGTCTACGACATCATGAGCGACTCCCAGCGCAAGGCCTACGAGGAGTTCCTGGAGGTGGACTTCTCGTTCGAGATCGAGGGGCTGGCGCGCTTTCGTGTCAACGCCTTCAACCAGTACCGGGGCGCGGCCGCCGTCTTCCGTACCATTCCCAGCAAGATCCTGACGCTGGAGCAGCTCAACGCGCCGCGCATCTTCGCCGACCTGGCCCTGAAGCCGCGCGGCCTGGTGCTGGTGACCGGCCCCACGGGCTCGGGCAAGTCCACCACGCTGGCCGGCATGGTCAACCACCTCAACGAGACCGAGTACGGCCACATCCTGACGGTGGAGGACCCCATCGAATTCGTGCACGACTCCAAGAAGTGCCTGATCAACCAGCGCGAGGTCGGGCCGATGACGCAGTCGTTCTCGGCCGCCCTGCGCTCGGCGCTGCGCGAGGACCCGGACGCCATCCTGGTGGGCGAAATGCGTGACCTCGAAACCATCCGCCTGGCCATGACCGCGGCCGAGACGGGCCACCTGGTCTTCGGCACCCTGCACACCTCCAGCGCCGCCAAGACCATCGACCGCATCATCGACGTCTTCCCGGCCGAGGAAAAGGAGATGGTGCGCGCCATGCTTTCCGAATCGCTGCAGGCCGTGATCTCGCAGACGCTGTGCAAGACCAAGGACGGCCAGGGCCGCATCGCGGCCCACGAGATCATGCTGGGCACCAGCGCCATCCGCAACCTGATCCGCGAGGCCAAGGTGGCCCAGATGTACTCCACCATCCAGACGAGTCAGAATGTGGGCATGCAGACGCTGGACCAGAACCTGACCGATCTGGTGCGGCGCAACCTGATCAGCCCGGCCGAAGCGCGCGCCAAGGCCAAGATACCGGACAACTTCCCGGGCTGACCGCCACCGGCCCAGCCTCTCGCCACGCGCCATGAAAAGCATTTTCCGCAAGCTGCGAAGCGGCCAGGACCCTTCGGCCCCGGCCTCCGAGTCGGCCTTCTTCACGACCACGCTGGCGGCGCATGGCTTCATGGACCCGCACACGCCTCCCGTTCCCTGGGAGGCGCGCGCCATCGAGGTGGGCGCCACGCGGCTGCCGCGCGGCAGCGTCACCCAGCTGGAGCAGCTGTGGTCGCGCGACCGTTACCTGGGCCAGCTTGACGCCGCCAGCCTGCACCGGCTGAGCGAATACTTCATCTACGCGGCCGTGGCGCCGCAGCGCGACGTGATCCGCCAGGAGGAGAACGGCAGCTTCATGGCGGTGGTGCTGTCCGGCCAGATCGCCGTGGAGCGCCAGCAGCCCTGGGGCGAGCGCATGCGCCTGGCGCAGACACGGCCCGGCGACATCCTCGGCGAGATGTCGCTGCTCGACGGCGGGCCGCGCTTTTCCAGCTGCACCACGCTGACCGACTGCGAGATCGGCGTGCTCAGCGCCGAGGCGCTGGACGAAATGATGGTCAAGGATGCCGCGCTGGCCGCCAAGCTGATGGCGCTGCTGGCGCGCAAGCTCTCGTTCCGGCTGCGTGCCATCAGCGTGCGCCTGGGCGAGGAGCAGCACACTTAGATGGCGAATGAGTCGGCGAATGAGTCGAATATGAGGACGCCTGGCCCATCCGGGCCGGACCGGACCACCTGCACATAACAAAACAACCTGCGCGCCACGACGGCGCGCAATGCCCGGGGGAATACGGCAATGGAAAGAGATCAGGCCACCAAGTTCATCAACGACCTGCTCAAGCTCATGGTCAGCCGCAACGGCAGCGACTTGTTCATCACGGCGGAATTCCCGCCGGCGATCAAGATCGACGGGCGCATCACCAAGGTGTCGCCGCAGCCGCTGTCGCCGGTGCACACGCTGACGCTGGCGCGCTCCGTCATGAGCGACAAGCAGATCGCCGATTTCGAGCGCACCAAGGAGTGCAACTTCGCCATCTCGCCGCCGGGCATCGGGCGCTTTCGCGTCAACGCCTTCATCCAGCAGGGCCGCGTGGGCATGGTGATGCGGACGATTCCGCTGGCCCTGCCCACCATCGACAGCCTGGGCGTGCCCCAGGTGCTCAAGGAAGTGACCATGACCAAGCGCGGCCTGTGCATCCTGGTCGGCGCCACGGGCTCGGGCAAGTCCACCACGCTGGCCGCCATGGTGGACTGGCGCAACGAGAATTCCTACGGCCACATCGTGACCATCGAGGACCCCATCGAATTCGTGCACCCGCACAAGAACTGCGTGGTCACGCAGCGCGAGGTGGGCCTGGACACGGACAGCTGGGAAGCAGCGCTCAAGAACTCCCTGCGCCAGGCACCGGACGTGATCCTCATGGGCGAAATCCGGGACCGCGAGACCATGGAGCACGCCATCGCCTTCTCGGAAACCGGCCACCTGTGCCTGGCCACGCTGCACGCCAACAGCGCCAACCAGGCGCTGGACCGCATCGTCAACTTCTTCCCCGAAGAGCGCCGCCCGCAACTGCTGATGGACCTGTCGCTGAACCTGCGCGCCATGGTCTCCCAGCGCCTGCTGCCCAAGCAGGACAGCAAGGGGCGCGTGGCCGCCATCGAGGTGATGCTCAACTCGCCGCTGATCTCCGACCTGATCTTCAAGGGCGAAGTCACCGAGATCAAGGAGATCATGAAGAAAAGCCGCAACCTGGGCATGCAGACCTTCGACCAGGCGCTGTTCGACCTGTTCGAGTCCAACCTCATCACCTACGAGGATGCCCTGCGCAATGCGGACTCGGTCAACGACCTGCGGCTGCAGATCAAGCTGGGCAGCCAGCGCGCCAAGTCGCTGGACCTGGCGGCGGGCACCGAGCATTTCGCCATCGTCTGAACGCGCCTTCAGCGCGCCGAGCCGGGACACCGGCTCCTTCCAGGGCCGCACACCGCGCGCCCCTGCGCCACCCGCTCCCACCACCTCTCAGGAATCCCCCATGTCCGACTCCTCCATCGCCGCCCGCAGCTATGCGGCCATCGCTCCCCTCTCCGTAGCCTTCCTGGGGCTGGGCGTCATGGGCTATCCCATGGCCGGCCACCTGGCCACGGCAGGCCACCGCGTCACGGTCTACAACCGCACGCAGGCCAAGGCCCGCGCCTGGTGCGAGGAGTTCAACGGCGGCCATGCGGCCACGCCGCGCGAGGCCGTGGCCGGCGCCGACATCGTGTTCAGCTGCGTGGGCAATGACGATGACCTGCGCTCGGTCGTGCTGGGGCCGGACGGCGCCTTCGCGGGCATGCGCCGCGGCGCCATCTTTGCCGACCACACGACGGCATCGGCCGAAGTGGCGCGCGAGCTGCATGCGACCGGGCTGGAGCTGGGCCTGCAGTTCATCGACGCGCCCGTCTCGGGCGGCCAGGCGGGCGCCCAGAACGGCCAGCTCACCGTGATGTGCGGCGGTGACGAGGCCGCCTTCGCCACCATGCAGCCCGTGGCCATGGCCTTCTCGCGCGCCTGCACGCTGATGGGCGACAGCGGCGCCGGCCAGCTCACCAAGATGGTCAACCAGATCTGCATCGCAGGCCTGGTCCAGGGCCTGTCCGAGGCCATCGCCTTCGGCCAGCACGCGGGCCTGGACATTCCCGCCGTGCTCGACGTCATCGGCAAGGGCGCAGCCCAGAGCTGGCAGATGGACAATCGCGGCCGCACCATGGCCGAGGGCAAGTTCGACTTCGGCTTTGCCGTGGACTGGATGCGCAAGGACCTGGGCCTGGTGCTGGCCGAGGCACAGCGCAACGGCGCCCGCCTGCCCGTCACGGCCCTGGTGGACCAGTTCTATGCCGATGTGCAGCAGATGGGGGGCAGGCGCTGGGATACCTCCAGCCTCATCAAGAGGCTCACCCCCTGAGCGGCTTACGCCGCTTCCCCCTCTCTACTTGCTTCGCAAGGGAGGGGGACGACACCATCGCTGCGGGGCGGCCCTTGCTTGGTGTCCCTGGCTTTAGGCCCTGCCAGATTCAAGTGCTATGCCCTGAGGAACGAGATCTTCCTATGTCCAAAACAAAAAGCCGGAACATGTTCCGGCTTTTGCTTTCGGGCGGCAGTGATCACTTCACCGGGGTGACGGTGGCGCCCACGGGAGTGGACAGGCTGCTTTCCGTGGGGCTGGTGGGAGCGCTGGCTGCGGCGGCCTTGCCGGAGTCGTCGGTGACCACGGGGGCGGACTGCGGCTGCATGCGGGCCAGTTCGTCCTCGGAGATGACTTCCACCACGCGCACGACCTTGGTCACGTCGTTGATGCCGCGGGCGATCTCGGCGCCGCGCTTGGCTTCGCGCGGGGTGACGATGCCCATCAGGAAGACGACCTTGTTCTCGGTCACGACCTTGAAGGCCGAGGCCTGGATGTCCTTGGCGTCCAGCAGGCTGGCCTTGACCTGGGTGGTGATCAGGGTGTCCTTGGAACGCTGGCTCAGCGTGGAAGTGAAGGGCGCCACCACCACTTCGTTGAAGACATTGCGCACCGTGGGCTGCTCGCGCACGAGCTTCTCGATGGTCTGGCGGTCGGCCTCGTTGCCGGCCTCGCCGGTCAGCAGCACCTGGCGGTTGTAGCTGGTGACGTTGACATGGGCCTTGTCGCCCAGCACTTCGGAGATGCGGTTGTTGGCGCGCAGCTCGATGCCCTGGTCTTCCACCTGGGTGCCGGTGGTGCGGCGGTCCGCCACCGACATGCCGGCCATCACGGCGCTGCCACCCACCAGGGCGACGCAGCCCGACAGGGCGGCGCCCAGGGACGCAACGGCGAGCACACCGCAGGCGGCGCGGGACCAACGGAACTTCATAGAGGCATCTCCTGTTCACCAAGTAACTGGGCATCCACGCCGTCGCACAGGCAGTGCAGCACCAGCGTATGGGTTTCGCGCACGCGCGCCGCACGGTCGTGCGGCACGCAGATCAGAACATCGGTCTCGCGCACGCGGCCGGCCAGGGAGCCGCCCGTGCGGCCGGTCAGCACCACGGCCATCATGTCGCGCTCATGGGCGGCATCCAGGGCCTCCAGCACGGCCACGTCGTTGCCCGTGGCGGACAGCACCAGCAGCAGGTCGCCGGGCTGGCCCAGGGCGCGTATCTGGCGCGCCAGGTACTGGGTGGCGTTGCCGCCCGAGCCCGTGGCGCCCACGGTGCCCAGCAGGCCGCCGTCGGACACCAGGGCCACGGCGGCCAGCTCAGGCCGGTCGCGCTCGAAACCGGCCACGCACAGGGCGGCGAAGAGCTGGGCGTCGCTGGCCGAGGCGCCAGCGCCGCAGGCCAGGACCTTGCCGCCGCTGGTCACGCAGGCCAGCATGGCCTGTACCGCTGACGCAATGGGCTGGCTCAGCGCCTGGGCGGCCTGGTATTTCAGGTCGGCGCTGTCGATGAAATGCTGTTGGATACGTTGCTCAAGCATGGAGGCCCGATGATAACTGCCGCCCCTGAAGTCTTTCGTAGCCAGGCGTTATTTGTGCTGCAGCGGTAACGGATCAGGCGCCTTCGGCATCAAAGGCGGCCTGCAGCCACTGCACGGCAGGCCCGGCTCCGGGCTCGACCAGCACCACGTCGAAGCGGCACGGCGGCGGCGCGGCCCATCGCATCAGGTAGTGGCGCGCGGCAAACACGATGCGCCGCTGCTTGGTGGCGCCTATGCTGGCGCCGGCACCGCCGAAGGCGCGCGTGCCGCGGCTGCGCACCTCGACGAAGACCACGGTGCCGTCGCGCGCCTGCACGATGAGGTCGATCTCGCCGCCGCCGCGGCCCGGCGTCCGATAATTGCGCTCGACCAGACGCAGGCCGGCAGCCTGCAGATGGGCCAGCGCCGCGTCCTCGGCCTGCTGGCCCCGATGCCGGGTCGTGAGGGCAGACGGCCCCGCGCCTGCCGGCTTTTTCGCAAGGAAACCCATTGACTACCTCTTTCGCCACCGCGCTGGGCGCAGCCAAGGATGCTGCGGCATCCCAGCATTATCCGCAGGGAGCCCTCTACGTGGTGGCCACTCCCATCGGCAACCTGGCCGACATCAGCCTGCGCGCCCTGCATGTGCTGCAGCTGGTGGACTGCGTAGCCTGCGAGGACACGCGGCACACGCAGGGCCTGCTGCGTTCCTATGGACTGGACCGGCCCGGCAGCCAGCTGCTGGCCGTGCACCAGCACAACGAGGCCGAGGCGGCCCAGCAGATCGTGGCGCGGCTGCAGCAGGGCCAGCGCATCGCCTATGTCAGCGATGCGGGCACGCCCGGCGTCAGCGACCCCGGCGCACGCCTGTGCGCCGCCGTGCAGGCCGCAGGCCTGCGCTGCATTCCGCTGCCCGGCGCCAGCAGCATCACGGCCGCCATCAGCGTGGCCGGTGCGGTCACGCCTTCGCAGGGCGAGGGAGGGTTCGTCTTCGCAGGCTTTCTGCCCACCAAGTCGGCCGAGCGTCTGGCCGCCGTGCAGCAACTGGCCCTGCAGCCGCGCTGCACCGTGCTGCTGGAGGCGCCCCACCGCATTGCCGACCTGGCCACCGCCCTGGCCACGCTGGGCGAGCGCCCGGTGACGCTGGCACGAGAGATCACCAAGCAGTTCGAGGACATTGCCACCATGCCCGCCAGCGCGCTGCCGGCCTGGCTGCAGGCCGTGCCCCAGCGCAGCAAGGGCGAGTTCGCCGTGGTGCTGCACCCGGTGGCCCTGGGTGGCGATGAGGCCGACGCCGACGCCCTGCGCGTGCTGCGCCTGCTGCTGGCCGAGCTGCCCACCAAGACGGCCGTGCGCCTGGCCGCCGAGATCACGGGCGCACCGCGCAACCGCCTCTATGACGCCGCGCTGGCGATCAAGCAGGCCGCCGAGGAGGACCCGATAGAGGATTAAGCCCAAGGCGGCAGCACCACAGTGGCCTTCACACTCAGGGACACCGAGCAAGGGCCTACGCCGGCCGCGCCGCCCCGCCGCGAGGGTGTCGCCGGTTGCCCGTACGCCCCCCGCGTAGCGAGAGGGGGCGCCGTGCAACGGGAAGCGGCGCAGCCGCTCAGGGGGACTTATGCGTACGCCAGGCCGGTGGCCACGCCACCGAACAGGTCGCCCTCGACCTGCGGCACGCCGGGGAAGGCCTCGCGCAGCGCATCGCGCAGCGTGCGCAGGGCCGACGAGCCGCCCGTGAGGTAGATGGCGTCCAGCGCCTGGGGCGCCACGCCGGCCAGGCGCAGGCAATCCTGGGCGCAGGCCACGACCTGTTGCAGCGGGCCTTGCAGCTGCTCGTGCAGCACCTCGGGCGAGATGGCGGCGGACAGGCCCGATTCCAGCCAGCCCAGCTCGATGGGCGACTCGGCATGGCGCGTGGAAGCCTCGATCTTGGCCTGCTCCACGACGGCGGCCAGGCGGTGGCCTTCGCGCAGTTCCAGCACGTCCATCAGGCGCTTGTGCAGGCGCTGGTCGCTGTAGTCGGTGCGCAGGTTGCGCGCCTCGGCCAGGGCCTTGGGCGAGTACAGCCACTGGATCAGGTGCCAGGTCGAGAGGTCGAAGAACACGCGGCTGGGCACTTCGCGGCCGCTGGGGCCGGTGTGGCGGTAGCCCAGCAGCGGCATGATCTGGGCCAGGTTGAGCCGGTGGTCGAAGTCCGTGCCGCCGATGTGCACGCCGCTGGTGGCCAGGATGTCGTCGCGGCGGTCGCGGCGGCCGGCCTGCTCGGGCCCCAGGCGCACGACGGTGAAGTCGGAGGTACCGCCGCCGATGTCCACCACCAGCACCACGGATTCCTGCGTGAGGCGCTGCTCGTAGTCCAGCGCGGCGGCGATGGGCTCCATCTGGAAATCCACTTCGCCCAGGCCTGCGGCGCGCGCGGCGTCGGCCAGGGCCTGCTGGGCCTGGCGGTCGCGCTCGGGATGGTCATCCACGAAGTGCACGGGCCGGCCCAGCACCACGCGCTCGGGCAGGCGCCCGTCCAGCGAGGCACGCGCCCGGTCGGCCACGCGGCGAAGGAACAGTCCGATCACATCCTGGTAGCTGACCAGCTGGTCGTGCACGGCCGTCTTTTCCTGCAGCAGCGCGCTGCCCAGCAGGCTCTTGAGCGAGCGCATGAGCCGGCCCGGCTCGCCATCCAGGTACTGGGCCATGGCGTCGCGCCCGAAATGCGTGCTGTGCTCATCCGTATGGAAGAACAGCGCCGTGGGCATGCCGCAGGCATCGCCTTCCAGCGGCAGCAGGCGTGCGGGCTGGCCGGGCACGCGCCAAGCCATGGCGGAGTTGGAGGTACCGAAATCTATGCCCAGCGTGGCAGGAGAGGAAGCAGTCGTCATGGCAAGCGGCGCCGCGCCACGGCAGCCTGCGAAGGCTGCAGCGGCTGCAACGAAAACGCCCACCGGAGTGGGCATGGGTGTCAGCGGGGCGCCATTCTATCGCCCGCGCATTGCGCCTAGGCGGCAGCGGTTTCCCGGGGCAGGGAATCCTGGGCGAGCACAATGCGCACGCCATGCGTGGCGGCCTCGTCCAGTGCCCGTGCAGGCGCAGTCCGCCGCACGTCCAGCCCGATCGCATAAGGGCCTTCGCCGCGCGTGGCCAGCCGGTGGCCCAGGGCGCCCGTGGCCACGCCCTGGGCTGGGGCAGACAGCACCAGCTCGGTGGCGCCCGGCCCCGTGCCCCCCAGCTTCAGCGAGGCGCGGTAGGCGCCGCCATCGGCCGACAGACGGGCCTCGCCGATGTCGGCGCCCTCGCCCAGCAGCGCGCGCCAGCGCGCCAGGCTGGCCCGCAGGTCATGCACGGCCACGTGCAGCCGGGCCACGCCGGTGGCGCCGTTGGCATGCACGCGCGCATCGCCCTCAGGCACGCGCAGGGCGCGCGGCGTGAGGTCGCCGCAGAGAAAGGGCAGGTCCTGGCTGCGGGCGCGTGCGTTACGCCAGCGCAGCTGCGCGCCGTCGGGGCGCAGGCGGCCGCCTTCGTAGGGCGCCTCGTAGTCCAGGCCGCGCGCCTGGGCGGCGGAAACCACGGCGCCGGTCTCGGTGGGCAGCAGCGCGAAATCGACAATGCCCTCGCCATGGCGCTGCAGCTGCTGCCACCAGCGCTCCTCGGGCGCGGGCGCTCGCCAGGCGATGAGTTCGAAGTAGGCGCCGTCGGCAAACACCACCAGGGCGTTGTGCGTGGAACGGCCCGGGTGCTCGCCGCCGCGCAGCACGTTGAAGCCCAGCGCGGTGTAGTCGGCAATGGTGCGTTCCAGGTCCTGGACCGCGATGACGATGTGGTCGAGTGGCAGGGTCATGGCAGAGGTGCTTTCCGCACGGTGTTCAGGCTGCCAGGCGCGCGGCGGCGCTGGAGTCGGTGTGGCGCACTTCGGCGCGGATGTTCTGCGGATTGCGCAGCAGGTTGAGGATGGGGCAGGTGCGCTCCACGGCCTCGAACAGCGCATCGATGTCGGCGCGGCTGGCGGGCGAGTCGATGTGCACGGTGTAGCCGATCTCATGCGGCCAGATGGGCGTGGCCTCGTGGCCGGGCTTGCCGCCGCGCGGATCGATGATGCCCGTGACCTCGACCTCCAGGCTCTCCACGGGCACCTGGCGCTCGGCCGCCTGGATCAGAAAGATGTGGGTGACGCAGGTGCCCAGCACGCCCAGCTGCAGCTCGGGCGAGCTGGGGCCGAGGTTGTAGCCCGCGAAGTCGGGCGGGCTGTCGCTGATGACCTGGTGCTCGCGTATGCGCAGGCGGCGCACGCCGCTGCGGCCCTCGGCGCGCACATGGGCCTTGAGGTGGGCGGGCTGGGCCGTGCCGGCCGCGACGGCGGCGCTGCGGGCGAGCACGGCGGCGCGTTTTTCGGCGAGGTATTCGTTGAGATGGCTCATGGACGGGCTTTCGGTGAAGGAAGTACCAGCCCATTGTTGGGACCGCCGCATGCGCGGCAAACAAACGAATCCGTCTGCGCTTATGCACTGGGCAGATATGTGGGGGGCTCCCATCCCTTAGTCGTTTTCCAAATAACGATGCAACTCGATATATGAGCGCAAATATTTGGCATCGATAGCATGAAAAACATGGAGCCGGTCCTGTGGCCGGCAGTCTTGTTTTTCAGCGCCCCAGCGGCGGCGAGGTACGAACGTGTTTTCCCAATCGAAGGCGGGTCAGGTGGCATGGAAGGCCGCGATAGCGGTATTGGCGGGCAGCAGCCTGCTGCTGGCGGCGTGCTCCAGGCAGGCCGATACGGCCCAGGCGGGCGCGGCTGCTGGGCCCGTGGAAGGCGGCACCCTGGTCTACCTGGAGCAGCAGGCCCATACCAACCTCTATCCGCCGGCCGGGGGCTTCTATCCCAACGGCGGCGTGCTCAACCAGATCACCGACAAGCTGACCTACCAGGACCCGAAGACGCTGGAGATCCAGCCCTGGATCGCCGAGTCCTGGACCGTGAATGCCGACGCCACCGAGTACCGCTTCAAGCTGCGCCCCGGCGTCACCTTCTCGGACGGCACGCCGCTGGACGCAGCGGCCGTGGCGCGCAACTTCGACACCTATGGCCTGGGCAACAAGGCGCTCAAGCAGCCGGTGTCCGAGGTGATCAACAACTACGAGCGCAGCGAGGTGGTCGACCCGCTGACGGTGAAGTTCTTCTTCAGGAAGCCTTCGCCGGGCTTTCTGCAGGGCACTTCGGTGATCGGCTCGGGCCTGGTCTCGCCGGCCACGCTGGACCGCCCCTTCGAGGAGCTGGGCGACGCCACGCGCATCATCGGCTCCGGCCCCTTCGTGGTGGCCAGCGAGACGCTGGGCAAGGAGCTGGTGCTCAAGGTGCGCAAGGACTACGCCTGGGGTCCCGCCAAGCTGGCCCACCAGGGCCGCGCGCGGCTGGACGAGGTGAAGTTCATCGTCACGCCCGAGGACAGCGTGCGCATCGGCGCGCTGCTGGCCGGCCAGGCCGGGCTGATCCGCCAGATCCAGGCCTATGACGAAAAGCGCGTCGAGGACCAGAAGTTCAACATCTACGCCCCGCCCACGCGCGGCGTGAACAACAGCGTGGCCATCCGCCCCGACAACGCCCTGGTGGCCGATCTGAAGGTACGCCAGGCCCTGTTGCACGGCACCAATGCCAAGGAGATCGTGGAGACGCTGTTCTCGCCGCGCTATCCGCAGGCGCGCTCGGTGATTGCCTCCACTGCGGCCGGCTTCGTGGACCTGTCGGCCAAGCTGGCCTATGACGAGGCCAAGGCGAAACAGCTGCTGGACGAGGCCGGCTGGACGCTGGGCGCCAACGGCCTGCGCCAGAAGGACGGCCGCGATTTCGTGCTCTCCACCTACGAGTCCCTGCCCCAGCCGCAGAACAAGGAGACGCTGCAGCTCGTGGCCCAGCAGTGGGCGCGCATCGGCGTCAAGCTCAACGTGCTGTCGGGCGACGCGGGCAGCCGCGCCGTGGACACGCTGGACCCCGACAAGACCGGCGTGCTGCCCGGCATGGTGGGCCGCGCCGATCCCGACGTGATCAAGAGCAACTACTACCCGACCAACCGCAACGTGCTGCTGCAAAAAGGCGGCGTGAGCCAGAAGGTCAAGTCCTTCGAGGACACCAGGCTCAACGGCCTGTTCGACGCCATCGCGGCCGAGACCGATGCCGCCAGGCGCCTGGCGCTGGCCGGCGAAGTGCAGAACTACCTGATCGACCAGGCCTATGTGATCCCCATCTTCGAGGAACCCCAGGCCTTTGCGGGCGCAGGCTGGGTGCGCGACGTGGGCTTCGAGGCCGTGGGCCGGCCCAGCTTCTACAGCACCTGGCTGGCCAGGCGCTGACCGGAACGCTTCCTGAGGAACCGCTCCCATGCCGCGCCGCTATCTGCTCAGCCGCATCGCCCAGGCCGCCCTGGTGCTGTGGGCGGCCTTCACGGTCTCGTTCATCCTGCTGCAGCTGCTGCCGGGCGACGCCGTGCTGATCAAGTTCCTGAACCCCGAGCTGGGCCTGGGCCCGCAGGAGATCGCCGACATCCGCGCCGCCTACGGCTCGGACCAGCCCGTGTGGCAGCAGTATCTGCACACGCTGGGCCAGTTCCTCACGGGCCATTTCGGCTATTCGCTGCAGGCCGGCGTGCCGGTGAGCCAGGGCCTGGCCACCAGCCTGCCGCCCACGCTCAAGCTCGCGGCCCTGGGCTTTGCCGCAGCCGCGCTGCTGGCCGTGGCGCTGGCGGCGGCTGCCAGCCTGGCGCCCCTGTCCTGGCTGCGCAACGCGCTGTATTCGCTGCCTTCGGTCTTTGTCTCGGTGCCCGTGTTCTGGCTGGGGATCATGCTGATCCAGGTGGTGTCGTTCCGCCTGGGCTGGATCGCCGTGATCAATCCCGGCCCCTGGGAAGGACTGGTGCTGCCCACGCTGACCCTGGCCTTGCCGATCTCGGCGCCGCTGGCCCAGGTGCTGCTGCGCAATATCGACGCCGTGCTGGCCCAGCCCTTCGTGGCCGTGGCACGGGCCAAGGGCGCCTCGCGCCGCTGGGTGCTGCTGCGCCATGTGGCACGCAATGCCCTGCTGCCCACGCTGACCATTGCCGGCGTGCTGTTCGGCGAACTGCTGGCCGGCGCCGTGGTGACGGAGGCCGTGTTCGGCCTCAATGGCCTGGGCACGCTGACCCAGCAGGCCGTGGGCAACCAGGACACGGCCGTGCTCCAGGCCGTGGTGGTCGTCTCGGCCGCCGCCTTCGTACTCATCAACCTCGCCGTGGATCTGCTGTACCCGCTGCTTGATCCGCGCCTGCGCCATTCCGTGGAGAACCGGCCATGAACACTGCCGTCTCAAGCGCTCTTTCCCCGGCCCTGGATGCCCAAGCCGCGCCCGCCACTCCTACTCCCATTCCCATTCCCATTCCCACGGCGCTGCCAGCGTCGTCCCTGGCCCCTGCGCCAGCCGCCCCGCACCGCAGCTTCGCCTTGCCGGCCCGCCTGCAATCCCTGAAGCGCCTGCCACCCACGCTGGCCCTGGCCTGGCTGGTGATTGCCGTGGCCGCGCTGTGGGCGCTGGCGCCCGGCTGGTTTGCCCACCAGAACCCGATCGCGGGCCAGGCCGGCCAGCAGTTGCTGGCGCCCAGCGCCGCGCACTGGCTGGGCACGGACGCGCTGGGGCGCGACCTGTGGGCGCGCGTGGTGCATGGCGCCGTGCATTCGCTGTCGGGCGCCTTCGTGGCCGTGGGCGTGGGCCTGGCCGTGGGCACGCTGATCGGCCTGCTGGCCGGGGCCACGGGCGGGCGCACGGAAGATGCGCTGATGCGCCTGGTCGATGTGCTGCTGGCCGTGCCTTCGCTGCTGCTGTCGCTGACCATCATCATCGTGCTGGGCTTTGGCACCATCAACGCGGCCATTGCCGTGGGCGTGGTCTCGGTGGCCAGCTTCGCGCGCCTGGTGCGCTCGGAGGTGGTGCGTGTGCGCCGCTCCGACTACGTGGAGGCCGCCTTTGGCAGCGGCGGGCGCTTTGCCGCCGTGCTGTGGCGCCATGTGCTGCCCAACTCGCTGACGTCGGTCATCGCCATGGCCGCGCTGCAGTTCGGCTCGGCGATCCTTGCGATTTCCACGCTGGGTTTTCTGGGCTACGGCGCGCCGCCGCCCACGCCCGAATGGGGGCTGCTGATCGCCGAGGGCCGCAACTACATCGCCACCGCCTGGTGGCTGACCACGGCGCCGGGCCTGATCGTGGTGGCCGTGGTGCTGGCGGCCAACCGCATCGCCACGGCCTTCGCACGGAGGCCTGCATGAGCGCCGCCATCGAGGAACGCATCCACGCCGCACCAGCGGTGGCAACCACCGCCCCCGTACTCGAAGTGCAGGACCTGGCCGTGGCCTACCGCGATGCCGCAGGCCAGGCGCAGCGCGTGGTGCACTGCGTGTCGTTTTCCGTGGCGCCAGGCGAGGTGGTGGCCCTGGTCGGCGAGTCGGGCTCGGGCAAGACCACCACGGCCCAGGCCGTGATCGGCCTTTTGGCCGACAACGGCCACCGCGAGCACGGCAGCATCCGCCTGCAGGGCACCGAGGTCTCGGGCTGGCCGTCCGCACGCTGGAACGCCATCCGCGGCCGCGTGGTCAGCCTGGTGCCGCAGGACCCCACCATGTCGCTGAACCCCGTGCGCACGGTGGGCGACCAGGTGGGCGAAATCCTGCGCATCCACGGACTGCGCGACCGCACGGCCGTGGAGGCGCGCGTGCTGGAGCTGCTGGCCCGCGTGGGCCTGTCCCAGCCCGCGCTGCGCGCACGCCAGTATCCGCACGAGCTGTCGGGCGGCATGCGCCAGCGCGTGCTGATCGCCATTGCGATTGCGCTGCGGCCCGCCCTCATCATTGCCGACGAGCCCACCAGCGCGCTGGACGTGACCGTGCAGCGGCGCATCCTGGACCTGATCGACGCGCTGCGCCGCGAGACCGGCACGGCCGTGCTGCTGGTCACGCATGACCTGGGCGTGGCGGCCGACCGCTCGCACCGCCTGGTCGTCATGCAGGGCGGCCGCATCCAGGAGCAGGGCCCCACGCTGGAGCTGCTGCGCAATCCGCAAAGCGCCTATACGCGGCGGCTGCTGGCCGATGCGCCTTCGCTGGCGCCTGCGCCGCGCCGCACGCCCAGGCCTGCCACGGCCGATGACTGGGCCATCGAGGTCGAGGACCTGGTGCACGAATTCGCGGCGCCCGGCCATGCCTCCGCCCACGGGCGCGGCATCTTCCGCGCCGTGGACGGCGTGTCGCTGCGCGTGCGCCGGGGCAGCACGCATGCCATCGTGGGCGAGTCGGGCTCGGGCAAGACCACCACCATCCGCGCCATCGTGGGCCTGGGCCGGCCCACGGCGGGCCGCATCCGCATCGAAGGCACCGAGGTCACGGGCCTGCGCGGCGAGGCCCTGCGCCAGCTGCGCCGCCGCGTGCAGCTGGTCTACCAGAACCCGTTCAGCTCTCTGGACCCGCGCCAGAGCGTGTTCGACATCATCGAGGAGCCCCTGCTGAACTTCGACCCGCTGCCGGCCGATGAGCGCCGCCGGCGCGTGCACGACATGCTGGAGCGCGTGGGCCTGCCGGCCGCCGTGCTGCAGCGGCGCCCGCATGCGCTGTCGGGCGGCCAGCGCCAGCGCGTGGCGATTGCGCGCGCCCTGGTGCTGCAGCCGCAGGTGCTGGTGCTGGACGAGGCCGTATCGGCCCTGGACGTGACGGTGCAGGCGCAGATCCTGGCCCTGCTCGCCCAGCTGCAGCAGGACCTGGGGCTGACCTATCTCTTCATCTCGCACGACCTTGCCGTGGTGCGCCAGATCGCCGACACGGTATCGGTGCTGCGCGCGGGCCGGGTGGTGGACGCGGGCAGCGTGGAGGAGGTGTTCCAGCGCCCCACCAGCGACTACACACGCGAACTCATGGACGCCATTCCCGGCAAAAGGAGCATTGATTTTGTCCCTCACCCCGCCTGATACCAACCGTGGCCACGGCTCCCGCACCGGCCCGCGCCTGGGCTTCTTCAGCCGCCTGCTCGACGATGTGCCGGCCGGCGAACGCTACCGTCTGGTGGCCGAGCAGATCGCCCATGCCGAGGCCCACGGCTTCGACTCGGCCTGGGTGGCCCAGCACCATTTCCATGAAAGCGAGGGCGGCCTGCCCTCGCCCTTCGTCTTTCTCGCCCATGTGGCGGCGCGCACGCGGCGCATCCGCATCGGAACGGGCGTGATCACGCTGCCGCTGGAAAACGCGCTGCGCGTGGCCGAGGATGCGGCCGTGCTGGACCTGCTGACCGGCGGCCGCCTGGAAGTGGGCCTGGGCACGGGCGGCACGGCCGAATCCTTCGAGGCCTTTGGCGTGCAGGGCGCCGAGCGCGGCGCCGTCTTCGCGCGCAACTTCGGCGTGCTGCAGGACGCCTGGGCCGGGCGCGCGCTGGCCGGTGGCGTGCACCTGTACCCGGCCGCGCCGCAGCTGCTGGAGCGCGTCTGGCAGGCCACGTTCTCGGCCGAGGGCGGCGCGCGGGCCGGGGCCAACGGCGACGGCCTGATGCTGTCGCGCACCCAGCCACGGCCCGAAGGCGCGCCGCAGGCCACGCTGTCCGAGATCCAGAACCCCATCATCGACGCCTACCTCGCCCGCCTGCCCGCAGGGCGGGCGCCGCGCATCCTGGGCTCGCGCACGCTGTTCGTTGCCGACCGCCGAGACGAGGCGCTGCGCTGGGCCGAGGCCGGCCTGCGCCGCGTGGCCCGGCGCCATGCCGCCCAGCCCTCGCAGTGGGCGGCCCGCGTCGATCCGCAGGCGCCGCTGGCCGATCTCATCGCCGCCTACGACGTGCATGTGGGCACGCCCGACGAGGTCATCGCCTCGCTGCGCGCCGACACGGCGCTGGCGCGCGTGAGCGACATCGTCTTCCAGGTGCATTCCATCGACCCGCCGCACGACGCCATCCTGCGCTCCATCGAGCTGACGGCCGCCCATGTGGCACCAGCCCTGGGCTGGCGCCGTGCAGATCTGCAGGCACCCTCTTCCCTCCCCGCAGCCCGGGCCGGACTGCTGCAAGCCGCATGACCATGAACACCACCGTACAGCCCCGTTTTCCGGACGACGTCATCGACCACCTCGCCGGCATCACCCCCGGCAGCGCCCTGGACCGCGTGCGCCGCCACCGCACCGAGGCGCGCACGCAGGCCCAGCAGAGTTTTGCCGCCCTGTTCACGCCCGCCGAGCCCGTGCCCGGCACGGTCTCGCTGCGCGAGCGGCTGGCCCTGGCCGCCTTCACGGCCGGGCTGCATGGCGAGCCGCGCAGCGCCGCCTTCTATGCGAAGGCGCTGGCGGCCGAAGATGCGGAACTGGCTGCCGCCGTGGCATCCGAAGTCGTGCGGGGCCGTGCACAAAGCCTTCAGCCCGGCAGCGGCCCGCACGGGCCGTACGGCCGCTACCCGGCAGGCCCGCTGAGCCGCGAAGACCAGAGCGGCCCCGCCTATGCCGTGGACCCGGCCCATGCCGCGCTGCTGGGCGCGCGCCTGGCCGCGGCGCTGGCCCATGCGCACCTGCTGGCCTACCACCCGCGCGACGCCAGCGCCGGGGCCCTGCAGGCGCTGCAACAGGCGGGCTGGAGCGAGACGGACATCGTCATCGTGTCCCAGCTGGCGTCCTTCCTGTCCTTCCAGATCCGCGTGGTGGCGGGGCTGCGCGTGCTGGCTGCACGCCCCGCGTCCCCGGCAGCCCATCAACCCACCCTGCAAGCCCAGCCATGACCTCAACGAACTCCGCCGCTCCCCAGGTCTTCACCCAGGAACAGCTCGACTGGCTGCCATGGATTGAGCCGCTGGACGAAAGCGAGCTGACCGAACGCCACCATGCAGGCCTGGTCGATGCCTCACGCGCGCAGTCCCCCTACTTCCGCCTGCTGGCGCGCGACCCCGACACGCTGGGCGCACGCACGCGCACCGACAAGGACATCTTCTACAACCCCGACGCCGGCCTGCCGCGTGCCGAGCGAGAGCTGGCGGCCGCTGCCACTTCGCGCGCCAATGGCTGCATCTACTGCGCCTCGGTCCATGCGCGCTTTGCCACGCACTTCTCGCGCCGGGGCGGCGACGTGCAGCGCCTGCTCGACGAGGGTCCGGGCACGGACCTGGGGCCGCGCTGGAACGCCATCGTCACGGCGGCCGTGGCGCTGACCCAGACGCCGCCTGCGCTGGAGCCCGCCCACATCGATGCGCTGCGCGCCGCCGGCCTGGACGATGCCGCCATCTCCGATGTGCTGCACGGCACGGCCTTCTTCAACTGGGCCAACCGGCTCATGCTGTCGCTGGGCGAGCCACGGACCACCGCATGAGGGCTTTCGCCCTCACCACAGGCCCAGCAGCTTCCACCAGGCGCTGCCGACCACGGCAAAGACCAGCAGCTCGATCACGCACATGGCCGCGCCCACGCGCCACCAGTTGCCCAGCGTGACATAGCCGCTTCCGAAGATGATGGGCGAAGTGCCGGTGGCGTAGTGGGTCAGCGTCATCATGATGGCCGAGCCGGCCGTCATCATCAGCATGAAGGGCACGACATAGTCGGCAGGAATCAGCTGGGCGCCCACGGTCAGGAAGGCCAGCATCATGGCGCTGATGTGGGCCGTGGTGCTGGCGAACAGGTAGTGCGAGAACACGAACACGCCCACCAGGATGGCCGCCACCGGCAGCCAGTCCAGGCCGCTGGCGACGATGGCGTTCTTCATGCCCACCGCGAACCAGGACACCACGCCCAGCTTGTTGAGCTGCTCGGCCAGCATGACCAGGGCGCCGAACCACACCAGCGTGTCCCAGGCGCTTTTCTCGGACAGCACGTCATCCCAGTCGATGGTGCCCGTGATGATCAGCACGAACAGGCCCAGGAAGGCGACCACCGTCGGGTCCAGCGTGAAGGCAGGCCCGAACAGCATCTGCGGCACGTTGGCCCACAGCAGCAGCATCAGGCCGAAGGTGCCCAGCATCACGCGCTCCTTGCCCGACAGCGGCCCCATGCGTGCCATCTCGCTGCGCGCGTACTCCACGGCATTGGGCGTGGCCTTGAGTTCGGGAGGCGACAGCAGGTAGATCACCAGCGGCATCAGCAGCAGGCACAGCAGGCCCGGCAGCAGCATGTACAGCGCCCAGGTGGTCCAGCTCAGGTGCAGGGCCTGGCCCGTGGCCTTGGCCACGAAGTCCACCACCAGCGGATTGGGCGCCGTGGCGGTCAGGAACATGGCCGACGTGATGGGATTGGCGTGGTAGTTGACCAGCGCCAGATAGGTGCCCACCTTGCCCTGCGTACCCTTGGCCGGGTCCGACTCGAAGGCATTGGCGATGGACTTCATGATGGGGTGCACGATACCGCCGCCGCGCGCCGTGTTGCTGGGCGTGAACGGTGCCAGCACCAGCTCGCAGATCGCCAGGCCGTAGCCGATGCCGATGGTCCGCTTGCCCAGCAGCGCGATGAACATCAGTCCGATGCGGTTGCCCAGCCCCGTCTTCTTGAGGCCGCGCGAGATCAGGATGGCCACCACGATCAACCAGATCAGCGGGCTGGAAAAGCTGCTCAGCGCATCGGTGACTGCGCCCTTGGACGAGCCTGACGTGACCTGGGACAGCGAGACGATCACGATGGCCATCAAGGCCATCACGCCAATGGGCATGACCTTGAGGATGATGGCCACGATGGTGGTCAGGAAAATGGCCACCAGCTGCCAGGCCTTGGGCGTCAGCCCCTCGGGCACGGGCACCAGCAGCAGCCCGAACAGCACGGCGGTGGCGATCAGCGCCGGCACCAGCCGGAACGGCACGGCCGACTTGAAGTAGCGGAACAGCGAGGCAATCTTCTCGAGCATGTGGATCCTTTGCGTTGCCGGAGCGGCGCCGAGAGAGCATGGCCTGCCGGGAGCAAAAGCCCACCAGCCTGCACGGGCACTGGCGGCCGCGCCGCATGACTGACATCATGATGCAGTGCAGCATGAGCCCGGCTTCCAGCGGGCGCCTGCGCCACCGAAGTTTGACAGGCATCAAGGCCGGGCCAGTAAACCTGGCGACCCAGGCCACCGAGCCCCGCTCACATGACAGCATCCCCAGACCGGGTGCCTTTCGCCCCGGTGTACCCATGCAGTGAAAAAAGGAGAAAAGCCGACATGCCAGCCAACCGATTCTTGCCCGAGGAATGGGAATGCCGGCTCCAGGAGATCGACCTGGAGATCGCCCGCCACGCCGTCATCTGCAAGATCCCGCTGCTGCAGGCCGGCGTGGTGGAGCGCGTGCTGGCCGATGACGCCAGCGTCTGCGGCGGCGACCACGAGGCCGCTTTCAAGACCCTGCGCGGCCTCTTGTACATGCACTACACCGAGCTGCTGCACATCAGCGAGGTGCTCAGCCCCGATGCCGCCCAGGAAATCGCCCACCGCGTGCGCCTGCGGCTGGGCCAGCGC
Source organism: Delftia sp. (assembly GCF_059499305.1). Lineage (NCBI taxonomy): Bacteria > Pseudomonadati > Pseudomonadota > Betaproteobacteria > Burkholderiales > Comamonadaceae > Delftia > Delftia sp. The sequence goes on from NZ_JCABYI010000030.1 coordinate 717,847, forward strand.
ATCGGCAACCAGCTGGGCGGCTGATGCTGGGCTGTCTGCCTGGCCTTTGCCCTGGCGCGAGGGCATGAAAAAAGGGCTACGACAGTTGTCGTAGCCCTTTTCAATTTGGTTGCGCGAGAAGGATTTGAACCTCCGACCTTTGGGTTATGAGCCCAACGAGCTACCAGACTGCTCCATCGCGCGGTATTCCAAAATTATAGCAGATTATTCAGCTGCCTTGGCTTCGGCGGCGCCTTCTTCAGCGCGCTCGACCAGTTCCACGAAGGCCATGGGGGCGTTGTCGCCCACGCGGAAGCCCATCTTCAGGATACGGGTGTAGCCACCAGGACGCTTTGCGAAGCGGGGGCCCAGCTCGTTGAAGAGCTTGGTCACGCTGTCGCGGTCGCGCAGGCGGTCGAATGCCAGGCGGCGGTTGGCAACGGTGTCGACCTTGGCCAGGGTGATCATGGGCTCGATCACGCGGCGCAGTTCCTTGGCCTTGGGAACGGTGGTCTTGATGGCTTCGTGCTCGATGAGCGAATTCATCATGTTCTTCAGCATCGCCAGGCGGTGCGAAGAGGTGCGATTGAGTTTGCGGAGGCCGTGACCGTGACGCATGGTGCTTTATTCCTAAAATATGTAATTAGGGCTTGCGCAAACAAGGATACAAGCCTGGACCCGTTACCGGATCTGCAGCTTGCCTCAACCGAATTTGCGCAAGTTGTTGATTAATTCGGGCAGCCGTATCAGGTACTGCCCGAGGCACTGAGGCTCTCCAAAAAGGAGAGCCCGCAATTATAGCGCTTAGCGCTTTTCCAGGCCAGCAGGCGGCCAGTTCTCCAGCTTCATGCCCAGCGTCAGACCGCGGGAAGCCAGGACTTCCTTGATCTCGTTGAGCGACTTGCGACCCAGGTTGGGGGTCTTGAGCAGCTCGTTTTCGGTACGCTGGATCAGGTCGCCGATGTAGTAGATGTTCTCTGCCTTGAGGCAGTTGGCCGAACGCACGGTGAGTTCCAGCTCGTCCACGGGACGCAGCAAGATGGGATCAAAGGCGGTTGCGGCACCACGGCCACCGGCCGGAGCATCGAAGACGCTGGCGATATCGCCGCCGTCCAGCTGAGCGAACACGGCGAGCTGTTCCACCAGGATCTTGGCGGAGGCGCGCACGGCATCCTCGGCAGTGATCGCACCATTGGTTTCGATCTCCACCACCAGCTTGTCGAGGTCGGTGCGTTGTTCAACGCGGGCCGATTCGACGGCGTAGCTCACGCGCTTGACGGGCGAGAACGAAGCGTCCAGCACGATACGGCCGATCGACTTCGTGGACTCGTCGCCATAGCGGCGCACGTTGCCGGGCACATAGCCGCGGCCCTTCTCGACCTTGATCTGCATGTCCAGCTTGCCGCCTTGCGACAGGTTGGCGATGACATGATCAGGGTTGATGATTTCCACGTCGTGGGGCGTCTGGATGTCGCGCGCCGTCACGACGCCTTCGCCATCCTTGCGCAGGGAGAGCGTGACCTCGTCGCGGTTGTGCAGCTTGAACACCACACCCTTGAGGTTCAGCAGGATGTTGACCACATCTTCCTGGACACCGTCAATGGACGAGTACTCGTGCAACACACCAGCAATCGTCACTTCCGTCGCTGCGTAACCCACCATGGACGAGAGCAGGACACGGCGCAGGGCATTGCCCAGCGTATGGCCGTAGCCACGCTCAAACGGCTCCAGAACAACTTTGGCGCGATTGTGGCCAAGCTGCTCGACATTGATCGTCTTGGGCTTCAGCAAATTGGTTTGCATGCAGACTTCCTCTCAATACCCCCGGCTCGTTACACCGGTAAGGCTGGTGAAGCACCCCAGCGCGATGCCTCGCGGCTGGGGGACGGTTTTACAGAAATGTCGCTGCGCGGAATTAACGCGAGTACAACTCAACGATCAGGGATTCGTTGATGTCTGCACCGAACTCGTCGCGGTCAGGCGACTTCTTGAACGTGCCTTCAGCCTTGTCGGCCGACACTTCCACCCATGCGGGGAAACCGACTTGACCAGCCAGTTGCAGGGCTTCGACGATGCGGGCCTGCTTCTTGGACTTTTCACGCACGGCGACCACGTCACCCACCTTCACCATGTAGGAAGGGATGTTGACGGATTGGCCGTTGACCGTGATGGCCTTGTGCGACACCAGCTGACGCGCTTCCGAGCGGGTCGAGCCGAAGCCCATGCGGTACACCACGTTGTCCAGACGCGACTCCAGCAGCGACAGCAGATTGGCACCGGTGTTGCCCTTCTTCTTGTCGGCGGCTTCGAAGTAGCGGCGGAATTGCTTTTCCAGCACGCCGTACATGCGCTTGACCTTCTGCTTTTCACGCAGCTGCAGGCCGAAGTCGGAAGTACGCTGACCGGAAGTGCGGCCGTGCTGACCGGGCTTGGTGTCGAACTTGGACTTGTCGGCGATCGAGCGACGTGCGCTCTTCAGGAACAGGTCAGTGCCTTCACGGCGGGAGAGTTTGGCCTTGGGGCCGATATAGCGTGCCACTTGATTTCCTTTGTGTCATCTGCCGTGCACAAGCACGGGAGCCGCCCGCGATGTTACACATCTGGGCGGCGGTGGGCTTGGTGAAAAAGCTTAGATACGACGGCGCTTTTGAGGGCGGCAGCCGTTGTGGGGAACCGGCGTCACGTCCGCGATGGAAGTGATGCGGATGCCCAGGGCGCCCAGGGCGCGAACCGAGGATTCACGGCCGGGACCGGGACCCTTGATTTCGACGTCCAGGTTCTTGATGCCCTGTTCGATGGCAGCACGACCAGCCACTTCCGAAGCCACCTGGGCAGCAAAGGGAGTCGACTTGCGCGAACCCTTGAAGCCCTGGCCACCCGACGAGGCCCACGACAGAGCGTTGCCTTGGCGGTCGGTGATGGTGATGATCGTGTTGTTGAACGAAGCGTGCACGTGGGCAATGCCGTCCGAAATGTTCTTACGGACTTTCTTGCGAACGCGCTGTGCAGCGTTGTTTGCGGGAGACTTAGCCATAGTGATCTTTCAATCTCTTTATTTCTTCAAAGCCGCGGCACCCTTGCGCGGACCCTTGCGGGTACGTGCATTCGTGCGGGTACGTTGACCACGCATGGGCAGGCCACGACGATGACGGAAACCGCGATAGCAACCGATGTCCATCAAACGCTTGATGTTCATCGTTGTTTCGCGACGCAGATCACCTTCCAGAGTCAGGGAAGTCAGCTGATCACGGATCTTTTCCAGATCACCGTCAGTCAGTTCCTTGATTTTCTTGGAATATGCGATGCCAGCGGCTTCGCAGATCTTGCGTGCAGTGGTGCGACCGATCCCATAGATAGCGGTCAGGCCGATTTCAGCGTGCTGATGCGGCGGGATGTTAATGCCAGCGATACGTGCCATTATTCGTCCTCAAACTTTCCTATCAACCCTGGCGCTGCTTGTGGCGCTGGTCCGTGCAGATCACTCGCACCACACCCTTGCGGCGGATGATCTTGCAGTTACGGCAGATTTTTTTGACCGAAGCCGAAACTCTCATTTCATTCTCCTAAAACTCTACATCCGTTACGGCCTATCGACCGGGAAACATGCCCGCGATGGATAGATCGAATGGGCGTCTACTAACTCTTACTGGACCCGCCGGCACCGCCGGCCAGGCCCATCACTTAGTTCAATTGCCAAGTGTCGCTTTGAAGTTCGCCTTTTTGAGGAGCGATTCGTACTGTTGCGACATCATGTAGTTCTGCACCTGGGCCATGAAGTCCATGGTCACCACCACAATAATCAGCAGTGATGTACCACCGAAGTAGAACGGGACGTTGTACTTCAGGATCAGGAACTCGGGCAACAAGCACACGAATGTGATGTACACCGCACCAGCCAGGGTCAGGCGAACCAGGATCTTGTCAATGTAGCGGGCCGTCTGGTCACCGGGACGGATCCCGGGGATGAAGGCACCACTCTTCTTCAGGTTGTCGGCGGTTTCCCGGCTGTTGAACACCAGGGCCGTGTAGAAGAAGCAGAAGAAGATGATGGCGGTGGCGTAGAGCATCACATAGATCGGCTGACCGGGGGTCAGCGTGCTAGCAATGTCCTTCAGCCAGCGCATGGATTCCCCTGCACTGAACCAGTTCACAACGGTCGCCGGCAGCAAGATGATCGAGGAAGCGAAGATGGGAGGAATGACCCCCGCCATGTTCAGCTTCAGCGGCAAGTGCGAAGACTGACCGCCATACACCTTGTTACCCACCTGACGACGCGCATAGTTCACCAGGATCTTGCGCTGTCCCCGCTCGACAAACACGACGAAGTACGTCACGGCTGCCACCACGAGAACGATGAAGATCGCGGCCAGGATGCTCATGGCACCGGTGCGCACCAGCTCCAGCAGACCACCGATGGAGCTCGGCAGACCTGCGGCGATACCTCCAAAGATGAGGATCGAGATGCCGTTGCCCAGACCACGTTCCGTGATCTGTTCACCGAGCCACATCAGGAACATGGTGCCGGCCGTCAGGCTGACCACCGCCGTGAGGCGGAAGCCGAAACCGGGGCTCAGAACCAGACCTGCGGAGCTTTCCAGAGCCACGGCAATTCCCAGGGACTGAAAAATCGCCAGGCCCAGAGTGCCATAGCGGGTGTACTGGGTGATCTTGCGACGACCCGATTCACCTTCCTTTTTCAGCTGCTCGAATGTAGGGACCACATAGGTCATGAGCTGCATGATGATCGATGCCGAGATGTACGGCATGATCCCCAGTGCGAACACCGTGAAGCGCGACAGCGCCCCACCCGAGAACATGTTGAACAGATTGAGAATGCCGCCCTGCTGGCCATTGAACAGCTGCTGCAGCTGCGCTGGATCGATGCCCGGCACGGGGATATGAGCCCCGATGCGGTAAACGACCAGCGCGAGCAACAGAAAAACCAGACGGCGGCGAAGATCGCCGAATTTTCCGGTTTTTGCAATTTGAGCTGCGCTAGTAGCCACGGATGTCTTCTTTCAGATCATTAATCAGGCGATGCTGCCGCCGGCAGCTTCGATGGCAGCCTTGGCGCCGGCGGTAGCGCCGATGCCGTTGAGCTTGACAGCCTTGCTGATTTCACCGCTCTTGATGATCTTGACCACCTTTGCGATTTCACCAACCAGACCGGCTTGCTTCAGAGCTGCCAGATCGACTTCGGCCAGGCCCAGCTGTTCCAGAGCGGACAGGGTCACTTCTGCGTTGAACTTCAGCAGATGCGACTTGAAGCCACGCTTGGGCAGACGGCGCTGCAGAGGCATTTGACCGCCTTCGAAGCCCACCTTGTGGTAGCCACCCGAACGCGACTTCTGGCCCTTGTGACCACGGCCGGCAGTCTTGCCCAGGCCGGAGCCGATGCCGCGGCCGACACGGCGCTTGGCATGCTTGGCACCTGCTGCAGGCTTGATGCTATTGAGTTCCATCATCAATCCTTTCAGAGGACTTTGACCAGATAGCTGATCTTGTTGATCATGCCGCGCACAGCAGGCGTGTCCTGCAGTTCGCTGATGCTATTCAGCTTGCGCAGGCCCAGGCCACGGACGGTGGCGCGGTGCGATTCCTTGGTGCCAATGGGGCTGCGCACCAGTTGCACCTTCACGGTTTGTTGCGTTGTCATGTGATTGACTCCGATCAGGCGGTGAAGATGTCTTCAACCGACTTGCCGCGCTTGGCTGCCACTTCCGAAGGGGTCGTGGAGTTCTTCAGAGCGTCAAAAGTCGCGCGGACCATGTTGTAGGGATTCGACGAGCCATGGCTCTTGGCCACGATGTCGGTGATGCCCAGCACTTCGAAGACGGCGCGCATCGGGCCGCCGGCGATGATGCCGGTACCCTTGGGAGCGGGGTTCAGCATCACGGATGCTGCGCCATGCTGACCCATCACGGTGTGATGGATCGAGCCGTTCTTCAGGGACACCTTGATCATGTTGCGACGGGATTCTTCCATCGCCTTTTGCACGGCTGCAGGCACTTCCTTGGACTTGCCCTTGCCCATGCCAACACGGCCATCACCGTCGCCAACCACGGTCAGTGCAGCGAAGCCGAGGATACGACCGCCCTTCACAACCTTGGTGACGCGGTTCACCGCGATCATTTTTTCGCGCAGACCGTCGTCACGACCTTCGTCTTGCACCTTGGGAGAAAACTTTGCCATTTCTATCCGCTCCGCTTAGAACTGCAGGCCGGCTTCACGAGCGGCTTCTGCCAAAGCCTTCACGCGGCCGTGGTATGCGAAACCAGCGCGATCGAAAGCCACTTTCTCCACGCCTGCAGCCTTGGCCTTCTCGGCAATGCGCTTGCCGATCAGCGTAGCGGCAGCCACGTTGCCACCCTTGCCGATGGCGCCCAGTTGGGTGCGCACTTCGGCTTCGGCAGTCGAGGCCGAAGCCAGCACCTTGGTGCCGTCTTCCGACACCACGCTTGCGTAGATGTGGAGGTTCGTACGGTTCACGCTCAGACGTGCCACGCCTTGCTGTGCAATGCGGATGCGGGTCTGGCGGGCACGACGGAGACGCTGCTCTTTCTTGGTCAACATAATGCAGCTCCTTACTTCTTCTTGGTCTCTTTGATCACGACCTTCTCATCCGAGTAACGGATGCCCTTGCCCTTGTAGGGCTCGGGAGGACGAACGGCACGGATCTCAGCAGCCAGTTGGCCAACGGCCTGGCGGTCAGCACCCTTGACCACGATTTCCGTGGGCGTGGGGGTGGCAACAGTGATGCCGGCCGGCATTTCGAAGTTCACCGGGTGCGAATAGCCGATCGCGAGGTTCAGCTTGGCGCCAGAGGCCGAAGCCTTGAAGCCCACGCCGACCAGCGACAGCTTCTTCTCGAAGCCCTTGCTCACGCCCACCACCATGTTGTTCACCAGCTGACGCATGGTGCCGCTCATGGCGTTGGCTTCGCGCGAGTCGTTGACGGGCTCGAAAGACAGCTTGCCTTCGTTGTTGGAGATCTTCACCAGAACGTTCTGGGCCAGCGACAGCGTGCCGCCGGTGCCCTTCACATTGATCTGGTCAGCCTTGATGGACACATCCACGCCTGCGGGGATGGCCACGGGAGTCTTTGCTACGCGAGACATTTCAGTATTTCTCCTTAATGTCCGTTAGGCCACGTAGCACAGCACTTCGCCGCCCACGCCGGTGGCGCGTGCCTTGCGATCCGTCATCACGCCCTTGGGAGTGGTGACGATGGCCACGCCCAGACCGTTCATGACCTGGGGGATTGCGTCGCGGCCCTTGTACACGCGCAGGCCGGGACGGCTCACGCGCTCGATGCGCTCGATCACCGGACGGCCGGCGTAGTACTTCAGGGTAATTTCGAGTTCGGACTTGCCAGCGTCGGTCTTCACTTGGAAGCCGTCGATGTAGCCTTCATCCTTCAGCACCTGGGCGATGGCAACCTTGACCTTGGAGGAAGGAGCCGTCACGGTGGTCTTGGAGACCATTTGTGCATTGCGGATGCGGGTCAGCAAGTCAGCGATGGGATCACTCATGCTCATGTTTAATCTCTCCTGCTTGCTTACCAGCTGGCCTTGGTGACACCGGGGATGTCGCCAGCGAAGGCCAGTTCACGGATCTTGGCGCGGCCCAGACCGAATTGACGGAAGGTGCCACGGGGACGACCCGTGATCTCGCAGCGGTTGCGCTGGCGAGTGGGGTTCGCGTTACGGGGCAGCTTCTGCAGGCCCAGGCGAGCGGCGTCGCGCTCTTCGTCGCTGCGCTTTGCGTCAGCGGCGATTGCCTTCAGTTCTGCGTACTTGGCAGCGTACTTGGCCGCCAGCTTTTCGCGCTTGAGTTCGCGCTGAATCAATGCAACTTTAGCCATGCGCCACCTCAGTTCTTGAAGGGGAAACGGAAAGCGGCGAGCAGTGCCTTGCACTCGTCGTCGGTCTTTGCCGTAGTCGTGATGCTGATGTTCAGACCACGCAGAGCGTCCACCTTGTCGTACTCGATTTCGGGGAAGATGATCTGTTCCTTGACGCCGACGTTGTAGTTGCCGCGACCGTCGAACGAACGGCCGGAGATACCACGGAAGTCACGCACGCGGGGCAGAGCCACGGTGACGAAACGATCCAGGAATTCATACATCTGAACGCCACGCAGGGTCACCATGCAGCCGATGGCCTGGCCTTCGCGGATCTTGAAGCCGGCGATAGCCTTCTTGGCCTTGGTCACCACGGGCTTCTGACCAGCAATCTTGGTCAGGTCGGCCACGGCGTTGTCCATCACCTTCTTGTCGGCCACGGCTTCGCTCACACCCATGTTCAGGGTGATCTTGGTCAGGCGGGGCACTTCCATGGTGGAGGTGTAGCCGAACTTTTCCTTCAGTTCAGCCGCGATCTTTTCGCGATACAGTTTTTGCAGTCGTGCCATGTGTTACCCCTTAGGCCGCCTTGATTTCGGCGCCGTTGGACTTGAACACGCGAACGCGCGTGCCGTCGGCTTGCACCTTGATGCCCACGCGATCGGCCTTGCCGGTCGCTGCATTGAAGATGGCCACGTTGGATTGGTGGATAGGCATGGCCTTTTCCACGATGCCGCCGGTGGTGCCCTTCATGGGGTTCGGCTTGACGTGCTTCTTCACCAGGTTGATGCCGTCGATCAGCAGGTGGGAGTCGTCCTTGCGAGCCGAGACCACGCCTTGCTTGCCCTTGTCACGGCCGGTCAGCACGATGACTTGGTCGCCCTTGCGAATCTTGTTCATGGTGCTTCCTTTAGAGAACTTCAGGTGCCAGGGACACGATCTTCATGAACTTTTCGTTGCGCAGTTCACGAGTCACGGGGCCAAAGATGCGGGTGCCGATAGGCTCCAGCTTGGCGTTCAGCAGCACGGCGGCATTGCCGTCGAACTTGACGAGCGAGCCATCAGCGCGGCGAATACCCTTCGCCGTGCGCACCACGACCGCGCTGTAGACCTCGCCTTTTTTGACGCGTCCACGCGGTGCAGCTTCCTTGATGCTCACCTTGATGATGTCACCAACACTCGCATAGCGACGATGAGAACCGCCCAGCACCTTGATGCACTGAACAGACTTCGCGCCGGTGTTGTCGGCAACCTCTAACCGAGATTCTGTTTGGATCATTTCAATATTCCCAACTTGCTCCAGCAAACACCCGACAGCCCCAGAGTCTTCTCAAGGGCCGCGAGCAGCCAGTCAGTCTTGGGCCCGTCGTCCACGCCGAAAACCATTTCTCGGCGCTTCCACTGGGCAGATAACTTCACGATTTTCACGTGAAGCATGGGATTGTCCCAGAAATTCCTTTGCGCGTCAAACCCTTAGCGACTTTTCCCGCCCCTGCCCGGCAGCGTTGCGCAACGCCCACAAGGGCGCCGGCAACCGAGGGGCCGCCCGGGCCTCCCGATCGGCCCATGCCACCGGAGACGCCCATAAAAAAGCCGAGCCACGCGGGCTCGGCAAAGGGTGGCAGACTCAACGCAATTGTTGGCTGCGGACGGACCGCGCCGACGACGGCACAGACCGCGCAGCGGCTTTGGGGCCACCGCGTCGGGCTTGGGCGCAGCCCTTGCCCTGCGGAAAACGCACTTTCAAGCGCTTTCTTTTTGCTTCCCTCCCTCGTCAGCCTTGTGCTGGCTGCTGTTCACTGGCACTGAAGCTGGGCGCCATGAACTGCATTCTCATTCATAAAACCAATCGAGTACATATATTCATCAATTTTGACAATCACGCGTGGCGCAAGCGTCTTCCGCAGAAAGCACAACGCCCTGCGTTGCAGGGCGTTGTGCATGGAGATGGACAGGATCAGGCAGGCAGGTACTGCGCCGCCAGCGGCATGAAGTCCGCCAGGCCGGCGTCGTGTCCCAGCTCCTCCTGGAGGATGGCCGCCACGCGCGGGGCCACTTCGGCGGCCTTGCGCGCATCGAGGAACAGCAGGCGGCTGCGGCGCGCCAGCACGTCTTCCACGGTGCGCGCGTATTCGAAGCGCGCGGCAAAGCGCACCATGGCTTCGTTCAGGCCGTCGGCCAGCCATTCGTCGTTGCCCGGCAACGCCTGCACCGCCGAGGCTTCCGTGCCGTAGGAATGCAGGCCCTGGATCTGGTTCATGCGGTGGTGCACGGCGGACTCGGCCGGGGCGCCGGCCAGCGGCAGGCGGGCCGTGACACCACCGGGGCGGTGCGGCAGGCGGCCGATGGCAAAGCATTCGGAGAGCACGTCTTCGGCCATGGCGCGGTAGGTGGTCCACTTGCCGCCCGTGACGGTCACCAGGCCGGTGCGGCTGGACATGACGGTGTGCTCGCGGCTGATCTTCTTGGTGTTTTCGCCATCGTCGTCCTGGGGCTTGACCAGCGGGCGCAGGCCCACCCACATGCTGCGCACGTCGGCCAGCGTGGGCTGGCGCGTGAGGTAGCGGCCTGCCTCGGTGAGGATGAAGTCCAGTTCTTCGGGGAAAGGCAGGGGTTCGCGCGCCAGGTCGTTGCGCGGCGTGTCGGTGGTGCCCAGGATGACCTTGCCCAGCCAGGGCACGGCAAAGAGCACGCGGCCATCGGCCGTCTTGGGCACGAGCAGGGCATGGTCGCTGGGCAGGAAGTCGCGGTCCACGACCACGTGCACGCCCTGGCTGGGCGCGACCATGGGCTTGACGGGACGGCCCTGGGCCTCGGCGTCCTGCTGGCGGAACAGGTCCACCCAGGGGCCGGTGGCGTTGACCACGCACTTGGCGCGCAGCGTGAAGCGCTGGCCGGATTCCGAGTCTTCGCAGATCAGGCCGGCGACCTTGCCGCCTTCGTGCAGCAGTTCACGTGCGGGGCAGTAGTTGACCAGCAGCGCGCCCTTGGCAGCGGCCGTGCGGGCCAGCGCCAGCGCCAGGCGGGCATCGTCGAACTGGCCGTCCCAGTATTTGACGCCGCCCTTGAGGCCCTGCTGCCGCACGGTGGGCAGGCACTTCACGGTGCTGGAGCGCGAAAGGAATTCCGTGGCGCCCAGGCCTGCCTTGCCGGCCAGCGCGTCATACATCTTGAGGCCGATGCCATAGAACGGCGTGTCCAGCAGCTTGTAGGACGGCATGACGAAGGCCAGCGGCTGCGCCAGGTGGGGCGCGTTGTGCAGCAGCGTGGTGCGCTCATGCAGCGCTTCCCGCACCAGGGCGATGTTGCCCTGGGCCAGGTAGCGCACGCCACCATGGACCAGCTTGGTGGCACGCGAGGACGTGCCCTTGGCGAAGTCATGCGACTCCACCAGCACGACCTTGAACCCGCGCGCCGCCGCGTCCAGGGCCACGCCCAGGCCGGTGGCACCGCCGCCGATGATGGCCAGATCGTAGGTTTCAGGCTGGGCCAGGCGTTCCAGCAGGGCGGCGCGGCCGGTGGGCAGAGGGGAAGCAGCGAGGGACATGGATCTTCGACGAAGGAATGTGGGGCAAGTTAACAGGGCGCCATGTAGCCGCCATGTCAGCACCCGGGACGCCACGCCTGCGCCCAATGCGAAGGGGACGGAATCGGGTTTTCCGCTATTTTCGCTCGTTTTTGTATTTTTTTCTTCGCTATCTTTCGTTTTGTGTTTTTGGCGACCCAGGAAGCCCCAACGATGGACTGCGATGCCAGCACAGGGCATGCCGTCCAAAACCGGCGCGGCCCAACTCAGGGACGCCGAGCAAGAGCCGCCTCGCGGCGAGGGCGTCGTCCCCCTCCCCCGCGAAGCGGGTAGAGAGGGGGAAGCCGCGCAGCGGCTCAGGGGGTGTCACCTCACCTTGCCGTTTTTCCAGGCATTGAGCAGCGTGTCATACGCAATCGTCTCGCCCTTGGGCTTTTCATTGGCCAGCTTCTTCCACGGCGCCTGCTTGTCGCTGAGCCACTTGGCCGGGTCGCCCTTGGGGTTGAGCTTGGGCGCGCAGTGCGCCATGCCTGCGCGCTGCAGGCGGGCCATGACCTGGTCCATTTCCTCGGCCAGGTTGTCCATGGCGCCCTGGGGCGTCTTCTCGCCGGTGACGGCCTGGGCCACGTTCTTCCACCACAGCTGGGCCAGCTTGGGATAGTCGGGCACGTTGTTGCCGGTGGGCGTCCAGGCCACGCGGGCGGGGCTGCGGTAGAACTCGACCAGGCCGCCGAGCTTGGGCGCCATGTCGGTCATGGCCTTGGAGCGGATGTCGCTTTCGCGGATGGGCGTCAGGCCGACGATGGTCTTCTTGAGGCTGGTGGTCTTGGCGGTGACGAACTGCGCGTAGAGCCAGGCGGCGGCCGTGCGGTTGGCGTCATGGTCCTTGAAGAAGGTCCAGCTGCCCACGTCCTGGTAGCCGTTTTGCATGCCGTCCTTCCAGTACGGCCCGTTGGGGCCGGGCGCCATGCGCCATTTGGGCGTGCCGTCGGCATTGACCACGGGCAGGCCGGGCTTGGTCATGTCGGCCGTGAAGGCGGTGTACCAGAAGATCTGCTGCGCGATATGACCCTGGGCCGGCACGGGGCCGGACTCGCCGAAGGTCATGCCCATGGCTTCCTTGGGCGCGTATTTCTTCATCCAGTCCACGTACTTGGTGAGCGCGAACACGGCGGCCGGCGAGTTGGTGGCGCCCCCGCGCGAGACCGAGGCGCCCACGGGCGTGCACTTGTCGTCGGCCACGCGGATGCCCCATTCATCGACGGGCATGCCGTTGGGAATGCCCTTGTCGGCCGCGCCGGCCATGGACAGCCAGGCATCGGTGAAGCGCCAGCCCAGCGACGGGTCCTTCTTGCCGTAGTCCATGTGGCCGTAGATGGGCTTGCCGTCGATCTGCTTGACGTCGTTGGTGAAGAACTCGGCGATGTCCTCGTAGGCGCTCCAGTTCAGCGGCACGCCCAGCTCGTAGCCGTACTTGGCCTTGAACTTGTCCTTGAGGTCCTTGCGCTCGAAGAGGTCGGCGCGGAACCAGTAGAGGTTGGCGAACTGCTGGTCGGGCAGCTGGTAGAGCTTGCCGTCGGGCGCGGTGGTGAAGCTGGTGCCGATGAAGTCCTTGATGTCCAGGCCAGGATTGGTGAAGTCCTTTCCGGCGCCGGCCATGTAGTCGGTCAGGCTCATGATGCGGCCGTAGCGGTAGTGCGTGCCGATCAGGTCGGAGTCGGAGATCCAGCCGTCATAGATGGACTTGCCCGACTGCATCGAGGTCTGCAGCTTCTCGACCACGTCGCCTTCCTGGATCAGGTCGTGCTTGACGGTGATGCCCGTGATCTCGGTGAAGGCCTTGGCCAGCGTCTTGCTCTCGTACTCGTGCGTGGTGATGGTCTCGGAGACCACGGCGATCTCCTTGACGCCCTTGGCCTGCAGCTTCTTGGCCGCCTCGATGAACCACTTCATCTCGGCCATCTGCTGGTCCTTGGACAGCGTGCTGGGCTGGAACTCCGCGTCGATCCACTTCTTGGCTTCCGCCTCTCCGGCCCAGGCCGCCTGCCCCGCCGCCAGCAGGGCCGCCGCGAGGGCGATGGTGTGAAGTCGTTGTTTCATCTGCCGTCTCCTAGATTCTTGCTGTCTCCCCGACATGCACATGCACCAGCGGGCCCCGGGGGAGCTTCGGACCCGGCTGTCGATAAATGGAATGAAGTGATCAGCCTTTGCGCATCACGACGGCCAGCACGAGCATGGACAGCACGAAACTGATCCACACCGAAGGCTCGGCCTCCAGCGAGAACCACTGCGCCATCTTCTCGCCCAGCCCCACCCAGGCCAGATTGACATAGGCCGCCAGCAGCAGCCCGATGAACAGCCGGTCCCCGCGCGTCGTCGCCATCGGCAGCCAGCCCTTGCGCATCACGGTCGGGCTGCGCAACTCCCACAGCGTCATGCCCACCAGCATCAGCACGATGCAACTGAAGAACACCGCCACCGGCAGCGTCCAGGCCATCCAGGAAAACATTGACGAGTCCTTTCAGAAATCCAGCATCAATACAGCAGCTTCTCGAAACCGGCAGAGCCCAGCCCAGGGACACCGAGGAAGGGCCGCCCCGCCCCGAGGGTGTCGTCCCCCTCCCCCGCGGAAGCGGGTAGAGAGGGGGAAGCGGCGTAAGCCGCTCAGGGGGTGCCTCACACCCTCCCCATTGCGAACCCCTTGGCGATGTAATGCCGCACGAACCAGATCACGATGGCGCCCGGCACGATGGTCAGCACGCCCGCCGCCGCCAGCGTCGCCCAGTCCATGCCCGAGGCCGAGACGGTGCGCGTCATGGTCGCCACGATGGGCTTGGCGTTCACGCTGGTCAGCGTGCGCGCCAGCAGCAGTTCCACCCAGCTGAACATGAAGCAGAAGAAGGCCGCCACGCCCACGCCGGCCTTGATCAGCGGCAGGAAGATGGTGAGGAAAAAGCGCGGGAAGGAGTAGCCGTCGATATAGGCCGTCTCGTCGATCTCGCGCGGAATGCCGCTCATGAAACCCTCCAGGATCCAGACGGCCAGCGGCACGTTGAACAGCAGGTGGGCCAGGGCCACGGCGATGTGCGTGTCCATCAGGCCCACCGTGGTGTAGAGCTGGAAGAAGGGCAGCAGGAAGACGGCCGGCGGCGTCATGCGGTTGGTCAGCAGCCAGAAGAACACATGCTTGTCGCCCAGGAACTGGTAGCGCGAGAACGCATAGGCCGCCGGCAGCGCCACCGTCAGCGAGATCACGGTGTTGATGGCCACGTAGATCAGGCTGTTGATGTAGCCCGAGTACCAGGAGGCGTCGGTGAAGATGGTTTGGTAGTTGGCCCAGGTGAAATGCTGGGGCCACAGCGAGAAGCTCGACAGGATCTCCTCGTTGGTCTTGAAGCTCATGTTGACCATCCAGTAGATGGGCAGCACGGCGAACAGCAGGTAGGCGACGAGGAACAGCGTGCGCTTGTGGAAACGGCGGTCTTCAGTCATGTCCGGCCTCCCGCAGGGCCGCCCCAAGGCAGGCCGAGACCCCTCGAGGGGGCAGCGAACGAAGGGAGCGTGGGGGTCATTCTCTTGCTCCTTCCTTGTCTGCCGTGCCCACGCGCTGCATCCAGTTGTAGAGGATGAAGCACAGCAGCAGGATGATGAGGAAATAGATCAGCGAGAAGGCCGCCGCCGGCCCCAGGTCGAACTGGCCCACGGCCTTTTGCGTCAGGTACTGCGACAGGAAGGTGGTCGCATTGCCAGGCCCGCCGCCCGTGAGCACGAAGGGCTCGGTGTAGATCATGAAGCTGTCCATGAAGCGCAGCAGCACGGCGATCATCAGCACGCCGCGCATCTTGGGCAGCTGGATGTAGCGGAACACCGCGAACTTGCTGGCGCCGTCGATGCGCGCGGCCTGGTAGTAGGCGTCGGGAATGGAGCGCAGGCCCGCGTAGCACAGCAGGGCCACCAGCGGCGTCCAGTGCCAGACATCCATGACCAGCACGGTAAGCCAGGCATGGGTGGCATTGCCCGTGTAGTTGTAGTCCACGCCCAGCGCGTTGAGCGCCGCGCCCAGCAGGCCGATGTCGGCGCGGCCGTAGATCTGCCAGATGGTGCCGACCACGTTCCACGGAATCAGCAGCGACAGCGAGACCACGACCAGCACCGCCGAGGCCTTCCAGCCCTGGGCCGGCATGGACAGGGCCAGCGCGATGCCCAGCGGGATCTCCACCAGCAGCACGGCCAGCGAAAAGCCGATCTGGCGCAGCAGGGCCGAGTGCAGTTCCTCGTCGCGCATGACCTGGGCAAACCATTCCGTGCCCACGAACACGCGCCGGTCGGGACTGATGATGTCCTGCACCGAGTAGTTCACCACCGTCATCAGCGGGATGATGGCCGAGAAGGCCACGCAGATGATGACCGGCAGGATCAGCAGCCAGGCCTTCTGGTTGACGGGCTTGATGGTCTGGCTCATGCCTGCAGCTCCTCGTTGACGTAGTAGCAGGTGTGGGGGCCCTGCAATTGCACCCAGACGGTCTGCCCTGCGGCGGGCAGGAAGGCGTCGGCGCCGCAGCGCAGCTTGAGAAGCCGCTCGCCCAGGCGCGCCACCAGCAGCTGGTGCGTGCCCACGTCCTGCACGCGCTCCACCGTGCAGGCCACGGCACCGGGCGCGTCGGCCGAGGCCAGTGTCAGGTACTCGGGGCGTATGCCCAGGCTCAGGGGCAGGCCGGGCGCCACGCTGGCCAGTGCGGCGGGCAGGGACAGGTACTGGCCCTCGGCCAGCAGCCGGCCGCCGTCCTGCTGCAGCGGCACGAAGTTCATGCCCGGCGAGCCGATGAAGTGGCCGACGAAGGCATGGCTTGGCCGCTCGAAGAGCTGGGCCGGCGTGCCCACCTGCACGGCACGGCCACGCGTCATGACCACCACCTGGTCGGCAAAGGTCAAGGCCTCCACCTGGTCGTGCGTCACATAGATCAGCGTGAGCCGCAGCTCGTGGTGGATCTGCTTGAGCTTGCGGCGCAGCTGCCACTTGAGCTGGGGGTCGATCACCGTGAGCGGCTCGTCGAACAGCACGGCCGAGACATCGGGCCGCACCAGGCCCCGGCCCAGCGAGATCTTCTGCTTGGCGTCGGCCGACAGGCCCGCCGCGCGCTGGTCGAGCTGGCCGCTCATCTCCAGCATCTCGGCGATCTGGCCCACGCGGGCGCGGATGCGGTCGGCAGGCATGCGGCGGTTCTTCAGCGGAAAGGCCAGGTTCTCGGCCACGGTCATGGTGTCGTAGATCACCGGGAACTGGAACACCTGGGCAATGTTGCGTTCCTGGGGCGTGGCGCGCGTCATGTCGCGGCCGTCGAACAGCACCTTGCCCTGCGAGGGGACCAGCAGGCCCGACATGATGTTGAGCATGGTGGTCTTGCCGCAGCCCGAGGGGCCGAGCAGCGCATAGGCGCCGCCGTCCTCGAAGACCATGCTCAGCGGCAGCAGCGCATAGTCGCTGTCCTGCTGCGGGTTCGGCTTGTAGGAGTGGGCCAGATCGAGTTCTATGCGGGCCATCTCATCGTCCCCCGGGCCGCGCCGGCGCCAGCAGCAGCGCGCCGTCCGTGCCGAACACGTAGGCATGGGCCGGATCCAGGTGCAGCGTGACCGCGCTGCCCAGGTCCAGGTGGTGCACGCCCGTGACCTGGGCCACCAGCTCGCCCCAGGGCGTGCTGGCATGCACGAAAGTGTCCGACCCCGAGATCTCGGCCAGTTCCACCACGCCTTGCAGCGCCACATCCCCGGGCCGGGCCTGCAGGCGCAGCGCGCTGGCTCGCAGGCCCAGGGTCAGGGGGCCGGCAGCGGCCAGGCCCACCGGCAGCGCCATGGGCAGCCGCGCGCCGCCGGGCAGCTCCAACCCGGTGTCCACGGCCTGCGCGGGCACCAGGTTCATGGGCGGATCGCTGAAGGCCCGCGCCACACGCAGCGAATTGGGTCGGTGGAACACCTCCGCCGTGGGGCCGTACTGCAGCAGCTCCCCCTCGTGCAGCACGGCCGTGTGGCCACCCAGCAGCAGGGCCTCGCCGGGCTCGGTGGTGGCGTAGACCACGGTGGAGCTGCCGGTGGCGAACAGCTGGGTCAGCTCCTCGCGCAGTTCCTCGCGCAGCTTGTAGTCGAGGTTGACCAGCGGCTCGTCCAGCAGCATCAGCGGAGCGCCCTTGGCCAGCGCCCTCGCCAGGGCCACGCGCTGCTGCTGGCCACCCGACAGCTCGGCCGGATAGCGGTCCAGGAACATCTCTATGTGCAGCCGCTCGGCCAGGGCGCGCACGCGCTGCGCCACGTCGCGATCGCCGCGCAGCTTCAGCGGCGAGGCGATGTTGTCCGCCACCGTGAGCGAGGGATAGTTGATGAACTGCTGGTAGACCATGGCCACATTGCGCTCGCGCACGGGCATGCCGGTCACATCGACGCCATCGACGCGCACCCGGCCTTCGGTGGGCACGTCCAGGCCGGCCATGATGCGCATCAGGCTGGTCTTGCCGGCCTGCGTGGCGCCCAGCAGCACGGTCACCGCGCGGCTTTCCAGTTCCAGGTGCATGGGGTGCAGCCAGGTCTGGCCGCCCACACGCTTGCTGATTCTCTCCAACACCAGTTCCACGACTGCCCTCTTTTTGGCGAGGCCGCCACCGGGGCAGCATTTGAACAAGGAGAAAGGCGGGCCTCCAAAGCGCGTTTGAAGGCCCGAACGTCTTCATTTTTGTTCTTTCCGGATCGCAGCCCATCAACACATACCCTAGGTGCTGTTCCTTTTTCTTCGTTTTAAAGTTCCCCAGCCCACGGCTGGCCGCGTCAAATGCGCTATAAACCCGTCGCCCGGCCCGATTGACTGCCCGACCATCCACCCGTCCCCCCGATCGCCCCTCCGATGGATTTGCCGTGAACACCAACCCCCGCCAACTACAGCTGCTGGACGAAGTCCGCAGCCGCCAGTCCACCACGGTGGAGCAGCTGGCCGAGATCCTGGGCGTGACGCTTCAGACCGTGCGCCGCGACATTCAGAAGCTGGCAGATGCCGGGCTGATGGTGCGCTTTCACGGCGGCGTGCGCGTGCCCAGCGCCACGGTCGAGAACCTGGGCCACCCCCAGCGCCAGGTGCTGCATGCCGAAGGCAAGTCGCGCATTGCGCGCGCCGTGGCCGAGGCCATTCCCAACGGCTGCTCGCTGATCCTGAACATCGGCACCACCACCGAGGCCGTGGCCCAGGCCCTGCTCAAGCACCGGGGCCTGCGCGTGATCACCAACAACCTCAACGTGGCGGCCATCCTCAGCTCCAACGCCGACTGCGAAGTCATCGTGGCCGGCGGCGTGGTGCGCACGCGCGACCGGGGCATCGTGGGCGAGGCCGCCGTGGATTTCATACGCCAGTTCAAGGTGGACATCGCCCTGATCGGCATCTCGGCCATCGAGCCCGATGGCAGCCTGCGCGACTTCGACATGCGCGAGGTCAAGGTGGCCCAGACCATCATTGCCCAGTCGCGCGAGGTCTGGCTGGCCGCCGACCACAGCAAGTTCCACCGCCAGGCCATGGTGGAGCTGGCACGCCTGGATCAGATCGACCGCCTGTTCACCGATACCGCGCCCCCTGCGCCCTTCGACGCACTGCTTCGCGAAGCCGAGGTGCAATGCGTGGTGGCGCAATAAGTTTTCCGCAGCCGCTGCGCCACCGCCCGCACAGGACACGCGCACCGGCCCTGCTTTTCCTGGATACCGCACCATGACCTATCTGCTTGCCCTGGACCAGGGCACCTCCAGCTCGCGCAGCATCGTCTTCGACACCCAGGGCCGCATCGTGGCCTCTGCCCAGCTGGAGCTGCCGCAGATCTATCCCCGCCCCGGCTGGGTGGAGCACGATCCGCGCGAGATCTGGCGCACCCAGCTGGCCACGGCGCGCGAGGCCCTGGCCAAGGCCGGGCTGGCGGCGGCCGACATCCGCGCCCTGGGCATCACCAACCAGCGCGAGACCACCGTGGTCTGGAACCGCGCCACGGGCCAGCCCCTGCACCACGCCATCGTCTGGCAGGACCGCCGCGCCGAGCCGCTGTGCGCCCAGCTGCGCGAGGCCGGCCATGCCGACACCATCCAGCGAAAGACCGGCCTGCTGATCGACGCCTATTTCTCGGGCACCAAGCTGCGCTGGATCCTGGACAACGTCAATGGCGCACGCGCCGCCGCCGAGCGCGGCGAACTGGCCTTCGGCACCGTGGACAGCTGGCTGATCTGGCAGCTCACGGGCGGACGCCGCCATGTGACCGATGTCTCCAACGCCAGCCGCACCATGCTGTTCAACGTCCACACCAACCAGTGGGACGACGATCTGCTGGCGCTGCTGGAGATTCCGCGCGCGCTGATGCCCGAGGTGCTGCCTTCCGCCGCCGATTTCGGCCGCACGGCAGCCGAGGTGCTGGGCGGCGAGATCGCCATCGGCGGCGTGGCCGGCGACCAGCAAAGCGCCCTCTTCGGCCAGGCCTGCTTTTCGGCCGGCATGGCCAAGAACACCTATGGCACGGGCTGCTTCATGCTCATGCACACGGGCGGCGTGTTCCAGACCTCTGCCAACGGCCTGCTGACCACCGCTGCGGCACAGCCCACCGCTGCGCCGGCCTATGCGCTGGAAGGCAGCGTCTTCGTGGGCGGCGCCGTGGTCCAGTGGCTGCGCGACGGGCTGCGCGCCATCGAGCACAGCGGCCAGGTGCAGCAACTGGCCGAGAGCGTGCCCGACTCGGGCGGCGTGATGATGGTGCCGGCCTTCACCGGACTGGGCGCCCCCTACTGGAAGCCCGATGCGCGCGGCACCATCACGGGCCTGACGCGCGGCACCACCATCGCCCACATCGCGCGGGCCGCGCTGGAATCCATCGCCTTCCAGAGCGCCGCCCTGCTGCTGGCCATGAGCCGCGACGCGGTGGCCAGCGGCGGCGCGCCGGTGAGCGAACTGCGCGTGGACGGCGGCGCCTGCGTTAACAACCTGCTCATGCAGTTCCAGGCCGACCTGCTGGGCATTCCCGTCGTGCGCCCGGCCTGCGTGGAGACCACGGCCCTGGGCGCGGCCTACCTGGCGGGCCTGTCCTCGGGCATCTACCAGAGCACCGAGGAACTGTCGGCGCTGTGGAAGGCCGAGCGCCGCTTCGTGCCCACGCTGGACAAGCACCGCGCCGACGAGCTGATGGCGCGCTGGGAGCATGCGGTGGCCCAGACCGCGCTGGCGGCCTGAGGCTGACTGTCTTGCGCCGGCTTGCCAGCCTGGTTGCTTGCGGCCTGTGGTTGGCAGGCTGTGCCGCGCCACCGCAGGCGCTGCCGGTCCCGCAGCCCACCGCCTGCGCACGCCTGCAATGGCTGGGCAGCACCACCCTTGCGCGGGACGAGCCCATCGACGGCGCCATCACAGGCGGCATCTCGGGCCTGGACTACGACGCGCAGCGCGGCGACTACGTGGCCATCAGCGATGACCGCTCGGCACGCGGCCCCGCGCGCTGGATGCGCCTGCGCATGGAGCCGCTGGACGCGGGCCAGCGCGCCGGCCCCAACCCCTGGCAGGCGCAGGTCACCGAAGTGCACCCGCTGCTGGATACCGAAGGCCACTGGCTGCGCCCGCGCCATGCCGCGCCCGCCACCCAGCCCGTGCCCGACCCCGAAGCCATCCGCCTGCTGCCGGACGGCGGCCTGCTGTGGACCGACGAAGGCGACCCGGGCCGGGGCTTTGGCACCTCGCTGGTGAGGACCGACGCCACGGGCCGCCAGATCGCGCGGTGGTTCTACGCATTCAAGGACAAGGACGGCAGGCCGGGCCTGCGCTCGAACTTCGGCTTCGAGGGGCTGGCCGTCACGCCGGACGGACAGCAGGCCTGGCTGGCCCTGGAGGCGCCGCTGCGCCAGGACGGACCGCGCGCCAGCGCCGCCACGGCAGGCGCGCCCGTGCGCATCAGCCTGGTCAGCCTGGACGACGGCCGGCTGCTGCGCCAGATCGCCTACCAGCCCGATGCCGTGCCGGCCGCCAGCTGGGCCCTGCCCCAGCGCGAGGTCAACGGCATCAGCGAAATCCTGCCGGACGGTCCCGACCATCTGCTGGTACTGGAGCGCTCCTACAGCCCGGGCCACGGCTTTGGCGCGCGGCTGTACCGCATCGGCCTGCAAGCGCCCGATACGCTGGCCATGGACAGCTTCATGCGCAACCCGCCGCAGGTGGCAGCCAAGCAGCTGATTGCGGACCTGTCCACGGTTCAGCGCGGGCGGCTGGACAACATGGAGGCCATGTCCTGGGGCCCGCCGCTGCCCGATGGCACGCGCGTGCTGGTGTTCGCCAGCGACGACAACTTCAACCCGGCGCAGGCCAACCAGATCCTGGTCACCGCCTACCGGCCCTCGACGCCCTGCGCCCCCTGAAGGCGCTTCAGGGCGTGGCCTGCACCTGCTCCTGCGGCAGGTAGATGCGCGTCAGACCGCGCGCAATCGCCTCCACGATCTGCTCGCGCCGCAGGCCGATGTGCTCGGCCATCAGGCGTTCGCTGGCCTGGGCGTCGCGGTCGCTCAAGGCCTGCAGGATTTCCAGGTGCTCTTGCTGGGTGGAGGCGCGCCCCACGTTCTCCATGTCGATCCACCGGATGAAGCGGATGCGCTCGTTCAGGCTCACCAGCATGCGCCGCAGCTCGGCATTGCCAGCCATGTCGGCAATGCGCAGGTGAAAGCCCTCGTCCAAGTCCACCAGCTGCCGCACCGGCGTGTCGGAGGCCACGCGCTGGCTCTGCTCCAGATAGGCCCGCGCCTCGTCGATCTGGGCATCGGTGGCGCGCTCCACGGCCAAGCGCACGCATTCGCGCTCCACGGCCACGCGGGCCTCGTACAGGTCCAGTGACTCCTTCACGTCCAGCTCGCGCCGCATGTAGCCGCGGCTGGCGGGCAGCAGAAAACCGTCGGCCACCAGCCGCGTCAGTGCCTCGCGCACGGGCGTGCGGCTCACGCCCAGGCGCAGCGCCAGTTCGCTCTCGCTCAGGCGCTCGCCCGGTTTGAACTCGTAGGAAATGGCCATGTCACGCAGCGTGCTGTAGACGCTGGAGCCCCGTTCGTGGCGGATGTTGGAGATTTTCATGGCGCCATTGTGCCCTCTGGCGCTTTGGATACTTTTAAGTATACTGAAATGGATTCTTAAAAACCCCTCAGCCAACCTGCCCGGAGACTCCCGACATGACCACCGCTTTCAATGGCGCCGACGCCATGGTCCGCATGCTTCAGCTCAACGGCGTCAAGCACATCTTCGGCCTGTGCGGCGACACCAGCCTGCCCTTCTACGACGCCATGGCGCGGCTGGACCACGGCATGGACCACATCCTCACGCGGGACGAGCGCAGCGCCGGCTACATGGCCGACGCCTATGCGCGCGTCACCGGCAAGGTGGGCGTGTGCGAAGGCCCCAGCGGCGGCGGCGCCACCTACCTGCTGCCCGGCCTGGCCGAGGCCAACGAATCCTCGGTGCCCGTGCTGGGCATCACCTCGGACGTCTCCGTGGGCGCGCGTGGCAAGTTCCCGCTGACCGAACTGGACCAGCAGGCGCTGTACAGGCCGCTGACCAAGTGGAATACCACCATCGACCGCGTGGACCAGATTCCGCATGCCGTGCGCAGCGCCTTTCGCGCCATGACCACGGGCCGGCCCGGCGCCACCCATATCTGCCTGCCCTACGACGTGCAAAAGCACGCGCTGGATCCGGCCGATGTCTGGGCCCAGCCAGGGCATG
Organism: Delftia sp.; assembly: GCF_059499305.1. NCBI lineage: Bacteria > Pseudomonadati > Pseudomonadota > Betaproteobacteria > Burkholderiales > Comamonadaceae > Delftia > Delftia sp. Next base: position 740,947 of record NZ_JCABYI010000030.1, read on the forward strand.
ACCACTATCCGGCCTACCGGTCCACGCCCGATCCAGCGGCCGTGGCCGAGGCGGCCGACCACCTGGTGGCGGCACGCTCCCCCGTGCTGATCTGCGGCGGCGGCGTGCTCATCGCGGGCGCCAGCGCCGCGCTGGATGCGCTGGCCACCCTGCTCAACGCGCCCGTGTGCTCCAGCGTCAGCGGCCAGGGCAGTCTTGCCGGCAGCCATCCGCTCAATGCCGGCGTGGTGGGCACCAATGGCGGCGTCGAGGCCACGCGCGCCGTGGTGGCGCAGGCCGATCTGGTGATGTTCATCGGCGCCCGGGCCGGCTCCACCACCACCGAGCACTGGCAGATGCCCTCGCGCAAGGTGACCATCGTCCATCTGGACGTGGATGCCATGACCATAGGCACCAACTACCGCACCGACGTGGCCCTGGTGGGCGACGCCCTGCTGGGCCTGCAGGCGCTGCACGCGGCCGTGCAGCAGCGCATCGCCCGCCGCCCCGCCGATGCCGCGGACGGCGCCGCGCTGGCGGCCACCGCGCGCGCCGCCAAGCAGGCCTTCTTCGCGCCGCTGGCGGCCTCGCTGGAGCGCCCCATCAAGCCCGAGTGCGTGGTGGACACGCTCAACCGCCTGCTGCCCGCGCGCGCCATCGTGGTGGCCGACCCCGGCACGCCCTGTCCCTACTTCACGGCCTATTTCGACGCGCCCCAGGCCGGCCGGCACTTCATCACCAACCGCGCGCACGGGGCGCTGGGCTTTGCCATGTCCGCCGGCTTTGGCGCAGCCATCGGCCAGCCCGATTCCGTGGTGGTCGCGGTCATGGGCGACGGCAGTTTCGGCTTCACCTGCGGCGAGCTGGAAACCATCGTGCGCCGCAACGTGCCGCTGAAGATGATCGTGTTCTCCAACAGCGTGTTCGGCTGGATCAAGGCCAGCCAGAAGTCCGGCTACGATGAACGCTACTTCTCCGTCGACTTCAACCGCACCCACCATGCCCGCGTGGCCGAGGCCTTCGGCGTCAAGGCATGGCGCGTGGAGGACCCGGCAGACCTCGAAGCCGCGCTCAAGGCTGCGCTGATGCACGACGGCCCGGCGCTGGTGGATGTGATCTCGCAAGAGCTCCAGGACACGGCCGTGCCGGTGAGCCAATGGATGGGTTGACGCCAGGCCCCACGCACAGACCCCCTCTCCCCTCTGCCCGTCAATGCGCTTGAAAAGGAGTTTCCATGCCCTGCCGCCCTTCACGCAGCCCTACACGCAGCCCTTCACGCCACCTCTACCGCCGCCAGCTGCTGCTGGCCATGGCCGCCGCATCCCTGCTGGGGCCGGCGGGCACGGCGTTCGCGCAGGGTGCCGCCCCGCTCAAGCTGGTCATCACCTTCCCGCCAGGGGGCAGCACCGACATCGCCGCGCGCATACTGCAGCCGCGCCTGGGCGAGGTGGCCGGGCGGTCGGTGATCGTCGAGAACCGCCCCGGCGCCGCCAGCCAGATCGCCACCCAGTACGTGGCCAAGTCGGCCCCGGACGGCAACACCCTGCTGTTCAGCTTCGACACCCATGCCATCAATCCCATCGCCAAGTCCCGGCTGCCCTACGACACCTTCAAGGACTTCACGGGCGTGTCGCTGGCGCTTCGCTTTCCGCTGGTGATCGGCGCCTCGGCCTCGGTGCCCGCCAAGGACCTGGCCGGCTTCCTGGAGCTGGCGCGCCGCAACCCGGGCAAATACAGCTACGCATCGACCGGCCTGGGGTCCATGAACCACCTGGTGATGGAAGACATCAAGCGCCGCTCGGGCACCTACGTGCTGCACGTGCCCTACGGCGGCGGCGGCCCGGCCGTGCAGGCCGTGCTCGGCAATGTGTCCGACCTCACGCTGCTCAGCTACGCGGCGCTGCGCGGCCAGATTTCGGCGGGCAAGATCAAGCCGCTGGCGGTGACCGGCCTCAAGCGCCTGCCCGAGCTGCCCGACGTGCCCACCGTGGCCGAATCGGGCTTTGCGGGCTTCGAGGCCTATTCGTGGATCGGCGTGTTCGCGCCTTCCGCCACGCCGGCCGCCACGGTGCACAAGCTCACCGAAGACTTCCAGGCCACGCTGAACACGCCCGACATCCGCAGCAAGCTCATGCAGTCGGGCTTCGAAGTCATGGCCACGGACGGACCCACCCTCGACCGCTGGGTGCGCCAGGAATATGAGCGCTGGGGCCGCTTCGTGCGGGACAACAAGATCCAGCTCGAAGACTGAGAATCCGGACGGCACCCCCTTACAACACAGGAGCATTCATGGCACTTCCGCTGGACCACATCGTCATCGCCGTGCAGGACCTCGAGGCCGCCGTGGCGGACTACCGCGCGCTGGGCTTCCAGGTCGTCATCGGCGGCCGCCATCCGGGCCGCACCTCGCACAACGCGCTGGTCGTCTTTGCCGATGGCGCCTACCTGGAGATCATTGCCTGGACCGCCCCGGCCCCCGAAGAGCGCTGGTACCGCACGCTGCGCGACCATGGCGAAGGGCTGGTGGACTTCGCCCTGCTGCCCCGCAGCACCTCCCAGGCCCTGGCCGAGGCGCGCGGGCGGGGGCTGGACACCCTGGTCGGCCCCGTGGACGGAGGCCGCGTGCGCCCCGACGGCGCGCAACTGCTGTGGCAGACGGCGCGCCACGCCACGCCCGACCTGCCCTTCCTGTGCGGCGACGTCACGCCGCGCGCGCTGCGCGTGCCCGAAGGCAGCGTGCGCGAGCATCCCAACGGCGCGCTGGGCGTAGCCTCGCTGACCGTCGCCGTGCACGATCTGGACGCCAGCCTGGACCGCTACCGGGCGCTGCTGGGCCCGGGCCTGCCGCAGGAGAAGCTGGACAACCAGGGCGCGCGGCTGGCATTGCCGGGGTTCGACCTGCTGCTGCAAGGCGCGCAGGCACTGGCGGCCTGCGACGCACTGCGCCAGCGCCTTGCCACGCGCGGAGAGGGCCCTTGCGCGCTCACCCTGCGCCAGCGGCCCGGCGCCCCGGCACAGCCCCTGGACCTGGCCGCCAGCCATGGCGTGGACATGCGCTGGCACGGTGGGAACACGCTCTAAACTCTTCGTTTTCCTTCTCCACCGCCACCAGTATGAACACCGTTTCCACAGCCTCCCCTGTCATCGCCTTCATCGGTGGCGGCAACATGGCCAGCGCCATCATCGGCGGACTGATCGGCCAGGGCCAATCCGCAGACCGCATCGTCGTCGTCGAACCCTTCGAGGCTGCACGCGATGCGCTGCGCACGAACTTCGGCATCACGGCCCATGCCGATGCCGCGGCCGCCGCCAGCGCGCTGGACGGTGCCGGCATCGTGGTCTGGGCCGTCAAGCCCCAGACCTTCAAGGAAGCCGCCCAGACCGTGGCGCCGCACACCGCCCAGGCCCTGCACCTGAGCGTGGCCGCCGGCATTCCCACGGACGCCATCGCCCAGTGGCTGGGCACGGGCCGCATCGTGCGCGCCATGCCCAATACGCCTGCCCTGGTGGGCAAGGGCATGACGGGCCTGTTCGCCCGCGCCCAGGTCGATGCCGCAGGCAAGAGCGCCATCGAGCAGGTGGTGGCCACCACGGGCCAGTTCGTCTGGGTCGACCAGGAAGCGCACCTGGACGCCGTGACCGCCCTGTCGGGCTCGGGCCCGGCCTATGTCTTCCTGTTCCTCGAAGCCATGACACAGGCTGGCGTTGACATGGGCCTCACGGCCGAGCAGTCCTACCGCCTGGGCGTGGCCACCTTCCAGGGCGCGTCGGAGCTGGCCGCCCGCTCCACCGAAAGCGCCGACGTGCTGCGCCAGCGCGTCACCAGCAAGGGCGGCACCACCCACGCCGCCATCACCCACCTGCAGGCGCAACAGGTGCCCGAGCATTTCGTGGCCGCCATGCGGGCGGCGGAAACACGGGCCAAGGAGCTGGCCGCCGAGTTCGGCCGCTGAGCCCGACGCAGCGCGCCCAGGCACCATGCAAAAGGGAGGCACCGGCCTCCCTTGTTTTTTCAGCGCTGAGCCCTCAGCGCAGCGCAAACCCCAGCGCCACGCCCGCGAACAGGCTGGCACCGATCCAGTGGCTCTTGCTGAAGGCGACGAAGCAGCCTTCGCGCGTGCGGTGGCGGATCAGGGTGAAGTGCCAGATCACCTGGGCCGCAGCCACGGCCAGGCCCAGCCAGAAAGGCCAGGCCAGGCCGAAGGGTGCCAACGCCCAGACCGTGAGCAGGCCGCAGAGCACGAAGAAACCCATGACGGCCGCCACGTCGAAGCGGCCCAGGGTGATGGCCGAGGTCTTCATGCCGATCTTGAGGTCATCGTCGCGGTCCACCATGGCGTATTCGGTGTCATAGGCCAGCACCAGGAACATGTTGGCCAACCACAGAATCCAGGCCGTTGCGGGCACCTGCCCCTGCACGGCGGCGAAGGCGATGACGATGCCGAAATTGAAGGCGATGCCCAGAAACGCCTGGGGCATGGCGAAGAAGCGCTTGGTGAACGGGTAGAGGATGGTGAACAGCACGGCGGGCACGGACCAGGCCACGGCCTCCCAGCGGGTGGTCAGCACCAGGCCCAGCGAAACCAGGGCCAGGGCCGCGCCCAGCAGCGCGGCCTCCTTCACCGAGACCAGTCCCGAGGTGATGGGGCGCTGCGTGGTGCGCTTGACGTGGCGGTCGAAGTCGCGGTCGGCGATGTCGTTGATGCAGCAGCCGGCGCTGCGCATCAGCACCGTGCCCAGCACGAAGACCACCAGCAGATGCCAGCCCGGAAACCCGCCCGCCGCCACCCACAGTGCGGCCAGCGTGGGCCAGACCAGGACCAGCCAGCCGGCCGGCCGGTTGAAGCGGACCAGATCCAGGTAGAGCGACAGTTTGCTGCGCCGGGGCGCAGGCATGGGCGTAGAGGAGGAGGTAGGCATGGCGTCTGGGCGCCGATGGCGGCCGTGGGCCGACCATCGCACGCATCACATTCGAAAATGCCCGCATTGTCGCCGCTGGGCGGGCGGGCTCGGCGGCGCGCCTCAGCAGCGCCTGCCGGCAACGCGGGTTTGCGCCCACTCCACGGCACAGATCACCAGCGCCATCCAGGCCAGGCCCAGCAGCCAGCCAGCCAGCACATCGCTGGCATAGTGCACGCGCAGCACGACGCGGCTGGCGCCCACGCCCAGGGCAACGGCCAGGGCCGCCAGGCCCACGCACCAGCGCCAGGCAGGCCGCAGGTACGGCAGCAGCAGCCAGGCCAGCATCAGATAGAGCACGAAGGTGCCGGCGCTGTGGCCGCTGGGGAAGCTGAAGCCGCCCTCGGGCACCCAGCCGCCCACGGGGCGCGGGCGGCCCACGCTGGTCTTGATGGCGCGTATCCACAGGCCGACTCCCGCCGTGGCCACCACCCAGGCGGCCGCATGCAGCCAGTCGCGGCGCCACAGCAGCAGCGCCAGCACGGCAACAGACAGCGACACCATCCAGCCCACATGGCCCAGCTGGGTGAAGGCGACCACGGGGCGCACCCAGGCATCGGTGGCATGGCCAGCAAGCCACTGGTGCAGGGCATCGTCCAGCACCGGCCAGTCGGTGCAGGAGGCGCAGCCTGCGGGCTGGCCCAGGCCCAGCATGTCGCGCACCATCACGCCCAGGGCCAGCGCGGCCAGCAGGCCCACCGCAACCAGGCCCTGCCATGCGGCGCGTGGCATGGGCAGGCCTGCATGGCGCAGCCGCGCGGCGGCGGGCAGGCGCAGGTAGAAAAAAAGGCCGCCCAAGGCGGCCAGTACCAGGCACAGGCCGCTCGTGGCGGCGTGTGCGTCAATCCAGGTCCGGAGCATGCGCGGTCATCACTCCCGGGCCGTGGCAGGTGCTTGGGACATGTGCAGCATCACTCTTCAAGCAGGGCACGCAGCATCCAGGCGGTCTGCTCATGCACGGTCAGGCGCTGGGTCAGCAGGTCGGCCGTGGGCTCGTCGCTGGCCTTGTCGGCCAGCGGGAAGAGGCTGCGCGCCGTGCGTGCCACGGCTTCATGGCCTGCCACCAGGATGCGCACCATCTCCAGGGCCTTGGGCGGATCGTGGGGCACGTCGGCCAGGCTGGTGAGCTTGCCGAAGTCGGCATAGGAGCCCGGTGCGAAATGGCCCAGGGCGCGGATGCGCTCGGCGATGGGATCAACGGCGTTCCACAGTTCCGTGTACTGCCCCATGAACATGGTGTGCAGTGTGTTGAACATCGGGCCCGTGACGTTCCAGTGGAAGTTGTGCGTTGTCAGATAGAGCGTGTAGGTGTCGGCCAGCAGGGCCGACAGGCCCTTGGAGATGGCGGCACGGTCCTTGTCGCTGATGCCGATGTGGATGGCGCTGGAGCGCACGGACACCGGTGCGACATCGGCCGTCGCTGCCTGCACGGTCTTGGCGGCCTGCACGGCCTCTGGCTTCTTTGCACCGGACTTGTCTTTGCTGGCATTTTTGGCCATGGGATCCCTTTCAACTTCGTACGGATGGAATATGCCCCGGGCAGACCGCCCGGAGACCGAAAGCAACGATAACGCAAGCGCGGTGGCCCTGGAGGCACGGCCCGCGCAGCGGTGCAGTCATCAGGACAGGCGTTTGACGCCGGGCAAGGCGCAGGCGTAGACCGCGTTGCGCAGGGCGGCGATGGCCTCGTAGCGCGTGAAGCTGCGGCGCCAGGCCAGGACCACGCGGCGCGTGGGCGGGGCCGAGCCGTCGTCCTCGAGGATGGGCAGGTAGCGGATGTGCGGCTCGTCGGTCTTGCGGCGGCGCGCCGTGGTCTCCAGCGCATCGGCGGGCACGGACAGGCGCGGCACCAGGGTCACGCCCATGCCGGCGGCCACCATGTGCTTGATGGTCTCCAGCGACGAACCTTCGAAGGTGCGGCGAATGCCTTCGGCATTGCTGGCATAGCGTGCGAACTCGGGGCAGACCTGGAGCACATGGTCGCGGAAGCAGTGGCCCGAGCCCAGCAGCAGCATGGTCTCGTTCTTGAGATCGCTGGTGGAGACATGGTCCTTCTGGGCCAGCGCATGGGTGCTGGGCACGGCAGCCATGAAGGGCTCGTCATACAGCGGCGCCAGCGCCAGGCCGGTGTCGGGGAAGGGCTCGGCGACGATGGCGCAGTCGATCTCGCCCGTGCGCAGCATCTCCAGCAGCTTGATGGTGTAGTTCTCCTGCAGCATCAGCGGCATCTGCGGCGTGCGCAGGATGGAGTTGCGCACCAGATCGGGCAGCAGGTAGGGGCCGATGGTGTAGATCACGCCCAGCGTGAGCACGCCCGACAGCGGGTCCTTGCCGCGCTTGGCGATTTCCTTGATCTCGGCGGCCTGCTCCAGCACACTTTGCGCCTGCCGGATGATCTCCTCTCCCAGCGACGTGACCGACACTTCGCCGGCGCTGCGCTCGAAGAGCTTGACATCGAGCTCCTCCTCCAGCTTTTTGATCGCCACGGACAACGTGGGCTGGGACACATAACAGGCTTCGGCGGCGCGGCCAAAATGCTTTTCACGTGCCACGGCCACGATGTATTTGAGTTCGGTAAGTGTCATTGGCGAGCTGTGTCTGGGAGGGAACCTCGGGAAATACGATGGTCTTAGACCTGGAACCTGGGCCGAAACCTTCGTGCAACCAGGCCTTGCGGCCCGGTTGCCGGGGTGCTCCCCTCAAAAGTTCCTGTGCAGACTCTAGGATTTGTCCTATTTCGATTGTGCCAGTCCTCGTCCACGCATGACCACTGCGCGCTCCCCGACCTGCCGGCTTTTTGCATTTATCCACCTAGTGCAGCGGCCGGCGCATCCGGTCGCGCTGCTGCATGAGCTGGTCCATGCCTATCAATGCTGCCAGGCCTATGGCCACGATCACGGTAAAGACGGGAAGGTCCAAAGCGCTGATCACGGCAAAACCTTGCGGCCGAGCATACCGCTGTGTCTCGGAAATGCATACAAAGTCTGCTGCGGCCATGCCCGTGTAATGCATGGAGCATACTGCCGCCCCCATCACGGCAGCCGCCAGCGCCCGCATGCCCAGCGAGCCGGTGCGAAACGACAGCCAAAGAGCGGCGCTGGCCGCCACCACGGCAATGGCCACGGACAGCACCACGGTGGGAACGGACCAGACGATGAAGCCCGGAAAGCGCATGCCGTACATGCCCAGGTAATGCATGAAGGCCACGCCCAGGCCCAGCAGGGTGCCGGCGCCCAGCACGCGCAACCCGCTTTCGGGCCGCCGCGCGACAAAGGCCAGCGCCACCGAGGTCGCAGCGACGGCAGCCACCAGGGACACCAGGGTTTCGACCATGGAGTAGCCCGAGCCCATGCCCAGGTTCAGCGCCAGCATGCCCGTGAAATGCATGGACCACACGCCTATGCCGCCCAGCGCCGTGCCGGCCGCCAGCAGATTCAGCCAGCTGATTCCCGTGCGCCCGCGGATGCGCTGTGCCGCCGTGAGGGCCACGAAGGAGCCCAGCACGGCAATGCCATAGGACAGGGCCACCAGGCCCATGCGCCAGGAGGTCTCGACGAGTTCATTCGCTTGAACGGCTTCATTCATGTGGACGGCTCCTCATTCTCAGAAAGATGGGACAACACAAGAGTGATCACGGCCGTCCTCCCCGTGGGGAAGCGTGGGGAGGAGTGGCAGGCCATCCCCTCCCGGATGGACCTACCCTGTTTTTTGCGACTCAATGTACCAAAATGTCACAAATACTCAATGCCGTCGCCGCGCGCAGATGTCACCGCCAGGACCGCATGAAGCGCTCCCTACCGACAGCTACAACGCACACGCAAACCTTGCCTGGCGCGGGCTGCAGGCCTGCGGAGCAGGCCGCCACCAGGCAGCGCCCGCGCGCGTAAAAATACGTAACAGGAACATCCCGCAAGCAGGGGCCGGCCCATCAGGCCTTGAGGAATTCGGCCTTGCCGCCCAACCAGCGGTCCACATGCCGCTGGGCCAGTTGCGGGTGCTGCTCCAGCATGCGAGGCGCCAGCTCGCGGGCCCAGTCGAGCAGCATCAGGTCCTGCTCCAGATCGGCAAAGCGCAGCATGGGAGCGCCTGATTGGCGCGCACCCAGGAATTCGCCCGGACCGCGAATCTCCAGGTCGCGCCGCGCGATCTCGAAGCCGTCGTTGGTTTCGGCCATGGCACGCAGCCGGTCCTTGGCCGTCTCGCCCAGGCGGCCGCTGTCTCCCACCGAATACAGCAGCACGCAGGCCGAAGCTGCAGCGCCCCGTCCCACGCGCCCGCGCAGCTGGTGCAGCTGCGACAGGCCAAAGCGCTCCGCATGCTCGATCACCATGAGCGAAGCGTTGGGCACATCCACGCCCACTTCGATCACCGTGGTGGAGACCAGCACGCCCATGACGCCGGCCGAGAACAGCTCCATCACCGCCTTCTTCTCGGCCGTGGGCATGCGCGAATGCAGCAGGCCGACCATGACATCGGGCAGCATCTCGCTGAGGTAGGCGTGGGTGGCCGTGGCGTTGGACAGGTCCAGCGCCTCGCTTTCCTCGATCAGCGGACACACCCAGTAGACCTGGCGCCCCTGGGCGACCTGGGCGCCGATGCGTTCGATGACTTCGTCCTTGCGGCTGTCGGCAATGAGCTTGGTGACGATGGGCGTACGCCCAGGCGGCAGCTCGTCGATGGTGGAGACATCCAGGTCGGCGTAGTAGCTCATGGCCAGGGTGCGCGGGATCGGGGTGGCGCTCATCATCAGCAGATGGGGCTCCATGCCCGAGGCTGCGAGTTTCTGGCGCAGCGCCAGCCGCTGGGCCACGCCGAAGCGGTGCTGCTCGTCGATGACGGCCAGCGCCAGGTTCTTGAACTCCACCTGGTCCTGGATGACGGCATGCGTGCCCACCACCAGGGCCGCCTCGCCGCTGCGGACCAGCTCCAGCATGGCGGTGCGCTCCTTCTTCTTCTGCGCGCCGGCCAGCCAGGCCACGCGCTTGCCCAGCGGGGCCAGCAGCGGCTCCAGCCAGCCGACCAGCTTGCCGAAATGCTGCTCGGCCAGGATTTCGGTGGGCGCCATCAGCGCGCACTGCCAGCCGGCCTCGATGCAGGCCACGGCCGACAGCGCCGCCACCACCGTCTTGCCCGATCCCACATCGCCCTGCAGCAGCCGGTGCATGGGCATGCGGCGCTCCATGTCGGCGAGGATCTCGCCCACCACGCGCTGCTGGGCACCGGTCAGGCCAAAGGGCAACTGGTCGAGAAACTGGCGCGCCAGTCCCTGGGCGCTGTCCATGGGCAATGCGCGCAGCACGGGCGCCCTGAGCCGCGCGCGCTCGCGCTTGGCCTCGTATTGCGACAGTTGCTGGGCCAGCAGTTCCTCGGCCTTCAGGCGCTGCCAGGCCGGATGCGAATGGTCTTCCAGCGTGGCCAGGGCCACATCGGGCGTGGGATGGTGCAGGAACTGCAGCGCGTCACGCAGGCTGAACAGCGGCGGCAGCCCGCCGTTGCCGTGGAAATGGGCCACGGGCGGGTGCTCTCCTGCGGGCAGCGTATCGGAGAGGTCGGCCCGCAGCATGGCCGTGGCCGCTGCGCGGCGGATATAGGCCTGGGGCAGTCCTGCCGCCACCGGATAGACGGGCGTGAGCGCCGTGGGCAGATCCCCCCCGGCCGCGCGGAACGCGGGGTGCAGCATCTGCCGTCCCCAAAAGCCGCCCTTGACCTCGCCGCGTATGCGCAGCCGCGCGCCCACGGACAGGGTTTTCTGGTGCGAAGGGTAGAAGCTGAAGAAGGTCAGCACGCATTCGGCCGTGCCGTCGTCCACCGTGACCTTGAGCATGCGGCGAGGGCGCAGCTGCACTTCGCTGTGGGTGACCGTGGCCTCGATCTGCACCGTATCGCCTTCGCGCGCATTGCGCAGCGCGGTGATGCGGGTCTCGTCCTCATAGCGCAGCGGCAGGTGCAGCGCAAGGTCGATGTCGCGCACCAGGCCCATTTTCTGCAGCGCCTTCTGCGCGGGACTGGCGGCAGGCCTGGCAGCGGACTGTGCGGGCGTGGCGGCCTTGTCGCCCGAAGTGGCCGAGGCCTTGCCGGCCTTCCTGGCGCCGCCCTTGCCTGCGCCAGCCTTTGCCTTGCCGGCGCGCGCGGCCTTGCCACCAGGGGCGTCGCGCCCCAGGTCGGGAAAGGCAGAGGAGACGTTCAGGGGCATGGGCTTTCCTGTTTCAGAACATGCGCGTTGGCTGGCAGCATAGTGTATGAATATACAGGTGTAGGCAACACGCCACGTTCATGCCGGCCGGCCCTGCCCAAAGCACCCTTGACGCCCCGGGTCTCTGGGGAAGCCGCTACCATGCACGCTGACGTTACGTAGTGTTACCCCGCCACCGAATGCCATGTTGAAGCGTATCAATGTCCAGCATGTCACTCTGGGCATGTTCCTGCACGAGTTCTGCGGCTCCTGGATGGAGCATCCCTTTTGGCGAACCCGTTTCCTGCTTCGCTCCGAGGCCGATCTCCAGCGTCTGCGCGCCACCTCCATCCAGGAAGTCTGGATCGATGTGCGCAAAGGCCTGGACGTGGGCGTGCAGGTGCCCTGCCTGCGCTTCGACCCGCAGGACGAGCTTCGCCACCAGATCCCCGACAACGCCCGCCCTGCGTCCGAGCAGAGCACGGCCCCCATCTCCACCGCCACCGAGCTGCGCCGCGCGGCCCAGACCTGCGCCCAGGCCAGGCAATTGCTGAGCCGCCTGTTCAGCGATGCGCGGCTGGGCCGGCCCGTGGACGCCTCGGCCGCCGGACAGCTGGTGGACGATGTGACGGCCTCCGTGGCACGCAATCCCCATGCGCTGATCGGCCTGGCCCGCCTGAAGACCGCCGACGACTACACCTACATGCACAGTCTGGCCGTGTGCGCGCTGATGGTGGCCCTGGCCAAGCGCATGGGCCTGGACGACCACAGCCTGCGCAAGGCCGGCATGGCCGGCCTCATGCACGATCTGGGCAAGACCGCCATTCCGGTGACCGTGCTCAACAAGCCCGGCCCGCTGGACGACGCCGAATGGGCGCTGATGCGCGCCCATCCACGCCACGGCGAGCAGCTGCTGCGCCCGCTGGGCCTGGACGACGAGGTCATCGATGCCTGCCTGCACCACCATGAAAAGGTGGACGGCAGCGGCTACCCCGACGGGCTGCAGCAGGGCGACATCGGCCTGCTGGCGCGCATGACGGCGATCTGCGACGTCTACGATGCCATCACCTCGGACCGGCCCTACAAGAAGGGCTGGCCGCCTTCGGAGGCGCTGCGTCGCATGGCCGAGTGGAGTCCGCGCCATTTCGACAAGCGGCTGTTCGAGCAGTTCGTGCAGACCGTGGGCATCTACCCGCTGGGCTCGCTGGTGCGCCTGCATTCGCAGCGTCTGGCGGTGGTGGTCGATGCCTCGCCGGCCAGCCTGCTGGCGCCGCGCGTCAAGGTCTTCTATTCGCTGCGCCAGTCCTGCCGCATCACGCCGGAGATCGAGGACCTGTCCGAAAGCCAGGGCAACGACCGCATCATCGCGCGCGAAGACCCTGCGGACTGGGACTTCCCCGATCTGGAATCGCTGTGGCTGGAGTTCGAGCGCCAGCCTCAGGCCGCCATGGCCAGGTGATCGCCGGCAATTCCGGGGATGACCCCAGGGTTTGCGACAATTGCCAGCTTCCGTTCAACGAACTTGGAACGGGCCATGTCCGGCCCTCAAGCACTGCATGTCCTCCCTGTCCCGTGTGTTCTCGCTCAGCGATTTCGACTTCGAGCTTCCCGAGAAGCTGATTGCCCAGCATCCTGCCGCCCAGCGCAGTGCCTCGCGCCTGCTCGACGGCCGCGACGATGCCAACCCGCCCGCCGACCGCATCTTCCACGAGCTGCCCGATCTGCTGCAGCCCGGCGACCTGCTGGTGTTCAACGACACGCGCGTGATCAAGGCGCGCATCTTCGGCGAGAAGGCCAGCGGCGGCCGGCTGGAGCTGCTGGTCGAGCGCGTGCTCGAAGGCAACGACGTCGTGGCCCACATGCGCGTCAGCAAGAAGCCCCTGCCCGGCTCGCGCATCCACCTGTGCGGCGGCAAGAACGGTGGCGGCTTCGACGCCATGCTGCGTGGCCGCTGGCCCGACGAGAACGGCCCGCTGTTCCACCTGAGCTTTGAAGGCCCGCGCGGCGAGACGCCCCATGAGCTGATGGAGCGCTTCGGCCATCTGCCGCTGCCGCCCTACATCGAGCGCCACCAGGAAACCGGCAACGACCCCGATGCCGCCGAAGACAGCGAGCGCTACCAGACCGTCTTCGCGGCCCGCCCCGGCGCCGTGGCCGCGCCCACGGCCGCACTGCACTTCGACGACGCCGTGCTGGCCCGCCTGGCCGAGCGCGGCATCGAACGCGCCAGCGTCACGCTGCACGTGGGCGCCGGCACCTTCCAGCCCGTGAAGACCGAGAACCTGGCCGACCACCAGATGCACAGCGAGTGGTACGAAATCCCGCTGGCCACCCTGGCCGCGCTGGAACGCTGCCGCCAGCGCGGCGGCCGCATCATCGCCGTGGGCACGACCACGGTGCGTACGCTGGAGTCCTGGGCCCAGACGGGCAACTTCTCAGGCGATACGCGCATCTTCATCACACCGGGCTTCGAGTACCAGGTGGTCGATCTGCTGATCACCAACTTCCACCTGCCCAAGAGCACGCTGATGATGCTGGTCAGCGCCTTCGCCGGCTACGAGCAGGTGATGGCGCTGTACCGCCATGCGATCGCGCAGGAGTACCGCTTCTTCAGCTATGGCGACTCCATGCTGTTGAAGAAGAAAAGCACCCCCTGAGCGGCCGGCTTAGGCCCTTGCTTGGTGTCCCTCGCCTCAGGCCGCGCCAAGCCCGAAACGCCGCATGTTCAGCCAAAGTAATGGCAAAGCCTGCGGCCCTTGACCTCGTGCACGCTGACGGGGATGCCGTAGAGGCTGCTGAGGACCTCGTCCTGCACGACCTCGGCCGGCGTGCCCGCCACGGCCAGGCGGCCGTCCTTGAGCGCGATGATGTGGTCGGCGTAGCAGGAGGCGAAGTTGATGTCGTGCAGCACCATGACCACGGTCTTGCCGCGTTCGGTGACGGCGCGGCGCAGCAGGCCCATCATGCTGACGGCATGGGCCATGTCCAGGTTGTTCAGCGGCTCGTCCAGCAGGATGAAAGGCGTGTCCTGGCACAGCACCATGGCGATGTAGGCGCGCTGGCGCTGGCCGCCTGACAACTCGTCGAGAAAGCGCTCGGCCAGCGGCGTGAGCTGCAGGTACTCCAGCGCCTCGTCCACATGGCGCAGGTCTTCGGGGCCCAGCCGGCCCTTGCTGTGCGGAAAGCGGCCGAAGCCCACCAGGTCGCGCACCGTCAGGCGCAGCGTGCTCTGGTTGTCCTGGCGCAGGATGGCCATGATGCGCGCCAGCGCCTCGGTGGGCGTGGTGGCCACGTCGAGGCCGGCCACCCGCACCTTGCCCGCCGTGATGGGCATGAGGCGGCTGACCAGGGACAGCAGCGTGGATTTGCCGGCCCCGTTGGGGCCGATGATGGCCGTCAGCGCCCGCTCGGGCACGTTGAAGTTGAGCTCCTGCAGCACGGTCGTGCCGCCATGGCGCTTGAGCAGATCACGCACCTCGATCATTGGGTCCCCTTGCGCATGAGCAGCACGATGAAGACGATTCCACCCAGGAACTCCACCACGATGCTCAGCACGGTATTGAATTGAAAAAGCTGCTCCAGCAGCACCTGGCCGCCCATGAGCAGCACGCAGCCCCAGAGCACGGCCGCAGGCAGCACCCAGGCATGGCGGCGCGTGCCCATGGCGTGATACGCCATGTTGCTGACCAGCAGGCCGAAGAAGATGACAGGCCCGACCAGGGCCGTGGACACGGCCACCATGCAGGCCACCACGGCCAGCAGCCGCAGCACGCGGCCATCGTAGTCCAGGCCCAGGCCGATGGCGGCATCGCGCCCCAGCGAGATCACGTCCAGCACGTGGCGCTGGCGCCAGATCCAGGCGCTGCCCAGCGCGATCAGCAGCAGCGACGGCACCAGCAGCTGCAGGTTCACCGCGTTGAAGTTGGCGAACATGCGGTCCTGCAGCGCCGTGAACTCATTGGGATCGAGCACGCGCATGGCCAGCCCCGCCAGGCTGCGAAAGAAGATGCCGCCCACCATGCCCACCAGCAGCATCAGGTGCAGGCTGCTGGCATGGCCCACGAAGAGCCAGCGCATCAGCAGCACGCTGAAGCCCACCATCAGCACGATGTTGAGCGCATAGCGCCCGACCTCGCCCATGGCGGACACGCCTGCCGCGCCCAGCATCAGCACCATGGACGCCTGCACGAACAGGTACAGCGCATCCAGCCCCATCACCGAAGGCGTGAGGATGGTGTTGTGCGACACGGTCTGGAACACCACGGTGGACAGGCCGATGGCGCAGGCCACCAGGGCCATGGTCAGCACCTTGGCGCCCCGGTGCTCCAGCACGAAGGCCCAGTCGGTCCTGACGCCCACGGTCATGAAGGCCAGCAGGCACAGCAGCGCCAGCCCTCCCAGCAGCGCCAGGCGTCGGCCCCGGCCCCAACTGCGCGCAGACGGATCGGCGCAAGCAACGGATTGCGGCAGGCTGCTCATGCACGGTCCTTGCGGCGGCGCAGGATGAGCGCCAGGAACAGGGCACTGCCCAGCACGCCCAGCACGGTGCCCACGGGGATTTCATAGGGCGCGATCAGCATGCGCCCGACCAGATCGCACAGCAGGGTCAGGCCCGCGCCGATCAGCGCCACCCACAGCACGCTGCGGCGGACGTTGTCACCCAGGACCAGGCGCACCACGTTGGGCACGATCAGTCCCACAAAGGGAAGGCTGCCGGCCGTGACCACCACGGCGGAAGTGGCCACGGCCACCACCACCAGCCCCTGCCAGACCAGGCGCCGGTAGTTCAGGCCCAGATTGGTGGCAAAGCTCTCGCCCAGGCCGGCGACGGTGAAGCGGTCGGCCGCCAGGCAGGCCAGGGCGGTGACACCCAGCGACAGCCACAGCAACTCGTAGCGGCCCTGAACCACCAGCGAGAAATCGCCGTTGGACCAGGACTTGAGCGCCTGCATCATGTCGAACTGCAGCGCCAGAAAGCTGGCGGCTGCCTCCAGCACGCCGGCCAGCACCAGGCCGACCAGGGGCACCATCCACGACGAGCGCAGCCGGATGCGCGAGAGCACGGCCAGGAACAGCGCCGTGCCCAGCAGTGCCGCCACGGCCGAAATTCCCATCTTGGCCATCACCGGCCAGTGCGGCACCCAGAGGAACGCAGCCAGCATGCCCAGGCTGGCCGACTCCACCGTGCCCACGGTGGAAGGCTCCACGAAGTGGTTGCGTGCCAGCATCTGCATGAGCAGTCCGCAGACCGCCATGGACGCGCCGGCCAGCAACAGGGCCAGGGTGCGCGGCACGCGGCTGTAGACCAGCACCTGGCTGGCCAGGTCGTCCTCGCTGCGCGACCACAGCACGCTCCAGTGCATGTCGCCCGCGCCCACCATCAGGCTGGCCAGCGACAGCGCCAGCAGCAGGCCCAGCGCGAAAAGCCAGGCAAGGGCCTGGCGAGAGGGGCGTGACATGGGCACGGCGTGCGCGGTGGCGACAGGCGGGCTCAACGCTTTGGCGTCATGTGCGGGCAAAGGCATCCGACAGCTGCTGGATATTGGCCTTCAGCGCGCCTGGCCCGGCGTTGGACAGGGTGTACCAGTTGGCTGCGTTCAGATAGACCACCTGCTTACCGCGCCAGGCCTTGGTGGCGCGCACCAGCGGGTTGTCCAGCAGTTGCTGGGCGGTCTTGCCATCCTGGCCGATGGCCACGTCGCGGTCGATGACGAACAGCCAGTCGGGATTGGTCTTGAGCAGGAACTCGAAGGAGACCACCTGCCCATGGCGCGCCACCGTCAGGTTGTCGATGGCCGGCTTCACGCCGAACACATCGTGCAGCATGCCGAAGCGCGAGCCCGGACCGTAGGCGCTGAGCTTGCCGCCCGAGGTCAGCAGCACCAGCCCCTTGCCCGCGTTCTGCGCCTTGCCATGCAGCGCGGCGATGGCCTGCTCCACGGCCCGGACCTCGGCCTCGGCCTTGTCCTGCAGGCCGTAGACGGCGCCCAGCGTGCGGATGTTGCGGTAGATATCGGCCATCTGGTGCTGGTCGCTGACGCTCAGGTCCAGCACGGGGGCGAAGCGCGACAGCTCCTTGTACTTGGCCTCGGAGCGGCCGCCCACGATGATGAGGTCGGGCGACAGCGCCTTGACGGCCTCGTAGTCGGGCTCGAACAGGCTGCCGATGCGCGCATACCTGGCATCGGCATAGCGGGCCAGCAGCGGCGGCATCTTGAACTCGGGCACGCCACGCACCTCGCCGCCCAGCGCCTGCAGCGTGTCCAGCGCCGCCAGCTCGAACACCAGCACGCGCACGGGCTTGAAGGGCACCTGGATCTCGCCCTTGGCGTGCGGCACGGTCACGGTCTTGCCTACCGCTGCCGTCTGCGCATGGGCCATGGACAGTGCCAGAGGCAGCGTGACCAGCATGCCCGCGCCCTGGCCCATCGTCGCCAGGATGTGGCGCCGGGAATGATTTGCATTCAAGGTGTTCATTCTTTCAATGATTGCTGTATCGCCAGGAAGTTCAAACATTGGCCTTGGCGGCCTCAGGGAAGTGCGGGCGTGCTGTCCGGCATGCGCTCGCAGGCCGGCAGGCCCTGGGCAAAGCGCCCGGGGTTGAGCAGGGCCACCAGGCCGCAGGCCAGCGATCCCTGCCATTGCAGGTAGTCATGGCTGGTTTCATGCTCGGCCTGCGTGACCTCGTAGCCCTTGGCGCGCAGCACGTCGGCCAGGTGGCGGTTGGTTTCCAGGATGCCGTCCTGCCCGCCGCGTGCACGCTCGTAGCGGCCTGCATCCAGATAGAAACGCACGGGCTGGCGCGGCTCCTGGGCATAGCGGCGCTGCACCCAGCCCGGCACCTCGCCGGCCGGCGACCACCAGAACGATCCCGACATGCTCAGCACATTGCCGAACCAGCGCGCATTGACCAGGCCCGCATAGGCCGAGGCCAGGCCGCCGAAGCTGGAGCCGCCGATCACCGTGCGCGCCGCAGGCTGGCCCAGGCCCTGCTCCCCCACCCAGGGCATCAGCTCCTCATCCAGAAAGCGCGCGAAGGCGGTGTTGGGCGGCAATTCCCTGCCGCGTGCCTGCGGGCTGGCGTTGTCCACCAGGACCACGGCCGTGGGCGGGATCAGGCCGTCGGCCATGAGGTTGTCGATGAGGGTGGGCGTGGACACCTGCTTTGCATAGGCATTGCCGTCGAACAGCACCAGCAGCGCCTCGGGCGCCTGGCCGCCTGCGGGAAGGTAGGTCCAGACATCGCGGCTGTTGCCCAGCACGCGGCTTCGCAGGCGATGCTGCACCAGTTGTCCTTGCGCCACGCCCGCGCGCGGCGCCGTCCAGGGCTGGGGTGGGGCCTTGGGCAGCTCCAGCACGGAGGCGCCCTGGAAGACATCGATGAAGCCGCCCTCGGGCGGCTGCGGGAAGGTCTTGGGATTGAGCGGATCGCGCTGCGCCGTGGCCAGCAGGGCGCGGCGCTGCTCCATGGCCGAGCCTTCGATCAGCGGCACATCGGGCGCCAGCCGGTAGCTGAGCCTGGCGTTGTCCGCCATGCGGAAGCTGGCCCACCAGACATCGCTGCCGGGCAGATGCTGCAGCGGATCATGGTTGCCGGCCGGGCTGCCGAACAGGCGCACGCCCTGCATGCCCGCACGCGGCTGGCCGCGCCACAGGAAGGTGACCAGAGAGTGCCCCTCGGACAGGGGCTCGACCATGGGTGTTCCTTCCTCCTGCACGCGCCGCCAGAAGGCGTCGGCAGCCACACCAGCACCCGCGCCGCGCTGGATTGCCTGCGCCAGAGCCCGCAGCCGCGGGCTTTGCAGTGCCAGAGGCTCGGAGGTGGCCGAGGCCTTGTTGCCGGCAGGCGCCAGGCTGGAGGTCAGCCGCAGCGCGAAGCGCCCCGCTTCTTGCGCCTCACCGCCGGAACCGGGGTCAGCCAGGGCCACACGCCTGGCCACCAGCCGCTGCCGTCCGGCTCCCTCCGTGACCCACATCAGCGACTGGGCGCCGCCATCAGGCCTGGCCAGGCGACGCAGGTGCCGGTCCTGGGCATCCTCCAGGTCGAGGGCCACGCCCTGCCCCTCGAATTCACCCTGGACCACATGGCCGGCAGGCAGATCGACGCGCCAGGACTCGCGCCCACCGGCAGCCAGGACCCCTGTGGCCGCCTGGCCTGGCGCCAGCGTGCCCGGCCGTGCGGCCAGGGCCTGCCGCGATGCGGTTGCCGTCATGTCTTCAGCGGCATGGACGGCTGCGCCCAGCAGGCACAGCAGCGAGGTGGCCAGGCACAGGCCTTGTCGTGCAGCTTGCGCCATGGCGTCAGAAGTCCACCGTGGCCGAGACACGCACCGTGCGCGGGCCGCCCGTGGTGGCGAAGTTGTCGTTGAAACTGCCGGCCCAGTAGGACTTGTCGAACAGGTTCTCCACCGTGGCGCGGAAGGTGACGGGTTTGGCCGCGATGCGGGTGGCATAGCGCGCGCCCACGTCCACGCGGGTCCAGCTGGGCATCTTCAGCGTGTTGGCCGAATTCACCCATTGCGCGCCCGTGTAGATCAGGCGGCCGGTGAGCGTGGCGCCCGGCAGCGCGGGCACATCCCACTCGCCGCCCAGGTTGGCCGTCCAGCGCGGCACGCCGTAGACGCCGTAGCCGTCGCGCGCGCCGCCCTGGGTCTTGCTCTGGATGGCCTGCGTATAGGCCAGGCCGCCCAGCACGCGCGTGCCGCGCAGCGGCTCGCCGAACACATTCCACTCCAGGCCCCGGTTGCGCTGCTCGCCATCCATCAGCAGGCGGTTGGTCGCGGTCTCCACCACGGACGAAGGCCGCTCGATCTGAAACAGCGAGACCGTCTGCGTGAAATCACCCGTGCGCCACTTGGCGCCGATCTCGAACTGCTTGGTCTTGTAGGGCGCGAACACTTCGCCGGCATTGGCGTAGGTGGCGCCGACGATGGAGCCCGCGCTCAGGCCCTGCACATGGTTGGCGTACAGCGAGACCGCATCGCCCCAGGGCTTGACCACCAAGCCTAGCGCGGGCGAGATGGCATGTTCGTCATAGCGCGCCATCTTCTGGTTCACGCGCTGCAGGCGCGCGCCCACGGTGAGCTGTACGGTGTCGCCACCCCAGCTCAGCGTGTCGGCCAGGGCCAGGCTGCTGAGCACGTCGTCGCGCTCCTGCTTGATGGCGCCGTAGGGGCCGGCCAGCGTGATGGGCGCAGGGTCGTAGATGTTGGTGATGTAGCTGGCGCTGGTGGCCACGGCCGCGCGGCCACCCTTTTGGTTCATCCAGTTCACGGAGGCGACCAGCAGATGGCTCACGCTGCCCGTGCGCAGGCGCCCGCGCACGCCGAACTCGGCCGCCATGCTGTCGGTGTAGCCGTACTGGTTGTAGGTCTGGCCCACGGCCGAGCCGTCGCCCTGGGCGCGCAGCACCACGCGCGTGCCGTTGAGCATGCCGTCATAGGAATGCTTGCCGCTGCCCACCGAGCCGAACAGCGTCCAGTCCGCCCCCAGGTCCACCGAGCCGCGCAGCATCAGCGCATCGCTTTGCTGCTGGGCACGTATGCCCGGGAAGAGATTGGTCTTGGCGTCGGGCGCTGCAATCACCTGCTTGAGGTTCTGCATGCTGACCATCATCGGGCTGCCCTCACGGATGTTGGAGCGGTAGCTGTAGGCATCCAGCCCCAGCGTGAATCCGTCGCCCTGGTAGTCGAGCGCCAGTGCGCCCAGGCCATGGCGGCGGTTCTGGCCGTCGATCTCGGTATCGCCGCCCGAGGTGCTGCCGTTGATGCGTATGCCCAGGCGGCGTTCCGGTCCGAAGCGGCGCGACACATCGGCCTGCAGGCCCAGCTGCGAGGAGCTGCTGAACATGGTGGTCACGCGCGTGAGGTCCCGGGCCAGCGGACGCTTGGTCACCAGGTTGATGGTGCCGCCCACGGCGCCGCCCGGCGTCATGCCGCTCAGCAGCGCACCCGGGCCCTTGAGCACTTCCACGCGCTCGATCATCTCGGTGGGCACATGGCCATCGGGCGCCAGGCCGTACAGGCCGTTGAAGCCCAGTTCCGAGGCATTCACACCCAGGCCGCGGATGGTGAAGTTCTCGTAGGCGTGGCCGGTGTTGGTGGTGAAGCGCACGGAGGGGTCGTTTTCCAGCACCGACATCAGCGTGGTCGCGTGCTGGTCGGCAATGCCTTCGGCCGTGTAGGAGGTGATGTTGAACGGCGTATCCATCACATCGCGCTGGCCCAGCACGCCCAGGCCCGCGCCCTTGGCCACCTGGCCGCCCGGCGCCACGGTGGGCAGTGCCTGGGGATCGGTGGTGCTGCGCACCGTGATCTCGCCCAGTTCGGCGTCGGCCGCCCAGGAGGCGGCGGGCAAAGCGGCAGCGGCAACCATGGCGCAGACACGGGCGATGGTGCCCAGGCCGTGGAACGGTGAAACGGGGGCGAAGGGGCTGACAGCGCCTGCGCGCGGCAGGCCGGTGCGGGAACGAGAGGACATCCGGGAGGGCTTTCAAGGCGGAAGAAAATGCGCCGCATCCAGGCCCGCAGCCCGTCGGGACACAGGCCGGATACGGCATCTGCCCGAATTATAGATAATGAGAATTATTCTTATTTGAGAAAACAACGACAACGCACCGCGCGCAAACATGGGCGCACGGTCCGCAAACAATCCCGGGGAAAACAGTGGGGGCCAGGCAACAGGCCGCCGGCAACAGGCAGCCGGACGCCACGACGGCGCAGACCGCTAGAAGGTGTCGCCGCGTTCCATGGCGCGGCGGTGGCGCTGCACGAATTCCTGGTAGGTGTCGATGCCGCGCAGCTGCAAGATGGCATTGCGCACGGCCGCCTCCACCAGCACGGCGATGTTGCGGCCCGCCACCACCTGGATCACCACCTTGCGCACGGGCACGCCGAGAACGTCCTGCGTCAGCGGCTCGGCCGGCAGGCGCTCGTACTCGCGCTCCATGGTTTCCTTGCGCACCAGGTGCACGATGAGCTTGAGACGCATCTTGCGGCGCACGGCCGTCTCGCCAAAGATGGCGCGGATATCGAGCAGCCCGATGCCGCGCACCTCCAGCAGGTTCTGCAGCAGCTCGGGGCACTTGCCCTCGATCGTGGTCTGGTTGATGCGGTACAGGTCCACGGCATCGTCGGCCACCAGGCCGTTGCCGCGCGTCACCAGCTCCAGCCCCAGCTCGCTCTTGCCCAGGCCCGACTCGCCCGTGATCAGCACGCCCATGCCCAGGATGTCCATGAACACGCCATGCATGGTCGTGCGGTCGGCGAAATGCTTGGCCAGGTAGGCACGCAGCACATCGATCACGAAGGCCGACTGCTCGCGCGTGGCGAACATGGGAATGTGGGCACGCTCGCACATGGACAGCAGCGCCTCGGGCGCCGTCTGGCCATCGGCCAGCACCAGCACGGGCGGCTCCAGCGTGACGATGCGTGCCACGCGGCGCTGGCAGTCCTGCGGCGTGGCGTTGGTCAGATAGGCGATCTCACGCTCGCCCAGCACCTGCAGCCGGTAGGGATGGATGTAGTTCAGGTAGCCGACGAGATCGGCGCCCGAGCGCGCCGAGCGCACGGCCATCTCGTCGAAACGGCGCTCCGAGGCCCCCAGGCCCGCCACCCACTCCCAGCGCAGGCTGGAGCGGAACTCCTCGAAAAGGACGTCGGCGCTGATGGCACTGGGTCTCATGGCAAGGCCCGTGAAAAGGGGAAGAGAAAGTCTAGACCAGCGGAGCGGCGGAAGACTGCCAGCCGGCAATCATTCCATGCAGCCGGGCCGCATCGCCGCAGGACTTCAGCCGCTCGCGCAGCTGGCTGTCGCTGAGCAGTTCGGCGATTTCAGAAAGGATTTCCAGATGCTTTTGCGTCGCCGCTTCGGGCACCAGCAAAAAGATCAGCAGGCCCACAGGCTGCTCATCGGGCGCATCGAAGCCAATGGGATGGTCCAGCTGGAACACGGCTGCCATCGGAGCGGTCAGCCCCTTGATGCGACCGTGGGGAATGGCCACGCCATGGCCCAACCCCGTCGAGCCCAGGCGTTCACGCGCGAAGAGGCTGTCGGTGATGAGTGCGCGGGACAGGCCATGCAGGCTCTCGAATAGCAGACCTGCTTCTTCGAAAGCGCGCTTTTTGCTGGTGACGTCGACGCTCACGAGCACTTGAGCGGCGGGCAGGATGGAGGCAAGACGGTTCATGGTTCGGGAAACAATTATGCACCGCAGTGCCGGAAACCGTGGGGAAACCCTGACCCCCATCAAAAACCGCCCCGAAGGGCGGTGGTCGTGCGTGGCACATCAGCCACAAAAACGCAGGTATTGTAAGCGCCCGCACAGGGCCGGCGCCTTACCTGTCACCCGACTGACGCCAGGGTCAGTCCAGCATCATCGAGCCGCTTGGCCGTGCCGTAGCGGCTGCCCTGCTGGCGGGTCTTGTAGCGCACCACGAGGCGGTCCAGCTTGTCAGCCAGCGCGTCGACGGCGGCATAAAGGTCGAAGTGAGAGGTTTCGACAAAGAGATCCTGGCCCTTGACGCGCAGCGTGCAACCGGCACGTTGGCGCTTTTCCTTCTCCTTCTGGTTATGAACGGTCAGCAAGACCTTGACATCCACCACCTGGTCAAAGTGTCGAAGAATGCGTTCGAGCTTGGCCATGACGTAACTGCGCAGCGAGGGAGTGACCTCCAGGTGATGCCCACTAATCGTCAGATTCATATCTAAACACTCCTTGCTCTGGATGGAAACAGCCCGGTCCACCGGGGGACGATCCGCCGGGACAGGTGCTTGCAGGCCGGAATGCGCATTCGTTTGCTTGCGAATCCACTATGCGCCCGGGTCGGGTCAAAAGCAACGCCGCAAGCCGATAGCGCAGGACGGTGCAGGGCCTTGGAGGCGGGTTTTGCGCGCCATGCGATTGGGCGCACAATCGGCGGGTTTGCCAGGCTGCGCCCCTGGGGTGGGGGTGGCCACAGGCCGTCCGTCACCGTGAGGCGCCGTTGGGTAGAATCGCGCTCCTGCGCGTGCCGCTTGCAGCCCTCCGGCCCCTGCAGCCTCTTTGCCAGATTGCCCCTTGCCTCACATGACCACCCAGTCCCGTCCCTCCGCCCTGCACACTTCCAACATTGCCTCGCTGCCGCTGCTCGCGCGCGGCAAGGTGCGCGACAACTATGCCGTGGGCGATGACCGCATCCTGATGGTGGCCTCGGACCGCCTCTCGGCCTTTGACGTGATCATGGGCGAGCCCATCCCCGGCAAGGGCGAGCTGCTGACGCAGATGGCGCTGTTCTGGTTCGACAAGCTCGGCCACATCTGCCCCAACCACCTGACCGGCGAAGCGCCCGAATCCGTGGTCACGCCCGCCGAAGTGCCCCAGGTCACGGGCCGCTCCATGCTGGTCAAGCGCCTCAAGCCCGTGCTGATCGAGGCCGTGGTGCGCGGCTACCTGGCCGGCAGCGGCTGGAAGGAATACCAGGAATCGCGCTCGGTCTGCGGCGTTCCCCTGCCCGAAGGCCTGACCAACGCCGCCAAGCTGCCCGAGCCCATCTACACGCCGGCCGCCAAGGCCGAGATGGGCGACCATGACGAGAACATCACCTACGAGCGCACGGTGGAGATGGTCGGCGAGAAGCTGGCCTCCCAGATCCGCGATACAGCCATCCGCATCTACAAGGAAGCTGCGGCCATCGCCCTCGAAAAGGGCATGATCATTGCCGACACCAAGTTCGAATTCGGCCTGGACGAAAACGGCGAACTGGTGCTGATGGACGAGGTGCTCACGCCCGACAGCTCGCGCTACTGGCCCGTGGAAGGCTATGCCCAGGCGCTGGCCAAGGGCGAGAACCCGCCCAGCTACGACAAGCAGTTCGTGCGCGACTGGCTGGAGCAGGCCCAGGTCAACGGCAAGCCCTGGGACAAGAGCGCCCCGGCGCCCCGCCTGCCCCAGGAGGTGACCGAGAAGACGGCCGCCAAGTACCGCGAAGCGCTGCAGCGCCTGACGGCCTGAGCTGCCGCCTGCCTGTCCCCGCAAAAGAGAGCTTCGGCTCTCTTTTTCATTGCGCGGGCCCGTTTCTGCAGCCGGTCACGCCGGCGTCACCGACACTGCCACAATGCTTGTTCCCTCTGACTTTTTTCGAAGGAGCAAGCACATGGCCGGCAAGAAGATTCTGATGATCTGCGGAGACTACTGCGAGGACTACGAAACCATGGTCCCGTTCCAGGCCCTGCAGGCCGTGGGACACACGGTGCACGCGGTCTGCCCCGACAAGAAGGCGGGGGACCACATCAAGACGGCCATCCATGATTTCGAGGGCGCCCAGACCTACAGCGAAAAGCCCGGCCACAACTTCACGCTCAACGCCAGCTTCGCCGACATCAAGCCCGAGCAGTACGACGCCCTGGTGATCCCCGGCGGACGCGGCCCCGAATACCTGCGCAACTACGATGCCGTGCGCGCCGCCGTGCGCCACTTCTTCGACAACAACAAGCCCGTGGCCGCCGTCTGCCATGGCGCCCAGCTGCTGGCCGGCGCCGGCGTGCTCAAGGGGCGCACCTGCTCGGCCTACCCGGCCTGCCGTGCCGAGGTCGAACTGGCCGGCGGCACCTACGCCGACATCGGCGTGGACCAGGCGCACACCGAAGGCAACCTGGTCAGCGCCCCCGCCTGGCCGGCCCATCCGGCCTGGATCGCACAGTTCCTGTCCCTGCTGGGCACGCGCATCAGCCACGGCTGAGCACGCAGCCGCCGTTGGCGCCGGGCGGATCAGCCGCCCCAGCGCACCAGCACGATGCCGCCGAACACCAGGGCCGAGGCCAGCATGCGCACGCGGCCCGGGCGCTCGCGCATCAGCCAGGCGGCAATCCAGCCTGCCAACAGCACGCTGCTTTCACGCAGTGCAGACACAAGCCCCATGGGTGCCTGCGACAGCGCCCAGGTCGCCATCCAGCTGGCGCTCAGCTGCATGGCGGCGGCCAGGGCGCACAGGCGCCAGGTGCGTGCATCGGCGCGCAGCACGGCAGGACCGCGCCGCCAGGCAACGATCAGCACCGTGGCCAGGCCATCGCCCAGCGTGAGCAGGGCCGCATAGAGCAGCGCGGAACCGGATGCGCGCGCACCCAGCCCGTCGATGACCGTGTAGCAGGCAATCATGGCGCCCGTGGCCAGCGCATAGCCGCTGCCGCCATAACCGCTGGCCGCGCCGCTGCGCAACGACAGCGCCAGCACGCCCAGCGACAGGCACAGCACGCCGGCCAGCCCGGTCGCGCCCGGCCACTCTCCGGCCAGCAGCGCCGCGCCCAGCGTCACGAACAGCGGCGCACTGCCGCGTGCCACCGGGTAGACCACGCCGAACTCGCCATGCTGGTAGGCCCGCGGCAGCACGAAGTGGTAGACGGTGTGCACGGCCACCGAGGCCGCCAGCCCCCCCCAGACCGATGCATCCCACAGCGCCGCCGCACGCCAGTCCAGCCAGGGCAGCACCAGCAGCGACCACAGGCTGGCCAGCCCCGTGGTCAGCGCCATGGCGACCATCTTGTCGCCGCCCAGCTTGATGGCGCTGTTCCATCCCGCATTCATCAGCGCGGCCCCCAGGGCCGCGGCCAGCACCGCGTTGCTCAATTCCATTCCATGGCCTCGTTCCTGATACGGGACGGGATGATGGATTCACATCCAGATTAGATAAAGTCGAATCTTCGGAACCTTATCTTCAGGAAACCTGATGCGACGCCTGAACCTCGACCAGCTCCAGACCCTGGTGGCCGTGGCCGACCTGGGTACCCTGGCCGCCGCCGCCCAGGCCCTGCACCTGTCGCCGCCTGCCGTCAGCCTGCACATCCAGGAGCTGGAAGCGCGCCTGGACACACCGCTGCTGGTGCGCGGCAAGCGCCAGGCGCAGCTGACGCCTGCGGGCGAACTGCTGGCCGAAGGCGGACGCCGCCTGCTGGCAGACAGCGAATCCCTGCTGCGCCAGGTGCGCAAGCGTGCCGAGGGCTTTGGCGCCAGCGTGCGCATAGGCGCCTCGGCCGGCGTCAGCCCCCTGCTGCTGCCCGAACTGCTGCAATGGCTGGCCGAGCACGCACCGAGCGTGGAGCTGCGCCTGGAAGTCGTGAGCTCGGCCCAGGCCATGCAGCGCCTGGCGGCCGGCAGCCTGGACCTGGCCCTGGTCGGCCTGCCCCAGCCCGTGGCTGCGGGGCTCGAGGTGCTGGCCTGGCGCAACGACCCCATGGAGCTGTTCGCGCCGCCGCAGATGCCGCTGCCCGACCAGATCACGCCCGAATGGCTCAACGCCCAGCCCTGGATAGGCTTTGCCGCCGGCACCCAGATGCACCGCCTGCTGTCGCAATGGTTTGCCCAGGCCGGCCTGCTGCCCCAGCCGCGCATGGAGATGAGTTATCCCGAAGGCATACGCGCCCTGGTCGCCGCAGGCCACGGTCCCACCGTCCTGCCACGCGAGGAGCCCATGGACGCCGTCAGCCGCACCCTTCAGCAGCGCGGGCTGAGTCCCGCCCTGACACGCCCGCTGGGTCTGGCCTGCCGCAGCGCCTCGCAGCAAGACCCGGCCGTGCAGGCCGTGGTGCGCGGGTTGATGCGATTTGCCGATCCCGTACGGAAGTAGGCGCTACAGCCCGGCCTCCTGCAGCACCCACGCACGCAGGGCCTCGATGGCCGGCTGGCCCTGGCTGCGCCGGGGGTATAGCAGGTGGTAGGCATAGGCCGGGCCCAGGCCCACGGCGATGTCGAACAGGCGCACCAGGCGGCCGCGGGCCAGGTCTTCGGCCACCAGGTCCTGCTCGACCAGGCCCACGGCGCCGCCGTCCAGCACGGCCTGCACGACATGGCTGGAGTCGGTGAATGCGATGCAGCGGCCTGCGTCCAGGCCCTCCACGCCGGCCGCTGCCATCCACATCGGCCAGTTCGGCCAGACCTGGCCGTCCACCATGCAGTCCACGTGGCACAGCGTGTGGCCCAGCAGGTCGGCGGGGCTGGCCAGCGGCGGGCCGGACTGCAGCAGGGCCGGGCTGCAGACGGGGATGACCCTGGCGTCGAACAGGCGCACCGCCAGGGTGTGCGGATCACGGCCGGTGCCGAAGCGGATGGCGGCGTCGATGTCATCGGCGTCGAAGTCGCGCACCTCGTCGCTGATGTCGAAGCTCAGTTCGATCTGCGGATGCGCGGCGCGAAAGCGCGGCAGCCGGAGCAGCAGCCACTGCGTGGCAAAGCGCGCGCCCAGCGACAGGCGCAGCCGCGTCTCGCCCCGGGCCAGCTGGCGCGCCCGGGCGGTGGCGCGCCGCAGCAGGCCCAGCGCCTCGGCCGTGGCCTCCAGCAGCACGCTGCCTGCGGGCGTGAGCTGCATGCTGCGGCTGTTGCGCGTGAAGAGGACGAGGCCCAGCTGTTCCTCCATCTCCTTGATCTGGTGGCTGACCGCCGCCGGGGTCAGTCCCAGTTCGTCGGCCGCACGCGTGAAGTTCAGGTGGCGCCCTGCGGCCTCGAAGCTGCGCAGGGCGCGTGTGCCCGGTGGAAGCTGGCGCATGGATCTTCAAATTTTTCTTGATGGAGCATCGAATACTACTTGCTTCCTCTTTTGGAACCGCCATCGAACAATCAAGAAAATTTGTTGATGGATGAATCCATGGAAACCGCCTCTTTCTTCACCAGCCTTATCGATGGGCAGCCCGCTACGGCGGCCGAACTCGCCGCCCTGGCCTTTGCCGGCCATGCCCATTTCACGGCCATGCAGGTGCGCGGCGGCAGGCTGCGCGGGCTGGACCTGCATCTGCAGCGCTTGCGCCAGGCTTCGCTGGAGCTGTACGGCCAGGCCTTGTCCGATGACCATGTCCAGGCACAGCTGTGGAAGGCGCTTGCCAACGGCCCGCAGGATGTTTCGCTGACCGCCACGGTGTACTCGCCTGCCGGGGAATTCACGGCCGCCGATGCGCGGCCGCGCATGCTGGTGCGGACCTCGGCACCCGCCTCGGGCCCTGCCGGGCCCTTGAGCCTGGCGCTGTTCGAGCATGAACGCATGCTGCCCCACCTCAAGCATGTGGGCGAGGTGGCGAAGACGCATCTGCTGCGTCGCGCCGTAGCCCAGGGCTTTGACGATGCCGCCTTTGCCGATCGCCACGGCCGTATTGGCGAGGCCACCATCTGGAACCTGGCCTTCTGGGATGGAGATGCCGTGGTCTGGCCGCGCGCCCAGGTGCTGCCGGGCACGACCGAGTCCATGCTGCGCCGCCAGCTGCAGCGCATGGGCGTGGCGCAGCGCGAGGCCGTGCTGACCCTGGCCGACCTGCCATCCCTGGCCGGCGCCGTGGTGATGAATTCGTGGTCCCCCGGCATTGCGGTCAGGCGCCTGGCGGACGTGCATCTGCCGGATGCGCCCGGCTTCGTGCAGTTGCTGCACCGCGCGCATGCGGCCGAGGAGCCGGTTGCACCCTGAGCCCTCGCCATGAAAAAAGGGAGCCGCAAGGCTCCCGTCTCTTCACCGGCGCGCGGCCGGACTCAGTTCAGCGCCATGCTGAGCTTGCGGCGGTAGCCGTTGACCAGCTGCGTTGCCTCGTCCTGCTCGGCCGCTCCCTTGCCCAGCAGCTCGATGCCGCCGCTGCTCTTGCCGGGGATGGCGTCCTGCTTCTTGGGCTTCGGGGGTGTGAGCAGCTCCAGGATGCCCACATAGAGCTTGCGCGCGGCCTGGCCGTTCCATTCCTTGTCGCGCATGATGATTTCCAGCAGCTCGTCCATGCTGGCTGCCCACTGGCCTTCGGCGGCCAGGGCCTGGGCCTTGCCGAAGCGGGTGTCGAAGTCGCGCTTGTTCTGTGCGATGACGGCATCGAACTGGGCAAACTCCCAGTTGCCGCGATCGTCGTTGTGCACGAAGAGCATGCACTGCAGCCATTGGTTGAGCGCCTCGAAGCGCGTGGGCTGGGGAATGCGCTTGAGCGGCTCGGTCAGCAGGGCGCCGGCCTCTTCGTAGCCGCCCGTGGCGATCAGCAGGCGCACGTAGTCGAAGCGCGCATCGTCATTGGCCGGGTCGGCGGCCAGGGCGTCAGCCAGCTTTTGCAGGGCGGCCTGCGTGTCGCCGGCTTCCAGCAGCTGATGGGCCTCGTCGGCTTCGGCCTCGGCCGCCAGCTCGCCTTCGGAGGGCAGGTGCTTGTCCAGGAACTCGCGCAGCTTGCCTTCGGGCTGGGCGCCCATGAAGCCGTCCACGGGCCGGCCGCCCATCATCAGGATGCAGGTCGGGATGGAGCGGATGCCGAACATGCCGGCCAGCTGCTGCTCCTGGTCGGAATCGATCTTGACCAGCTTGAAGCGGCCTTCGTAGGCCACTTCCAGCTTTTCCAGGATGGGGCCCAGCGTCTTGCACGGGCCGCACCAGGGCGCCCAGAAGTCGACGAGCACCGGCACCTGCATGGAGGCGGCGACGACTTCGGCTTCGAAATTCTCAATGGTGACATCAATCATGTGATCAGACCCTGTGGCAAGGCGCGCGGCCAGGGCGCGCGAACTGTGGCGGTTCGGAGTTCGGCGGCCGGATGCCTCCGATGCGGACCGTGTGATTCTCCAGCAATTCCATGGCGTGGGCGCCATGGACGGCAACCACCCCAGTTGGGAGCCGGCTGCGTGCATTTCAAGCAGCCCGGCCGGGGACGAGGCGCGGCAGCGCTGGGCTATATTGGCGCGCTGAGCCGCCATTGCGGCCTGCCATCAACACAATGAGGGAGGGCTCGCCTTGATCAAGGTTTCGCAGCTGGTGTTCGAGTACCCGGGCCACCGCGCGCTGGACGGCGTCAGCGTCCATATCGCCGCAGGCACCGTCACGGCCCTGGTAGGCCCCAACGGCGCCGGAAAATCCACGCTGATGCGCTGCATCGCCGGGCTGGACCAGCCGCTGTCGGGCCAGGTCGAGGTGCATGGCATTGCCGTGCAGGAGCAGCCCCGCGAAGTGCACCGGCACCTGGGCTATCTGTCGGATTTCTTCGGCCTCTATGACCGCCTGAGCGTGCGGCGCTGCCTGCAGTACGCAGCCCTGTCCATGGGCGTGCCCCCGTCCGAGGCGCCGCAGCGCGTGGCGCACGTGGCCGGGCAGCTGGGCCTGGCCGACCTGCTGGAGCGCCTGCCCACCGAGCTGTCTCGCGGCCAGCGCCAGCGCGTGGCCATCGGCCAGGCCATCGTCCACCAGCCGCGCGTGCTGCTGCTGGACGAGCCGGCCAGCGGCCTGGACCCCGAGGCACGCGCCAGCCTGTCCCGGCTGATGCGTGCGCTGCAGGCCCAGGGCATGACCCTGATCGTCTCCAGCCACATCCTCAGCGAACTCGACGAGTACTGCACCCACATCCTGAGCCTGCGCGGCGGCCGCGTGGAAAGCCACGAGGCCCTGCACGGCGGCATCAAGTCACCTGCCGCCGGCGACGATGCCCCGCTGGCACTGTACGCGCTGGAGCTGGCGCCGCCCCCGGGTGCCTCGGCCGGGTCGCTGGCACGGCAGCTGCATCTGGTCCTTCCCGACACCCCTGTGCCGCCGCCCGATGACCAGGGCCTGGTGCACCTGCAGCTGTGGCTGCCCACCCTGCCGCGCGAGCGCGCCGATCTGCTGGCCCGCCTGGTCGGTACCGGCCTGCCCGTGGCCAGCCTGGCCCCGGTGCGCGAGCGCCTGCAGGACCGCTATGCGCGCGGCCTGCAGAACGCAGCAACCCCCACCCCTGCGGAGCAGCCATGACGCACAACCCCGAATTCCAGCGCCAGCTCTGGCTCAACTGGCGGCCGTCCCAGCTGGGCTGGAGCCTGCTGCTTACCGCCTTGCTGCTGGCCACGCCAATGGCCCTGGTCCAGCCCGACCGCCGCCTGCACACGCTGCTGATCGCCGCCCTGGTCGGCATGTGGATCGCCGCGGCCGGCCTGGGCAGCGTGCTGGCCGGACGCGGCCTCAACGAGGAAGCGCGCCAGCACACCTGGGACTGGCAGCGCCTGTCGGCCCTCACGCCCTGGCAAATGGCCTGGGGCAAGCTGCTGGGCGCCCCGCTGCCGGCCTGGCTGTACATGCTGTGGTGCGCGCTGGCCGTGCTGGCCACCTCGGCGGGCCAGCCGGGCGGGCTGGCCTGGGGCGTGCACGCCGTGCTGCAGGCCGCGCTGTGGGGCCTGGCCCTGCAGGCCTGGAGCATGCACTCCGTGCTCATGGGCTGGGGTCCAAAGGAGCAGCCTGCGCGCCGCATCCGCTTCGTGCTGGTGCCGCTGCTGTTCGTGATGGTGCTGCCCGGCCCCATCCTGGGCCGGTTGACCGAGCAGCTGGGCCGCGAGGAAGGCCGCCCTGTGCTGTGGTGGTCCGTGCCGCTGCACGGGCGCGGCGCCATCTACCTGTTCGGCGCCATCGCGCTGGGGCTGGGCCTGCTGGCCCTGTGGCGGCTGCTGTGCACGCGGCTGGATGTGCGCACCCTGCCCTGGGCCTGGCCGCTGGGCCTGTGCGTGGCGGGCCTGGCCTTTGGCGGCATGCACCTCGATGCAATGCAGTTGCAGGGCCCCGGCCCGGCCTCCTTCTTCGCATGGACCACGGGGCTGGCGCTGGCGGGCACGGCCTATGTCTGCCTGCACGGCATGGACGAAGGCCTGCGCAGCTGGCGCCAGGTGCAATGGTGCGTGTTGCAGGGGCACTGGCGTGGCGCGCTTGAGGCCCTGCCGCTGTGGCCCGTGAGCTGGCTGCTGGCCGTGCTGGCCTGTGCGCTGTGGCTGCTGTGGCCCGCAGGCGGCCAGCCCATCCTGCCCGGTACAGCCCAGTTGGCGGCACTGGCAACGGCGCAGTTGCTGCGTGATGCCGCGCTGGCCACGGGCTTTTCCCTGCTGGCCGGGCGCATCAAGTCGCCGCTGGCCGCGTTCGCCGTCACCTGGCTGCTGGTCAACATCGTGCTGCCGCTGCTGGCCTTTGGCCTTGCCGGGGCCGATGCCGCCATGCTGGCCCAGCCGCTGGCAGCCGGCCTGACCAAGCCCGTCACCAGCGGCATGTGGCTGTCGCTGGCCGTGCAGGTGGCGATGGCCCTGGCCTGGCTGGCCCATGTGTTTCGCCAGCGTGTGCTGGGTTTTGCGCGCGAGCAGCACACGGCTGTGCGGTGATTTGCAGGGGGATGCGGGCCGATCCGGACTAAAAAAGTAAAATCGCGGGTTCCACTAGGCCGGGCCGCAGGCGCCCTCACGACATGAACTCCATCCAGATCGGTGTGGTCATGGGCTCCAGCAGCGACTGGGAGACCATGCAGCACGCAGTTGCCATTCTTCAGCAATTTGGCATCGCCCATGAAGCCCAGGTCGTCTCGGCCCACCGCATGCCCGACGACATGTTCGCCTATGCCGAGGCCGCCGCAGGCCGGGGCCTGAAGGCCATCATCGCGGGCGCCGGCGGCGCCGCACACCTGCCCGGCATGATCGCCGCCAAGACCGTGGTGCCCGTGCTCGGCGTGCCGGTGGCCAGCCGCCACCTGCAGGGCGTGGACTCGCTGCACTCCATCGTGCAGATGCCCAAGGGCGTGCCCGTGGCCACCTTTGCCATCGGCGCGGCCGGCGCAGCCAATGCGGCCCTGTTCGCCGTGGCCCTGCTGGCCAATGAGGACCCGGCCCTGCGGGCGAAGCTCGAAGCCTTCCGCGCCGAGCAGACCGCCGCCGCGCGTGCCATGACGCTTCCCTCGGTGGCCGCATGAGCGCCGCTGAAGTGATCCTGCCCGGCGCGACCCTGGGCGTTCTGGGCGGCGGCCAGCTCGGCCGCATGTTCGTGCAGTCGGCCCAGGCCATGGGCTATTTCACGGCCGTGCTCGACGCCGACCCGACCAGCCCCGCGGGCCTGGTAAGCCACCACCACATACGCACCGGCTACGAGGACCCGCAGGGCTTGGCCGAGCTGGCGCGCCTGTCGGCCGCCGTCACCACCGAATTCGAGAACGTGCCCGCCGCGGCGCTGAACCTGCTGGCCGCCCAGCGGCCGGTCTCGCCGGCCGGCTCCTCCGTGGCCATTGCCCAGGACCGCGCCCAGGAGAAGGCCCACTTCGTGCGCTGCGGCGTGCCCTGCGCGCCCTACGCGGTGATCGAGACGCCGGCCCAGCTGGCCGCCGTGCACGCCAGCCTGCTGCCCGGCATCCTCAAGACCGCGCGCATGGGCTACGACGGCAAGGGCCAGGTGCGCGTGAAGAACGCCGCCGAGCTGGCCACCGCCTGGGAGCAACTGGGCCGCGTGGCCTGCGTGCTGGAAAAAATGCTGCCGCTGGCCCATGAATGCTCGGTCATCGTGGCGCGCGGCCGTGACGGCTCCATGGTCAACCTGCCCGTGCAGCGCAACCTGCACCGCGAGGGCATCCTCTCCGTCACCGAGGTCTACGAAGGCAACCTGCCCCAGGCCCAGGTCGAGCAGGCGCTGGCCGCCGCACGTTCCGTGGCCGACGGCCTGGACTACGTGGGCGTGCTGTGCGTCGAATTCTTCGTGCTGCAGGACGGCATGCTCGTGGTCAACGAGATCGCGCCGCGCCCGCACAACAGCGGCCACTACAGCCAGAACGCCTGCGATGTCTCGCAGTTCGAGCTGCAGGTGCGCTGCATGACCGGCCTGCCGCTGACACAGCCGCGCCAGCACAGCCCATCCATCATGCTGAACCTGCTGGGCGACCTGTGGTTCAAGGACGGCGAACAGGCCCAGGCGCCGGCCTGGGACCAGGTCCTGGCACTGCCCGGCTGCCACCTGCACCTGTACGGCAAGCACGACGCCAAGCGCGGCCGCAAGATGGGCCACCTGAACGTCACCGGCCCCACGCCCGAGGCCGTGCGCTCCACCGCCCTGCAGGCCGCTGCCATCCTGGGTATAGAGCCGTTCTGAAGGCCCGCGCGATGATTCTTGATGGAACGCTGGCGGCCTCTGTCCAGGCCGCCGCACAGGCGCTGCAGCGCGGCGAACTGCTGGGCCTGCCCACGGAAACCGTCTACGGCCTGGCGGCCGATGCCGACAACGACGCGGCCGTCGCGCAGATCTTCACTGCCAAGGGCCGGCCGCCCAACCATCCGCTCATCGTGCATGTGGCCGACAGCGGCGCCATCACGCGCTACGCACGTGAAGTGCCGCTGTTCGCGCAGCAGCTGATCGACGCCTTCTGGCCCGGCCCGCTGACCCTCATCCTGCCGCGCCTGCCCCAGGCCGCCCGGGCCTCGACCGGCGGCCAGGACAGCGTGGGCCTGCGCTGCCCCTCCCACCCCGTCGCCCATGCCGTGCTGGCCGCCTGCCAGCAGTTGCAGCCGCCCGTCTGGGGCGTGTCGGCGCCCAGCGCCAACAAGTTCGGCCGCGTCAGCCCCACCACGGCGGCCCATGTGGCCGACGAGTTTGGTGACGCGCTGCTGGTGCTGGACGGCGGCGCCTGCGAAGTGGGGATTGAATCGACCATCGTGGACTGCACGCGCGGCGTGCCCGTGCTGCTGCGCCCCGGCGCCATCACGCGCGACGACATCGAGCGCGCCTGCAGCCAGCGCCCCCTGTCCAAGGACGAGCTGCTGGAGAACACGCCACGCGCCTCCGGCACCCTGCTGGCCCACTACGCGCCCAACGCCAAGGTCCGGCTCATGGATGCAAGGCAGCTGCAGGCCGGGCTGGACGTGCTGGGCGCCGACGCCCGGAACCTGGCCGTTTACCACCGCGCACCGCTGCGCACCGCCTCGCGCGCCGTCACGCTGCGCGCCATGCCCGCCGACGCCGCCGCCACCGCGCGCGAGCTGTTCGGCGCCCTGCGCGACTTCGACGAGATCGGCGCCCAGCTGATCTGGATCGAGACCCCGCCCGACACGCCGGACTGGGAAGGCGTGCGCGACCGGCTGCTGCGCGCGGCGGCTGCGGGGTAGGGCCGGCGGGCGCCCTCCCCGGCGCATCACTCGTGCGTGGCAATGTCCCGCCGCACGCGCTTGAGGTGCCCCTCCACGTAAAAGGCCGCCGCGTCCTCGTCGCCCGAGACAATGGCCTCGTAGATCAGGCGGTGCTCGGCCACATACAGCCGGATGCGTTCGGCCTCGTAGATACCGTCGTCGCGCAGACGCTGCCATAGCGGCTGGTCCATGCTGCTGGCGACCTCCTCGGCGATGCGCGCCATCAGCGCATGCCCGGTCATGCGGGCCAGTTGCCGATGGAAGAGGCGGTCGCACTCGCTCCACAGCGCCTGCTGCTGCGGATCGCTGATGTCCTGCACGGCGCTCATCTGGTCCAGGTAGTGCTCGGCCAGCGCATCGCGCCTGCGCTGGCGTGCGGCCATGCGGGCCACGGCGGGCTCGATCAGCAATCGGGCCTCCAGGATGCTCAGGGGGCTGAAATCCGCCTGCTGCGCAGCCGTTTCCGACCCCGCCTGCGGCAGCGCTTCCGCCACATAGGTGCCCGAGCCCCGGCGCGTCACCACCAACCCCTCGTTCTGCAGGGCACCGATCGCCTCGCGCACCGCGGGCCGGCTCACGCCCAGCCGCTGGGCCAGATCCCGCTCCGAGGGCAGCCGCGAGCCCGGCGGATGAACACCGTTCGCTATGCCCGCACGGATCTGCTCGGCCACCTGTTCATAAACCTGCTTGGGACGGAATTCGGTTTGCATGGATGTGGTTCTTTTTTCTGACCACCCATCACCGGGTGGCTCGATCCCGAGTCTAGCCTCGCGCCGTAACACTACATGCACGCTTCGCATCGCGGCAGCGTGCATCTTAGGTAAATACCCTGTTGCAATAGTTTTTACAGATCATAAAGTTGATATTGATTGGTAATTTTACAAACCACTCAACAGCAACCACCTGGCCCAAAAAGGCCCTGAACGCCATCAAATGGTTCTTCAGAAACCACTTCCACAACACCACAGAGGGACAGACCCATGTACCAATGTTTGCGGCAGACAGTCCGGCCAGGGCACACGGGGGCGCCATGTTCCTGCTGACCGACCATGGCCTGCAACTGCTTCAGGGGCTGGCCGTGACCTTGGGGCTGGCCTCTGCGGCCTGGGTGCTGGCGCTGGCCTGCGGCCTCGTGCTTAGCCTGGCCCGGCTGACGGGGGCCTGGCCATTGCAGTTCGCCGTCACGGCCTTCATCGAATTCCAGCGCAACGTGCCGCCGCTGGTGCACATCTTCCTGTGGTACTTCGGCGTCAGCAGCATGCTGACCCAGGGCCTGCAGGACTGGGCCAACGACCACCACGGCGAGATCGTCTTCGCGGCCATCGCCATCGGCCTGTACTACGGCGCCTATTTCGCAGAGGACATCCGCAGCGGGCTGCGCAGCATCGCGCCGGGCCAGATGGAGGCGGCACGCTCACTGGGCCTGGGACGGCTGGGTGCGCTGCGCCGCGTAGTCCTTCCGCAGGCGCTGCGCGCGGCCCTGCCGGCTCTGGCCAGCGGCAGCGTGATGCTGCTGAAGACCACCAGCCTGGCCATGGTCATAGGCGCCATGGAGCTGACCTATGCCACCAAGGACATCGCCAACAAGACCTTCCGCATCTTCGAGACCTACGGCCTCAGCACCGCGCTCTATGTGACCGCCGCGCTGGGCCTGCTGGCCGCCGCCTCCTGGCTGGAGCGCCGCCTGCGGCCAGGGGAGCGCTGAGCATGGCCGACATACTGCGCGACCACTGGCTGCTGCTGCTCATCGGCGCCTATCCCCACGGGCCACTGGGCGGCGTGGCGGCCACGCTGGCCCTGTCGGTGATCGGCATCGCGCTGGCCTTCCCGCTGGGCGTGCTGCTGGCGCTGGCGCAACTGAGCACGCGCGGCGCGGTCCGCCATCCGGCCATGGCCGTGCGCTATCTGCTGCGCAGCATTCCACTGGTGATGTTGGTGTTCGGCGTCTACTTCATCGCGCCCATGCTGCTGGGGCGCCCGGTGGCAGGCTTCACCACCATGGCCGCGACGCTGGTGGTCTTCCAGTCGGTCTACCTGGCCGAGATCGTGCGCGCCGGCCTGCAGGCCCTGCCGCGGGGCCAGGCCGAAGCCGCCGCCGCCCTGGGCATGGGTTACGGGCTGCGCATACGCCGCATCCTGCTGCCTCAGGCGCTGTCCCACATGCTGCCCAGCATGGTCGGCCAGTTCGTCACCACCATCAAGGATACCTCGCTGGGCTATGTGATCGGCGTGCATGAACTGACCTATGCCGCAGCCCAGGTCAACAGCAGCCTGCTGACCAGGCCATTCGAGGTCTTCCTGCTGCTGGCCTGCATCTACTTCGTGCTGTGCTTCGCGCTCACGCAACTGGCCCGAGTGCTGGATGCCCGACTGGCACGCCGCAGTGCGCAGGGCCGGGCCAGAACGCCGAAGCCGCCGCCTGCCCACCCTCTTCCCAAGGCTTCAGGAAAGGCCACGGCCACGCCATGAGCTCCATGACCGGCAACCCCATCGCCTCCACCGCAACGCCTGCGTCGGCGCCTGCGGCCCCCCCCATGATCGCCATGCGTGGCGTGCACAAGTGGTACGGCGCCTATCACGCGCTGGACGGCATCGATGCAGAAGTCCGGCGTGGCGAGGTCGTGGTGCTCTGCGGCCCTTCGGGCTCGGGCAAGTCCACGCTGATCCGCACGTTGAACCGGTTGGAGCGCATCGACTCGGGCTCCATCCTCGTGGAGGGTGAGGATGTGCAGGGCTGCCATGCCGGCATCGACCACCTGCGCAGCCGCATCGGCTTCGTGTTCCAGCAGTTCAACCTGTTCCCCCACCTGTCGGTGCTGGACAACGTGGCCTGCGGTCCGGCCTGGGTACGCCGCACGGCGCGCGGCGCAGCCCACGAGGCTGCACGAGAGTTGCTGGCCAAGGTAGGGCTGGCGCACAAGGCCGAGGCCTATCCGACCCAGTTGTCGGGCGGCCAGCAGCAGCGCGTAGCCATCGCGCGTGCGCTGGCCATGGAGCCGCCCGTGATGCTGTTCGACGAGCCGACCAGCGCACTGGACCCGGAG
This sequence comes from Delftia sp., assembly GCF_059499305.1. Lineage (NCBI taxonomy): Bacteria > Pseudomonadati > Pseudomonadota > Betaproteobacteria > Burkholderiales > Comamonadaceae > Delftia > Delftia sp. Next base: position 779,954 of record NZ_JCABYI010000030.1, read on the forward strand.
ATGGTCGGCGAAGTACTGGCCGTGATGAAGGCGCTGGCACGCGAAGGCATGACCATGGTCTGCGTCACCCACGAGATGAAGTTCGCACGTGAAGTCGGCGACCGCGTCTGGTTCATGGACCAGGGCCGCCTGCTCGAGGATGCGCCACCCGAGACGTTCTTCCGCCAGCCGCGCCACCCCCGGGCGCAGGCCTTTGTATCGGACATCCGGCGCGACTGAGACACCCTGGAGCCTGCTCATGGACACCACGACCTCCTCATCCCTCCTGGGCACGGCCGGCCCTGCCGGCACCTTTCCCGTGCTCGACCCGGCCCGCACGGCCCAACTGCTCGGCTACCCGGCGCTCCTCGAGGCCTTGGCCCTGGCGGCCGGCGAATACGAGGCCGGCGCCATACGCAGCCCCGAACGCATGGCCGTTCCCCTGGGCCAGGGGGGCGTGCTGCTGAGCATGCCGGCCACCGCTGCGGACCTGGGCATACACAAGCTGGTCAGTGTGCAGCCGCGCAACGCGCGCCATGGTATGCCTACCATCCACGGCCTGGTCACGGTCTGCGACGCGCCCACAGGTCGGCCGCTGTTCGCGCTGGACGGGCCCGAGGTGACGGGACGGCGCACGGCGGCGGTCACGCTGCTGGCCATGCGCGCGCTGATGGCGCAGCCCGCACGCGAAATCGCGCTCATTGGCACGGGCGCCCAGGCGCGCCACCATGCACAGGCGCTGGCCTGCATGCATCCGCAGGCACGCCTGCTGGTGCGCGGCCGCAGCCAGGCAGCCTCCGAGGCGTTCTGCGGTGGACTGCACGCCATCCATGAGCGCATCGCGCCCATGGCGGGCCCGATTCCCGGCAGCGTGGACGTGGTGATCACCGTGACGACCAGCACCGAGCCAGTCTATGACGAAGGGCCCCGCGCAGGCCGCCTCGTGATCGGCGTGGGTGCCTTCCGGCCAGAGATGGCCGAGATCGGCGCCACCACGCTGGCGGGCAGCATCCTGTTCTCCGACGATCCCGCGGGTGCGCGCCATGAGGCCGGTGACCTGCTGCGCGCCGGCATCGCCTGGGGCCGCGTGCGCTCGCTGGGCGCCCTGCTGCGCGACGGGCCTGGCGCACCGGCCCCCTTCGTTTTCAAGAGCGTGGGCACCGGCGCCTGGGATCTCGCGGCAGCCCGCGTGGCGGCCCGTGCCCTGCATTCCTGACCTCTGAGACCACACCCTGGAGTCCTGCCATGCCATCCAGAATCCTGCTTTCCCTGACCATCGCGACCATCGCCGCCTTCAGCCCCGGCGCCCACGCCGACCAACTGGCGGACATCCAGGCCAGGGGTGGCCTGGTCTGTGCCGTCCTCGGCATCTTCGAGCCCTTCGGCTACACAGATCCCCAGAGCCGCAGCGTGGCGGGCTATGACGTGGACATCTGCCATGCGGTCGGTCGCAAGCTGGGCGTGAAGGCCGACATCCGCCCAGTGGCCGACGAGGCGCGGATTGCCGAACTGCAGCGCGGCCACGCCGACATCCTGGCCGCAGGCCTGGCCCATACGCCGCAGCGTGCCGCGCAGATCGACTACTCCCATTCCTACTACAGCAGCCGCAATGTGCTGGCCGTCAACAGCCAGCGTGGCTACCGCAAGACCGAAGACCTTGCCGGCAAGCGCATCAGCTACGTGAAAGGCACCATCAGCGAGCCCTTCATCCGTGCCGCCCTGCCCACCGCCCGGCCCGTGGGCTACGACGACATTTCCACCGCGTTCACCGCGCTGCTGCAAGGCAAGGTCGAGGCCTTCAGCACCTCGGAAGAAGCCGTGCGCAAGCTGGTCAACAGGCTGGGTCCTGATGCCTCGCGCTTTGCCGTGCTGGGTCCGCCCATCGGCAACGAGCTGTGGAGCATCGGCGTGAAAAAGGGAGAGAGGCGCTTGCTCGATGCCGTGAATGCCGCACTGCAGGAGATGGAGGCATCGGGCGAGATGCAGGCCATCTTCGACAAATGGCTGGGCGCGGGCACGCTCTACGGCATGGCGCGCTCATTCACCGTCAGGCCCATACCATGAGCGGCGGCATCCATGGCGGCCCTGTCCGCGTGCTGGTGGACGGCGCAGCGCAGGGCGAGCTGCTGCATGCCGACACGGGGCTGAGCTTCTGGGGCGGCGTGGACCCCGCCACGGGCCGGGTGATCGACAGCCACCATCCCCTGCATGGCCAGTGCCTGGCAGGCCGCGTGCTGGCCCTTCCTTCGGGCCGGGGCTCGTGCACGGGCAGCAGCGTGATGATGGAGCTGATCCGCTCGGGCCACGCGCCTGCGGCACTGGTGCTGGCCGAGGCCGATGACATCCTGACGCTGGGCGTGGTGCTGGCGCAGATGATGTATGGCCGGTCGCTGCCCGTGGTCTGCCTGGGCAGCCACGCCTTCTCGGCCCTGCGCGGCAGCGGCTTTGTGCGCGTGGACGGGCACCGGGTGACGGCCCATCGCGGCAAGCCGGATGACGGCTTTGCGGCGAGAGGTCCGGCGGACGACACGGACCCGCCGCAGGACAGGCTCAGGCTGGACGACGAGGACCGTGCCATGCTCGAAGGCCGGCGCGGCAAGGCCGCGCAGATGGCCATGCGCATCGTGGTGCGCATGGCCCGGCTGCAGGGCGCCAGGGAGCTGGTCAGCGTCAGCCAGGTCCATATCGACGGCTGCATCTACACGGGCCCCTCCAGCCTCGAGTTCGCGCGGCAATGGGTGCAATGGGGGGCGCGCATGGCCGTTCCCACCACGCTCAATGCGATCTCGGTGGACCAGCGCCGCTGGCGCGAACTGGGCGTTGCCGCCGCGCTGGGAGAGCCTGCCGGCGCGTTGGGCGAAGCCTACATGGCCATGGGCGCGCGCCTGAGCTACACCTGCGCACCCTATCTGCTGGACACGGCACCTGCCGTCGGTGAGCAGATCGCCTGGGCAGAGTCCAATGCCGTCGTCTTCGCCAACAGCGTGCTGGGTGCCCGCACGCTCAAATACCCGGACTACCTGGACCTGTGCATCGCCCTGTGCGGGCGTGCACCTCTGTCGGGCTGCCACCTGGACAGCCACCGCCAGGCCAGCCTGCGCATTGCTGTACAGCGGCCCGCGTCGGCCGACGATGCCTTCTATCCGCTGCTGGGCTACCACGTCGGGCTGCTGGCGGGCGGGCGCATTCCGCTGATCACGGGCCTGGAGGATGCCGCCCCGGGCCGGGACGATCTCAAGGCCTTCTCGGCGGCCTTCGGCACCACCTCAAGTGCGCCGCTGTTCCACATCGCCGGCATCACGCCCGAAGCCCTGCATCCCGAGGACGTTGCGGGGCCGGAGTGCGCCGGAGAGCCGCTTCGCATCGATGGCACGGAACTCGTCCGCAGCTGGGAGGAACTCAACAGCGCCCGCGACGAAGCGGTGGATCTGGTCTCGCTGGGTAACCCGCATTTCTCGCTGTCGGAATTCGCGCGGCTGGCTGTGCTGTGCCAGGGACAACGCAGGCACCCGGCCACGGCCATGGTCATCACCTGCGGCCGCGAAGTGTTCGAGCAGGCGCGGCAGCAGGGCCATATTGCCGAGATCGAGCGCTTCGGCGCCACCGTGCTCAACGACACCTGCTGGTGCATGCTGGGCGAGCCGGTGATCCCGCCTGCGGCGCGTACCCTCATGACCAACTCGGCCAAGTTCGCCCACTACGCGCCGGGCCTGGTTGGCCGCAGCGTGCACTTCGCAGGACTGGCGCAATGCGTGCAGGCGGCCTGCAGCGGCCGCGCCAGCCGCGCCGTGCCGCCGTGGCTATGCGCGAAGGCCGGAGCCGACGTCTCCGAACTCCCCTGAATTCCATCCAATCCGCCGAGGTCCCGCATGCAGCCATCGCGCACCATCAGCACTGTCGAAATCCATACGGGCGGCGAGCCATTCCGCATCGTGACCTCGGGCCTGCCCCGCCTGCCCGGCCAGTCCATCGTCGAACGCCGCCGCTGGCTCAGGGACAACGCGGACGAGATCCGCCAGTCGCTGATGCTCGAGCCACGCGGCCATGCCGACATGTACGGCGGCGTGCTCACAGCACCCGTCACGCCGGGCGCGGACTTCGGCGTGATCTTCATGCACAACGAAGGCTACAGCGACCACTGCGGCCACGGCGTGATCGCACTGGCCACCGCCGCCGTGGAACTGGGCTGGGTGCAGCGCAGCACGCCTGAGACCCGGGTGGGCATGGACGCGCCCTGCGGCTTCATAGAGGCCTTCGTACGCTGGGACGGCAGCCATGCGGACGGCGTACGCTTCATCAACGTTCCCTCCTTCATCCTCCAGCGCGATGTCACGGTGCACACGCCAGGCTTCGGCCCCGTCACCGGCGACATCGCCTATGGCGGCGCCTTCTACTTCTACACCAGCGGCGCGCGCCACGGCCTGGAGATACGCGAGGCCTCGGTCGAGGCCTTGACGCGCTTCGGCGCCGAGGTCAAGCAGGCGGCCAACGCAGCCTTTGCGGTGGTCCATCCCGAGATCCCCGAGATCAACCATATCTACGGAACCATCATCGATGGCGAGCCCCGGCACACGGGCGTGACCCAGGCCAACTGCTGCGTCTTCGCCGACCGCGAGGTGGACCGTTCGCCCACGGGCTCGGGCACCGCCGGCCGTGTGGCCCAGCTGTACCTTCGCGGCCAACTGGGGCTGGGCGAGACCCTTGTCAACGAATCCATCATCGGCAGCCGTTTCAGCGCCAGGGTCCTGGCCGAGACGCAGGTCGGCGGCCTTCCCGCCGTCATTGCCGAGGTTTCCGGCACAGCCCATGTCTGCGGCATCTGCCAATGGATCATCGACGAGCGCGACCCACTCAGACATGGATTCCTGGTCCGCTGAGCCCGCCATGCCATCGCCCGTGGAGCCACACATGAAGAAACCCTTTTCCTTGCCGATCGCGGCCCTGTGCACGCTGGCGCTGCATGCACCGGCCATGGCCGACCAGCTTGCCGATATCAAGGCGCGCGGCAGCCTGGGCTGCGGCGTGCTCGACGTCTTCGAGCCCTTCGGCTTCACCGACCCGGCCAGCCGCAGCGTGGCCGGATATGACGTGGACATCTGCCATGCACTGGCACGGCGCCTCGGCGTAAAGGCGCAGATCAAGCCCGTCTCCATCGAGGCACGCATTCCCTCGCTGCAGCAGGGCCACATGGACCTGCTCGCTGCGGGCCTGGCCCATACGCCGCTGCGCGCGCAGCAGGTGGACTTCTCGCTGGGCTACTACGTCAGCGAGAACGTGCTCGCGGTCAAATCCTCCAAGCCCTATGCGGCCACGGCCGACCTCGCGGGCCGGCGGGTGAGCTACGTCAAGGGCAGCATCAGCGAGAACTACCTCAAGGCCGTACTGCCCACTGCCACGCCCATGGGCTACGAAGAAGTGCCCACCGCGTTTACCGCCCTGGTCCAAGGCAAGGTGGAGGCCGTCAGCACCTCCGAGGAAGTGCTGCGCAAGCTCTTTCACAAGCTCGGCCCCAAAGGCGGCCAGTACAAGGTACTGCAGCCCGCCATAGGCCGGGAGGTGTGGGGTCTGGGCCTGCGCAAGGGAGAAGGCAGCTTGCTGCAGGCCGTCAACCAGGCCCTGCAGGCCATGGAAACCGAGGGCGAGATGCAGGCCATTTTCGACAAATGGCTGGGTCCCGCCACGCTGTATGGCATGCAGCGGCCATTCAAGGTCGGGCCGGTGGACAGGCCGGCTGGCAGCTAGGACTTCTTCACCGAAGGCTCGTACGCCAGCTCCATCCGGTAGGCCAGCGCCAGGAACAGCGACTGCGCCAGGGTCAGCGTGCTGGTCAGGGAGCGAAAGCCGAAGGTGGCTGCGTCCTGGGCCAGCAGGGTGACGGTGGCGCGGGATGCCAGGGGGCTGAGCTGGCTGTCGGTCAGCGCCAGCAGGCGCGCGCCGCGTGCCAGGGCCGCGTCCACCACCTCCAGCGTTTCGTGCGCATAGGGCTCGAAGGAGACGGCCAGCATCACGTCGCCGGGCGCCAGCGCGCGCAGCTCGCCCTTTTGCATGGCGCCCAGGCCATGCAGCCAGTGCACGGGCTTTTCGGTGTGCTGCAGCGCATAGGCCAGGTAGGCGCCCACGGGGAAGGCGCGGCGCGAGGCGGCCAGCCAAAGCGAGGGGGCATCCAGCATGAGGTCCACCGCCGCCTCGAACTGCTCGGGCGGCAGGCCGCGCTGCAGGGCCTGCAGGCTTTCGATGCTGCCTTCGATGACCTCGTGCGCCAGGCGCGCGCCGCTGCGCGGTTCGTTGCCCGAGGCGATCAGGCCCCGGATGCGGTCCTGGTAGTCATGCTGGGCCGAGAGCTGGCGCGCCGCATCGGCGCGGAACAGCGCCTGCAGTTCCGAGTACCCCGAGAACCCGAAATGCTTGGCAAAGCGCACCACGGCAGAAGGCTGCACACCGCACTGTTCGGCCGTGGCCTGGATGCCGTCGAAGGCCAGGCGGTCGCCCTGCATCTCCACATGCCGGCCTATGGCCTTGAGCTGGCGGCTCAGCGCCTCGAAGCCCTGGCGCAGCACGTCCAGGAAGGCAGCGCGGTCGGCGTAAGGGCCACAGGCCGCAGTGGCGCCCGCATCGGCCAGTGTTTTTCTATTTTTCATATTTGTGGAAAATATTTTCTATTTCGATCTATGATCTCACGAACGCAACGATTATGGGGAGGCCCGCACGCCCCGGGCCCCTCGCAACGCACGGGCCTATGACCATGAGCATGCTGAACTTTCCCTCCGACCGTCCGCTGGACGTGGCCTGCCTGGGCCGTCTGGCCGTGGACCTGTACGCGCAGCAGATAGGCTGCAGCCTGGAAGAGGCCAGCAGCTTTGCCAAGTACCTGGGCGGCTCCTCCGGCAACATGGCCTTCGGCACGGCGCGCCTGGGGCTGCGCTCGGCCATGATTTCGCGCGTGGGCAATGAGCACAACGGCCGCTTCCTGGTCGAGACGCTGCAGCGCGAGGGCTGCGACACCAGCCAGGTGCAGGTCGATGCCCGGCGCCTGACCGGCATGGTGCTGCTGGGCATCAAGGACCAGGAGACCTTCCCCCTGCTGTTCGCCCGCGAGGACTGCGCCGACATGGCGCTGGACGCCGCAGCCATCAGCGAGGAATTCCTGGCCCGCTGCCGCTGCCTGGCCATCACGGGCACCCACCTGAGCGCGCCCGGCGTGCTGGCCGCCAGCCGCAGGGCGCTGGAGATCGCGGGCCGCCACGGACTGGTGCGCGTGCTGGACATCGACTACCGGCCCGTGCTGTGGGGCCTGACCGGACGGGGCGACGGCGAGACACGCTATGTCGCCAGCGCCGAGGTCAGCCGCAGGCTGCAGGCCGAGCTGGGCCCGTTCGAACTCATCATCGGCACCGAGGAGGAATGGCTGATCGCCGGCGGCGTGGAGGGTGACCTGATCGCCAGCCTGCGCCGCGTGCGCGAATGCAGCCGCGCCGTCTTCGTGGTCAAGCGCGGGCCGCTGGGCTGCTCGCTGATCGAAGGCGCGGTGCCCGATGCCATCGACCAGGCGCCCACGGTGCCGGGCGAACGCGTGGAAGTGCTCAATGTGCTGGGCGCGGGCGATGCCTTTGCCTCCGGCCTTCTGTCGGGACTGCTGCGCGGCAAGAGCCTGGCCGAATCTGCGGCGATTGCCAACGCCTGCGGCGCCATCGTGGTCTCGCGCCATGGCTGCGCGCCGGCCATGCCCACGCAGGCCGAGCTGGCGCACTGGTTCTCGGGCCACCGCCATCCGCGTCCCGACCAGGACCCCGAGCTGTCCCACCTGCACCGCGTCAGCCGCGCGCGGCCGCAGTGGCCCGCGCTGTGCGTGCTGGCCTATGACCACCGCAGCCAGTTCGACGATCTGGCGCGCGAGGCCGGCGCAGCGCCCGCGCGGCTGCGCCCGCTCAAGCGGCTGATCAACGAGGTGGTCGCCCAGGTCGAGCGCGACCCGGGCAATGCGGGCCGCATGGGCGTGCTGATCGACGGCCGGCACGACCTGGGCGAGGCTGCGCTGCACGACGCCACGGGACGCGGCTGGTGGATAGGCCGGCCCATCGAGCTGCCGGGCTCGCGCCCGCTGCGCTTCGACGGCACGGACTCGCTGGCCTCCGAACTGCTGCACTGGCCGCAAAGCCATACCGTCAAATGCCTGGTTTTCTACCACCCCGACGACACGCCCGCACTGCGCGCCGAGCAGGATGCCTGGCTGCAGCAGGTCTGGACCGCCACGCGCGCCAGCGGCCATGAGCTGCTGCTGGAAGTGATCCCGCCAAAGGACACGCTGGCGCCCGACGACCGGGGCGAGGCCGTGCTGCGTGCCATACGCCACTTCTACGACCTCGGCCTCAGGCCCGAATGGTGGAAGGTCGGCACCATGGCGCGCGAAAACTGGGAGGCGCTGGACGCCCTGGTGAACGAACGCGACCCCTGGTGCCGGGGCGCCGTGATCCTGGGCCTGTCCCAGCCCGTGGAGCAACTGGTGCAGGGCTTTGCCCAGGCGCGGGCACCCGTGGTCAAGGGTTTCATGATCGGCCGCAGCGTCTGGGCCGGCCCGGCCCTGCAATGGCTGCGCAACGAGCTGGACGATGCCGGCCTGCGCGATGCCGTCGCCGCCAACTTCCGTGCGCTGATCGCCGGCTGGGATGCCAGCCGCGTGGAAACCTCCCAGGACATCACCGAAGGAGCTGCGGCATGAGCCTGCTCGTCAAGGCCGCGCCCGGCCGCATCGTCACCGACATCACGCCGGCCAGTGCGGGCTGGAAGCACATCCACTTCAAGGCCCTGAGGCTGCAGGCGGGCGAGGTGGAGGCGCTGTCCACCGGCCCGCTCGAATACTGCATCACCGTGCTCACCGGCCAGGTGGACGTGCAGGTCGGCAGCCAGGCGTTCAGCGCCCTGGGCAGCCGCGCCAGCGTGTTCGAGGAGAGTGCGCCCACGGCCGTGTACGTGCCGCCCGGCCAAAGCCTGCGCATCACGGCGCGCAGCCCGGCCGACGTTGCCTTGAGCGCCGCACCCGCCACGGGCCGCCACGCCACGCGCGTGATCGCCCCCGAAAGCATGCGCCGCAGCGTGCGCGGCCAGGGCAGCAACACGCGCCATGTCTGCGACATCCTGCCCGAGACCGAGGCGGCCGAGTCCCTGCTGGTGGTCGAGGTCATCACGCCGGCGGGCAACTCGTCCAGCTACCCGCCGCACAAGCACGACAGCGCCGACCCCGCCGCGCCGGACGCCGAGACCGTGCTGGAGGAAACCTACTTCCACCTGCTCAACCCCAGCCAGGGCTTTGCCTTCCAGCGCGTCTACACCGATGACCGCAGCATCGACGAAGCCATGGCCGTGGAGCACCGCGACACCGTGATGGTGCCGCGCGGCTACCACCCCTGCGTGGCCCCGCACGGCTACGACCTCTACTACCTCAACACCATGGCCGGGCCCGAGCGGCGCTGGGCCTTTCGCAACGATCCCGCGCACGAATGGATGCTGCGGCCGCGCTGACGCACGGCGCAACAGATCCCCATAAAAACCACCGGAGACAAAAAATGCTGTTCAACCCAATGGCCCTGCACCGCCAGGCCTGGCTTTCCTGCGCCCTGCTGACGCTGGGCATGGGCACCGCCCAGGCGCAATCCACCCCAGCCCCGTCCTCCCAGGGTGCGCCAGCCTGGCCCACCCAGCCCGTCAAATGGGTGGTGCCCTACGCACCGGGCGGCACCACCGACGTGATCGCGCGCCAGCTGGCCGTGCAGATGGGCAAGGACCTGGGCCAGCCCGTGGTGGTGGACAACCGTCCCGGCGCGGCCAGCATCATCGGCGCCACGCTGATCGCACGCGCCCCGGCCGATGGCTACACGCTGGGCACGGCCGACTCGGGCACGCTGGCCTTCAACCCCGCCATGTATGCGCGCCTGAGCTATGACGCGGGCAAGGACTTCAGCTACATCGGCGGCCTGGGCCGCATGCCGCTGGTGCTGGCCGTGCATCCGTCCTTCCCCGCGAAGAACGTGCAGGAATTCCTGGCCATGGCGCGCAAGGAGCCGGGCGGCATCTCCTCGGCCTCGTCGGGGCCGGGCTCGCCGCTGCACGTGGCGCTGGAGCTGTTCAAGCAGCGCACGGGCACCCAGATCCTGCACGTGGCCTACAAGGGCTCGGCCCCGGCGCTGCAGGACCTCATGGCCGGCCAGATCCAGTCCATGTTCGTGGACCTGCCGCCCAGCATCTCGGCCATCCGCGCGGGCAAGCTGCGCGTGCTGGCCGTGGCCACGCCCCAGCGCCTGCCCATCCTGCCCGACATACCCACCATGGCCGAGGCCGGCGTGCCCGGCTTCGAAGCCTATGCCTGGCAGGGCTTTGTCGGCCCCGCCCACCTGAGCCCTGCGCTCACCGAGCGCCTGAACAAGAGCCTGGCCACCGCCCTGCGCCACCCCGAGACGCGTGCAAAGCTCGAAGAGATCGGCATACAGCCCATGGAGATGACGCCGCAGCAGTTCGCAGGCTTCGTGCGCTCGGAACAGGCGCTGTGGAGCGGCGTGATCAAGGCGGCCCAAATCAAAATGGATTGAAGCGCAGCAGCGACAAAAGACACTTAGAACAGATTCCGGAGACAACATGACCACCGCATCCCGCCGCCATTTCATCCGCTCACTCGGCGCCCTGGCCGCAGCGCCCGTCCTGCCCGCCGTGGCACAAGCGCCTGCCGGCGCCTGGCCCCAGCGCCCCATCGAACTCATCGTGCCCTTCGCTGCAGGCGGCGGCACCGACGTGCTGGCACGCGCGCTGGCCGAGGTGGCGCGCAAGCACCTGCCGCAGGACCTGATCGTGCTCAACCGCGCAGGCGCCAGCGGCGCCGTGGGCTGGACCGAACTGGCCAATGCCCGGCCGGACGGCTACAAGATCGGCATCATCACCGTCGAGCTGACCATGATCCCGCACATGGGGCTGACCAAGATCAGCTCCGACGCCCTGCTGCCCGTGGCCCGCCTGAACGCCGACCCCGCCACCATCGCCGTGCGTGCCGACTCGCCCTATCGCAGCATCGAGGAACTGATCGCCGCCGCGCGCAAGGACGAGGCAGCGGTGCGCATCGGCAACGCCGGCCCGGGCTCGCTGGGCCACCTGGCCGCCGCCGCGCTGCAGGACAAGGCGGGCGTGAAGTTCAACCACGCGCCCTACCGCGGCGCCAACCCCGCCGTGCTCGACCTGCTGGGCGGCCACATCGAGGCCGTGGCCGTCACGCCCGTGGAGGTGGCCACCTATGTGGCGGCCGGCAAGATCCGCCCGCTGGCCATCATGGCCGAGCAGCGCATACAGGCCGGCTGGGAAGCCGTGCCCACGCTCAAGGAGCGCGGCATCGACCTGCTCATCGGCGGCTGGCGCGGCCTGGCCGTGCCCCGCAACACGCCCGACGCCGTGGTCCAGACCCTGCGCAAGGCCATGGCCCTGACCCTCAAGGACCCCGTCCTGCGCGAAACCATGGCCAAGCAGAACATGGGCGAGGGCTACCTGGACCAGCCCGAATTCAAGGCCGTGATCGACCGCGACAACGCGGTGTTCAAGCAGTTGGTGGACAAGCTGGGGATCAAGGCCTGAGGGCTCGCCCTCAGCGGATGAACCCTGCCGCAAACGACTCCCGCAGAAAGTCCACGAACACCGCCACCGCGCGCGGGACATGGCTGGCGTAGGGGCGGATGGCGAACAGCTGTTCGCCGAAGGCGTCGACGGGCCGCCAGCCGGGCAGGACTTCGCTCAGGTGGCCGGAGGCCAGGCCCGATTGCGCGCTGAAGTCCGGAACCAGGGCGATGCCCAGGCCGGCCAGTGCCGCGTCGCGCAGGATTTCGCTGTTGTTGGCGGCAAAGCCGCCGGTCACGGGAACGACGACGCGCACGCCGTCCACGCCGGCGTCGCGGGGAACGAAGCTCCAGGCCGGGGCACCCTGGGTGCGCGGATAGTGCAGGCAGTGGTGCGCGGCCAGGTCCTGCGGCGTGGACGGGGTGCCGTGCGCGGCCAGGTAGTCCGCGCTGGCCACGAGCAGCGAGCGCGTGGGCGCCAGCGCCCAGGCCACATGGGTTTCGGGCGGCGCCGTGACGTGGCGTATGGCCAGATCAAACCCTTCCAGCGCCAGCGAGCGTATCTGGTCCGACAGGTCCAGCTCCAGCCGGATCTGCGGATGGGCACGCAGGAAGGCCGGCAGGCGCGGCATGAGTTGCTGGCGCGAAAAGGCCAGCGGCGCCGTCACGCGCAGCAGGCCGCGCGGTGCGGCAGCCAGGTCGCGCACGCCGGAGAAGCTGTGGGCAATGTGCTCGAAGGCACCGCGCGTGTCGTCCACCAGGCGCTGGCCCGCTTCGGTCAGGCGCACGCTGCGCGTGGTGCGGGTGACCAGGGCGATGCCGGCCGCGCGCTCCAGCTCTGCCACGCGCTGGCTCATGGCCGCCTTGCTCACGCCCAAACGCGCGGCGGCCGAGGTGAAGCTGCCCTGCTGCTCCAGCACGACCAGCCAGTGCAGGTGGCTCCACAAGGCCTCGGCCTTGGCATCGGGTTTTTCATTTGCCATGCATGGATTGTTCAGCGAATTGAACAATCAATTCAAGCGCAGCGCCTAGGCAGGCAGAAAGCGCACTTCTAGACTGCCTGGCATGAACACCGCAAACACCTCCTTCGCTTCCATCGTCCACTACGTCAACGGCCAGCGCACGGCAGGTGCCAGCGACCGCGGGCAGGACGTGACCAACCCGGCCACCGGCCAGGTCACGGGCCGCGTGGCCCTGGCCTCGCGCGCCGATGTCGATGCCGCCGTGGCGGCGGCCAAGGCGGCCTTCCCGAAGTGGGCCGATACGCCGCCCATCCGCCGTGCACGCGTGCTGCTGCGCTTCCTGGAGTTGCTCAACCAGCACAAGGACGAGCTGGCCCATGCGATCACGGCCGAGCACGGCAAGGTCTTCACCGATGCGCAGGGCGAAGTCAGCCGCGGCATCGACATCGTGGAATTCGCCTGCGGCATTCCGCAGCTGCTCAAGGGCGATTTCACCGACCAGGTCTCCACCGGCATCGACAACTGGACGCTGCGCCAGCCCCTGGGCGTGGTCACGGGCATCACGCCCTTCAATTTCCCGGTGATGGTGCCGATGTGGATGTTCCCGGTGGCCATTGCGGCGGGCAACACCTTCGTGCTCAAGCCCAGCCCCATCGATCCCACACCGTCGCTGCTGATCGCCGACCTGCTCAAGCAGGCAGGCTTGCCTGACGGCGTGTTCAACGTGGTGCAGGGCGACAAGGAGGCGGTGGACGCGCTGATCGAGCATCCCGACGTGAAGGCCGTGAGCTTCGTGGGCTCCACGCCCATTGCCAACTACATCTACGAGACGGGCGCGCGCCACGGCAAGCGCGTGCAGGCCCTGGGCGGCGCCAAGAACCACATGGTGGTCATGCCCGATGCCGATATCGAGCAGGCCGTGGACGCGCTGATCGGCGCCGGCTACGGCTCGGCCGGCGAGCGCTGCATGGCCATCAGCGTGGCCGTGCTCGTGGGCGATGTGGCCGACCAGTTGCTGCCGCGCCTGATCGAGCGCACCAAGGCGCTGAAGGTGCTGGACGGCGAGGACCTGGCCGCGGAAATGGGCCCCATCGTGACCCGCGCCGCGCACGAGCGCATCAGCGGCTACATCGACCTGGGCGTCAAGGAAGGCGCGCAGCTGCTGGTCGATGGCCGGGGCTTCGACGGCAAGGCGGCCGGCTCCTCCACAGGCACCGACACCTCGGGCGGCTTCTGGCTGGGCGGCACGCTGTTCGACCATGTCACGCCCGACATGCGCATCTACAAGGAAGAGATCTTCGGCCCCGTGCTGGCCGTGGTGCGCGCCAAGGACTTCGCCGAGGCCGTGCAGCTGGTCAACGACCATGAGTTCGGCAACGGCGTGGCCTGCTTCACGCGCGACGGCAATGTGGCGCGCGAGTTCGGCCGCCGCATCGAGGTCGGCATGGTCGGCATCAACGTGCCGATTCCCGTTCCCATGGCCTGGCACGGCTTCGGCGGCTGGAAGCGCAGCCTGTTCGGCGACATGCACGCCTATGGCGAGGAAGGCGTGCGCTTCTATACACGCCAAAAGAGCATCATGCAGCGCTGGCCCGAGAGCACGCCCAAGGGTGCGGAATTCGTGATGCCCACGGCCAAGTAGGCGCAGTCCCCCTCCATGAAAAAACCAGCCCGCGGGCTGGTTTTTCTTTGGGGACTGCGACCTGTCAGAAGCGGTATCCGATGCCGATGGCGTAGACGTTCGGATTGAGCTTGAGCGACACGCTCTGGCCCGAGGACAGGTGCGCCGTGGTCTTCAGGAAGCTCTTGTAGTAGGCCACGTCCAGGAACCAGCGCTCGTTGAAGTTGTAGACGAAGCCGATCTGGGGCGTCAGGCCCCATTTGCTGTCCACCGAGGCCGTGGTCGGGTTGGCCAGCGTGCCGCCGGTCAGGCCGTTGAGGGAGGCCGTGGTGCGCTCGCCGAAGAACTTGGCATAGGTCACGCCCAGGCCCAGGTAGGGGCGGAAGGCGGAGTTGGCCTCGCCGAAGCGGTACTGCGCGAACACGGTGGCGGGCAGCACCTTGGTGCGGCCCAGCTTGCCCGTGCCGGAGATGGCGCCATTGCCCACGAAGTCATGCTTGAACGGCAGGCCCATGGGCACGTCGATGGCCCAGTTGTTGGTGACCATGTAGGTCACGCCGCCCGTGAGCTGGCTGTTGGCCTTCACGTCCACGCGGGTGTCGGGGAAGCTGGGTGTGCTCAGCCAGCCGCTGCTGGTCTGGGGATCGATGCGCGTGGCGCCCAGGCGCACGCTCCAGGTGCCGGCGGACTGGGCGGTGGCGGCCATGCAGGCCGTGGCCATGGCCACGGCGGCGGTGATGCGCAGGAATGTCTTCATGGATGTGTCTCCTCGTGCTGCATGACTGCGATCACAGCCAGCCGGCACGGGCCAGGGTGCGGGAGGCCAGCTGGCTCATCTGCTGATGGCCATAGGGCGTGGGGTGGAAGCTGTCGGCAAAGGCATAGCTCTTCCACCAGTTGGCGCTGGTCTCGCCCACGGGAATGGAGGCGGACAGCGCGGCCTCGGTGCAGGTCGGGAAGCTGTAGGTGGGCAGGCCGTCGGCGCCCACGCCGGTGGCAGGGCAGGCCGCCTTTTTCACGTTGGTGTAGGCGTACTGGGCGGGGTCGGCCATCTGCTGGCGGAACTCGCTGTAGAAATCGATGATGGCCACGCGGCTCTCGCCCGCGAAGCCGGTGGCAACCTGCTGGTTGAAGGCCTTGACCCAGCCGTCGAACACGGTCTCCAGCTGGGCGGCGGCGGCCGAGCCCTGCTGCTGGGCCACCGACTGCAGTACCAGCTGGAAGCGCGGCGTCAGCGTGATGGCCGGCACGTTGAGGATGGCCACGCGCGTGGCGCCCTTGCCCAGCACATTCGCCTGGATGGTGGACACATAGCCCTTGGCCAGGTTCTGCATGTACAGGCCGCCGGCCTGGGCCATGCCGGCCTGGCCCTGCTGCAGCAGCGCACCCAGCGTGGCCGCGTCGATCTTGGTGGACAGCAGCGCCTTGAAGTTGGCGCCCTGGTCCCTGGAAGCGGCCAGGAAGGCGCCGATCACGTCGGCCGCGTCATTGGCGCCGCCGTCGATCACGGCCAGGTCATCGGCCGTGAAGCCCGCCGCGCCGGCCAGCAGGATCTGCTGCGTGATGGAGATGGGCGCCGTGGGCGCGCTGGTGTAGTTGATGCGGCCGCCGCCCACGGCGTAGTTGTTGCACGAGGTGTTGGGCGTGAAGGCCGTGCCGTTGAAGCGCGGGCACAGGGAGATGTTGTACAGGCCCGCCACGCGCTCGGCCCAGACCTGGTTGGAGCCGGCGCCTGTCAGCGTGGCGTTCTGCACGGTGAACTTGTAGCCGAAGGTGCCGCTGTCGGAGAGGCTGTCGCCCATCACCTTGACGGAGGTGATCTTGGCACGGGGGGTGGTGTCGGCGCCGCTGCCGCCACCGCAAGCGGCCAGCAGGCCGGCCGTGGCCAGGGAGGCCGCGAGGATTCGATAACGATTTGCCAAGGTGTGATCTCCGTGAAGTGTTGTGAATAGCACGACCGTGCTTTTTTTGGTGATTGCCATCGTAGCGACAGTCGCACCTTGGCGACACCGGGCAAGTACCGATAGGAATCGCGGGCCGACCGGGCATTTCGCACGCGGGCGAATAGACGATAAATACCGGTCTGGCGCCCGCAGGCAGGACAAGGCCCTTGCCGGGCAGGAGGCGGAAACACAACGGAAAGGGCCTGCAAAAGCAGGCCCTGGAACAGGAGCGCAGGCGGCGTATCAGCGGTCGTGCGCCGTCCAGTCCACCAGCGCATCCCAGGCCGCGCGCGCGGCGGCCGCATTGGCGTGGTTGGCCATGGCCACCAGCACGTATCGGCGGCCGCTGGCGCCATCCACATAACCGGCCAGGGCCGAGGCATCGCGCAGCGTGCCGGTCTTCAGGTGCGCCATGCCCTGGACGCGGCTGAGGCTGCGGCGCAGCGTGCCATCGACGCCGACGATGGGCATGGAGGCCACGAACTCCGGCATCACGGGCGAGGCCCAGGCCTGCTGCAGCATGCGGCCCAGGCCGGAGGCCGTGATGCGCGCCTCGCGGCTCAGGCCCGCGCCGTTGTCGGCCACGGGCTGCTCGGCCGCACCCCAGCGCGCCTGCCACCACTGGCCCAGCGCCTGGCGCGAGGCCTCGAAGCTGGCCACGCCGGTGCGCTGCATGCCCATGGTCAGGAACACCTGCTGGGCCATGACGTTGTTACTGTATTTGTTGATGTCCCGCACCACCTCGGCCAGCGAGGGCGATTCGCTCTGGAAGGCCGGCTGCAGGCCGGCCGGCACGCGGCCGTCGCGCACGGTGCCCGTGAGCTTGCCCCCCAGCTCGCGCCACATGCCCTCGATGGCGCGCGCCGCAAAGGCCTCGGGCTGGGCCGGCGCCAGCGACCAGCTCTTGTCGCCGCAGCTGGCCGGGAACGTGCCGGCAAAGGCGATGCGCAACGGGTCGGCCATGTCCAGCTGCAGCCGGGCGCGCCAGTCGCCGCACTCGCTGCCTGCCGGCGCCAGGGGCGCGGTTTCCTGTTGCTGGATTCCGGCCAGCGGCGGGTCGTATTGCAGCCGCGCCACGCCCGCCGCGGCGTCGGGCACAAAGCCGACCGTCACGGCCTTGTAGTTGACCAGCAGGGCGTCGGGCGCCACGTTGTAGGGGCGCCAGGGCTCGTTGTCGAAGGTGGCGGGATCGTGGGCGGGGACGGAGAACGCGCTGCGGTCCAGCACGATGTCGCCCACGATGACCTTGATGCCCATGCCCTGCAGGCGGCGCAGCATCAGCCACAGCCGCTCCATCACGAGCTTGGGATCGCCCTGGCCCTGGATGTACAGCGGCCCGCGCAGCACGCCGTCCTGCACCGGCCCGCCCAGGAAGACGGGCGTGCGCCAGACATGGGCAGGACCCAGCTGGTCCAGCGCCGCATAGGTGGTGACCAGCTTCATCACCGAGGCCGGGTTCATGGCCACATGGCTTTGCCAGTCCAGGCGCGGAGCGGCCCGGCCATCGACCTCGACCACCAGGGCCGAGACCGCGTCGCGCGGCAGCTTGGCGCGCGCAAGCGCCGCCTCCACGGCCGGGGGCAGCCGGCTTTCGCGTGCAGTCTTGGTGGACAGCGAGGCCGGCGAGGTGGGCGCATCTGCCTGGGCGCTTGCCACGCCGGGCAGGACGGACGCCGCCAGCAGCGCGGCCGCCAGGCCCCGGCGGGAAAGCGGCAATCCAAGAGAGAAGGCGGAGGAAATCGAGGAAATAAGGGAAGAAGACGTCGAAAGATGCAACATGGCCGGCAAGTCTACGCCGGTCATTGCAGCCCTGCCGGGCGCGGGACGGGCGGGGCACCGATAATCCTGCACTTGCTGCGGCACCGCCGCCTGCCCCACGCCATGAATCTTCTTGCCCTAGACACCAGTACCGACACCCTCTCCATCGCCGTGCAGCGCGGCGATGCCGTCTGGGAACACAGCGGCCCCGGCGGCCCGCAGACCTCGACCGAGCTGATCCCCGCCATCCTGGCCCTCATGGCCCAGGCCGGACTGGAGTTCGCCGAGCTGCGGGCCATCGTCTTCGGCCGGGGTCCGGGCTCGTTCACGGGCCTGCGCACGGCGTGCTCCGTGGCCCAGGGCCTGGCCTTTGCCGCCCGCGTGCCCGTGCTGCCCATGGACAGCCTGCTGGCCGTGGCCGAGCAGGCGCGCATGCAATACGGCTGCACCGACCTCATCGCCGTGATCGATGCGCGCATGAACGAGGTCTACCACGCCGCCTACCACTGGGCCGATGGCCGCTGGAACGACATCGGCGAGCAAAGCGGCGACTTCGGCCTGTGCGCGCCCGAGGCCCTGCAGCTGCCGCCCGGCACCGTGGTGGCCGGCAACGCCCTGGCCGCCTATGGCGAGCGCCTGGCGCCCCAGGCCAGCCATGTGGCTGCGCTGCCCACGGCCGCCGCCATGCTGCGCCTGGCCCCTGCGATGCTGGCGGCCGACCGCGCCCTGCCGGCCGACCAGGCCCTGCCGCGCTACATCCGCGATAAAGTCGCGCAGACCACGGCCGAGCGCGAGGCTGCCAAGGCGGCAGCCGCGCTTGCTTCACCCGTGCAGACCACAGAGACCCCTCCTGCCCAGGCATGAGCACGCACACGCCACAGCCCTCGCGGCCGCTGCCGCCCCTGACCGACGCCTTGGCGTCGGAGCGGGACAGCGTGCGCTTCGAGCCGCTGAACGTGCTGTGGCTGGACACGCTGCTGCCCGTGGAGCAGCAGGCCTATTCCCATCCCTGGACGCGTGGCAACTTCATCGACGCCATGGCGGCCGGCTATGAAACCCAGCTGCTGGTGGATGCCCAGGGCGGGCTGGTCGGCTACTTCGTCGCCATGATCGTGCTCGACGAGGTGCACCTGCTCAACATCACCGTGGCCCCGGCGCGCCAGCGCCAGGGCTGGGCCCGCATCCTGCTGGACGCCCTGGCCCTGTGGTCGCGCCAGCGCCAGGCCCAATGGATCTGGCTGGAAGTGCGCGAGAGCAATGTCCGCGCACGCAGCATCTACGCCGCGCATGGCTACCAGGAGGTGGGCCTGCGCAAGAACTACTACCCCATGCACGACGGCCCGCGCGAGCATGCCGTGCTCATGAGCCTCAAGCTATGGCCCTGAATCTAGACACCCGCCAGCGGGCCATGCTGCATGCCATGGGCATCACTGTCTGGCTGCCCGAACCCGAGACCGCGCCCGCCGTGCTGTCCGAGGCCCTGGCTGCGCCCGCCGATGCGCCTGCAGCGGCGCCCCTGGCGGATCCGCTGGTGGCCCGCCCCGTTCCGCCGCCCGTGCAGGAGGCGCCCCTCCCGGCGCCTGATGCACCGGCGCCTGCTGCATCGTCGCCTGTCGCCGCGCCAACGCCCGCACGCGTTCAGGTGCCTGTTCAGGCGCCGGTCCAGGCGCCACCGCCTCCCGCACCCGTGCACGCCTCTCCCGCACCCGTCATCCCCGAACGCGAACGCCCGCCGCGCCGCTACGTGCAGCAGCCCGTGGCCGGCGCACCGGGCCTGGGCTGGCGGCTGGGCCCCGTGCGTCCCGTGTATGCGGCAACGCCGCCGGCCGGTGATGGCGGCGAAGGCGGCTGGCTGATCCTGCTGGAGCCGCCGGCCAACTCCCTGCCGCTGCCGCCCGCCCGGCGCCCCGGCCCCGACTGCGCGCGCACCGCGCTGGAAGGCGACGCGGCCCGGCTGCTGGACAACATGCTGCGCGCGCTGAACCTGCAGGACCATCCGCGCCTGTACAGCGCCGCCCTGCACCGCGTGCAGCCTCCGGCCGAAGGCCAGGAGGCGCCCGAGGTCCCGGCCCTGCAACCGTCGCTGGAGGCACTGCTGCGCGATCTGCGCCCGGCCTGCGTGCTGGTGCTGGGCCTGGCCACGGCGCGCGCCGTGCTGGGGCGCCAGGAGGCCCTGGGCCGCCTGCGCGCCGAGCCGCACCGCATCGCCGGTGTGCCGGCCGTGGTCAGCTACGACCCCAACTATCTGCTGCGCGCCCCCCAGGCCAAGGCCGGCGCCTGGGCCGACCTGTGCCATGCCCAGGCTTTTGTGACAGGCCGCCAGATGCCCCCTGGAGCCGCTTCCGAATAGCGCGGCCGGCCCGCATGCTGCAGCGCAACGCTGCATAATCCGATGCTTTGCATCTTGGAGAAAGCTCCGTGGAAACCTACCCCAGTTGGTAGCTTTCAACTCCCGGTTGGCCTGTGGGGTTGAAAGCACCCCCGATACCCCGCACGCCTGAGAAGAACACCTGGAGTGAGCCTATGCTCAACATCTTTACGCTGGCCAATGGCCGCCTGGTTCAAGAAGAGATCGAGTCGCTGGAGGAGCTGTCCCGCTTCAAGCCGATCTGGGTGGACCTGGAGTCGCCCACGGTCGAGGAAAAGCGCTGGATCAAGCAGCACTACGAGTTGTCCATCCCCGAAGATGCGATGGACGACGACATCGAGGAATCGGCCCGCTTCTACGAAGAAGACAACGGCGAGCTGCACATCCGCAGCGACTTCCTGATCGACGATGACGAGGATCCCCGCTCCGTGCGCGTGGCCTTCATCGTCAACGAGCACAACAAGAACCTGCGCAGCTGCGGCGTGCTGTTCTCCATCCATGACGAGGACGTGCCGGTCTTCCGGCTGCTGCGCATGCGCGCGCGCCGCGCGCCGGGCCTGATCGACGAGGCCAAGGACGTGCTGCTCAAGCTGTTCGACGCCGACGCCGAGTACTCGGCCGATACGCTCGAAGGCATCTACGACGACCTGGAGAAGGCCAGCAAGATGGTGCTGTCCGGCGACGTGACCGACGACGTGGCCCGCGAAGTGCTGGGCGCCATCGCGCGCCAGGAAGACCTGAACGGCCGCATCCGCCGCAACGTCATGGACACGCGCCGCGCCGTCAGCTTCATGATGCGTTCCAAGATGCTCAATGCCGAGCAGTTCGAGGAAGCGCGCCAGATCCTGCGCGACATCGAATCGCTGGACAGCCACACGGCCTTCCTCTTCGACAAGATCAACTTCCTGATGGATGCCACCGTCGGCTTCATCAACATCAACCAGAACAAGATCATCAAGATCTTCTCGGTGGCCAGCGTGGCCCTGCTGCCGCCCACGCTGATCGCCAGCGTCTACGGCATGAACTTCCGCTTCATGCCCGAGCTGGAGTGGGAGTTCGGCTACGTCTACGTCATCGCGCTCATGGTGCTCAGCGCCGTCGGGCCCATGCTGTATTTCCGCAAGCGCGGCTGGCTGAAGTAGCGGCAGCCGGCCCCCTCGGGCCGGGCTTTCTTCAGGCCAGCGCCACGGCCTCGATTTCCACCTTCAACCCGAAATGCAGCGCCCCCGTGGGCACCACGGCGCGCGCGGGCCGGTGTGCGCCGGCCCAGTCCGCGTAGATGCGGTCGAAGGCCGGCCAGTGCGCCATGTCGTCCAGGTACACGCGCACCTGCAGCAGCCGCGGCACGCCGCTGCCGGCCAGCTCCAGCGCCGCTGCCAGGTTGGCCAGCGCCTGCCGGGCCTGGTCCTCGAAGCTGGCGTCCACCAGGCGCGTGCCGTCGGGCCGTATGGGCAGCTGCCCTGACACGAAGACCAGCCCCTGGCCCGTGGCCGTGTGGCTGTAGTGGCCGCCCGGCGCAGGCAGGTTCGGCGATGCATGGCGCAGATCGATCCCGTTTTCACCAGCCATGGAGCCGCTCCCAGGTTTGCACCGAGCCATCTGCCGCCAGCGCCTGGTAGGCCGGGAACTGCGCGCCCGTGGCGCAGGCATGGTTGGGCAGGATGCGCAGCCGCGTGCCCAGGGGAAAGCGGGCGGCGATGTCGGCCTCTATCGCGCCATCAGCGCGCGCCAGGATGCCGTGCTCCTGGTTGGCGCCGGTCAGCACGAAGCCCGGCATCACCTCGCCATGCAGGTCGCAGACCTGGCCGTAGCCGAAGTCCTGCCGCTGTTTCGCCGTGCCCCGGTCGCGGCTCATGGCCATCCAGCCTGCGTCCACGATGGCCCAACCCTTGTCGGCCTGGTGGCCGATCACGGTGGCCAGCACCGACAGCGCCACGTCCTCGGCCGTGCACACGCCGATGTTGCGCATCACCAGGTCGAAGAACACATAGACGCCTGCGCGCACCTCGGTCACGCCGTCCAGCCGGCATGCCGCCAGCGCGGTGGGCGTGGAGCCCACGCTGACCACGGGGCACGGCAGGCCGGCCGCGCGCAGGGCTTCGGCGGCCTGCACGCAGCCGGCGCGCTCGCGCTCGGCCAGCGCCTGCAGCGCATCGGGCGTGTCCAGCTCGTAGCTGGAGCCGGCATGCGTGAGCACACCACCCAGGCGCATGCCGCCGTCGTGCAGCGTGCGGCCAATGGCCAGCAGCAGCGGCGCATCTTCGGCGCCCACGCCGGAGCGGTGGCCGTCGGTGTCGATCTCTATCCATACCTCGAAGGCCTCGCCCTGTTCGCGGCCGAACGCGGCAATGGCCTGGGCCGCCGCCACGCTGTCCACGATGAGCTTGAGATCGCAGCCGCGCCGGCGCAGTTGCAGGGCCTGCGGCAGGCGGTGCGGCGCCATGCTGACTGCATAGAGGATGTCGGTGGTGCCAGCGGCAAAGAACTGCTCGGCCTCCTTCAGGGTGGAGACCGTGATGCCCGAGGCCCCGGCCGCGCGCTGCGCGGCGGCCACGGGCACGCTCTTGCTGGTCTTCACATGGGGGCGCAGGCGCACGCCCTGCGCGTCCATGCGCTGCTGCATGCGGTGGATGTTGCGCTGCATGCGTGCGAGGTCGATCACGGCAGCGGGCGTGTCCAGGGTCAGAAGTGTGTCTTGCATGGTGTTTCTCTCTCCATCGTCAATCCAGGTATTGGCCTTTGGCCTTGAGGGCAGGCACGTCGTTGCGCAGTCCCTGTTCGATCAAGGCGGAGACCGTGGCCGGCACGGCCTGCTCGGGCGACGGCAGCTCCACCCCCAGCGCAGCCATCTGTGCGCGCAGGCCCGCATCGCCCATGGCGTGCTGCAGCGACCGCGTCAGCCGCGCGAGCACCGCCGGCGGCGTGCCGCGTGGTGCGAAGATCGCGTTCCATGAGCGCGCCTGCAGGGGGTGGCCTGCCTCGGCGCTGGCCGCCGTGCCCGGCAGCTGAGCCAGGCGCTGTGTTCCCAGCACCGCAATCGCCTTGATGCGGCCGCCCGCGATCTGCGGCAGCGCCGTCGTCGTCTGGTCGCACATGAAATCGGTCTGTCCGCCCATGAGATCGTTCATGGCAGGTGCGATCCCGCGATAGGGAACATGGGTGGGGCTTTGGCCCAGCGCCGACAGCAGCAGCACGCACCCATAGTGCGATATCGAGCCCACGCCGGCGCTGCCATAGGAGGCTGCGGCCTGGTTGCGCTTGAGCCAGTCGGCGAACTGGCGCAGGTCGGAGGCCGGCAGATTGGCACGCGCCAGCAGCAGCATGGGCGCCGCGCCCGCAGGTCCCACAGGGGCGAAGTCGGCCACGGGGTCATAGGGCAGCTTGCGGTACAAGGCCACATTGACCACATGCGTGCCTATGCCGCCAAAGGACAGGGTGTAGCCGTCGGCGGCAGCCTTGCGCGCCTGGTTCAGGCCGATGGTTCCATTGGCGCCACCCAGGTTCTCGATCACCAGGGGTTGGCCCAGATGCTCCCCCATCTTCTGAGCCACGGCACGGGCCAGCGCATCGCTGGGGCCTCCCGGGGGAAACGGCACGACCAGCGTGACCGGCCTGGCCGGAAAGGCAGCGCCGGCCTGCGCCAGGGCTCCCTGGCTCCACGCCATGGCACAGACGATGGACAGGACCGGGAATGCGGACACAAGGGACAACGGCAGGGCTGGACGCAGCTGCATGGCAGGCTCCTCACAAGGGTGGACAGGAAAGGACGGCGGGCACAGCACCGGCTGCACCCTCGGGGTTCAACCCTGCTGCAGGGAAAAGTCCCTGAGCCAGGGCAGTGCCGGCGCCAGCGTGGGTGCTTCGGCCTCGGCCTGCGGCGCGCCCGTGGGCCGCGACAGGCCCACGCGGTTGTGCCAGAAGGTACGCAGGCCCACGGCCGAGGTGCCGAACAGGTCATAGCCCGATCCGGCCACGAAGGCGGCCTGGCCCGCAGGCAGCCCCAGCCGGTCCAGCGCCAGCTGGTAGGGCCGGGGGTCGGGCTTGTAGAAGCCTGCTGCTTCCGAGGTCACCACCACATCCCAATCCACGCCCAGCAGCGCGGCGGCACGTTGACCCAGGCGCTCGGAGCAATTGGTCACCACGGCCAGGCGGCAGTGCGGGCGCAGGGCGGCCAGCAGCTCGCGTGCGCCATCCCAGGGCTGCAGCTGCTCCCATTGCGCCTCCAGCCTGTCGGCCACCGACTCGGGCAGGCCCCGGTTGCGGGCCGCCGTGCGCACCAGATCCTCATAGGGCTGGTAGGCGCCGCAGCCATAGGTCAGGCGCAGGTATTCGGCGCGCCAGTCGCGCCCGGCAGCCTCGCTGCCGGCGGCCGCATTCCAGACGGTCCAGGAGTCCAGCAAGGCGGTCAGCAGGTCGAAGAGCACGGCCCGGGGCCATGCGGCAGAGGTGGGGTATGGGGTGTTCATGCCTTGGCACTGTACGGACCAAGACCATGGTCGTGGTTAAATCCGCCGTCATCAATCGTTAAGGCAAATTGAATGATTGCCATCGAAGACCTGCAGCTTGCCGCCGCCTTGCTGCGCGAAAGCTCGCTGAGCGCGGCGGCCCGTGCGCTTGACGTAACACCGCCTGCACTGTCCATGCGCCTGCGCCGGCTGGAGGCCGAACTGGGCCTGTCCCTGGCCAACCGCAGCGCGCGGCGCCTGGCGCTGACGCCCGAGGGCGAGCGCTTTGCCCGCGAGGCCGTGCGGCTGCTGGGCCAGATCGAGGAGCTGCGCGACTCGCTGCACGGCGATGCCCGCCAGCTGGGCGGCACGCTGCGCTTGGCCGCGCCCTTCGGCTACGGGCGCAGCCGGCTGGCCCCGGCCCTGGTGCCCTTCACGCGCCAGCACCCGCAACTGAAACTGCAGCTGGACCTGCGCGAAACGCCTTTTCCCGACCGCCACGATGCCGATGCCGTGGTCCACATCGGCGCGGTGCGCGACTCCTCCTGGGTGGCGCGCGAGCTGGCTGCCAACGACCGCTGGCTGTGCGCCAGCCCCGGCTACCTGCGCCGCCATGGCACGCCCGCCACGCCGCGCGAATTGCTGGAGCACGCCTGCATCTGTATCCGCGAGAACGAGGAGGATGTGACGCTGTGGCACCTGCGCCCCGCCGCCAGCCGGCGTGCCGTGGACGGCCAGACCCTGCGTGTGACGCCGTCCTATGTGACCAACGATGGCGGCGTGGCCCGCCACTGGGCCGAACAGGGCCTGGGCCTGGTGCTGCGTTCGCAATGGGACATGGCACCGGCCATTGCCGAGGGCCGGCTGGTGCGCGTGCTGCCCGACTGGCATTTCGGCAGCGCGCCCGTCACCCTGCTGGTGCCCACGCGCAAGGGCCGCACGGCGCGCGTGCAGGCCTTGGTGACGTTTCTGGAGCAGTGCGCCGCAGCGGGCGCGCTGTAGTGCAGGTCAGGCCGTGCGCGCGGATGTATCCCGGGCATCGCTGGCACCGTGGGTGCCCTGGCCGCGCTCGCGCAGCCACAGCACCAGGCCGCAGACCATGACCACCAGCTGCGTGCCCACCAGCAGGCCGAAGCCGGCAACGAAACCGCCGCCGGCCGAATGCGATGTCCAGCCGATGACCGCCCCCATGAGCGCAGGCATGAAGCCCGCCACCAGGGTCGCCGTGCCGTTGACGACGCCATAGGCGCTGGCCACATGCTCGGGCCGCGCGCAGTACTGCACGGTGCTGGGGATGGCCGGGCTCATCAGGCCCCAGCAGAAGTTGGCGGCGATCAGGCAGTAGGCCGCCGCGTAGCGGTCTTCCATGTGGATGGCCAGCCAGATGGCCAGCGCCAGGCCCAGGCTGCCGCCGACGAAGATCAGCGGCACCTGGCGGCGCGGCAGGCGGTCGATGACGATGCCGCCGACCAGCACGGCCAATACCGTGGCGTACTGCGGCAGCGAGGCCAGCCAGCCCATCTCGCGCAGCGAAAAGCCGCGCGACTCCAGATAGGCCGGCAGCCAGTTGCTGCTGCCCCAGAGGTAGGAGAAGAAGGCCGCCGACAGCACGGCCACCAGCACCAGATAGCGCGTGTGCATGGCGCCGCGCACGATCTGCCCGACCTGGCCCACCGCCTCGCCCAGCGAGCGCGGGCGCGGCATGCCGGTGTCCACGCGGGGCATGCGGATGAAGGCCAGCACCAGCGGAATGCCGATGGCCACATTGATCAGGCCCAGCACGTGGAACGAGGTCTGCCAGTCATGGCCGGCCACCAGGTAGCCGATCAGCGGATAGCCCACCGCCAGCCCCAGGCCCGTGCCCATGTTCACGAAAGAGTTGGGCAGGCCGTTCTCATGGCTCTGGAAATGCGCCTTGATGTAGCTGCCCGCCAGCGAGTACAGCGGCCCTTCGGAGATGCCCAGCAGGATGCGCGAGGCCAGCAGCAGGCCATAGCTGTTCATGGCCGGGGACAGAAAGGACACGGCGCCCCACAGCAGCAGGCCGACCACCAGGCTTCGGCGCACGCCGAAGAGCGCCGCGCAAAACGGCGTCAACACGAAGGAAGAAACGCCGTAGCCCACCATGAAGGCCGTGGCCAGCAGGCCCTGGCGCGTGCGGTCGTCGTGCGTCAGCCCGATGTGGTCCAGAAATCCCTGGTCGAGGATGAGGATCGAAAGGTTGATCCGGTCCACATAGGAGATGGCGACGATGATGAAGAGGCTGATCACCCCCCACCAGCGGGCCGCACGCATATCTTTCATGGCAAGTCTCTATCGCCCGATGGGCTGTATCAGAAGAAGTGGCGCACGCCCACCTCGAAGCCGGAGGAGCGGCCGCCCAGCGTGGTGCCCGGGGCCGACAGGCCCTGCACGCCGATGGACTTGGCCGCGCCGTCCTTGTTCTTGAGGAAGGCCACCGTGCCGTAGACCTGGGTGCGCTTGGACAGGTTGTGCCCGTAGCCCACGCTGATCTTGTTCCAGTCGGCATTGCTGCCGTCGGTGTTGTAGTGGCCGTAGGAGGCCTTGAACTCGCCCATGCCCACGGGCGCGGTCACGCCCAGCTGCAGGGCGGTGACCTTGAGGGCGCCGCGCTTTTCGCTGGCCCACAGCAGCATGGGCTTGGCCACGCCGAAGTCCCAGCTCAGGCCCACGTTGCTGGCCGTGAGGTTGGTCGCATCGCTGTCGCCATAGAACTTGCCCGTGGCCAGTGCGCCGTTGAAGGGGCCCTGGCGATAGCCGAAGCGCAGGCCGCGGTAGTCGCCCTGGTTCTTGTTGGGCGCGCTGCGCGCCTGCTCGCCCATGGCCACCTGCACCTGGCCGTAGAAGCCGCCCAGGTTCTGCGGCAGGAAGTAGCTGACCGCGTTGCTGATCTGGATGGGCGCGCCGCCCGTGGCCGTGCCCGTGCCGGGAATGCCCAGCATGGTGAAGCCCATGGTGCCGCCCACGCCGTTGGTGAGGAAGGGGTCGAAGATCAGCGTGCTCAGGAAGGTGGCCGAGTCATCGCGGCCCAGGCGCACTTCGCCGAAGTCGCCCGACAGGCTCACGGTGGAGCGGCGGTTGAAGCTCAGGCCGCCACCGCTGGCCTTGCCCGAGCCGCTGTCCACGTCCATGCCCGCCTCCAGCCAGAAGCCAGCGCGCAGGCCGCCGCCCAGCTCTTCCGTGCCGCGAAAGCCGAGGCGGCTGATGTTGGCGCCGCCCGTGGACAGGCCGGTCTTGGAGGGGCCGGAGCCGTTCAGGTGCGTGACGCCGACATCGACGACGCCGAAGATCTCGACCTTGGACTGCGCCGAAGCGGCACCGGGCAAGGACGCCAGGCAGGCTAGCGCCACGCCCAGCATGGGCGTATGGATGGTTTTCATGGGGTTGTCTCCTCTGGGGTGGTGGCTTGGGGGGGCTTGGGGGTGGTGGGTTGTTGCCGTGCAGGTCTGATTGCCTGCTCAGATATCGAGCACTAAACGTTCGCTCTTGCAGCCGGAAACGCAGACCATCATCACTTTGTTGCTGGCCTTTTCCTTGGGGCTGAGCACCGAGTCGCGGTGGTCCGGAATGCCTTCGAGCACGCGCGTCTCGCAGGAGCCGCAGACACCTTCGCAGCAGCTGTGGTCCATCTGGATGCCGGCATCCAGCAGGGTGTCGAGCAGCGACTTCTCGGGCGTGATCTCGATGAAGCGGCCGCTGCGCTTGAGTTCCACCGTGTAGTTGCTGCGCGCATCGTCGGCGGCCTTGACCTCCACGGGCGTGAAGCGCTCGATGTGGGCGTTGGCGTGGCCCAGCTCGGCGCAGAACTTCTCGAAGGCGTCCAGCATGGGCGTGGGGCCGCAGGCGTAGTGGTGCGTGCCCGCGTCGGGCTGCCGTTGGGCCAGCAGCGCGCGCAGGTCGGGCGGGCCGCCGGCCTCGCTGTCGAAGTGCAGGTGCAGCGGCATGCCCAGCGCCTGCAGCTCTTCCAGGAAGGCCGCACCCTTGCGCTCGCGGGCGAAGTACAGCATCTCGAACGAGCGGCCCTGGCCCTTGAGCCGGCGCGCCATGCACAGCAGCGGCGTGATGCCGATGCCGCCGGCCACCAGCACGGTGTGCGCGGCGCTTTCGTCCAGCGCGAAATGGTTGCGCGGCTCGGAGATGGTGATGGGCATTCCCACGCGCAGCGACTCGTGCACGCAGCGCGAGCCACCGCGGCTGGCGCGGTCGCGCAGCACGCCGACCACGTAGCGGTGGCGCTCCTCGCTGGGGTTGCTCAGCGAGTAGCTGCGCACCAGGCCGTTGGGCAGGTGCAGATCGATGTGCGAGCCCGGCGTGAAGGCGGGAAGCTCCCCGCCCGCCACGGGCCGCAGGTCCACGCTGATGGTGTCCTGGGCCTCGAAGCGCAGCGTGTGCACGAAGGCCTGGAGGTTGGTGCTCATGATGCGGCGCCTTCGTCGATCTGCTCCTGGGCCAGGCGGCGCAGGTGGCGGCGCAGGCGCACCAGGCCGATGTCGTGCTGGTAGAGGTTCTCGCGCTCGTTGGCGTCCAGCTCCATCTGCTCCATCATGATCCGGTCCTGCTCCAGCACGGCCCAGTGGCGCGCCTCCAGGCGGTTGCGGTACAGGAAGCGCCAGGTGTCGCGCATCCAGCCCTGCACCTTGCGGCAGCGCCAGAAGAACACGGCGCACAGGTCGGCGCTGATGGGCGTGACGCAGGCCACGATGGCGAAGTTGCCGCCGGGGCCGCCGGTCTTGGGGTACGGAATCTCCAGGCGCATCCAGTGCACGCCCGTGCTGCCCCACTCGGTCCAGTCGAAGTTCACGCCGCGCTGGCCCACCTTCTCGAAGACGAAGCCGTCATCGGTCTCGCGCACCTGGAACGTGGCCTTGCTGTCGCCCTCGGCCATGGAGTGCGACTGCTTGTGCAGGAAGGTGCCGTGCATGGGGTCCATGACGTTGTCCAGCGCATAGCGGTAGTCGCTGCGCCACTCGGCATAGCACAGGAAGTTGGAGTACTCGGGCGAGGTCAGCTCCTCGGGCAGCGTGAACTCGGGCGCCTCGTCAACGGCCTTGTCGCTGTTGTAGAGAAAGATGGCGCCATGGGCCTCGCGCGCATGGAAGGCCAGCGCCGCGCGCGAGCCTTCGAGCTTGCAGCCGGGGCTGCCGGGCACCTTGGTCACGGTGCCGTCGCAGCGCACTTCCACGCCGTGGTAGGGGCAGGCCAGGCGGTCGCCCAGGATCACGCCCTGCGACAGCGGCGCGCCGCGGTGCGGGCAATGGTCTTCCAGCGCGTGGACCTGGCCGGCGGCATCGCGCCACAGCGCGATCTTGCGGCCGAAGCGGCGCACGGACACGGGCTGGGTCTTCACGAAGTCCGAGGGGCAGACCGCGTACCAGAGGTTCTTCAGGCCTTTGTTGAGCAGGCCGTCCACCGGATCGATGGTGATGGTTTGTACGTTCATGGGGCTCTCCAGTCCTGCTCGGTATCAATAGCCCAGCCGCGCCATCAGCGCCTGGAAGCTGTCTTCGGTCCAGGCCTCGCCGTTCTCGCCGGAGGGGCCGCTGCGGTTGAGGTAGGCCACCAGTTCGGGCAGGGTCTGCACGCCTTCGCCGAAGGCGCGTTCGATGGAATCGCCCAGCAGGTCTTCCATCAGGGTGGGGGCACGTTCGCGCGCCTGGTGCGGCTCGAGATAGCGATCAGCGGCCATGGTTCTCTCCTTCGAAAACTGTCTTGTGTGGGGGGTGCTCAATCAGCCCTGATATCCAGGTCTTTGATGAGCTTGCCGAAGCGATTGAAATCGGCGGCATTCGTCTTTTCCAGGCGCGCGGGCTCGCCGCCTGCGGGCAGCGCGCCGAAGGTGGCCATCTTGGAGACCACGTCGGGCATCTTCAGGATCTCGTTGAGGTGCGTGTTCAGCAGCTTCACGGTCTCGGGCGACATGCCCTTGGGGCCGAACAGGCCCTGCCATGCGGACACTTCCACATCCTTGACGCCCAGCTCGGCCAGGGTGGGCACATTGGGGGCCAGCGCGCTGCGCTGGCTGTCGGCCACGGCCAGGGCGGCGACCTTGCCGCCGACGTAGGGCGCGATCGGTCCCCAGGTCATGAAGGTCGTGGGCACATGGCAGCCGATCAGGTCGTTGACGGCGGGTGCCACGCCCTTGTAGGGAATGTGGGCGATGCGCGTGCCGGCGGCGCGGTTGAACATCTCGCCCAGGATGTGCATGGGCGAGCCGCTGCCGGGGCTGGCGTAGGTCAGGCCGTCGCGCTTGCCCTGGGCGATCAGGGTCTTCATGTCCTTGATGCCCGAGGCCTGGTTGGTGGCCACGAACATGGGCTGCACGCTGGTCTGCACGATGGGCGTGAAGCCGTGCAGCACGTCGTAGCTGGAGCCCGAGGCCGTCTTGAGCACGAACTGCGCGATGGCGAAGGTATTGGGCGCCAGCAGCAGCGTGTAGCCGTCCGGCGAGGCCTTGGCCACATGCACGCTGCCGATGGTGCCGCTGGCGCCGGGGCGGTTGTCCACCAGCACGGGCTGGCCCAGGCGCGTGGACAGCTTCTCGGCATACAGGCGCGCCATGGCATCGGTGTCGCCACCGGCCGGATAGGCCACGATGATGGTGATGGGCTTGGCCGGATAGGCCTGGGCCATCGCGGTGCCGGACAGCGTGGCTGCAGCCAGGAATGCAGCGGCAAGAGAAACCTGGCGACGTGACTTGTTCATGGTGGGGGCCGTGGGGTGGTTGGGTTGTGGGGGTAGGCCGTCAGGCGCGGTCTCAATGCCGCTTGTCGGTGATGAATTTCCCGTCGCTGGTACCCACGCCCTTTTGGCGCCGGGTGTTGCCGTCGATGCCGCCATCGATGGCCCATTCGGCAAACACCGTGGGGCCGGGCTCGAACTCGCGGGGCTGCCAGTCGGCGGTGAGCTGGTCCTCGTCGGCGTAGTACTCGACCAGGGCGCCGGCCGGATTGCGGAAGTACCAGAAATAGGCCGAGGACACGGGATGGCGGCCCGGGCCCAGCTGGGTGTCCCAGCCGCAGCGCGAGATGTGCATGCCGCCGCCGAAGACCTCGTGGATGTCGCGCACCGTGAAGGCCACGTGGTTCAGGCCAGCGTCCTTGGCGGGGCGCTGCAGCAGGAAGATGTCGTGGTGGCCGCCGTCGGGTGCGCAGCGCAGGAAGGCACCGCGCTCGGGGTAGCGGTCCGAGGCTGCGAAGCCGAAGTTGTCCACGTAGAAGCGCTCGCAGGCCTGCACGTCCTTGACGAAGAACACCACATGGCCGACCTCGATGGGCTGGGCGCGTTCGTAGGCCGGGCTGGCCTGGTTGACGCGGTCCTTGCGGTTCCAGGTGTTGTAGGCGGCGCCTTGCACATCCACATCACGCTTTTGCGTGACCTGCAGGCGCACGGACAGGCCGTTGGGGTCGGTGCAGCCTATGCGCCCCTGGCCCTGTGTGAAGCCCGGCAGCGCGGCAATGCGGCTGGCGTACAGCGCAAGGTCCACCTCGCTTTCCACACCCCAGACCACCTCGCGCAGCGTGGGGCCGGCCTCGATGGCGGGCGGCAGATCGGGATGGTCCACGGCGGCCACGATCACGCGGCAGCCGTTGAGGGTCTCGAACACCAGCCGGTCGTCCGCTTCCTGCACCAGCGCCAGGCCCCAGTCCAGGAAGAAGCGGCGGCAGGTGGCCAGGTCGTCCGCGCCGTAGGTGATTTCGTCTATGCCCAGTACGCTCATGTCGTGCTCCTTCAATTTGCCCAAGCGATGGGGCTCTCGTTCAAGCCCCAGTACATGCTCTTTTGCTCCATGTACTGCTGTATGCCCAGCCGTCCCTTCTCGCGGCCCAGGCCGCTGTCGCGCCAGCCGCCGAAGGGCGTGGAGATGGAGAACTGCTTGTAGGTGTTGATCCAGACGGTGCCGGCCTGCACGGCGCGGCCAATGCGCCAGGCGCTCTTGTAGTCGCGCGTCCAGATGCCGGCGGCCAGCGCGTAGACGCTGTCATTGGCCTGGGCGAGCAAGTCGTCCTCGTTGTCGAAGGGCATGGCCACGAGCACGGGGCCGAAGATCTCCTGCTGGCAGATCTGCCAGTCGTTCTTCACGCCGTCGATGATGGTCGGTCGGTAGTAGTAGCCGCGCTCGAACTGCGCGCCCTCGGGCCGCTGGCCGCCCGTGAGCAGCCGGCCGCCCTCGGACAGGCCCAGGGCCACATAGCTCTCTATGGATTCGCGGTGCTTGGCGGTGATCAGCGGCCCCATCTGCGTGCGCTCGTCGGCCGGGTCGCCCACCTGCAGCGCGGCGGCCTTGGCCGTCAGGCGCTGCATGAATTCGGCATGCAGGCTGCGCGCCACGAACAGGCGCGAGCCCGCAATGCACGACTCGCCCGAGGAGCTGAAGATGCCGTAGAGCACGCCGTTGACGGCATGGTCGATGTCGGCATCGGCCAGCACCATGGTGGCCGACTTGCCGCCCAGCTCCAGCGAGACCGGCATCATCTTGTCGGCCGCGATGTGGGCGATGTGCTTGCCCGTGGACGTGCCGCCCGTGAACGACACGCGCTTGACCAGCGGATGCTTGGTGATGGCGTCGCCGATCACCGAGCCCCGGCCCGGCAGCACGCTGACCAGGCCCTTGGGCACGCCGGCCTCTTCGCAGATCTTCGCCAGCTCCAGCGCCAGCAGCGGCGTGGCCTCGGCGGGCTTGACGACCACGGCGTTGCCGGCGGCCAGCGCGGGCGCCAGCTTTTGCGCCTCGCTGGCGATCGGCGAGTTCCACGGCGTGATGGCCGCCACCACGCCCATGGGCTCGTACACGCTCATGGTCATGAAGTCGCCGCGCGAGGGCGTGATGGTTTCCTCCATGGTCTCGCAGGCGGCTGCAAAGAACTGGAAGGTGGCGGCGGCGCTGGCCACCAGCATGCGTGTTTCCTTGATGGGCTTGCCGTTGTCCAGGCGCTGCAGCTGGGCCAGGGGCTCGGCGCGCTCGCGGATCAGTTGGGCCACGCGGTGCAGCACGGCCGCGCGCTCATGGGGCTTTTTCTGGGCCCAGCCGCTGGTGCGGAAGGCGTGGTCGGCCTTCTGGATGGCCTCCTCCACATCCTCCAGGCTGGGCGCGCGCAGGCGGCCCACCACTTCGCCGGTGGCGGGATAGAGCGTGGTGGATTCGCCACCGCCGCCCAGGCGCCATTCGCCGGCGATGTTGATGGGGAGCAGTTCCAGGTTCGACATGGTGAGCCTCTCTCGTTCGTTCGAATCCAGCCGCCTCAGGCGGCCTTGGTGGCCGTGGTGGTGGCCGGGATCTGGTCCAGCTTGTTCACGGGCGGGCCAGAGAACGTGGCCTTGAAATTGCCGATGGCACGCATGTCGATCTCCAGCAGGAAGGGGCCCTTCTTCGTCCAGGCCGACTGCAGCACCGCCGGCAGCTCCTTGAGGTCTTGCACGCGGGCATGGGGCAGCTGGATGGAGGCGCACAGCTGCGCGTAGTCGGGCGTGTGCAGCTCCACATAGCAGCGGCGGCCGCCGTAGGAGGCGTCCTGGATGTTCTGGATCACGCCGTAGCGCTGGTCGTTCATCAGCACGATCAGGGTGTCGCACTCTTCCTGCACCAGCGTGGCCAGCTCGCCCAGGTTCAGGATGAAGCCGCCATCGCCCGCCAGGCCCAGCGTCTTGCGGCCCGAGCCGCTGACCGCCGCGCCCACGGCAGCGCCGATGGCCATGGGCATGCCCATGCCGATGCCGCCGCCCGTGGCGTGCACCCCCGCGTTGGGCTCGAAAAAGCGCAGCTCGCGGTTGCCCCAGGTGCTGTTGGAGACGGTCACGTCGCGCACCCAGTTGAAGTTGCGGCCCACGGCCTTTTGCAGCTCCTGCACCAGCACGCTGTACGGGCCCAGGCCGTCGCGCATGGTGGCCACGGCCTCGTCGTGCACCTGGCGCAGGTCGGCCAGCAGCTCGGGGTCGGCCTTGTAGCCGCGCGCCTCCAGCCGGTCGGCCAGGCCCGTCAGCGCCAGGGCCGAGTCGCCGCAGACAAAGCCGTCGTCGGCGTAGCAGCGGCCCTGCTGGGCGGCGTCCACATCGATGCGCAGCAGCGGGCGCGGCAGCTTCAGTTCGTACTTCAGCGTCTCGTTGCTGCGCAGGCGCGTGCCCACGGCCAGCATGGCGTCGCAGCGCTGGTAGAAGGCCTCCACGGGCTTTTGGATGTTGTAGGCGCCCAGCGAGGCCGGATCGTCCTCGGCCACGATGCCGCGGCCCTGGCCCGTGCTGACGATGCCGAAGCCCAGCGCCTTCAGGCGCTGCACGGCAGCGACTGCGTGGCGTGCGCCGCCACCCAGCCACAGCAGCGGGCGGCGCGCCTTGGCCAGCGTGTCGGCCAGGGCGTCGAGCGCGGCCTCGCTGGGGGCCAGCACGGCCACCGGCAGCGGCGACAGGTCGGCCGGCATGTCGATCACGGTCTGCTGGATGTCGATGGGAATCTCCACGCTCACCGGGCCGGTCGGCGCGGTCATGGCGGCCTGCACGGCGGCCTTCAGGGTGGACAGGCAGGTCTCGGCGCTGCGCACGCGGAACGCCGCCTTGGACACGGCGCCCAGCATGGTCAGCTGGTCGGGCGCCTCGTGGATGTAGGACAGCTTCTGGTCCAGGTACTGCGTCTCGATCTGGCCCGTGATGTGCAGCAGCGGCGTGCCGGCCGTATAGGCCTCCACCAGGCTGCCGGCGATGTTGCCTGCGGCCGGGCCGGTGCTGGTGATGCACACGCCCAGGCTGGAGGTGGAACGCGCGCAGGCATCGGCCATGTTGCCGGCGCCGGCCTCGCCGCGCGCCATCACGAAGCGGACCCTGCCGCGCGCATGCATCGCGTCCAGGATGGGCATGTTGTGGATGGAGATCACCCCGAACGCGGCCTGCACGCCGCAGTGTTCGAGGAACTGGGCCACAACGGCGCCGACGGTGATTTTGGATGCGGAAGAAGTCATGTTCTGCTTTGAATCGGGTGAAGGGGCTGGAGCACTACGCTTGCCGTGCAAGACCACCGGAGACGTCGATGTGGCTGCCGGTCGTGTAGGAGGACAGGGGCGTGGCGAGATAGAAGATGGCGCGCGCGGCCTCGTCGGGCGAGCCCAGGCGGCCCAGCGGAATGGACTTCTTGCGGGCGAGGTCGGCGCTCCAGGCGTTCCAGTCCTGGCTGCGGTCCTCGCGCGCCTCGAAGCGGCGGCGCCACTGGCCGGACTCGATCAGGCCGACCAGGATGCCGTTGACGCGCACGCCCTTGGGCGCGAACTCGGTGGCCATGGAGCGCACCAGGTTCTTGAGGCCGGCGCGCGCGGCCGAGGTGGCCACCATGTGCGGCTCGGGCTGCGAGGCCAGCAGCGAATTGACGCAGACGATGGCCGGCTGCGCCGTGCGCTCGAGCTGCGGCAAAAAGGCGCGCGTGGGATGCAGCACCGAGAAGAACTTCAGGTGCAGCTCCTCGGTCCAGGCCGCATCGTCGGTGCTGGCAAACGTCGAGACCCGGCCCTGGCCCGCGTTGTTCACGAGGATGGAGGCCGGACCCAGCGCAGCCTCGCTGTCGCGCGCGAATTGCTGCACCTGGGCGGCGTCGAGCACGTCGCAGGCCTGGGCGAACAGGCGGGCCTCGGGATGGCGTCCGCGCAGTTGCTGCACGGCCTGCTCCAGGCGTTCGGCGCTGCGCCCGCACAGGGCGACACGCGCGCCCTGCGACAGCAGCAGATCGACCGTGGCCAGGCCAATGCCCGAAGAGCCGCCGGTGACGACGGCCGTGGTGTCCTTGAGTTGGGAATCAAACATGGCCGCCTCCTGCGCGCCGGGAATTGAGGGAAAGCAGCTGTGCCGTCTGCGTTTGCGTCTGCGTTTGCGGGCGGTAGTTCAGCAGCTCGGACAGCTCGGCCGCCGCGTCGCAGACGCCGGCGATCAGGGTCACGGCACGGCCCTCCTCCACATGGGGCGCGGGGACCGTCGTGCCCAGCGCCGCCACCACGCGGCCGCTGTGGTCGCGCACGGGGGCGGCGATGGTGCAGATGGAGCTTTCGTAGAAGCCTTCGCTGAACACATGGCCGCGCTCGCGGTCGGCCTCGACCAGGTTGAACAGGTCCAGCACCGTGCGCGGCGTCTTGGGCGTGTGCGCTTCCAGGTGCTCTTCGGGATAGAGCGCGCGCAGCTCGGGCAGGGACAGGTCGGCCAGCAGCACGCGGCCCAGTGCCGTGGCATGGGCAGGCAGGCGCGTGCCCACGCGCACCGAACTGGTCAGCGGCGTGGGTGGCGTGACCTTGGCCACATAGACGATGGAGCGGCCATCACGCACCACGATGTTGCAGGGGTAGCGGATCTCGCCGCACAGCCGCGCGATCACGGGCTGGCCCAGCTCGGTCAGGTCCATGGACGACAGGAACTCGAAGCCCAGGCGCAGCACGGACAGGCCCAGCCGGTAGTCATTGCTGCCCTCGGCACGCTGCAGAAAGCCCATGGCCTCCAGCGTGTTGAGCATGCGGAAAATCGTGGCGCGCGGCAGCTGCAGGCGGCGGGCCAGCTCGGGCGCGCCCAGCGTGGCATTGCCGCGCCCGAACTCCTGCAGCAGGCGCAGGCCGCGCTCCAGCGCGGGCACCATGTACTTGTCGGTGCCGTTGTCCGCGCTCTCGGCGCTCTCGGCATTCCCGGAAGAGGGGGTGTCGGTCATGGCGAAACCCCTTCAATTCATGACGAAGCCGCCGTTGACGGGCAGCACCTGCCCCGTCACGAAGCGCGCGCCATCGGACAGCGCATAGGCCACGGCGCCCGACACATCCTCGGGCCGCTGCTCGCGCTGCAGCGCGCGCTGGTCGATGTACAGGCGGTGGCGGTGCTCGGGCACGTATTCCGTGGCCTCCACCAGCACCAGGCCCGGCGCCACGGCGTTGATGGTGATGCCGTCGGCGCCCAGCTCGCGCGCCATGGAACGCGTCATGGCCATCACAGCGCCCTTGCTGGCCACATAGGCCATCAGGTTGGGGGCGCCCCACATCGCGGTGTCGGACGCCAGGTTCACGATGGCACCCCGGCCGCTGTCGCGCAGCGCGGCGCGGCAGGCCCGCGTCATCAGCCACACGCCGCGCACGTTCACGTTCATCACCTGGTCCCACTTGTCCAGATCGATGTCGTCCATGCCCTTGCCGCCCGAATCGGTCACGGCCGCGTTGTTCACCAGGCCGTCCAGCCCGCCCAGCGCCTGCACGGCCTGCTGCGCGCAGCGCTCTATCGACTCCGGATTGCCGGCATCCAGCCCGAAGCCATGGGCCTCGAAGCCCTGCGCACGCAGCCGGGCCACGGACTCGGCCAGCAGCTCCTCGCGCAGATCGGCCATGGCGACACGCGCGCCCTGCTCGCAAAAGGCCTTGGCGAACGCAAAGCCCAGGCCGCGCGCCGAGCCTGTGACGAGGATGCGGCGGCCGGCAAGCTGGCCTGTGGAGGGCGTGGTGTTCATGGCGTACCTCAATCGAAGGGGGTTTGTGTCTGTTTCAAATTTGAAATGACACTTTTTTCTTGAAACAATCGTGAGTTTAGGACTGATGGTTCGGGGTGGGATTGGGGAAAACACGGAGACGTGTGGGAAATGGATGACAGAGGTGTGTCTGGGTGTGTTTTGGATGGGGGCGTTTTTATGGCTTGCGAGGACATGCCCGCCCTGCGGGCGCGTTCATACGGGGAGTGGGGTGCGGGCCGTCGCTTCGCTCGGCCTGGGGTTTGAGGCGGGGTTGTGGAATGCCTCTATGATTTCGGTGGCCCCCTGTTCCGGGGCTGGTGCTTGAAAACACCATCAACACACAGCGGCAGAGCCTCCCCGAAAGTGAGGCCTCGTCACGTCTGAACACTTGGACAGTGGGCATCGCACCCGCACGTCCACACGGTTTTGGATGGGATGGGGCTACCCGCAAGGCTGCCCGCACGTCTGTGTGCGTGTTTTCAACATCCCATCCACCCTTTCTGCGCTTGAAAACGCAGGTCGGGTGTTTCCGTCTCGCACAGGAGTACGAAAACATGAACGATCAGCGCACCGCTCTTCCCACACGCGCCAGCTTCGAGCAACTGGCTCGCACCATCACCGAAACCAATGGATGGGTACAGGAAGGCTGCAACGAAATACGGGCCCTGGCCCAACTTGCATTGGCCAGCCTCCATGCCCCAGAAGACTTGCGACGTCCGCAAGCCATGGCTCACGCACTGCGCGCCATCCGCGATGGCGCTGAGTCACTGGCCGACTATGTGCAAGGCGAAGCCAGAAGCGTAGGTTGCGACCCCACTCAAAGCCCATAGCCACGAGTGCGGCCACATCCGGCCGAGCGCAGCGAAGGGGTCGCGGGCATTCGGGTTGCCGTCTTTGACCTGACCTTTCTTGGCGCATCAAGATGGGCCATCGGCTGCCAGGCCAGGAACCAGGCATCGAAACCAAGCAATCGCAGTAGCAGGAATTCCCCTCGCGTCCAGCGTCAAGGCTTTGGCCTCCGATGACACACGGGCTACACGGTCATCAGTAAAGATACGCAGCAAAATAGTACTTTTTTAGATACACTTTTCCGATGGAAGAGCCCATTCTTTCCGTTGTCTTCTACCGGTCCGATGCCGGCAAGGAGCCCGTGCGTGACTGGCTTCTTGAACTTACGGTGGAAGACCGCAAAGCCATCGGCGCCGATATCAAGACTGTCCAATACAACTGGCCTCTGGGCATGCCCGTAGTACGCAAGATGGAGCCAGGACTGTGGGAGGTGCGGTGCAGCATTGGCGATGGCATCGCACGTGTCCTATTCACGGCCCAGAATGGAAAAATGGTTCTGCTGCATGGCTTCATCAAGAAGTCGGCCAAGACCCCCGCGCCGGATCTGACAACTGCCAGAAACCGGCTCAAGAAGCTGAGGAATACCCCATGAACAAACATCTAGGCAGCAATTTCGATGACTTCCTCGAAGAAGAAGGCCTGCTTGAGGAGGCCACAGCTATCGCAGTGAAGCGGGTGATTTCCTCGCAATTCGCACAGGCGATGAAAGCCCAGAAAGTCAGCAAGACCGAGATGGCGACACGCATGCGCACCAGCCGCATGGTGGTGAACCGCCTGCTGGACGAAAACGACACCGGCGTCACCCTGGCCACGTTGGCCCGCGCCAGCGTGGCGCTTGGCACGGCTTTGCACTTTGAACTGGACGATGCGACGGTTTTCCAGGCATCAGCGGCATAAAAGCACGACCGCTCAGCGCTGCGCCGACAGCCGCCGCAAAAACCCATCCACCACCCGCAACGCATACCGACTCGCCACCACCCTCACAAACTCCGCAAAGTCCACATGCGCACTGTCATCCGCCCGATCGGAAACCGTCCGCATGGCCGCAAACGGCACGCCATAGTCCAGGCAGGCCTGCGCCACGGCGGCGCCTTCCATCTCCACCGCCAGCACCTCATGCCCTGCAGCACGCAGGCCCTGCGCCAGGGCGCAAGAAGCGCCCGCCGTGCCCACGAACTGGTCACCGCTGGCAATCAGCCCCTGGTGCGCGCGCGGCGCCGTGGTGGCGTGGGCGGCGCGCAGGTCTTCGCCCGCCTCGGCAACGCAGGCCTGGGCAGCCGCCAGCAGCGCGGCGGTCATTTCAGGGTCGCAGGGCAGGCGCGTGCGTCCGTAGCCGGGCATTTCCCAGCGCGGGAAGATGGGCGAGGCGTCCAGGTCGTGCTGCAGGTATTCGTCGGCCACGACGACATCGCCCACGCGCACGCCTTCGCCCAGGCCGCCGGCGACGCCGGTGAAGGCGATGCGGCGCACGCCGAAGCGCTCGATCAGCGCCGTGGCCGTGGTGGCGGCCGCCACCTTGCCTATGCCCGACAGCGCGCAGACCACGTCGTGCCCGTGCAGGCGCCCGCGCCAGAACATGCGGCCGGCGTGGGCCGTGCCCTGGGCGTCGGACAGGGCATGGACCAGGCCTTCCTGTTCCTGCGGCAGGGCACTGAGGATGGCGATGGTCATGGTGGCTTCTCTTTCAACGGCACAGGGAAAAAGTAAAGGCGGCCCGGGGGCCGCCTGCGGGGCGAAAGCGCCCATTGTGCCGCGAGCCTGTGCCCGGCGCGGCTCAGATGGCGATGGCCGTGGCCTGGTTGAGCACGGCGCGCACCACGCTGTAGACGGTGAGGGCCGAGGTCTTGGGGTTGGCCGCCAGCGGCTTGCCGCGCATGGTCAATTCCATGGACCCGAAGGCGCCGCGCGCGGCCACATGGTGCACGTTCTCGTCCACGCCCGGGTCGGCGTACAGGCGCACCGTGGTGCGGTCCAGGCCCATGCCGGCCAGCGACAGGGTGGCGGCCACGTTGGCGTTCTTGGGGTAGAGCTGGGCGGCCTCGCGCGCGCTGCCTTCGAAGATGCAGAAGGCTTCCTGGAGGCTGGCGAGGTCGCAGCGCTGTTCTGCGGGCGTGCCGGTCCAGGCCAGGGGCGGCTTGCGGCCGGTGTAGACCACTTCGTCCAGGCCGCCGATGCGCGCAGCGGCCAGCGCATCCACGCCGCCGATGGCACCCGACAGCAATTGCACCTGGGTGCCTCCGGCCTCGGCCGCCGCCTGCACGGCCTCGGCCATGCCCGGGGCGCTGAGTGCGCCGATGGAGGCCACGACGGCAGGAATGCCGCGCCGCAGGGCGGGCAGCACATGCTCCTCGATGGCGGCATGGCCCGCGCACTCCACGATGAGGTCGGGCCGGTCTTCGGCCGCCAGCGCAGGCACGGCACGCGCCTGGGGCGCATGCAGGGCCAGGGTGGCGCGCACGGCGTCGGTCACTTCCGGCACAAGCACCCAGCCCACCTGCACGGTGGCATGTCCCTTGAGCAGTTCTAGCACGCTGGCGCCAATCGCACCGCAGCCAATCACAGCAATCTTCATCGTCATATCTTTCTGGGAAGGAATGCGCTGGCGGCCGGTGTGTCCACCATCCGTTCAGCGCAGAAAACCGGGATGCTGGGTGCGCAGGTGGCCGGCCAGCTCATCGGCGGCGGCACGTACCTGCTCCACCCAGTCGGCCATGCGGCCGGGAGCGATTTCGGTGAAGGCCACGGCCATGCCCAGGCCCGCCACGATGCGCCCCTGCGCATCGCGCACAGGCGCGGCGATGCTGGAGACGCCGGGCTCGTAGAAGCCCTCGCCCATGGCGTAGCCGCGTTCATGGTCCTGCTGCAGCAACTGCAGCAACTGTTCCACGCTGCGCGGCGTGCTTTCCGAGAACTGGGGCAGTTCGCTGCCGCCGAACAGGGCGCGCAGCTGGTCCGCGTCCATGTCCTGCAGCAGTGCCCGGCCCAGCACGGTGGCATGGGCCGGCAGCCGCGAGCCCACGCGCACGGCGCCCTGGAAGGCGCCGGCCGGCGCGATGCGCGCCACGTAGACCACGGAGGTGCCGTCCAGCAGCGCCAGGTTGGTGGTGAAGCCCAGCCGGTCGCACAGCGACTGCAGCACGGGCTCGGCCAGCTGGGCCAGCGGCTGGGTGGACAGGTAGTCGTAACCCAGGCGCAGCACGGCCAGGCCCAGCCGGTATTCGGTGCCCGAGCGTTGCAGATACCCCATGCCCTCCAGCGTCGTCAGCATCCGGAACACCGTGGACCGGGGCAGCGCCAGGGTGCGCGCCAGGTCGGGCGCGCTCCACACGGGCTGCGAAGGCGTGAAGCAGGCCAGCAGGCGCAGGCCGCGCTCCAGCGCGGGGACGGTGTAGCGGTCGTTGTCGTTCGAGAGGGTTTCGGAGGTATCGCTCATCGCAATTCGGGCAGGTAGGCCATCAGGTCAGCAGGGTGGCCAGCCTCTGTGCGACATCCGCAGGTTGTTCGACGACAGAGGCATGGCCGGCTGCCGCAAGCGTAACGTACCGCGCCCCCAGTCTTGCGGCCCAGGCCGCGCAGGCAGCCGGCGGCGTGACCACGTCGTGCTCTCCCACCCAGACCTCGACCGGCATGGCAAGGCGCCCCGCCGCCTGCCCCAGGTCGCTGCCGCACAGCAGCTCCACGGCCTGGGCGTAGCCTGCGGCATGCAGGCGTGCCGTGTTCCAGCGCACCCATTGGCGCACGGGCTCGGGCGCGGCGGGCGAGACCAGGCGCTGGTCGATGGCGGCGGCCAGGCCTTCGATGCCTTTTTCCTGCAGGGCCGCAAGACGGCCCTGGCGTACCTTGGCCTGCTGCTCGCCCATGCCGGGTGCGCCATAGCCGCCAGCGGGGCTGATCAGCACCAGTTGCTGCACGCGCCCGGCACCGGCCTGCACCGCCCAGGGCGTGCCCATGAGCGCACCCAGCGAGTGACCCACCAGCAGGCAGCGGCGCACGCCCAGCGCCTGCAGCGACTGCTCCAGCACGCGGGCGTAGTCGGCGCCCGTGGGCGCGGCGGGTGCCAGCGGTGTGGAGCGGCCATAGCCGGGCGCGTCCCAGGCCAGCACACGCGTGCGCGGCGCCAGCGCCAGGGCCACGTCCAGCCAGGAGGCGGCGCCCGAGCTGATGCCGTGCAGCATCACCACGGCAAAGTCCGAGGCCGTGTCGCCGGCCTCGCGCCAGGCGACCTGGGCGCCCCCGGGCAGGGCGATGAGATGTTCGGGGAACTGCGCCTGAAGGCGCTGCTCCATGCATGCTGTTACCGAGGGGGTCATTTCAGTTATCCATGGCGATGGCATGGCCCTTCAGCCATGAGACTGGCACGATCCACGCCAGGGACAGCAAGCGAGGGCCTGCGCCGGCTGCACCGCCCCGCCGCGAGGCTGTCGTCCCCCTTTCAAGGGGGAAGGCGCGAAGCGCCTCAGGGGGTGCTCCATTTCTAGCGTTTGATTTTTGCCAGAGGGTGCTCGGGCGGGTATGTGGGCGTGATGGGCTTCTTGGCACCCAGCATCACGCACATCAGCGCGTCTTCGTCGCCGATGTTGATTTCCTCGCGGTACACGCCGGGCGGCACGGAGACCACGTCGCGGTCGGTCAGGATGGTCTCGAAGCGCTGGCCGTCCTTCTCCAGCACGAGCTTGAGCTTGCCGCGGATCAGGAAGAAGACTTCCTCCACATCGGTGTGCAGGTGCGAGGGGCCTTCATTGCCGGCCGGGATGACCATGGTGGAGAAGGTGAAGTGCTCGGCCGGAATGGTGTTGCTGTCCGCAGCCACGCCCGTGCCGCCCGTGCCGATGTAGCGCATCTGGCCACGGCGGTACTTGGGATCGAAGTCGGCCTGGAACTTCAGCGCGTCGAAGTCGTACTTGCGCGTGGAAAACCGCGCCACGCGCGATTCCATCCATTGTTCGAAGCTGGAGCCTTCGGGCTGGTCCCAGGTGCGGGGCGTGTTCTGAGCGGATTCGGACATGTGTCTCTCCATCAACGTCGGTGGATCATGGCGGGGAAGGTGCCATTTGTTTTATCCATGAATCACAGTTCATGGGATAAAACAATTATAGGAAGATTGATCGCACGCAACAAGGGCCACATGCGCAGCGGCATGTGGCCCCTTTGCTGCCCCGTCTGTTAGGGAACAGCGATGCGGGTGCAACAGCGATGGCCGTGCCTCAGGCAGCCATGCTGCGCCGCCCAGGCCGAAAGCCCGCATGGCTGGCCGGCCAGACCACGGACAGGCAGGCCAGCGCCAACACCCCCAGCGCCCAGGGCAAGGCGCGGGCACCCAGCCAGCCCAGCAGCAGTCCGCCGGCCACGCCGCCGCTCGCCACGGCCAGGTTGAAGACCGTCACCAGCATGGACTGGGCCACGTCGGCGCCCTCGCCTGCCGCGTCGGCCAGCGCGGTCTGCAGCAGCGTGGGCGCGCCGCCAAAGCTCAGGCCCCAGGCCGCAACGCCGATCAGAACGGCCACGGCCGACTGCCCGGCCAGGCCCAGCACCAACGCAGACACGGCGAACAAGGCCAGGCTCAGCACGGTGAGTGCGCGCAGCCAGCGGTCCACCAGCAGGCCCGTGAGCCAGATGCCGGCAATAGCCGCAAGGCCGAACAGCAGCAGCACCCCATCCACCCTTTGCCCCAGACCCGCCGAAGCCAGGAAGGGCGCGATGAAGGTGTAGAGCATGTTGTGGGCCAGCATCCAGCCGAACAGCGCCAGCAGCACGGGGCGCACGC
This sequence comes from Delftia sp., assembly GCF_059499305.1. Taxonomy (NCBI): domain Bacteria; kingdom Pseudomonadati; phylum Pseudomonadota; class Betaproteobacteria; order Burkholderiales; family Comamonadaceae; genus Delftia; species Delftia sp. Next base: position 824,696 of record NZ_JCABYI010000030.1, read on the forward strand.
CGGGCATGAGCAGGATGCGCGCCACGGGCAGGCGCTGCTGCGCCGTCTGCCCGGCGTAATCCGGCACACCCAGCCGCACCCAGGCCAGCAGCAGCAGGCATAGCGCCGACAGCGCCCAGAACACGCCGCGCCAGTCGAACAGGCTGCCCAGCCAGGCGCCCAGCGGCACGCCGGCCGCCAGGGCCAATGGCTGGCCCACGCCCGCCACGGCCAGTGCGCGCCCCTGCAGATGCGGCGGCACCATGCGCCGCGCATAGCCGGCCACCAGCCCCCAGATCACGCCCGCAGCCATGCCTGCGGCAAAGCGCGCGGCCAGGGTCAGGCCGTAGTGGCCGGACAGCGCGGTGAGGCTGTTGAACAGCAGCAGCCCGCCCACCGCCGCCATGAACAGTGGCCGGCGCCTGAGGCCGCGCGTGGCGGCCACGACGGGAATGGCGGCCAGTACCGAACCCAGCGCGTATAACGTGACCATCTGGCCGGCCATGGCTTCGGACACAGCCAGTCCCGTGCCGATCTGCGGCAGCAGGCCGGCCGGCAGGGCCTCGGTCATGATGGCCAGAAAGCCTGCCATCGCCAGGGCCAGCAGCCTGCCCAGTGGCAGGCCTGTGTCGAAGGAGGTGTCCATGGGCGAATTCATTGCCTTGTCCTTGCTGCGCATCTCAGGCATGGGAGGCTGGATGGGATGCCAGGTGGGATGCCGCCATGTCCTTGTCGCCATGCCCGGCGGCCAGCGCGCGCTCGAAGCGGCGCAGCCCGGCCTGGGCGCCATCCAGCAGCAGGCCTGCGCCGGCGGCGGCATCGGCCACCAGTTGCGCGTCCTTGACGGCATTGGCCACGGTGAAGCTGGCGTCGTAGCGGCCTGACAGCATGGCAGCGGCCTTGGCCTGGAAGAAGCCGCTGTCCATGGGCCCGCCCGTGACGGCATCGACCACCAGGGCCGGTTCTATGTCCAGCCCCTTGGCCAGCGCCAGGCTTTCGGCCAGGCCATGCGTGAGTGCGAAGGCCCAGTGGTTGAGCGCCAGCTTGAGCCGGCTGGCGGCGCCTGCCTGCTGCGCAATCCACAGGCTGCGTTTGCCGATGGCATCGAACACCGGCTGCACCTGGCCGCGCTGCGCCAGCGGGCCTGCGGCCAGGATGACCAGCTGGCCCTGCTCGGCCGGCTGGCGCGTGCCCTGCACGGGGCAGTCGTAGAACACCAGGCCATGTCGATCGGCGAACTGCGCCAGCGGCGCGATGGCATCCACACCCACCGTGCTCAGTTGCAGCCACAGTGTGCCCGGCTGCAATGCGGGCGCTGCAGCCTGCATGGCCTGCAGCACGGCCGGCCCGTCCTTGAGCACGGTGACGACGATGCGGGCGCCACGCACGGCGTCGGCCGCATCGCCGCAGGCCTGAACGCCGTCGGTCGCAAGGGCCTGGGCCTTGGCGGCCGTCCGGTTCCAGGCGCGGACGGTGAAGCCCTTGCGTTGCAGGTTGCGCGCGACGGGCGCACCGATCAGGCCCGTGCCGAGCACGGCAATGGTGGTTTGAAGGTTTGAATGCATGGGAACTCCTGGGTGATGAGAGAGTGGAACAGACACGGAAAACTGAGATCCGGATTACTGGAACGATCATTCCAATTCAAGGAAAATAAAAACCCGCAACGGCACGACATGCGCGCGGCGGGTGGCGGGTGGCCGGCTATTGCGCCTGCAGCGCCATGTCGACCACGTCGACCACATCCATCAGGCACTGGCGGCGCTGCGGCGCGCTGCTGCCCTTGCCCAGCACGCGCAGGCCCTGCACGGTGTTCAGGACGAAGCGCGCCAGGGCGCGCGGCTTTTTGCTGTCGGTGATGTCGCCTTCCTGCTGGCCGCGCAGGATGAGCTTTTCCAGCGCCTTTTGCAGGCGCTGGAAGTTGCCGGCCACCCTCTCGGCCACGGCCTCGTCATGGCCGGCCAGCTCCAGCGCGGCATTGGCGACCAGGCAGCCCCGGCGCCCGGCATCGCTCAATTCGTCCTGCACGATGCGCAGCAGCAGCTGCCGCACCAGGTCCCGGGCGCGTCCCGGGCCGGACAGCAGTTCCACGTTGGAGGTGGTCACGGCCTCATAGCGGCGCAGCGCATGCTGGAACAGCCCCTGCTTGTTCTCGAAGGTGCCGTACAGGCTGCTGCGCGACAGGCCCGTGCCGTCCACCAGGTCCTGCACCGAGGTGGCCGCGTAGCCGCGCTGCCAGAACACCTGCATGGCGGCGTCTGCAATGTCATCGGGGTCGAAGTCCTTGGTGCGCATGGTGGCTCATTGAATTGGAACGATCATTCCATTCAATGTAGGCGGCCGTTTAGCGGCTGTCAAGATTGCGCCAAAGGGCCTTCACTCGCAGGGAATTTCCAGCCCGACCTTCACGCGGTCCAGCGCCACGATGGTCTTGAACCATTTGACGTTGGGGTTCTCGGCGAACAGGCGCCGCGCCAGGGCCTCGTACTCCTGCATGGTGGCCACGGTGAGCACGAGCACGAAGTCCACCTCGCCCGTGACGTAGTAGCACTGCTGGACCTCGGGCACGGCGAAGTGCGATTTCATGGCGTTGAGCGCATCGATGCTGGTGCGCTCGGTCATGACCTCCACGATGATGGTGATGGGCCGGCCCACGCGCGTGGGGTCCACGGTGGCGGCCTGGCCGGTGATCACGCCTTCGGCCTGCATGCGCTTGAGGCGGCGCTGCACGGCGGCCGTGGACAGGTTGACCTGCTCGGCCAGCAGGCGCAGCGGTACCGTGCTGTCGCGCTGGACGATGGCCAGGATGGCGCGGTCGAAGCCGTCGAGGTCGGCCAGGTGTGCAGGGTGGGCGGTGTGCTTGGTCATGGGACGCGAGGACTTTTGGAGGGTGAGAAATTTTCTCGCAAACACCCTCAATTCAGAGACCAAAAAACAGGTGCTGCGAAATAGTATTTCGTCGTTTTCCGCATCCAACGCATGCGGACCTGCCTGCCGAGAAAGCCCATCCCATGGCCACCCTGCTCCACCTGTCTCCCGTGTTTCTTGTGATGTCCATGCTCATGGTTTTGCGCCGCCCGCCTGTGCAGGCGGCCATGGCCGGGGCGGCGCTGGTCGCCCTGCTGTGGCTGGTCGATGCCTGGATGGCGAAGGGCACCGCCGCTTCCGGCGCCGCCCTGGCCGCAGCGCGCGACACGGGCGTGCTGTTCCTGAGCACGGCCTTCGTGATCGTGCCGGGCCTGGGTTTCGTGATCCTCATCGAACGCATGGGTGTCAACCAGGCGCTGAGCCAGTGGGTGCGCTCGCTGGGCCTGGGGCCGGCCGATCAGGTGGTGTTCATCGTGCTGGGCCTGGCGCCGCTGCTGGAGGCGATGACGGGTTTTGGCGTGTCGCTGATCGCCACCGTGCCGCTGCTGCTGAGCCTGTTCGAGCGGCGCGCCGCACTGCGCATGGCGCTGGCGGGCATGGCCATCATGCCCTGGGGCACGCTGGGCCTGGCCACGGTGATCGGAGCCTCGCTGGCCCATGTGGATGCGGCCGCGCTGGCCGCTGTGTCCTCGCTGACCAGCGCGCCGGTGTTCCTGGTGCTGGGCGCCCTGTCCCTGCACCTGGCAGGCGAGCGCGGTGCGCGGGCCTGGCTGCTGCTGGGCGGCTTTGGCCTGCTGTTCGTGGGCGTGCTGCATGGCATCAGCCGCTGGCTGGGTCCCGAGGTGGCGGGCGTGGGCGCAGGCTTTGCGGTGGCGCTGGGCATGCTGGTACGCGCACTGCTGCTGCGCGGCACGGCCCAGGCGGCACCCGGCTGGCCGCGACAGGCCTGGCCGTATCTGGCGCTGGCCCTTGCCATCGTGCTGCTCAAGCTGCTGGCCCTGGCCACGCAGTGGGACCAGCGCTGGATCGTGCAGGGCGCCCAGGTGGCCTGGAAGCCGCTGGCCACCCCGGGCGTGGCGCTGACCCTGGTGCTGGCACTGCTGCTGGCGCGCGGGGCCGGCCGTGGCGTTGCCCTGGCTGGTGCTCTGGCCGCCCGCGCCAAGCGCCCGCTGCTGACCATCTTCTTCTTTCTGGCCATGTCCCAGATGATGGTCAAGGCCGGTTTCCTGTCCGGCCTGGTGCAGCTGCTGGCCGAACTGGCGCCTGCGGCCCTGGCGCCCATCGTGGCGGCCTTCGGTGCGCTGGCCGGCTACATGACGGGCTCCAACGTGGGCGGCAACGCGATCTTCATGCCCGCCATCGCCCTGCTGCCCGAGTCCTCGCGCCTGCTGCTGGCCGCCGTGCACAACAGCGCCGCCGGGCATGCGGCGCTGGGCTCTTTGTCCATCGTGATGCTGGTGCTGGGCCTGGCACGGACCACCGCGCAGGAAGAAGGCGAGCTGGTGCGCTTCGGCTTTGCGCTGGCCTGCCTCAATGCGGCGGCCGTGGCGCTGGCGGCGCTGGTCCTGGCGGGTCCGGGCGTGTTCTGAAGACGTGTTCCCTCCCAATGAAAAGAGGCGCCGCAGCGCCTCTTTGCAAACACGGCAAGCCGCCTGCGTTACTTGCTGTCGCGCAGCTCCCGGCGCAGGATCTTGCCGACCGGGGTCTTGGGCAGTTCGGTGCGGAACTCGATCACGCGCGGCCGCTTGTAGCCCGTGAGGTTGTCGTGGCAGAAGTCGCGCACGGCCTGTTCGGTGAGGCTGTCGTCCTTGCGCACGATGACCAGCTTGACGGCCTCGCCGGTCTTCTCGTCGGGCACGCCGACCACGGCGCATTCGAGCACGCCGGGGCAGTTGGAGACCACGTCTTCCACTTCGTTGGGATAGACGTTGAAGCCGCTGACCAGGACCATGTCCTTCTTGCGGTCCACGATCTTGAAGTAGCCGCGCTCGTCCATGGTGCCGATGTCGCCGGTGCGGAAATATCCGTCGGCGGTGAAGACCTTGGCGGTTTCGTCGGGGCGCTGCCAGTAGGCGGCCATGACCTGCGGGCCCTTGATGGCGACCTCGCCGCGCTCGCCGATGGTGGTCACGTCGTTTCCTTCGTCATCGACGAGCTTCATCCAGGTGCTGGGCAGGGGCACGCCGATGGTGCCCGAGAACTCGGTGGAGGTGACGGGGTTGCAGCTGACCGAGGGACTGGTCTCCGACAGGCCGTAGCCCTCGCAGATGGGGCAGCCGGTCTTTTGCAGCCACAGCTGGGCCACGGCGCTTTGCACCGCCATACCGCCGCCGACCGAGACCTTCAGGTGCGACCAGTCCACGGTGTTGAAGTCCGGGTGGTTGGCCAGGCCGTTGAACAGCGTGCTCACGGCCGGGAAGCTGTGAAAGCGCTGCGTGGACAGTTCCTTGAGCGTGGCCTTGAGGTCGCGCGGATTGGGAATCAGGATGGTTTTGCCGCCCGTGCGCATGGACAGCATCATGTTCACCGTGAAGGCGAAGATGTGGTACAGCGGCAGCGCGCAGATGCTGGTGGGCTGCTCGCCGGCCGGCACCTTGCCCATGGCGGGCTGGTTCCAGGCCTCGGACTGCAGCACGTTGGCGATGATGTTGCTGTGCAGCAGCACCGCGCCCTTGCTCACGCCCGTGGTGCCGCCCGTGTACTGCAGCAGGGCCATGTCGGAGGCCTGCAGCTGCGGCGCCTGGAAGGGCGAGCGCATGCCCTTGGCCAGCGCGTCGTTGAAGCGCACGGCCCCTGGCAGCGAGAACGGCGGCACCAGCTTCTTGACCTTGCGCACCACGTAATTGACGATGGCGCCCTTGAGCATGCCCAGCTGGTCGCCCATGGTGCACAGCACCATGTGCTGCACGGGCGTGGCGGCCTTGCAGGCCTGCAGCGTATGGGCGAAGTTCTCGATGATGACGATGGCCTTGGCGCCCGAGTCCTTGAGCTGGTGCTCCAGCTCGCGCGCCGTGTACAGCGGGTTGACGTTGACCACCACGAAACCGGCGCGCAGCACGGCGGCCACGGCCACGGGGTACTGGGGCACGTTGGGCATCATCAGCGCCACGCGGTCGCCGCGGGCCAGGCCCAGGCTCTGCAGATAGGCAGCGAAGGCGCGGCTTTGCGCATCGACCTGTGAGTAGGTCAGCTCCTTGCCCATGAAGGAATAGGCCACACGGTCCGCGTAGCGGCTGAAGGCCTCCTCCATCAGGGCCACCAGCGAAGGGTATTGGGAGGGATCGATGTCGGCGGGCACACCTGCCGGATAGGCACCCAGCCATGGGCGGTCACTCATGCTGCTTGTCTCCTGGTTGTCTCGACTAATCGTGCATTCTCATAAAAAGCACGGTCGTTCGATACTGTGATAACCCTAGTACTACCCCTAGGGTCCGCATTGCGTTGCTCCAGGTCAAAGCTCGCCAGGCCGCCCAGGCCCTCCGTCACGACCGCGGTTCAATCCCAGGCCGGAGCCAGCCCGTCTGGGCTGACCTGGCGGTCGCCGCGTTCCAGCGCGGCGATGCGCTGCATGTCTTCGGCGCCCAGCACCAGCTGGCAGCTGTCCAGGTTGGCCTGCAGGTGGGCGCGCCGGGTGGACGAGGGAATGACGGCATAGCCCATGGCCATGGCCCAGGCCAGCGCCACCTGGGCGGGCGTGGCGCCGTGGGCGGCGGCGATGTCGGCCAGCACGGGATCGGCCAGCAGCTTGCCGTAGCCCAGCGTCATGTACGAGGTGGTGTGAATGCCCTGCTGGCGTGCGAAGTCGGTGACGGCACGGTTTTGCAGATAGGGGCTCAGTTCGATCTGGTTGGTGGCGATGTTCGCGGCGCCCACGGCGGCAATGGATTGCTGCAGCAGCGCGATGTTGAAGTTGGACACGCCGATGTGGCGCGTCAGCCCCTGGTCCCTGGCGCGCATGAGCGCGCCCAGGCTGTCCTCCAGCGGCACGCTGCGTGAAGGCCAGTGGATCAGCGTCAGCTCCACATGGTCGGTGCGCAGGGCTTCAAGGCTGCGCTCCAGGCTGGGGATCAGCGCGTCGGCGGACAGGTTCTCGGTCCAGATCTTGGTGGTGAGGAAGAGCTGATCGCGCGGCACGGCGCTGGCGGCGATGGCGGCACCCACATCGGCCTCGTTGCCGTAGATCTGGGCGGTGTCGATGGCGCGGTAGCCCACCTCCAGGGCCTGGCCCACGGAGTGGCGCACCACCTCATCCTTGAGGCGGAAGGTGCCCAGGCCGAACGCGGGCACCACGGAAGCGAGAGAGGCAGTCGATGTCATGCAGGTCTTTCAAAAAGCAAACAAGGCGCGGAACCACACCCCGAAGACTGCAGTCTGGCGGGTTAACGCTTGCAGATAAAGCCTGGTATCGGCAGAAAATATTTGACGCTGCAGCAACAATTGCGCCAAGCTGGCGCCCCATGAAAACCACCCTGGACGAGTTGCAGGCCTTTCGCGCCGTGATCGACTGCGGCAGCATCACGGCAGCGGCCGAGCAGTTGGGACAGACCACCTCGGGCATCAGCCGCAGCCTGTCACGCCTGGAGAAAAAGCTGGCCACCACCCTGGTGCGGCGCACCACGCGCAGCCTGGAACTGACCGAGGAAGGTCAGCGCTTCCTGGCCCGCGCGCGCGAGGTGCTGCAGGCCCTGGACGCGGCCGAGGAGGAGCTGGCCGCGCGGCGCCAGGCGCCGGCCGGGCTGCTGCGCGTCAACGCGGCCTCGCCCTTCATGCTGCATGCCATCGTGCCGCTGGTCGGCGAGTTCCGCGCGCTCTATCCGCTGATCACGCTGGAGCTGAACACCGATGACCTGCACATCGACCTGCTGGCCCAGCGCACCGACATCGCCATCCGCATCGGCGAGCTGCGCGACTCCACGCTGCATGCGCGGCTGCTGTGCCACAGCGTGCTGCGCGTGCTGGCCAGCCCCGCCTACCTGCAGGCCCATGGCCCCGTGGCGAGCGTGGCCGCGCTGGCGCGCCACCAGCGCATTGGCAACAGCCAGGTGCCCGGCCTGAACCACTGGCCGCTGCGCACGCCCGAGGGCGGCGACCGCTGGGATGCCGCGCCCCAGCTCACGGCCTCCAGCGGCGAGACCATGCGCCAGCTGGCCCTGGCCGGCCAGGGCGTGGTCTGCCTGGCCGACTTCATGACCGTGCGCGATCGCGCCCAGGGCGAGCTGGTGCAGGTGCTGGCGCGCGAGACCGTGCAGCAGCGCCAGCCCATCCACGCCGTCTACTACCGCAACACGGCGCTGGCCGCGCGCATCACGGCCTTCCTGGACTTTCTCGCGCAGCGCATGGCGCAGTCCTGAGGGCCCTGTGACGACGTCCGCCTGAACGGCTTGATCGGCCCGTTCGGCTTGTGCATGCAGGGCGCATGCATATGCGTTTTGCTTCGTTGCCGCAGGGCTGGCGGTTTTACAGAATCCGGGATTCGCCGCAGCAGGCATGGGCCGGCTGCGGCCGGAGACCGTCTTGCCCCACCTGATCGAAAGCTTTGCCGACATGGCGCCCTTCGTGGCCCTGCGGCGCGACCTGCATGCCCACCCTGAGCTGGGCTTCGAGGAACACCGCACCTCGGCCATCGTGGCCGAACGCCTGGCCGCCTGGGGCGTGGAGGTGCACACCGGCCTGGCCGGCACGGGCGTGGTGGGCGTGGTGCACGGCAGGCATACGTACGCACGCCACGGCACGCGCACCATCGGCCTGCGCGCCGACCTGGATGCGCTGCCGCTGCAGGAAGAAAACCGGTTCGCCCACCGCTCGCAGCACGCAGGCCGCATGCATGCCTGCGGCCATGACGGCCACACCACCATGCTGCTGGCCGCGGCCTGGCATCTGGCACGCACGCGCGACTTCGCGGGCACGGTGCACCTGATCTTTCAGCCCGCCGAAGAGATGGGCAAGGCCGGCGCACGCAGGATGATCGACGAAGGCCTGTTCGAGCGCTTCCCCTGCGATGCGGTCTTCGCACTGCACAACTTCGCGCTGGACCGCGTGGGCAGCTTCGCGCTCAACCCGGGCGCGCTCATGGCCTCCAGCAACACCTTCCGCATCGTGCTGCATGGGCAGGGCACGCATGCCTCGCTGCCGCACACGGGCACCGATCCGGTGGCCGCCACCATTGATCTGGCCCAGCAGCTGCAGACCCTGGTCGCGCGCCATGTGGATTCGCGCGAACGCGCACTGCTGGCGGTCACGCAGATCCAGGGCTCGGACGCGCCCAACGTGATTCCCGACAGCGCCTGGGTGGGCGGCACGGTGCGCACCTTCTCCGTGGCGGCGCTGGACATCCTCGAAGCCGCCCTGCGCCGCCAGGCCGAGCACACGGCCTTGGCCCATGGCTGCAGGGCCGAGATCCATTTCCGGCGCGCCTCGCCGCCCCTGGTCAACCACGCGGCCGAGGCCGCCTTCGCCGCCGCCATGATGCGCGAGATCGCGGGCGACGACGCCGTGGACACGCAGTTCCCCGGCGTGCTGGCCGCCGAGGACTTCGCCCACATGCTGCAGGCGCGCCCCGGCTGCTACGCCTTCATCGGCAACGGCCAGGGCGATCACCGACTGCCCGGCCATGGCGACGGCCCCTGCCTGATCCACAACCGCTCCTACGACTTCAACGACGACATCCTTGCCATCGGCGCCAGCTACTTCGTGCGGCTGGTGGAGCGGTGGCTTGCCGTCACCCAGGAAAATTCCCCATGAAAACCTCTCATCCTTCTCCCGTCACCCGCCGCGTTCTGCTGGCAGCAGCCCTGGCCCTGGGACTGGCACCGGCCGTGCATGCCGAACGCGTGATCCGCATCGTCGTGCCCTTCGGCGCAGGCGCCACGCAGGACACGGTGGCACGCACCTTCAGCAATGAACTGGGCCAGGCCCTGGGCGCCACCGTGGTGGTGGAAAACCGGGCGGGCGCGGGTGGCAGCGTGGGCACGGCCCAGGTGGCCAAGTCCGCGCCGGACGGCAACACCCTGGTGCTGGCTGCGGCCAGCCACAACCTGGCCGGCCATCTGTACGCGAAGCTGCCTTATGACCCGCTCAAGGACTTCGTGGGCGTGTCCTTCCTGGGCCGCACGGGCTATGTGGTGGGCGTGCCGGCCGCCTCGGGCGTGCAGACCCTGGGCGAGCTGCTGCAGCGCGCCAGGACCCAGCCCGGCCAGCTCAACTATGCGTCGGCCGGCAATGGCAGCGCCTCGCACCTGGCCTCGGCCTCGCTGGCCGCACAGGCGGGCATCAAGCTGCAGCACATCCCCATGAAATCCACGGGCGACGCCACCACCGAGCTGCTGGCCGGCCGCGTGCAGCTGGTCACGGGCGCCACCATCGGCATGCTGGCCTTCCAGAAGGATCCGCGCGTGAAGCTGCTGGCCTACTCGGGCCAGCAACGCTCGCGCTTCCTGCCTGACCTGCCCACGGTGGCCGAGTCCGGCGTGCCCGGCTATGCCTTCGACTCCTGGCTGGGCCTACTGGCACCGGCCGGCACGCCGCCCGCCGAAGTGGAGCGCATCAACACCGCCGTGCGCAAGGTGCTGGCCGAGCCCGTGGTCCAGGAGCGCCTGGCCCGCGTGGGCGTGGAAGCCGCCACCCTGCCGGCCGCCGAATTCCAGCGCCTGCTCAAGGACGACTGGGAAGCGTCCGGGCGCATCGTCAAGGCGGCCGACGTGCGCATCGAATAGTCCGCAAGGCCGTCACAGCAGCTTGGTGCCCAGCGGCACCTCGCGGTCGGGCACGCACAGCGCGACCTCGCCGTTCTCGTTGTGGAATCCCGTGACCAGGCATTCCGAGCGCATGGGACCGATCTGCTTACTGGGAAAGTTCAGCACGGCCACCACCTGGCGGCCTATCAGTTCCTCGGGCCGGTACAGCGCCGTGATCTGGGCGCTGGACTTGCGCACGCCCAGTTCGGGGCCGAAATCGACCTGCAGCACATAGGCGGGGCGGCGTGCCTCCTTGAACACCTGGGCGTCCACGATGCGGCCCACGCGCAGCTCCACCTTGAGGAAGTCGTCAAAGCCAATGGTCTCGTGCAATGCGGATGAAGTAGTCATGCGGCCATGATGCAGCGCCGCCGGGGCCGGCTTTGTCGAGCAACGCTTGCAGTGCCGGGGCACACTGTCCGCCATGAAAAAGGCCGGCATCGCGTCCGATGCCGGCCTGGTGCGAGGCCCTTCGACAGGCCCCGCAGGGGTTCGCGCCAGGATTACTTGGCGGCGACCACGCGCACCATTTCCAGGCACTTGTTGGAGTAGCCCCACTCGTTGTCGTACCAGGACACGACCTTCACGAAGGTCTTGTCCAGGGCGATGCCGGCTTCGGCATCGAACACCGAGGTGCAGGACTCGCCGCGGAAGTCCGTGGCCACGACCTTGTCTTCGGTGTAGCCCAGCACGCCCTTGAGCGCGCCTTGCGACTGGGCCTTCATTTCGGCGCAGATCTCTTCGTAGCTGGCTTCGCTGTTCAGCTCCACCGTCAGGTCCACCACCGACACGTCGGAGGTGGGCACGCGGAAGGACATGCCGGTCAGCTTCTTGTTGAGCTCGGGAATCACCACGCCCACGGCCTTGGCTGCGCCCGTGCTGGAGGGAATGATGTTTTCCAGGATGCCGCGGCCGCCGCGCCAGTCCTTGTTGCTGGGGCCGTCCACGGTCTTTTGGGTGGCGGTGGCAGCGTGCACGGTGGTCATCAGGCCGCGCTTGATGCCCCACTTGTCGTTGAGCACCTTGGCCACGGGAGCCAGGCAGTTGGTGGTGCAGGAGGCGTTGGAGATCACGTCCTGGCCGGCGTAGGTCTTGCAGTTCACGCCGAAGACGAACATCGGGGTGCTGTCCTTGGAAGGCGCGGACATGATGACCTTCTTGGCGCCGGCAGCCAGGTGCTTGCGTGCGGTCTCGTCGGTCAGGAACAGGCCGGTGGCCTCGATCACGATGTCGGCGCCGACTTCGTTCCACTTCAGGTTGGCGGGGTCGCGCTCCTGCGTCAGGCGGATGGTCTTGCCGTTGACGATCAGGTTGGAGCCCTCCACCGAGACCTCACCCTTGAAGCGGCCGTGCACGCTGTCGTACTTGAGCATGTAGGCCAGGTAGTCGGGCTCGAGCAGGTCGTTGATGCCCACGACTTCGATGTCGCTGAAGTTCTGCACGGCAGCGCGGAACACCATGCGGCCGATGCGGCCGAAGCCGTTGATACCAATTTTGATTGCCATAGAAATTTCCTCAGTAAAAAAGTTTCAAGAACCTTGCTAATCAAATACCGCCCAGCATATTATTCATAAATAGTTCACCTTTTTTTGCAGGCTTTATTTTTTCGAAAAAAACGGGTGCACGAGGAACAATACCACGACATTCATCAATACAAGATTTGTCTGACAACATAAAGGTATCTGGGCTATACATCGGTTTGAACCCTCTATTTTTATGACTGCCCACTGCGCCATTTCGGTCCCATATAGCCAAGGCCGTTTCCTTTGAAACAGGCTTCGCCATTGCGATTACTTCCGCCAATGTCACCGTTCCGACACCTATATGAAAGCCAATCAAATTAGAGACCAAATCTTCCTGACTGAACCCACTATCAGTGACAAATTTCGGAAATAATTCTTGATGAGCCTCGAATTCCAAACTCACCTCCATGAAAATGGCTAATGCAACCGATTTTTTCTCCGCCACAGATAAATTGTGTCGAACAATATATTCCCGCTTAACTCCTGAAGAAATTCTATTGCCAAGTGCAAACATTTCTTGAACGTGCACCACTCTAAAACCTGTAGAAATCTTGTCCGGAAACGTCACTAATGGGTAAGCATTCGCCCTTGAAGGGAGGGTACAAAGCTGCGGATGTGAGCCAAGGCACTGTCTAACATCGGGACCACCAGCATTGATTTCGCGCCAAAGAGTCTCCGCGCCAGTATGAGCTCTCTTGGATTTTGGATTCATATGCCCTAAATCGAGCCATCCAAAGTTGCAGGTATAGACAAGCCCATAAACGCTGTTCGCGGCCAGCGAACCATCCAATATATCTTCGCGCTTACTCATCCCTTCCCCCCTGTGTTTACTCGTTACCTAAGAATTCAACAGTAACATCCTTGCACACACCATCTCCCGAAAGAAATACTCTAGCCGTCAGAAAATCACTATTCTCACAATCCATATTCAATATAATTGACGAATTTGAATTAGATATGGAAGAATTATTTTTGCAAGATTTATTCTTATATATTGATTCGTATTCTTTTAAAATATCAACGCCTGGCGCCAAGCTGCCATAAGTCACCGAGCTGAATGGGGCACCCGCACCATCACGGCCTTTCCATCGATACTTGGGATCTCTACATTCCGCCACAAGCTCAACAGATCGAAGATGTGCGGGCGCTCCAACGCGTAAAGCAATCGAATATCGACCAGCACCGCTCACATCAAAAGTAGACCAAACGAAACCCCAGAACAGTAAAAATGCAGCCACCAGGCCGACCAAAACGAGACGTATCACCTTGATGGCTTTTCTGTCTTCCATTTCGCTCGTCCGTGGTGGCTGCATTGCACTGGTTACGAAGAGGCGGGCTGTCGACTTAACGCTTGAGCGCAGCCTGCACGGTGTCGGCCACGTTCTCGGCCGTGAAGCCGAAGTGCTTGAACAGCACGGGCGCTGGGGCCGATTCGCCGTAGGTGTCGATGCCGACGACGGCGGCGCAGCCGTACTTCCACCAGAAGTCGGTCACGCCCATTTCCACGGCGATGCGCGGCAGGTTGGCCGGCAGCACCTGGCTCTTGTACTTGGCGTCCTGCTTGTCGAAAGTGGTCGTGCTGGGCATGGAGACCACGCGCACGGCGACCTTGCGCTCGGCCAGCAGCTTCTGGGCGGCCAGGGCCAGCTGCACTTCGGAGCCGGTGGCGATGATGACGGCCTGGGCCTTCTTGTTCAGGCCGACGGCCTTGGGTTCGGACAGCACGTAGGCGCCGCAGGCGATGTCGTCCAGCGCGTCTTCGGTCTTGGCTGCGTAGGCCAGGTTCTGGCGCGACAGCAGCAGGGCCGTGGGCTTGTTCTTCTGGCTCAGGGCCACGGTCCAGGCGACGGCGGTTTCCGTGGTGTCGGCAGGGCGCCAGACATCCAGGCCAGGGATCAGGCGCAGCGAGGCGGCGTGCTCGATGGACTGGTGGGTGGGGCCGTCTTCGCCCAGGCCGATGGAGTCGTGCGTGAAGACGTGGACCACGCGCTGCTTCATCAGCGCGGCCATGCGGATGGCGTTGCGGCTGTAGTCGCTGAAGGTCAGGAAGGTGCCTGCGTAGGGGATGTAGCCGCCATGCAGGGCGATGCCGTTCATGATGGCGGCCATGCCGAACTCGCGCACACCGTAGTTGATGTGGCGGCCGATCTTGCCGTCTTCGGTCAGGACCACGGCACCCTTGTCGTCCACGCGCAGCGAAGGCGTGCTCTTGGTGTTGGTCAGGTTGGAGCCGGTCAGGTCGGCCGAGCCGCCCAGCAGTTCGGGCAGGGCTGCGGTCAGGCCTTCCAGGGCCAGCTGGCTGGCCTTGCGGCTGGCCACGGTGGCGCCTGCGTCATGCGCGTCGGAGGCGATCTGCGCGGCGATCTCGCCGAAGTTGGCGGGCAGGTCACCGGCCATGCGGCGCTTGAATTCGGCAGCCAGTTCGGGGAAGGCCTTGGCATAGGCGGCGAACTTCTTGTTCCAGGCCGCTTCGGCCTTGGCGCCGGCGGCCTTGGCATCCCAGTCGCCGTAGACGCTGGCGGGGATGTCGAAGGGGCCGTGCTCCCAGCCCAGGGCTGCGCGGGTCAGTGCGATTTCCTCGGCGCCCAGGGGCTCGCCGTGGGCCTTGGCCGTGTCCTGGCGGTTGGGCGAGCCCTTGCCGATGCTGGTCTTGCAGCAGATCAGCGTGGGCTTGTCGCTGCTCTTCTTGGCGGCGGCGATGGCGGCATCGATGGCCTGCACGTTGTGGCCGTCCACGTCGCGCACCACGTTCCAGCCATAGGCTTCGAAGCGGGCGGGCGTGTTGTCGATGAACCAGGGGGCGACCTTGCCGTCGATGGAGATGCCGTTGTCGTCGTACAGCGCCACCAGCTTGCCCAGCTTCCAGGCGCCGGCCAGGGCCGCGGCCTCGTGGCTGATGCCTTCCATCAGGCAGCCGTCACCCAGGAACACGTAGGTGTGGTGGTCGACGATGGCGTGGCCTGCGCGGTTGAACTCGGCGGCCAGCAGCTTTTCGGCCAGCGCGAAGCCCACGGCATTGGTGATGCCCTGGCCCAGCGGGCCGGTGGTGGTTTCCACGCCGGGGGTGATGCCCACTTCGGGGTGGCCGGCCGTCTTGCTGTGCAGCTGGCGGAAGTTCTTGAGCTCGTCGATCGGCAGCGCGTAGCCCGTGAGGTGCAGCAGCGCGTAGATCAGCATGGAGCCGTGGCCGTTGGACAGGATGAAGCGGTCACGGTCAGCCCATTGCGGGTTGACGGGGTTGTGCTTGAGGTGACGGCTCCACAGTGCCACGGCCATGTCGGCCATGCCCATGGGGGCGCCGGGGTGGCCGGAGTTGGCTTGTTGAACGGCATCCATTGCGAGTGCGCGGATCGCATTCGCCATTTGTTGAGTGTTGGCCATCAGGGCGCTCCGTGAAGGAGGGGGTAATCAGAGTAAGCCGGCTATTTTAAAGGACGCGGGTTTTCGGCTCCCGCGCGCGGGGCAATGGCCGCTGGCAATGGTCTACAGTTGCGCTCCATGACCGCCTCGCCCATCCAGCCGTTCCCCGCCGCCAAGGCGCTTTTCCTCACCGAGCAGCCACCGGCCATGCTGCTGGCCGCAGGCCGTGGCGAGCGCATGCGGCCGCTGACCGACACCTGCCCCAAGCCGCTGCTGCAGGTGCAGGGCCAGCCACTGCTGCAGCACCACCTGCAGGCCCTTGCGCAGGCCGGCGTGCGCCGCGCCGTGGTCAACACGGGCTGGCTGGGCGAGCAGATTCCCGCGCGCTTCGGGGCGCGCTTCGCGCCCGACACAGGTGGCGAGCCGCTGCATCTGGCCTATTCTCCCGAGCCCGAGCAGGCGCTGGAGACCGCAGGAGGCATTGCGCG
This sequence comes from Delftia sp., assembly GCF_059499305.1. Lineage (NCBI taxonomy): Bacteria > Pseudomonadati > Pseudomonadota > Betaproteobacteria > Burkholderiales > Comamonadaceae > Delftia > Delftia sp. The sequence goes on from NZ_JCABYI010000030.1 coordinate 840,644, forward strand.
CGCGCTGCCGCTTCTGGACACGGTGTTCTGGCTGGCGGCCGGCGATGTCTACGCGCCCGACTTCGATTTCCCGTTCGAGGCGGCCCGCGAATTTGCCGCCAGCGGACGGCTGGCCCATCTGTGGCTGGTGCCCAACCCCGAGCACCATCGGCGTGGCGACTTCGGCGTGGACGAACTGGGCCTGGCCTGCGACTGGCCCGAGGGCGATGCCCGCCCGCGCCAGACCTACGGCACGATCGCACTGCTGCGCGCCGAGCTGTTTGCCGCGCCCTGGTGCGACATCCCGCCCGGCAACCCCGACGGTTGGCGCGTGCCGCTGGTGGCGCTGCTGCGCCGGGCGATGGCCGCCGGCCAGGTGAGCGCCAGCCTGTATGCCGGGCGCTGGACCGACGTGGGCACGCCCGAGCGGCTGCAGCGGCTCAACACGCCGGCCGCCTGAGACGTCGGACTGACACGCCGGCCTGGCACGTTGGCCTGGGGCGCCCGCTGGTGACTTCGGCGCCCGGGCAGGCGAAGGCGCTCCGTGTTAGCGTCGCCGGTTCGGCGCAGCGGCGCGCCAGAAAGCGTTTCGATGAGTGTGATCCAGTATGTGATGTTCCTGGCCCTGGTGGGCCTGGCCACGTTTTGCCAGAACCTGACGGGCTTTGCCTTCGGGCTGATCTTCGTGGGCGTGGCCGGTGCCACGCACCTGATGGGCATTGGCGATGCGGCCAACGTGGCCTGCCTGCTGTCCGTGGTCAACGGCGTGGCCTACCTGCGCGCCCACCGCCAGGTGCCGCAGTGGTCCCTGCTCAAGCCCATGCTGATCAGCAGCGTCATCGGCGTGATCGGCGGCGTGCTGCTGCTGCAGTGGCTCAGCGGCAATGCGCTGAGCGGGCTGCGCATGCTGCTGGGCCTGGCCATCGTGGCCTGCGCGCTGTTGCTGTTGCTGCAAAAGCAGGTCAACGCGCAGGTGTCGGGGCCGGTGTCGCTGTGGGTGGCCGGTGTGGCCTCGGGGCTGCTGGGCGGGCTGTTTGCCACGCCAGGCCCGCCCATGGTCTACCACCTGTACCGCCAGCCGCTGGACCGCCTGGTGGTGCGCCAGTGCCTGTTTGCCATGTTCCTTACCTGCGCGCTGCTGCGCCTGGTGATGGTGGCCTGGGAGGGCGAGATCACCGCCAGCGTGCTGCTGGCGGCGGCCCTGGCCTTTCCCGTGGTGACGGTGGTGACCTGGCTGCACATGCGCCATCCGCCCGCCCTGCCCAAGCGGCTGGTCGAATGGATGGTCTGCCTGCTGCTGGTGCTGTCGGGCACCAGCCTGCTGGTGTCGGGCTGGAACGCCAGCCACCCCCAGCCCGTGGTGCCCGATGACGAGATGGCCATGGCCGTGCCCCAGCGGTCCCAGGCTGCGGCCCCCGCGCCGCGCTGACAACAAAAAAGCCCGCCGGGCGGACCGGCGGGCTTTTTTTGAAGGGGAAGGAACCGATCAGTTCACGACCTGCTGCAGCGAACCGGCAGCGTACTTGGCGGCCATCTGCTCCAGCGTGTAGCCCTTGATCTTGGCACCCTGGCCTTCGCAGCCGAACTCGATGTAGCGGGCCTTGCAGATCTGCTTGGCGGCTTCGCGGGCAGGCTTGAGCCATTCGCGGGCATCGAACTTCTCGGGGTTCTCGGCCAGGAACTTGCGCACGGCGCCGGTCATCGCCAGGCGGATGTCGGTGTCGATGTTGATCTTGCGCACGCCGTGCTTGATGGCTTCCTGGATTTCCTCGACGGGCACGCCGTAGGTTTCCTTCATGGCGCCGCCGTACTGGCGGATGATTTCCAGCAGTTCCTGGGGCACGGAGGAGGAGCCGTGCATGACCAGGTGGGTGTTGGGCAGGCGCGCGTGGATTTCCTTGACGCGCTGGATGGACAGGATGTCGCCCGTGGGCTTGCGCGTGAACTTGTAGGCGCCGTGGCTGGTGCCGATGGCAATGGCCAGCGCGTCCAGCTGCGTGGCCTTGACGAACTGGGCCGCTTCCTCGGGGTCGGTCAGCAGGGCCGAGTGGTCGAGCACGCCTTCGGCACCCACGCCGTCTTCCTCGCCGGCCATGCCGGTTTCCAGCGAGCCCAGGCAGCCGAGTTCACCTTCGACGGTGGCGCCCAGCTTGTGGGCCATTTCCACGACCTTGCGGGTCACGTCCACGTTGTATTCGAAGGAGGAAGGCGTCTTGCCGTCTTCCATCAGCGAGCCGTCCATCATCACCGAGCCGAAGCCCAGGTTCAGCGCGCCCTGGCAGATGGCGGGCGAGGTGCCGTGGTCCTGGTGCATGACCAGGGGGATGTGGGGATACTGCTCGGCGGCGGCCTGGATCAGGTGCTTGATGAAGGGCTCGCCGGCGTACTTGCGGGCGCCTGCGCTGGCCTGCAGGATGACGGGCGCGCCCACTTCGTCGGCGGCCGACATCACGGCTTGCACCTGCTCCAGGTTGTTGACGTTGAAGGCGGGAAGACCGTAGCCGTTTTCGGCAGCGTGGTCCAGCAGTTCGCGCATCGAAACGAGAGGCATGTGTAGGGTCCGTATCAAGTTGTTGAGAGGGGGATGCCCCTGCCGCATGGCGGCCGCCGCTGCGTCATGGGTGCACTGCGGGGCCACGGCCGGGGGATCGCGGCAGTAACCGCTTGGTAACTGGCGATTTTAACCAGCTGCCGCCAACCCTGTCCCGGGCATTCCCATGCGGTAGCAGGTCGTGAAGCCTTCGGGCGGCGCGGCCTCGCCAAAGCTTCCCTGGTGGGCGCGCAGCACGCGCGCCACGATCTCGTGGCCCAGGTGCAAGCTGTCCACGGGCGCTGCCGCGCGCTCTGCGCCGTCACGGCGGCCGTCGCTACGGCGGCCGTCATCGCAGACCTGCAGCCAGACCTCGCCATCCGGCCCCTGCCCGGCCTGCACCTCGATCTGCGTGCCGTGCGGTGTGTGCTTGAGGGCGTTTTCCACCAGGTTGCGCAGCGCCAGCTCCAGCAGCACGGCATTGCCCATCACGCCCAGTGCCTCAGGCGCCTGCACGGACAGGCTGCAGCCGCGCTGCCAGGCCGCCTGCGCATGGGCGGCCACCACCTGACGGGCCAGCGCGGCCAGGTCCACGGGCACGGGCGGGTCGGCCAGCATGGCGCGTCCTGCGCGCGCCAGTGCCAGCAGCTGGCTGAGCACATGGCCGGCGTGCAGCGCGTCCTGGCCTATACGCGCCAGCGCGGCGCGCTGGGCCGGGGCATCCATGGCGCCGGCCGGCGCATCGCCCAGGGCACGCGCCTGCAAGGCGATGGAGGCCAGCGGCGTGCGCAGTTCATGGGCCACTTCGTTGGCCAGGCTGCGCTCTCGCTCCAGCGCCTCCTGCTGGCGGTCCAGCAAGGTGTTGATGGAGTTCACCACGGGCATGAATTCCCGCAGCGCGTGGCGGTGCGAGACGCGCTCGGCCTGGGCCAGGTCCAGGCGCTCGACCTCGCGCGAAAGTTCGTTGAGCGGCCGCATGCCGCGTCGAATGGCCAGCCCCAGCGCCAGCGCGACCACAGGCAAAAGCCACAGGCCCGGCTCGATCATCTGGCCCGCGATGTCGTCGGCCAGTTCGTCGCGCTCCTGCAACTCGATCATCACGCTGACCTTGCGTGCATGGTCGCGGCTCCATTGGGTGAAGCTGCGCCAGGCCCGATGCTCGGGACCCAGGCGCAGGGTGGCAAAGCCCTGCTCGGTGTCGAAGGCGGGCTCGGGCGCATCGCCCGTGCGCGAGATCAGCCGCCCCGCGCCATCCCACAGGGCCACGCTCAGCGACTGCTGGTAGTCGTGGGCCATGAGGCCGGGGGGCTCATGCACGGGCGTGGCTGCTCCCTGGCCTACGGCGCCTGCGACTTCCAGGTTGAGCACCAGCGCAGCGACGCCGGCCAGGTGGCCGTCGGTCAGCTCGTCTGCCTCGTGCACGCCGGTCTGGTAGCCCAGTGCCACGAAGCTGGCCCAGACCACGACCAGCGCGCCCAGCATCCAGGCCATCAGATGCCAGATCAGCGAGGGGCGGCGCTGCTGCGCGGTGCTCATGGGTTCTCCGCAGGAAGAAAGTAGCCCACGCCGCGCATGGTGACGATGCTGGCATTGCCCAGCTTCTTGCGCAGGTGGTGGATATGGACCTCGACGGCATTGCTTTCCACGGCCGTGCCCCAGCTGTAGAGGTGCTCTTCGATCTGCTGGCGCGAGAGCACGCGCCCGCGCGCCTGCAGCAGCACCCAGAGCACGGAGAACTCGCGCGGCGACATTTCCACCAGCTTTCCGTCGCGGCGCACGGTGCGCGCGGCCGGGTCGACCTCCAGCTCGCCATGGCGGATCACGGGTGCCGCCTGCCCGCCTGCGCGGCGCAGCATGGCGCGCAGCCGCGCCTCCAGCTCGTCGATGTCGAAGGGCTTGACCAGGTAGTCATCGGCACCCAGGTCCAGCCCGGCGATGCGCTCGCGCACCTGGTCGCGCGCGGTGAGGATGAGCACGGGCGTGTTGGGGTCCGGCAGGGCGTGGCTGTCGCCACCCGGGCGGCGCGGGCTCCGCAGGCGGCGCAGGATCTCGCTGCCATCGCCATCGGGCAGGCCCAGGTCCAGCAGCACGGCGTCGAAGCGCTCCATCTCCAGCGCATGCCAGGCATCGGCCACGGTGGAGCAGACGTCGACCGCATAGCGGCGCTGTTGCAGATTGGCCTGCAGGCCTGCGGCAATGCCCGCGTTGTCTTCGACGACCAGTATTCGCATGCGCGCATTGTGCAATGGCCGCTGCCGGCTGCGGCGCCAGACGATGGCCGCACGCCGGGGCATGCGTTAAGACGGGTTTAAGCCGCGCTTCTCATGCTGCCGGCCATGCCGACACCTGAACCCCGAGATTTTTCCGCCGCCCCTGCGCAGGGCCCCTCCTTCAAAAGCACCCTGCTGTGGACCCTGGCGGCGCTGGCCGTGGTCCTGGCCTGGGATGCCAGCGCCCTGGACCTGGCCATGGCCCGCTGGTTTGGCGACGCCGATGGCTTTGCGCTGCGTTCGGACTGGTTCTTCGTGAACATCGCCCACGAAGGCGCACGCCGCCTGGCCTGGCTGGTGGTGCTGGGCCTGACGCTGTGCGTCTGGCGGCCCATCGGCCCGCTGCGCCTGCTGCCTCACGGGCGGCGCGTGCAGCTGGTGGCGGGCATCTTGCTGTCGCTGGCCCTGATCTCGCTGCTCAAGTACACCAGCGCGACCAGCTGCCCCTGGGACCTGGCCGAGTTCGGCGGCGTGGCGCGCCACGTCTCGCACTGGTCGCTGGGCCTGGCCGACGGCGGGCCGGGCCGCTGCTTTCCCGCAGGACACGCCTCTGCAGGCTTCGCCTTTCTGGCCGGCTATTTCGCGCTGCGCCGCCATGCACCCCGCGCAGCCTGGATCTGGCTGGCCGTCTCGCTGGCCGCAGGCCTGTCAATGGGCCTGGCCCAGCAGATGCGCGGCGCCCATTTCATGAGCCACACGCTGTGGACCGGCTGGCTGTGCTGGACGGCGGGCTGGCTCTTCGACCTGGCGGTCACGCGTGCGCTGCGCACCCGGGACAGCGCGCCTGACTCCCTGTGGCCCGCCGCCAGCCTTCCGCCTTCCACTCCCTGATCAAGCGTTGCCATGCTGCCCCTGGACCCCGCCCTGTTCACGCTGCTGAACGCCAACGCGCAAACGCCCGCCATCTCGATCGAGGCGGCGCGCGCCATCTCCTCCTGGCTTCCCTCGCTGTGCGCCCTTCCCGTGATGGCCGGGCTGCTGCGCGGCTCGCCCGCCCTGCGCCGCACCCTGGTGCTGGCCCTGCTGTCCATGCTGGCCGCCTGGGCCGTGGCACGGCTGGTCCGCTGGGGCTTCCCGGCGCCGCGTCCTGCCCAGCTGGGCATGGGCGTGCAATGGGTGGAACACGCGCTGCGGTCCAGTTTTCCGAGCATGCACGCCACGGGCGCCTTTGCCCTGGCCCAGGCGCTGACCCTGGGCTGCACGCGCCACCGCCGCTGGGTCATGGTGTCCGCCTGGTCGCTGGCCCTGGGCATGGGCTGGAGCCGCGTGCACCTGGGCGTGCACTTCCCGTCCGATGTGGTCGGCGGTGCCATCGTGGGCATCTGCAGCGCCACCCTGGTCTGGCATGCTGCGCTGTGGCGCCGCCTTGCCGTCATGCCCAACCTGCTGCCCTACAACGCACGAACCCACTCAGGCAGGCCCCGATAGACCATGGCGAAGGCATAGCGCACGGCACATAAAACTGGCGCCCCCCAGAACGAGGGACACCGAGCAAGGGCCGCCCCGCCGCGAGGGTGTCGTCCCCCCCGCGTAGCGAGAGGGGGAAGGCGCGAAGCGCCTCAGGGGGTTAGTTCACACGACATATCTTCAGCATGTTCGTGCCACCGGGCTGGCCCATGGGCTCGCCGCAGGTGATGGCGTAAACATCGCCGCTTTGCACGATGTTGCGCGCGCGCAGATGGCCTTCGGCCTGGTCCAGCGCGGTGTCGCGGTCGGCGCTGGTGTCCATGAGCAGGGGGCGCACGTTGCGGTACATGGCCATCTTGCGCTGCGTGGAGATCTTGGGCGTGAGCGCGTAGATGGGGATGTGGATGCGGTGGCGGCTCATCCACAGCGCGGTGGAGCCGCTGTCCGTCATGGCGACGATGGCCTTGGCGCCCAGGTGGTGGGCCGTGAACAGCGCGCCGATGGCGATCGACTGGTCGATGCGCGAGAACTGGCGGCCGGTGAACTCGGCATCGCTGTCCGGGTCTTCGGCCGCTTCCGCGGCGGCGCAGATCTTGGCCATTTCCTGCACGGTCTCCAGCGGGTACCTGCCGGCGGCGGTCTCGGCGCTGAGCATGACGGCGTCCGTGCCGTCCAGCACGGCGTTGGCCACGTCGCTGACCTCGGCGCGCGTGGGCACGGGGTTGGTGATCATGCTTTCCATCATCTGCGTGGCGGTGATCACGAACTTGTCCATGTCGCGCGCCATGCGGATCATCTTCTTTTGCAGCGCGGGCACGGCCGCGTTGCCCACTTCCACGGCCAGGTCGCCGCGCGCCACCATGATGCCGTCGGAGACATGCAGGATCTCTTCCAGGCGCGGAATGGCCTCGGCGCGCTCGATCTTGGCAATCAGGCCGGGCTTGTGGCCGTACTGGGCCGCAGCCACGTTGCACAGCTGGCGCGCCATCTCCATGTCGGTGGCGTTCTTGGGAAAGCTCACGGCCACGTAGTCGGCCTGGAAGCTCATGGCGGTCTTGATGTCCTCCATGTCCTTGGCCGTCAGCGCCGGGGCCGTCAGGCCGCCGCCCTGCTTGTTGATGCCCTTGTTGTTGGACAGTTCGCCGCCGAGCTTGACGGTGGTGTGCACCTCGTCGCCACGCACATGGTCCACGGTGAGCACGATCAGGCCGTCGTTGAGCAGCAGCACGTCGCCGGGCTTCACGTCGCGCGGCAGTTCCTTGTAGTCCAGGCCCACGCCGTTGATGTCGCCGGGCTCGGTGCGCGACGCGTCGAGCACGAAGCGCGCGCCGGGCTCCAGCATGACCTTGCCTTCGGCGAACTTGCCGACGCGGATCTTGGGGCCCTGCAGGTCGGCCATGATGGCCACCTCGCGGCCTGCGCGCTGGGCCGCCTCGCGCACCATGGTGGCGCGGTCGATGTGGTCCTGCGCCTTGCCGTGGCTGAAATTCAGGCGCACCACGTTGACGCCTTCGCGCACCATCTGTTCCAGCAGTTGCGGGTCGCTGGAAGCGGGGCCCAGGGTGGCGACGATCTTGGTGGCACGGCTCACTTGCATGGAATGTCTCTCGCTCAGGGTTTGTAATCGGGTTTCAATTCTCACACGAATGCGGTTACATGAAGGCAACATTCCGGCATGCGGTGCGGGCCTGAAGACCCCGCGTCCCGAGCCTGCGCAAGGGGGCGGCCGGATGCCGTTGCCATCGCCGAACACTGCGGTGCACTGCCTTTGCCGCTATTGCTTTTGATGCTGCACGGCAGCATTCCCGGCAAAGGCGCTGTGCCATGCCGGTCTCCTGTGAAAGCAGTTTTGCCCGCCGCGTTCGCAATGCTCACCGCGCCGCAGGACACCACAGAATCAGACTGGTCTACATTGACGCGGCCCGCCCCTGCTTCCTAGCATCGCCTTCATATTCCTGTGGTCCACCCGGCCCGCAGGCCGCAGCCAGAACATACGGTTCCCCTTGGTTTCGCATGCTCAGCCAGTCCATCCACAGCTTTGCCATGCCACCAGGAAATCCACCATGCTTGACCGCAGACGCTTTGTTCTGACCACCCTGGCCTCCCCGGCGCTGACCGCCTGCGGCGCGGGTGGCGATGTTGCCGCCAACCGCTATGTCCAGACTCCCCTGCTCGCCAGCCATGCGCGCTACGGCGCGCGCTTCACGCAGCCCGGCTTCGTCAACGGCTGGGGCATCGCCATCCGCCCGGCCGGCGCGGGAGGCCATTTCTGGATTGGCGGCGGGGGCACGTCCTGGCAGTTCATCGGTGACGTGGCTCGCTCGGCCGATCCCGGGATGCGCGCCCTGCACCAGGACGGCCTGCGCGAAGTGGCCGTTCCGCGCTCCGATGCCCTGACCGGCGATGACAGTGCCGGCAAAGTCACCGGCGTGGTCTACAACGGTGCGCCCCTGGACTCGCAGCTGCTGCGGGTCCGGCAGCAGCCTGCCGCCGGACGCCTGCTCGAGGGCTCGGCCCGCTTCGTCTTCGTGACCGACAGCGGCAGCGTCAGCGCCTGGACGGAGCGCGATGCGCAGACGGGCGCCATCGTCCGGGTGGATGGCCCTGCGGTGGAAATGTTCAATGGCGCCGACCAGGGCATGGCTTTCTTCGGGGCCGCCATCCACACGGGCCGCTGGGACCGCGTGTGGATGGCCGACTTCGGCGCCCGGCCCCAGATCCGCACGCTGGACGCGCAGTGGCAACTGGTGCCCACCCAGGGCTTCGCCAACCCGTTCGCATCAGGCGCGGCAGGCGAGGCCCGGCCCGGTGATCCAGTGCCCTTCAACATCCAGGTCGTCAACGACGGCCGCCGCGACCGCGTGTTCGTGCTCTATGCGATCAGCCAGCCCGACCCGGACGATCCCCTGGCGTTCCATGCCGGCGAGGAGGATGCTCTGGACGCAGCCGCAGAAGCGGCCAGCGGCAACCGGCCTGCGCGCGGCAGGCTGGCCGAGTTCGACCTCGACGGCCGCCTGCTGCGCATCTATGAGGACGATGGACGCCTGAATGCGCCCTGGGGCGTGGCCATCGCTCCTGACGGCTTCGGCGCACTGGCGGGGCACCTGCTGGTCGGCAACTTCGGGGGAGCAGGCCGCATCTGTGCCTTCGACCTGTCCACGGGCCGCTATGTGGACGATCTGCGCGACGCGCAGCACCGCCCCGTGGCCATCCCCGGCCTGTGGGCCCTGCAGTTCGGCAACGGCGTGGCCCTGGGCGACAGCGACGCGCTCTACTTCGCCGCCGGCCCCGAGGACGAAACCGAGGGCCTGTTCGGCTCGCTGAGGCTTCTGTGACGCTTCATCCTGGCGGTGTCATTGCGCAGACGCCAGGCCTCACACCAGCCCGTGCGAGAGCAGGTAGGTGATGGCATGGGCCACCATGGCCGCCTCCAGGCCATAGCGCCAGAACAGGAAGCCGCCCACGGCGCCGTGGACGACCTCGAACAGCAGCAACTGCAGCACCAGCGCGTCCGACAGGCCGCCCCAGGTGCTCCAGGCCAGGGCCAGCTGCAGCATGCCCCACAGCAGGGCCGACAGCATGACGGACCACCAGCCCAGCGTCCATCCCGGGCGGCGGTCTGTGCGCCCGCTCAGCCGCCACAGCAGCCACATCACCAGCGTCATGCCGCCCAGCCGCATCACCAGCTCGGCCGTGATGCCCGCGTACAGCATCTTGGCGCCCAGCGGCATGGCGTAGACGGGGTCGATCAGGGTCAGGTCGTCGGGCCAGGCCAGGGCCAGGGTCACCAGCCAGGCCGCGCCCACCACGCCCCCGGCCAGCCCCGGCAGCGTGAGGTAGCGCACGGCGCGCTGGGGCGAACGCCCGGCCACCCAGGTGGTCAGCAGCGGTGCGGACAGGCCCAGCCGCGGCCCCAGCCACACGCCCACGCCCACGGGCAGGGCCAGCAGCGCGGCCATCACACCGATGCCGGTGAGCGGCGTGACCAGCGGCTCCACGGGCAGGCCCAGCATGCGCATCCAGTCGGGCAGCACGAACCAGGCCATGGCCGCCACGCCGGGCAGCCCCAGCAGCCAGAGCACCGTGAAGATGCGCCAGCTCAGCCGGGGCAGTGCGGGTGCGGCATAGGCCGATGGGGCGGGCATGAGAGTGGACACGGGGCCGGTGGTGGGCAGGCTGGCGTTGTCAGTCACGCATCAAGGCTTCTATCTCGTCGGGCTCCACGGGCACGCCGCGCGTGATCAGCTCGCAGCCGGTCTCGGTGACGATGGCATCGTCCTCGATGCGGATGCCGATGTTGTGGAACTGCTCGGGCACGCCGGCCGCAGGGCGCACGTAGATGCCCGGCTCGATGGTGGTGCACATTCCCGGACGCAGGATGCGGCTGGGGCGGTTGGTGATGGTCTCGCCCGACAGCGGGTCCTTGCGCTCGTGCGACTGGCCCAGCTCCGAAGGCTCCACATAGCTGCCGCAGTCATGCACGTCCATGCCCAGCCAGTGGCCGGTGCGGTGCATGTAGAACTGGAAGAAGGCGCGCTGCTCGATCACGTCCTGGGCATTGCCATAGACCTTTTTGTCCAGCAGGCCCAGATCCAGCATGCCCTGCGCCAGCACGGCCACGGTGGCGTCGTGCGGATCGTTGAAGCGCGCGCCGGCCCGCGTGGCCGCTACGGCAGCCTTCTGGCTTTCCAGCACCAGCTCGTAGAGCGCGCGCTGCGGGCCGGTGAAGCGGCCATCGGCGGGGAAGGTGCGCGTGATGTCGCTGGCGTAGCCGTCGAGCTCGCAGCCGGCGTCGATCAGCACCAGTTCGCCCGCGCGCACGGGGGCCTTGTCGGCCTGGTAGTGCAGCACGCAGGCATTGGCGCCGGCGGCCACGATGGAGCCGTAGGCCACGTACTGCGAGCCCTGCTGGCGGAATTCATGCAGCAGCTCGGCATCCAGGTGGTATTCACGCACTTCCTGGCCTGCGCGCAGCATGCGCGCCGAGCGCTGCATGGCGCGGATATGGGCCTGGGCGCTGATGGCGGCGGCGCGGCGCATGATGTCCTGCTCGTGGGCGTCCTTGACCAGGCGCATCTCGTCCAGCAGCGTGCACAGGTCGCCCTGCTCGGACGGGCACAGCGCGCCAAAGCGCACCCGTGCGCGCACCTGGCCCAGCCAGCCTTCCACGCGCACGGCCAGCCCTTCATGCGTGGCGAACGGATACCAGAGGCGGCCCCGGTTCTCCAGCAGGCGGGGCAGGCGCGTATCGATCTCGGCGCTGGAGAACGCCTGGCTCACGCCCAGCGTGGCCACGGCAGCCTCGGGGCCCAGGCGGATGCCGTCCCAGATTTCGCGCTCCAGGTCCTTGGGCTGGCAAAACAGCACGCTGGTGCCATCGGCGGCCAGTACCAGGCAGGCATTGGGCTCGGCAAAGCCGGTCAGGTAATAGAAATAGCTGTCGTGGCGGTACAGATAGCCGGTGTCCCGGTTGCGCTGGCGCTCGGGAGCGGTGGGAATGATGGCGATGCCGCCGGCGCCCAACTGGGCGGCCAAGCGTGCGCGGCGTTGGGCATAAACAGATGTCATGCAGCTATCGTACTGCCGTCCGGGGTTCTCCACAGTCCCCGGAACAGGGGAAGGAGGGGGGGCAGCCGGCCGGCGTCAGGTGGACTTCAGCGCAGACACCGTCACTGCCCCAGGGCGCGCCGATTCCAGGGCGCCTTCATCAGCATGCGCGCCAGTCCGCAAAAGCCGGTGGCACCAGCCACGATCAGACCGCAGCCCACGAAGGCCGAAAGCAGGTGCCACCACGGTGAAACCGTGGCACCGAGCACGGCGCCCAGCAGTGCCAGCCCGCCCGCACCCAGTTGCACCTGGCGCTGCAGCTCCAGCGGCTGGCGGCTGTCGTGCAGCACGGGCAGGCCTTCGGCCTTCCAGGCGTCCAGGCCGCCGTCGAGCACATGGCCGGCACAGCCGGGCGGCAAGGCAGCCGCCAGGGCCTGGGCGTTGAGCCGCGTGCGGTTGCCGGAACGGCAGTGAAAGACCACGGCGGCCGGCGCATCGCCCCAGGCCTGGGCGCCCAGGCGCTCCATGGGCATGCTGCGGGCGCCTGCCATGCGTTCGCGCGCATGTTCGTCGGGCGCGCGGATGTCGATGAGCCAGGCGCCTTGCGCCTGCAACTGGCGGGCGGCCTGGGCCGAGATGAGGGGAAGGGACATGGGACGACTCCTGGGGTGGGGGTTTTCAGGGACAGAAGATGCTCTTGAGTGCCGCCACCAGCTTTTGCGCATCGGGATCGGCGATGCGGTAGTACAGGGTCTGCGACTCGCGGCGGTAGGCGACCAGGCCCTCCTCGCGCATGCGCGCCAGATGCTGGGACAGGGCCGACTGGCTCAGCGGGATGCGCTCCAGCAGCCCGCCCACCGACAGCTCGCCATGCTCGATCAGCAGGCACAGCACCAGCAGGCGCCTCTCGTTGCCCACGGCGCGCAGCAGGGCGGCGGCGCGCGCCGCACCCTGCTGCAGGAAAGCCTGTTCGGAGGAGAGGATGGGTTGGTTCATGATTAAGAAAAATCTAATTTAGCAAATTCTAATATACTTGCCGGCAGGCTGCACTGGAGCCATCGACAAAGGAGTGCTTTCATGACCTCGCCGCTGCGCATCGCGCCATTCTTCGACGAAGCCACCCATACCGTGACCTACCTGGTCTGGGATGCGAACACGGGCGAGGCCGCCGCCATCGACCCCGTGCTCGACTACGACCATGCCAGCGGCCAGGCCCACACCGGCTCGGCCGATGCCGTGCTGGCCGCCGCGCAGGCCCAGGGCCTGCGCCTGCGCTGGATCCTGGAAACCCATGCGCATGCCGACCACCTCAGCGCGGCCCCGTACCTGCGCGAGCGCACAGGCGCCCCGATCGCCGTGGGCGAGCACATCCGCGAGGTGCAGCGCATCTTCCGCCCCGTCTTCAACCTGCCCGCGCCCGCCGGGGAGCCGCCTTTCGACCGACTGCTGGCAGACGGCGACAGCCTGCCCCTGGGCGGGCTGCGCATCGAGGTGCTGCACACGCCCGGCCATACGCCCGCCTGCGTGTCCTACCGCATCGAGGATGCGGTCTTCGTGGGCGATACGCTGTTCATGCCCGACTACGGCACGGCGCGCGCCGACTTTCCGGGCGGCGATGCGCGCACGCTGTTCCGCTCCATCCAGCGCCTGCTGGCCCTGCCGCCCGCAACACGCCTGTTCATGTGCCATGACTACAAGGCGCCGGGCCGCGACCGCCACGCCTGGGAAACCACCGTGGCCGACCAACGTGCCGGCAACGTGCATGTGCACGCGGGCGTGGACGAGGCCAGCTTCGTGGCCATGCGCAACCGGCGCGACGCCACGCTGTCGGCGCCCGCCCTGCTGCTGCCCGCCATCCAGGTCAACATGCACGCAGGCCATTGGCCCGAGGCCGAGGCCAACGGCGTGCACTACCTCAAAATTCCGCTGCGCATGAAGCATCGGCCCCAGGCAGCGGACGCGAAGCAGGCGTAGAGTCGTCCGTTGGCTCCCCCACCCCTCTTGCGACACCCCCAGGACAAAGGACCTTCCATGATCCACAGCGCCCATGCCACCAGCACGGACACCCCCTATCGCGTCACGCTTGGCGACCCCCAAGGCCACAGCTGGCATGTGGACGAGCCCGCGGACAAGGGCGGCGGCGACACGGCGCCCAACCCCCTGCAGCTGCTGCTGTCGGCCCTGGGCGCCTGCACCACGGTCACGCTGCAGATGTATGCGGCGCGCAAGCAGTGGAAGCTGGAGCAGGTGGATGTGCAATTGCGCCTGAACCCCGAAGGCACGCCGGCCAGCGGCAACCTGATCGAACGCCAGATCACCCTGCAAGGCGACCTGGACGACGAACAGCGCCAGCGCCTGCTGCAGGTGGCCGAGGCCTGCCCCGTGCACAAGCTGCTGGCCGGCGAAGTGCACATCCAGACCGCGCTGCAGCTGCCCGCCTGAGCGAAGGACTGGCCACCATGCAAAAGGCCCTGCGGCAGGTATGCCGCAGGGCCTTCGGAGTGGACGGGGACATGGCCGGCGTCAGGCTTCGCTGACCTCGATCTCCCCCGTATCGACATAGAGTTCGAACTCCCGCTTGGCCAGCGACACGGTGATCGGCTGATCCTCCTGGGTCCAGGACAGCACATAGCTTCCGATGGCCGTGGCCACCTGCACACGGGTGCCACGCGGAATGTCTTCCAATTGGCCATCGCCTACCCGGTGCTGCACATTGCCGGTGACCGTGGCTTCGAATTTCTCGGGGAATCGCTGGACTTCCACGGCGCTCTGGACCGCCTCTTCAGCGGCTTCGGCGTGCGTCTGTACGGATGTATTCATGGCGTTTTCTCCTGTAAGAGTGAGGCCGGCGCCCGCCAAAAGGACGGGCGCCGGGCCGTTCCTCGAATGTAAACAATGTTCCTGAGAATGCGCTGTCAGCGAACAGGCCCAATATCTGCGATCCTGGTTTGCCTGCTGCGCCGAGCTGCACGACACTGGTGGCCTCCCCCACGAACCAGGCCGATCCGCCCATGTCCGACACGTCCCCACCCAACTCCCAGCCCCAGCACCTTCCCACCCGCACCGCCGACGTGGGCGGCATTCCCATCCAGCGCGCCATTCCGCAGCGCGCCCTGCGCAAGGTCGGTGCCTGGTGCTTTCTCGACCACGCCGGCCCCGCCGATCCCGCGCCGCCCGGCATGCAGGTCGGCCCGCATCCCCATATCGGCCTGCAGACCTTCACCTGGATGATCCGCGGCGAAGTGCTGCACCGCGACAGCCTGGGCAACACCCAGATCATCCGGCCCGGACAGGTCAATCTGATGACGGCAGGCCACGGCATCGCCCATTCCGAGGAAAGCCAGACGCCCTCGCACATCCACGCCGCCCAGCTGTGGATTGCGCTGCCCGAATCGCACCGCAACGGTCCGCCTCGCTTCCAGCACTACCCCGAGCTGCCCAGGACCACGGTGGGGGACTTGACGGCCACGGTGCTGGCCGGCGAGGCGCTGGGCCTGACGTCGCCCGCCGAGGTGCACACGCCCCTGATGAGCGTGGACCTGCATGCGGACAGCGCACGCAGCGCCAATGCCGTCGCCACGTTGCCGCTGCGCGCCGATTTCGAGCATGCCGTGCTCAGCCTGGAAGGCGACGTGCGCGTGAACGGCCAGCCGCTGCCGGTGGAGGAATTGCTCTACCTGCCCCTGGGCACGCCCTCGGTCGCCATCGAAGCGGCGCCCGGCAGCCGCCTGCTGGTCATCGGCGGCGAGCCCATGGATGAAGCCATCTTGCTGTGGTGGAACTTCGTGGCGCGCACGGGAGAGGAAATCGCCGAGGCCCGCGCGCAGTGGGAGGCCGAGACCCGGCAGCCCGCCACTGCGGCGCGCCGCTTCGGACCGCCGCTGGCTTCGCCCCTGGCGCCGCTGCATGCGCCTTCGCTGGACGGCGTGGTGCTGCGCGCCTCGCGCTGAAACGCGCCGTACCGCAGCCTTCGCGGCGATCGCCGCCCCAGCAAAAAGGCGCCCCGAAAGGGGCGCCTTGCCGTTGATGTTGCGGGAGTTTCGAGGGTCAGGCCGGGCTGGCCGCATCCACCTCGGTGCCATCTTCCACGCCGCGCACGCTCTCGCGGCCATGCTTGTCCTTGAGCTTGCCCAGATCGGTTTCCACCGCCCGCTTCAGCTTATCGATGGCGGCGTTGAAGGCGTCCTTGACCTTCTCGGCCTCGGCGTTCACGGCGATCGGCGGGCGTCCATTGGCCCGGGTCTCCAGAACGCAGCGCTTGCCGGGAGCCCCCGAGGTCTTGAGCGCATCGACACCCGTGAGGAACACCTCCACGCGCACCACATAGTCCTTCAATCTCGCCAGCTTGGCGTTGATTTCTTCCTGCGCCCATTGCGCCAAGGACTCGCCACCCTGGATCGAATCGTCGGCATGAACCTGAACTTGCATGCATATCCTCCTAGTCGCCAAAAGCCGCACCACCGGCGCGGCGGGGTTGTCGGGGCCATTGATGAACTGGCGAAACCATCGTAACGCCATGCGGGCTGCCTGCACAGCAAGTCGCACCCTGCGTCGTCAGGTTTTTCGCACTGCAGCATCCGCAGTCCCCACCCTGCCTACAGGCTACACCCAGAGGGGCGACGCCGGGTTCAGCGCGCTGAAGAAGCTTGAGATGCCTCAAGACAACTCTTGCATTCACCTACACCTATTTGCGGTGATGGCCCTGCGCCGGTCGCGGGCGTTCAACCCCTTCCTACAGGTCGCAGGCACGATTGGGCTTACAACGTGACCATCAGGACTTTCCCCTTGCCCCCCACCCCATGAGCCCACTTGCCTCACGCCGCCTCAAGATCGGCCTTTCGGCCTGTTTCTCCCATGCGGACCCGCAGCGTCCGCTTTTCACGGGCAAGACGCTGCAGTACGTGGAGCAATCGATAGCGCACTGGATCATGTCGGCCGGCGCCATGGTGGTGATGGTGCCCTGCCCCACAGGCGAGACCGCGCGCGGCGATGTGACGCTGGAGCACTATGCCGAGTGGCTGGATGGCGTGGTCATGCATGGCGGCGCCGACGTCTGGCCCGGCAGCTATGGCGAGGAACCCATGCGCCCCGAATGGCTGGGCGACCGCGTGCGCGATCTCTACGACCTGGCCGTGGTCGAGGCGTTTTCCCAGGCCGGCAAGCCCATCTTCGGCGTCTGCCGCGGTCTGCAGCTGATCAACGTGGCCTTCGGCGGAACGCTGTACCAGGACATCGAGACCCAGGTGCCCGGCTCGCAGCTGCACCGCAATCCCACCGAGTACGACCGCCACTACCACGACATCGCCATCGTGCCCGGCAGCCGGCTGGAGGCGCTGTATCCCACGCTGGACCGCGCACGCGTCAACAGCATCCACCACCAGGGCATCAAGGACGTGGCGCCAGAGTTCGATGTCGAAGCCTGGAGCCTGCCCGACCGCATTCCCGAGGCCATCTTCCGCAAGCCCGGCACGCTCAAGAGCTATATCGCGGCCACGCAGTGGCACCCCGAATTCCAGTTCCGCAACCCCGACACCAGCACGCTGGATGACAGCGTGCTGCTGCGCGACTTCCTGGCCGCCTGCTCACGCGCCCGCGTGAGCCCGGCCGTGAGCCACAGCCCCTTCCAGATCCGCAACCGCGCAGCGCGCCTGCTGCGCCGCGCCTTGCTTCGCAGGCATTGACGGCCCGGCGCCGCCAAGCGCCTGCGCCACCACTTGCTGCAACTGCCCGCGCAGCCACGCATGGGCGGGATCGGCCTGGTGGCGCGCGTGCCAGATCATGAACATGGGCAGCGGCGGGCAGTCCATGGGCACCGCAACGCTGGCCAGCGATGACAGGGCCGTGCGGCCCAGCAGCGATGGCGCCGTCGCCAGCAGCGGCGTGCCGCGCACAAAGGCGGCCAGCGCCGCAAAGCCCGGCACGCGCACGGCAAAGCGGCGCTCCAGCCCGCGCGCCTGCAGTTGCAGGTCCAGGTCCAGCGCCTGGCGGTCGGCATAGGCCACGGTGGCGTGGTCGGCCTGCAGATAGTCGGCCAGGCTGGCCGGCGGCTGTCGCACGGCGCTGTCATAGAAGACGGCGTACTCATCGCTGAACAGGCGCTTTTGCACGATGTCCGTGGCATCGGGCGGGCGCGGGCTGATGGCCAGCAGGCAGGCGTCCGAGCGCAGCAGTTCGGCATCGGGCGCGCCGCTGTCGATCACGCGCAGCACCGTCCGGGGCGCGGCTGAGCGCAGGCGCCGGGCCAGTGCGGGCAGCAGCAGCTCGCGCTGCAGGTCGTTGGCGGCAATGGTGATCTCGGCACGCCAGTGCGCGGGGTCAAAGCTGGGCCCCTGGCCGAACTGCTGCATCTGCCGCAGCAGCTCGCGCGCAGGGCCCTGCAGCGCCAGTGCATGGGCCGTGGGCGCAATGCCCCGCCCCTGCCGCACGAACAATCGGTCGCCCGTGATGGCGCGCAGCTTGTCCAGCAGATGGCTGACGGCCGATTGCGTCACGCCCAGGCGCTGCGCCGCCGCCGTGACGCTGCCGGTCTCCAGCACGGCCAGCAGCAGTTGCAGCAGCCTGCCATCGAGCTGCGATCCATCGATTTGTCTCATGCATTCCATGATTGGCCGCCGCTTTATCTTTGGCAACGCGGGCCGGACACTGCCGCTGATCCAACGCAAATACCGGAGACAAAACATGGCCGATCAGCCGCAGATTCCCGGCACCACCCTGTTCGACGGCAGGCAGGCCCGCAAGGGCTATGCGCTCAACAGCATGTGCTTTTCCTTCAACGAGCTGGCCAACCGCCAGGCCTTCCTGGCCGACGAAGAGGCCTATATGCGCAGCTACGGGCTGAACCAGGAGCAGGCCGAGGCCGTGCGCGCGCGCAACGTGCTGCAGATGATCGCGGCCGGCGGCAACGCCTACTACCTGGCCAAGCTGGCCGGCATCTTCCACCTGGACATGCAGGACATAGGCGCCCAGCAGACCGGCATGACCAAGGCCGAGTTCCAGGCCTTGCTGCGCTCGCACGCCTGAGCCCCGCCGCAGACCACACGCAAGACACAGTACAGGAGACACCCACCATGGCACATCTCATCGGCGGCCTCGGCACCTCGCACATTCCCGCCATCGGCAACGCCATCCACAAGGGCCTGCAGAACGAGCCGTACTGGAAGCCCTTCTTCGACGGCTTCCCGCCCATCCGCGAATGGCTGGCCGCCCAGCGCCCCGACGTGGTGGTGGTGTTCTACAACGACCACGGCCTGAACTTCTTCCTCGACAAGATGCCCACCTTCGCCGTGGGCGCGGCCGAGCGCTACTGCAACGCCGACGAAGGCTGGGGCATTCCCACGCTGGCACCGCTGCGCGGCCACGCGGAGCTGTCATGGCACCTGATCGAGTCCCTGGTGGGCGAGGACTTCGATGTGGTCAGCTGCCAGGAGATGCTGGTGGACCATGCCTGCACGCTGCCGCTCAAGCTGTTCTGGCCCGAGGGCGACTGCCCGGTGGCCGTCGTGCCGGTGTGCATCAATACCGTGCAGTTCCCGCTGCCCTCGGCGCGCCGCTGCTATGCGCTGGGCCAGGCCGTGGGCCGGGCGATTGCGCGCTGGAACAGCGACCAGCGCGTGGCCGTCATTGCCTCAGGGGGCCTGTCGCACCAGCTCGATGGCGAGCGCGCGGGCTTCATCAACAAGGCCTTCGACCTGCAGTTCCTTGAAAGCATGGCCACCAATCCCGAATGGGCCACGCAGTTCAGCGTGCATGAACTCGTGGAAAAGACCGGCACCCAGGGCGTGGAACTGCTGATGTGGCTGGCCATGCGCGGCGCCCTGTCCGCGGCTGCGCCCGGCGTGCGCCGCGTGCACGGCAACTACCACATACCGATCTCCAACACCGCCACGGCGCTGCTGGCGCTGGAGGCGGTCTAGTCGGAAACACAAAGGCCGCCGGGCATGCCAGGCGGCCTTTGTGCTCTGCGTAGCCGTGCGGACCGGGTGTACCCGGCCCTGCCTCTCAATGGTGGTGGCCGTGGCCGCCGTGCACGTGGCGGTGCTCGATTTCCTCGGGCTTGGCCGCGCGCACTTCGGTGACCTTGCAGGCAAAGTGCAGCGCCATGCCGGCCAGCGGGTGGTTGCCGTCGAGCAGCACCACGGGGCCCTTGATCTTGACCACGTGGTAGATCTGAGGCTGGCCCTGGTCATCCGTGCCGCGCAGCTGGCCGCCCACCTTCACGCCGGGCGGGAACTCGCCCTTGGGGATGGTGCGGGTCAGGCTCTCGTCGCGCGCGCCGAAGGCGTCTTCCACGGCCAGGTCCACGGTCAGCGTGTCGCCCACGGCCTTGCCGTCCAGGGCGGCTTCCACCTTGGCGAAGATGTTGTCGTAGCCGCCATGCAGATAGGCCACATCGCCCTTGTCGAGCAGCTTGCCCAGCTTGTCGGTGATCTTGTAGTTGATGGTGACGGCGGTGTCTTTGGTGATGTTCATGGCAAAGGCCTTGGAAAACCGCAGCGCAAAAGGCGCGCCGCGCAAAGCCGCCATTGTCGGCGACCTGGGGCATTCCAGCGTCGGGACCGGGGGTTCACCGGCTGCCCAGCCTCAGCCCAGGCACTCGCGCGCGCATTCGAGCAGGCTGCGCGCCCAGCGCGCGCGGGCCGAGGTGTTCAGCCACAGCAGGCCGACCTTGCGCGCATCGGCAGGCCGGGGGCCCTCGCCGCCGGCCTGATCGGGCAGCGCCAGCACCCGCACGTCGCGGCCCTGGGAGAGCACGGGGCCGATGTCGGGCACCAGGCCCACGCCCAGCCCCTGGTCCACCATCATGGCCACCGCCAGCACCGAGTTCAGCTCCATGCGCTCCAGCGGCGCAATGCCCTGGGAGCGCAGATAGCGGTCGGCCAGCCGGCCACCGGCCAGGGAGCGGTCGTAGCGCACCAGGGGCCGGGTGCGCAGCAGGGCCAGCGGGTCCTGCTGCGCGTCGCGAGCGCGGCACAGCACGACCAATGGCTCCTGGCGCAGCTCGGCCCAGCACACGGTCTTGGGCAGGTCGAACGAGGGTTGCAGGCAGATCAGCACGTCCAGCTCGGACTGGACCAGGGCCGTGTACAGCTCGGGCGTGAGGCCGGCGCGCACGCTGATGCGCACCTCGGCGTGGCGCGCCACGAAGGCCCGCATCACGGCGGGCACAAAGCCGTGCAGCGCCGTGTTCACGGTGCCCAGCCGCAGCTCGCCGCCGTCCGCGTCCGAGGCCACCCATTCGCGCAGGCCCTCGAAGTCCTGCAGCAGCTGGCGGCCGCGCTCGAACAGCCGCTCGCCCGCCTCGGTGGCGCGCACGCTGCGGCCATGGCGCACCAGCAGCGGCGCGCCCAGCTCGCCCTCCAGCACGCGCATTTGCTGGGCAATGGCCGAGGGGCTCAGATCCAGCTGGCGAGCGGCTTCGGACATGGAGCCGGTGTCCACTACTCTCAAGAAATTGTGTATGTATCTCACGTCCATTTCACACATTTTCTTGAATCACAACGCAGATGCAACTGCTGTTTTCCCAGGCTGCGCTGCACCACACTGCGTGACAACGACTATTTCAGGAGACAGACGCATGGATTCCCGGCCCACCGCTCAAACCGCTCAAGCCTCTCAGACCTCTTTGCCGCGCCGGATGTGGCTGTCCACCGCCGCCGCCGCGCTGGCCGCCTATGCGCTGCCGGCCTGGGCCCAAAAGCGCGGCAGCCGCCTGGTGGTGCCGTTTGCGCCGGGCGGCGGCAACGATGTGTTCGCGCGGCAGATGGCGCATGGCCTCAACGAGTCCTTCGGCTACGGGATGATCGTGGAGAACAAGGCCGGCGCGGGCGGCAACCTGGGCACGGAAGCCGTGGTGCGTGCAGCCGGCGACGGCGGCACCTGGCTGCTGGGCCATACGGGCACGGTGTCCATCAATCCCTCGCTGTACCCGGGCCTCAAGTTCAATGCGGCCACCGATCTGCAGCCGGTGGCCATGTTCGCATCGTCGGCCCTGCTGCTGGTGGTGCCGGCTTCCTCGCCCGTGCGCAGCGTGGCCGACCTGGCCGAGCAGATGCGCAAGCGCAGCGGCGAGATGAACTACGCCTCCAGCGGCTCGGGCACGGGCGGCCACCTGACGGGCGAGATGTTCGCCCATGCGCTGGGCGCCAAGGCCATCCATGTGCCGTACAAGGGCACGGCCCCATCGCTGACCGACCTGGTGGGCGGCAATGTGGACTTCAGCTTTGGCGTGATTCCCGCGGCCATGGCCCTGGTGAAGGCCGGCAAGCTGCGCGCCCTGGCCGTGACCGGCGCCAAACGCCAGCCCCAGCTGCCCGACGTGCCCACGGTGGCCGAGTCCGGCGTGCGTGCGCTGGCCGACTTCGAGAGCTCGCTGACCTACGGCATCCTCGCGCCCAGGGGCACGCCTGCCGAGACGGTGCGCGCGCTGGGACGCGACATCCTCAAGGTGGCGTCTGCCGAGTCCTTCCAGTCGCGCCTGGGCATCGAGGGCGCCGTTCCGCTGCTGGGCGATGGCGCGCAGTACGCGGCCCGCATACAGGTGGAGAGCGCCAAGTGGGCGGCCGTGATCAAGGCCTCGGGCGCCACGGCCTGAGACCGGCAAGGACAGCATGTCATTGGTGAAGGACTATCTGGGCCCGGCCGACAGCGGCCACTGGTTTGCAGACGCGCGCTGGCTGGACGCGCTACTGCGCTTCGAGAGCGCGCTGGCCCAGGCCCAGGCCGACTGCGGCCTGGTGCCGCGCCCGGCCGCCGAGGCCATTGCGCGCGCCTGCGCGCAGGCGCCGCTCACGTGCGAAGGCGTGGTGGAGCAGGCGCGCGCCAGCGGCGCGCTGGGCCTGGCTGTGGTGCGGCCGCTGCAGCAGTGGCTGCAGGCCTACACCCCGGAAGGCCTGCCCTGGCTGCACTGGGGTGCGACCACGCAGGACGCCGTGGACACGGCGCAGGCCCTGCTCACACAGCAGGCCCTGCAGGCGCTGCTGGCCGAGCTGGACGCGCTGCAGTCCGCACTGCAGGCCCTGGCCCGCACGCACGCGGCCACGCCCATGCTGGCGCGCAGCCTGCTGCAGCCCGCGCAGATCACCAGCTTCGGATTCAAGTGCGCGCAGTCGGCTGCCGCCGTGGGCCGCAGCATCGAACAGTTTGAAAGGCTTGCCACCGCTGCGCTGTGCGTGCAATTGGGCGGCGCCGTGGGCAATGGCGCGGTGCTGGGAAGCCACCGTGCCGAGGTGGAGCAGGCACTGGCCCGGCGCCTGGGCCTGTCGGCCTGCGGCCGCAGCTGGCATACGCAGCGTGACGACTGGATGCGCCTGGCCATGGAAGCGGCTGTGTGCGGCGGCAGCCTGGCCAAGCTGGCCCGGGACTGGTCGCTGATGGCGCAGTACGAGGTGGGCGAGATCGCCGAGGCGCCGCGCGGCAGCACCTCCAGCGCCATGCCGCACAAGCGCAATCCCGTGCACCTGATGCAGGCGGTGGCACAGGCCCAGGCCATCCCCCAACTCGCGGCCCTGCTGCTGGGCTGCATGGCCCAGGCCCATGAACGCGCGCTGGGCGAGTGGCAGGCCGAGGTCGCGCACTGGCCCGACCTGTGGCGCCATGTGCATGGCGCCGCCGCCGCATTGCGCCAGGCCGCGCAGTCGCTGCAGGTGCTTCCGCAGCGCATGCTGGGCCATGTGCGGGGCCTGCAGGGACTGGTGTTTTCAGAGGCCTGCGTGCACGCCATGGCGCACTGGACAGGCAAGCCCGAGGCCCTGGCCGCCGTGGAGCTGCTGGCCCCGCAGGCGCTGGAGCAGGGACGCGAGCTGCGCCTGCTGCTGGCCGAATGGGCCGCGCCCCGGCTGGACGCAGCAGCCCTGCAAGCGCTGCAAGATGCGCTGGCCCGGGCCTGCGACCCGGCACGCGCCGTGCAGGCATCGCATGATGCGTGCCTGGCGCTGCTGGCAGCGCCGCAGACCCACGCCAACGCCCATGCCCATGCTTGACACAGGAACCCCCGCCATGACCGAACCTTCCGCCGACGCCCTGCAGCGCGGCCTTGCCAACCGCCGCCGCGTGCTGGGCGATGAATGGGTGGACCAATCCGTGGCGCGCGCCAACGAACTGAATGTGGAGTTCCAGCGCATGATCACGGCCTATGCCTGGGACGGCATCTGGAGCCGCCCCGGCCTGGAGCGCCGCACGCGCCGCATCATGGTGCTGGCCATCACGGCCTCCATGGGCCGCTGGGAAGAGTTCGAGCTGCACATCCGCACCGGCCTGCTGGCCGACCCGGCCGATGCCGAGGCCGCGCCGCTGGACCTGGACACCATCCGCGAAGTGCTGCTGCAGACCGCCGTCTATGCCGGCGTGCCCGCAGGCAACACCGGCATGGCCATCACGCTGAAGATCCTCAAGGAGCTGGGGCGCACGCCCGCGCCGGCCAGCTTTCATCCACCCTCAGACACGGCCTGACACGGCCTGACGCGGCCTGACCGGACTCAGGCGGCCGGCGGCTGTTCCTCGGCCGCAGCGCCCGGGTAGCGCGCAAAGCGCCGGTTCTCTGCGCCATGCACCGGGTCCTGCTCGGCCCAGGGCCATCCGCCGAACTGGGTGCGCCGGTAGTCCTGCATGGCCTGCATGATTTCCTGCTGCGTGTTCATCACGAAGGGGCCGTACTGCGCCACGCTCTCGCCAATGGGGCGGCCCTGCAGCACCAGGCATTCCACGGCGTCGGCGCCGCTGTTGTGCAGCTCCCAGTCCTGCGTGGCATCCACATGCAGGGCCGCATGCTGGGCCAGGGCCGTGGGCCCGACCTGCAGTGCCTGGCCTGCAAAGAAATACAGCATGCGTTGCGTGTCCGCACCGGCTGCGCGCGGCAGCGTCCAGCGTGCGCCGGGCTCCAGGCGCAGCGTCCAGATGGCCACGTCGCCCTCGGGTTGCGAGGCCCAGGATTCGGGCGGCGGAGGCAGGGCGGCCGCCGTGCCGGGCAGGCTGCCTGCGACCACGGTGACCACGGTCCTGCGGCCTGCGGCATCCGCATGCTCCAGGCGGGGGATGCGTTCGTTCCAGAACATGGTGAAGTGCGGCTCCACCATCTTGGAGCGCGCAGGCAGGTTCAGCCAGATCTGGAACAGCTCCAGCGGATTGGGCGCGTCGCTGTTGAGCAGCGGGAACATCTCCGAATGCTGGATTCCCTTGCCGGCCGTGAGCCACTGCACGTCGCCGCCGCCAAAGCGCGCGGCCGCGCCCAGCGAATCGGAATGGTCGATCAGGCCCTTGCGCACCAGGGTCACGGTCTCGAAGCCGCGGTGCGGGTGGCCGGGAAAGCCCGGCACGCCATCTCCGTGGTACATGGAAAAGCCGTCCTTGCGGCTGAAGTCGCTGCCCATCTGGCGGCCTTCCAGGTCCACGGCCTGCACGCCCAGTCGGCCATCGCTGGGCGGATAGGCATCGTCATGGTGGGCACAGAACAGGAAGGGGTCCATGGTGGGCCACAGCGGGCCCAGCGGCTGGCTCTGGAGGACGGGGGTGGTGGCTGCGGTCATCGTGGCTCCTGTGAGGCTGCGCCCGCAAGAAAAAAGGGGGCGCTGCATTCTCGGACAGATGCGGCCCCCGCGCCCGTTTTGAAAGCCACCATGGCTGGGACAGTGCGGCCCAGGAATGCAACGCCCGCCGGCTCAGTTGCGCGGCGGCGTCACCAGGCCCTTTTGCACGGCCGGGCGCGCTACGAAGGCGGCCAGCACGCGCTGCAGCTCGGGAAAGCGCTCCCAGCCCAGCAGTTCGGCCGCGTTGTAGCCCTGCTCCACCACCATGTTGCGCACCCAGGGCCACAGGGCGATGTCGGCAATGGTGAACTGCTCGCCCATCACCCAGGCGCGGCCTGCGAGGCGGCGCTCCAGCACACCCAGCAGGCGCACGGACTCGTTCACGTAGCGGTCGCGCGGGCGCTTGTCCTCGAAGTCCTTGCCCGCGAATTTGTGGAAGAACCCCAGCTGGCCGAACATGGGGCCGACGCCACCCATCTGGAACATCAGCCACTGCAGCGTTTCATAGCGCGCGGCCGGGTCGGCGGGCAGCAGCGGGCTGCCGGACTTCTCGGCCAGGTAGACCAGGATGGCGCCCGACTCGAACAGCGCCAGCGGCTTCCCGCCCGGACCCTGCGGGTCCAGGATGGCCGGGATCTTGTTGTTGGGAAAGGTGTCCACGAACTCGGGCGAGAGCTGGTCATTGCTCTCGAAGCCCACGCGGTGCGCCTCATACGGCAGGCCCATCTCCTCCAGAGCGATCGACACCTTGACGCCGTTGGGCGTGGGCAGGGAATACAGCTGGATGCGGTCCGGCTGCATGGCCGGCCACTTGCGCGTGACGGAAAAGGCGGAAAGCGGATTCTGTGGAGTCATGGGGCACCTTGAAGGCTGGACGGGTTCGCCAAGAAATCGATGGCCGCTGCATCGTAGCGTTCGGCGCCCAGCCATGCTTGGCACGCCAAATAACGGCGGACCCGGCCCTGCCGCCGGGTCATGACAACCCACGCAGATTGCATGGCCAGTCTCCCCGCTCGCCGCCATGCACCGGCTACCGAGGCGCTCGGATGGAGGCGCACGGCTGAACCGTGCATCGCCCGCCCGGCCCAGCTCTCAGCGCGGCGCGACGGGCTTCTGGACCAGGGCCACGCTCAGGCCGTCCGGCGTCACCGTGATGGCGCCGGGCTCCATGTTCAGAGAGTCCATCAGGGCCAGGTCCTTGTCCTGCAGCTGGTAGAGCACGAGCTGGCCCAGCGCCTGCTCGGCCAGGGCGCTGGCGTAGGTGGTGATCATGTCGCTCATGGCGGGGGCCAGGTCGTTGATGACCAGGCTGTTGACCTTGATCTGGTGGGCGCGCAGCGTGCGGTCCGTGGGCTCGTAGCGCAGCGCGAAGTCCAGGTTCAGATGGCCGCCATAGGCTTGCTTGAGCACGGGTCCCGACAGATCGGCCTGCAACACCGCATTGAGCGCGTTGCGCTCGGGCAGCAATCCCAGCACCGGCGAATGCAGCTTGAGCTGCAGCATGCCGGCCACGGGGAATTGCCGTGGAAAGCGCTGGGCCACCACCTCCTGCAGCCTTTGCCGCGAAATCGAGACATTTCCAGGCCCGGACTTTCCCGAACATCCGGTCGCAGCCAGGCTGCAGCCCGTGGCCAGGACCATCAACAAAAAGCGGCGATTCATCACGACAGCACAAGCCCCAGAAAGCCCGACACGAAACCCTGAAGCGCCATGCATGCCATACGCATGGCGCTATGTTTTTTGAGATCGGCATTGTCCCGCCAGGGGCTATTCCCTGTCCCTGCAGTGGGTGTTGCCCGGCACGCGCGAAGGCGCTTCACAGCGAGTGCCCATCGGACATAGGCAGTACCGCCCTCCGTACGGAAACATCACCCAATCCTTCTGGCCGGCCCTCCCGCCCGCCCAGCTTTGCCGCGGCCTTGGGCACGGCCCTCCACCGGCGCATGAATCTATTCATATATTCATTCATTGATTTGCATAAATCATTGATTTTTAATAAATTATCCCTTATTTTTATTCATTCATCAATTGATTCCCATGGCCTTGGAAGACCTCTCCACCCAGGTACTGGCGGCACTGCGCCGCCAGGGCGGTGCGCTGGCGGCGCGCGAGCTGCAGCAGATGCTGGGCGTGAGCCAGCCCACCGTGTCGCGCGCGCTGGCGCCGCTGATCCGGTCGGGCCAGGTGCGCAAGGTGGGTGCGGCGCGCACGCAGCGCTATGTGCTGCCGCGCCAGGTGGCGGGCGTGGGCGCCGAGGTGGCCATCATGCGCGTGGATACCGAAGGCCACGCATCGCCCTTCGGCCGCATGATCGCGCTGCACGGCGGCGGCTTCTGGGTGGACGAGGCCGATGGCCTCAGCGAGCAGCACGACGGCCTGCCCTGGTTCCTGGACGACATGCGGCCCCAGGGCTTCATCGGCCGCACCTTTGCGCACAGCCATCCCGAACTGCAGTTGGGCGGCGACCCGCGCCAATGGGGCGAGGACGACGTGCTGCGCGCCCTGGCCCGATTCGGCGAGGACCTGCCGGGCAACCTCATCGTGGGCGAAGCCGCGTTCGAGCGCTTCCACACCCTGCCCGCCCGCGCGCTGCGCGCCGAGTCGCCGGCCGAGTATCCGCGCCTGGCCATGCAGGCCATGCAGGGCACGCATCCGGGCTCGTCGGCGGGCGGCGAGCAGCCCAAGTTCTGCTGCACCACGGCCGGGCGCAGCGTCATCGTCAAATTCTCCCCGGCAGGCGACGCGCCGGCCGAGCAGCGCATACGCGACCTGCTGGTCTGCGAACATCTGGCGCTGCAGACCCTGGCCGAAGACGGCCTGCCCGCCGCGCGCACGCGGCTGTTCATGGATGGCGGCCGGGCCTTTCTCGAATCGGAGCGCTTCGATCGCAGCCAGCCCGAGCCGGGCTGCGCACCGCCGCCGGACCGCAACCCCGGACGCATAGGCATGGTCTCCCTGCAGGTGCTCAATGCCCAGTACGTGGGCGAGGTGGACAACTGGGCCGCCACGGCCAGCCGCCTGGCGGCGCGTGGCCTCATCACCGAGACCGATGCGCGCAGCCTGCGCCTGCTCGAGGCCTACGGCCAACTCATCGCCAACACCGACCGGCACTACGGCAACATCTCCTTCGTGCTGCCGCAGCCGCAGGGCGACTGGGCGCTGTCGCCCACCTACGACATGCTGCCCATGCTCTACATGCCCATCAATGGCGAGATCGTGGAGCGCGACTTCAGCGCCCAGCCCCCGCGCCCCACGGCCGCCACGCTGGCCGAATGGCCGCGCGCCCAGGCACTGGCGCGGCGCTTCTGGCGGGCCGTGGCGCAGGATGCGCGCATCTCCGGGGAATTCCGCAGTATTGCCGAAAGCAATCTTGATGCCCTTGCCGCTTGATTTTCAAGCACCTTCAATGGAATCAATGACACCACCTGTTGATAACCAATAGAAATCCTCTTGAAAAATCTGTGCATATTGGCTGGAAAAACCTCTGCACAAACTGTTATCCATCTGCGGAGAACCGGCCATCCACAGCCTCGGCCCGCCACCGCCTGCACAATCGAAGCTTTCCTCATCCGACCAGACACGGGCCCCCGATGACCAGCATTGCACCCTCCTCCGCCGCAGACCCCCGCATTGCCGACGTGCTCGGCTACTGGCTGGGCTCCACCCGCCCCGACAATGCAAGCGCCCTGGCCTGCAAGAACCTGTGGTTCATCAAGTCCGAGGCCACCGACAACCAGATCCGCGAGCGCTTCGGTGCCCTGGTCGAAGACGCGCTGGCCGGCCGACTCGACGCCTGGGCCGGCACGGCGCTGGGCAGGCTGGCGCTGATCGTGCTGCTGGACCAGTTCACGCGCAACCTGTTCCGGGGCACGGCGCGCAGCTTTGCGGGCGACCCGCAGGCGCTGCAGCTGGCGCTGGACGGCATCGCCCAGGGCCATGACCGGCATGCCGACCTGCCCGCCGTGGCCCGCATCTTCTGCTACCTGCCGCTGGAGCATGCCGAGGACCTGGCCCTGCAGAACCGCAGCGTGGCCGCCTTCCAGGCCCTGGCCGACCAGGCCGGCGACACTGGCGGCGAGGGCGTGCGCGAGTTCCTGGCCGGCACGCTGGACTACGCCCACCGGCACCGCGACGTCATCGTGCGCTACGGCCGCTTTCCGCACCGCAATGCCATCCTGGGCCGCACCAGCACGCCCGAGGAACTGCAGTACCTGTCCCAGCCCGGCTCAGGGTTCTGAGAGCGCAGCGGATCTCCTTCACCCACAAAAAAGGGAACGTGCCAACGTTCCCTTTTTTGCTTTCGGCGCCCTGCCGGCATTCAGGCCGGCTGCGCCTGCGGCTGGCGCTCGCCGCCCTTGCGCTCGCCATCGCGCATGCGCAGCGCCCAGCGCTCGATGGTGTAGAAGGACAGCGCCGACAGCACCACCGAGATCGCCAGGCCCAGCACCACGACCACGGGCCACGAGAAGTCGGCGCGCAGATAGCGCACCACCGGGTAGTGCCAGAGATAGACGCCATAGGACAGGCGTCCCAGCTTCACCAGCATGGGCGACGACAGCATGTCGTAGACCAGGCCCGAGCCCTGGCTCACCGCCACCAGCAGCACAACGGCCGCGCACTCCACCACGGTGATGCCCCAGACCATGGCGTCCTGGTTGTCCCATTGCAGCGCCATCAA
This sequence comes from Delftia sp., assembly GCF_059499305.1. Lineage (NCBI taxonomy): Bacteria > Pseudomonadati > Pseudomonadota > Betaproteobacteria > Burkholderiales > Comamonadaceae > Delftia > Delftia sp. The sequence goes on from NZ_JCABYI010000030.1 coordinate 870,575, forward strand.
CAGCGGCACGGCCAGCGGCACCCACATGGCGTGGTGCATGCGCGCCTTCAGCGCAGCGATGAAGTCCGGGCGCTCGATCATCAGCGCCGCCAGCAGCGCACCGGCGAACAGGCCCGAGGCGCGGGTGTCGAAGCGGAAGAAGATCTCATAGAAGTGCTGACCCTGGTCCACCCAGTACACGCGCCACAGCCAGCTCAGCGCCCACAGCAGGGCAATCGGGCGCCACAGGCGGCCCGGCTTGGAAAAGCGCAGCAGCAGCACCAGCAGCGGCGGCCAGATCAGGTAGAAGTGCTCCTCCACCGACAGCGACCACATGTGCAGCAGCGTGTCCGGGCTGTCGAAGAAGGCGATGCCGTAGTCGGCCAGATAGAGGATGGAGACCAGCGCATCGGAGTAGATGTCGTTCAGGTCCGGCCACAGCATGGGCGCGAAGATGCAGTACGCGGCCAGAAACAGGGCCAGCGCCGGCATCAGGCGGAAGAAGCGGCGGCGGTAAAAGCGCCAGAAGCCGATGCGGCCCTCGGAATCGTTTTCCATCAGCAGCAGCGAAGTGATCAGATAGCCGCTGAGCACGAAAAACAGGTCGACCCCGAAGAACGCGCCATCAAACAGAGGCGCATGGGAGTGCGACAAGATCACCAACAGGATCGCCACGCCCCTCAGCCCGTCAAGGGCGGGGTTGTAGCGCAGTTTGAAATCCTTGACCACCAAAACCGGACACCTTTCCAACGCCGGAGCAATGGGCCCCGAGCCATGAACAAACCCCAAGAAAATGGAGCACGCGGCCATGGCGCAGCCGGCCCCGAAGGGTGCAACGCATGGTCCAGCGCGATAAGAGAGACGGCACGTCCCAAGGTTCCCGGCGGATGCGGTGAACAGCAATCCGCGTGCCGCGGTGCGGCGCGCCCTGAGGATGCGGGCCACCTCGACGGGCAGCCCTGCGTGCACGAACAAGCCCCGCTTGAGCGGGGCCAGGCCGATGAATTTCAGCGAAATCCAATTCTAGCCATCACCGCCCGGGGACGAGGTTCGATGGACATTCAGCCCGGGATCCGATGCCCCCGCCCTGCCGTCCACCCGCCTTTCTTCGCACGCCGCGAGTATGGGAGGCGCCCTGCAGCCAGAACGTAACAGGAGGTTTGTGCTGGCGCCGCTGCACCCTGGCCCATTCCACCCCGTGAAGCCGCCGGCGCGCACCGGGCCTGGGCGATGGATGTGCCGTCAACAATTTGGAACAAAACGACGCCAATCCCAATGAACACAAGCGTTTACCGCTATCGTTTTTATTCTTCAGGCGTACAGCGGGATGAGACGGCGTCCTGCAGACCCCGGTGCGCGGCACTGTCTGCCTGCACCGGCTGCTGGTTCTTGGCGCGCAGATAGTGCTCGGTGAACAGCGCCAGGTAGCTCTCCAGCGCGCGGCCCGCGCGCCGGTCGCCCGCATCGCCCGTCAGCTCCAGGCACAGGGCGGCCACCTCGCTGGTGCAGAAGTGGTCTTCGCGCTGGGAGCGGCGCAGGCGGTACTGCGAGACCTGATCCGGGTGCAGGCTCAGCACCGGAAAGCGGTCCAGGTAAGGGCTCTTGCGGAACATCTTGCGCGCCTCGGGCCAGGTCGCATCCAGCAGGATGAACAGCGGGCGCCGCTCCTGGCCCGGCACGACCGCGGCCTGGGGCACCGGCAGCGTGTGCACCACGCGCTGCGGCGGCTGTACGAACTCACCGGGAAACACCACATAGGGCTGCCACTGCGGGTCAGCGAGCAAGGCCAGCAGGCCCGCATCGGCCTCGGTGCGCGCCCAGCCGAAGGCGTGCGTCTGCTCCACCACATCGGCGATCAGCCAGCCCGTGTTGCTGGGCTTGAGCGGCTCGGCATCGTGCATCAGCAGGCAAAAACCCGCCCGCGTCGGCAGCATGGGACGCAGCGCGCAGATGCAGTGCGAAGGCCGCAGCCGGCAACCCTCGCAGCGCTCGCCGCGCGGCCCGCCGCGCGACAGGAACGGCCGCGTGCTGCGCGCCAGCCGCTGCGTGCGCAGGCGCGACACCGCATGCGGCGCCACGCCCGAATCCACGCCACGCAAATAGGACAGGGGCACCGGAGACGCCGGAGCCTGGTCAGGCAGCTCCATGCTCATCCCACGCTTTCCAGCTCGAACAGCGGCAGCTCGGCGCGGCGGCTCAGCCACACGCCGCCGCCCAGTTCCTTGAAATGCTCGGCCAGCCCGCGCCGGTACAGATCGGCCCGGTGGCGGAACAGGCGCGGATCGGTCAGATCCTCATCGATCACGCCGCGTTCGTAATCCTCGCGCGCCACCGCCTCCACATACAGACCGCCTCGGCTCAACCGCCCCAGATTGGCCAGCGCGCGCTTGAGATCCGGCGGGCTCAGATAGGGCAGCACGCCCTGGCAGATCACCAGATCGAAGGGCTCTGCAGGATCATGCGCCGCATAGTCCACCACCGAGCCGCGCTCCCAGCCGAAGCGCCCGCACAGGTACTCGCTGAACTCCACGCCGTGGTAGCTGGCACCGGGGAAGTGGCGCTGCACCGCCTCGCGCCACAGACCGATACCACAGCCCACATCCAGCACGCGGCGCACCGGCACCCGCACATAGTTCAGATAGGAACACACGAAAGCGCCCAGCCGGTTCACATGCTCGGTGTCGACCACGCTGGTCTTCTTGTCGAAGTAGTAGCGCTGGTAGTACGCCTCGTCGAACCACTGGTCACTTGCTGATTGCACGCATTCTCCTTGGGGGTGAGCGCCCGGTGGGCGCGTTCGGGCGGGAGTATGGCGCAGAGGGCAGTGGGTATGGGAACGCGTGTTTTTTGCCCCTGCCGGGTGATGCTTTTTTCCGAGGCCGGGCCTGTCCGGTTGTCGACCAATTTCTTGATCGCCCGCATAAGCCAAGACAGTTGCTACTCCGCAAGACAGACTGATTTGCATATCAGATCACAACAACAGCCGCCCAAACATCTAAAAAACTGCGAGATATGACAAAAAGATCAGGATTGCATAATTTTACAAATTCAACCCAACCACTCAATACCCATCATGGCTAACATATCAACGGCAATTACGATATCCAGCAAAATACCAAATTAACACCCATGGGCCATCGGCAGGCCTACATCATTGGTACTAAAATGCTAATAATTGATAGAAATGGAATAGCAATCCACTCCCTTATAAAGCGAGCCATCGCACCCACCATTGAACGTGGTGAAATGAAGGAAATTCATGGCATCATTGTTCATCAAACTGGAGGATCGACAGCACAGTCTTCAATTGATAGTTACAAAAACCCATCAGCAAATGGAGCACATTTCCTGATAGAGAAAGATGGAACAATATATCAAACCGCTTCCCTTTACAAACAAACATGGCACATTGGCAAAATAAAAGCGCGTTGTTTACTGGAAAAGCGATGCACGCCAGTTGAATTAAAATCGTTACAACGCTTCAATCCAACCCAAGAGAACAAGCGCGAGATGCTGAAAAAGGTTCCAGCACGATTTCCGGCCAACCAAGACAGCATTGGCATTGAATTGGTAGGTGAAGCACTTCCTCGTGGCGGGAACATACCAGACGAAAAGAAAACTTATCAGGCCGTTACAAGCGAGCAGAACAATGCACTACAGTGGCTTATCGCGGAATTAACGCTGACACTAAGAATATCTATGAGCGAAGTTTTCAGGCACCCAGAAGTCTCTAGAAAAAATCCTACGAAAGCGATTTCAGCAAAATGGTGAGATCACTATTAACCTTACCCCTGCTAGTTGTTATGGCTAGCACCGCCTCCGCCGCCAATCAATGCACAAAAGGCTCAGAGTTCGAGCCGCCACTGTGCCCACTGATACTTCCCAAGATCAGCCAGATCACCATCCAGGAAAACGCGGCCAAATCGCCCGTCGAAAAAGACCCAGCGGTGAGTTGCGCCAACTTTGTCCTGACCATCTCCCAGGTGCGCCGTTATTTTCAACAGGCAAAAACCACCAACGAAAACGACGCACACTACACGCTAGACTGGTCGCCCTGCTATGCAAGCGGCGAAATCGCATTCAGCGATGGCAGCCGTGGAAGTTGGAGCATCAACCAGTTCCGGGGCGGTGCGCTGTTCCTGGAGGGCAGGGACAAGACGGTATTGCACTGCCCAAAATGCAAGTTCAAGCCATTTCAATGGTGATTGTTCTGGCGCGGCACCACGTTGGCCAATCGCAATAAAAACAGCCGAGTGCAGCTATGGCACATCGGCTATTTGCATTTTGGCGTTTCGACGTCAGGGCTCCAGCCCCGAAAAAACACCGTCCGGCACGGTCAGAAACTTAGGCCTTCGGCGGCCGATGCAACAGGCACAGCTTGTTGCCATCCAGATCCCGCACATAGGCCAGGTACAGCCGGCCACCGGGCGAAGCCTCGCGCCAGCCGGGCGGATCCTCGCAGGTCACGCCCCCGGCTGCCACGGCGGCGGCATGGGCCGCGTCGGCCTGCTCGGGCGACTGCGTCGCAAAGCCGATGGTCGCGCCATTGCCGTGGCAGGCGGCCTCGCCGTTGATTGGTGTGGAAATGGCAAACGTGCCGCCCGCGCTGCGGTAGAAATAGCGGTTCTTGTTGGCCATGCCCGGCGCAATGCCGAGCGCGCCCAGGAATGCGTCGTAGAACTGCTTGGATTTTTCGAGGTCGTTGACCCCGACCATGACGTGGCTGAACATGCCTGTGTCTCCTTGGTTGATGCGAACCGGGATGTTAGCTGCGGCAAGCCGTCCTGCTGTCACCCATGCGCGCCAGCGACCATACTGTCGCCCCCGCCAGAGCCGGCGGACATTGGACCGATACCGCGATACCGAAACCATGCGCCTTCTTCACACTTCCGACTGGCATCTGGGCCAGCACTTCATGGGCAAGAGCCGCCAGGCAGAGCACGCTGCGCTCATCGACTGGCTGCTGGAGCAGGTCGATGCCCAGGCGGTGGATGCCGTGCTCATCGCGGGCGATATCTTCGACACCGGCGCGCCGCCCAGCTATGCGCGCGAACTGTACAGCCAGCTCGTGGTGCGCCTGCACGCGGCGGGCGTGGCCCTGCTGCTGCTGGGCGGCAACCATGACTCCGTGGCCACGCTGGCCGAAAGCCGCGAGCTGCTGGCCTGCCTGGACACCACCGTGGTAGCCGCCGTGGGCGAGACGGCCAGCCACGTGGTGGACTTGCCGCTGCGGCGCCGGCCGGGCCAGCCTGCCGCGCCTGGCTGCATCGTCTGCGCCCTGCCCTTCATGCGCCCGCGCGACATGATGCTGAGCCAGGCGGGCCAAAGCGCCGAGCAAAAACAGCAGGCGCTGCAGGCCGCCATCGAGGCCTGCTACCGCAACGTGCACGACGCCGCCATCGCTCGCCGTGATGCGCTGGCTGCCACACGCGGCGAGCGCCTGCCCATCGTCGCCACGGGCCACCTCACCACCGTGGGCGCCAGCAGCAGCGAGTCCGTGCGCGAAATCTATGTGGGCTCGCTGGACGCGTTTCCCACTTCGGCCTTTCCACCCGCCGACTACGTGGCCCTGGGCCACATCCACCAGCCGCAGAAAGTGGGCGGCCTGGAGCACATCCGCTACAGCGGCTCGCCCATTGCGCTGAGCTTTGACGAGGCCCGCCAGTCCAAGCAGATGCTGCTGGTGGACCTGGGCCCCGAAGGGCTGCAGGCCGTCACGCCGCTGCCCGTTCCCTGCTTTCAGCCCATGGCCTCGGTGGCAGGCAGCCTGACCGCCTTGCCGGATCTGATGCGCGCCGCCGCCCAGGCCGGCAGCCCTGCACGGCCCGTGTGGTTGGAGGTGGTGGTGGAGCAGGACGACTACCTGCCCCAGCTCACCGACCGCGTGCAGGCCTTGGCCGACGAGCTGCCCGTGGAACTGCTGCGCGTGCGGCGCCAGCGCGGCCGGGCGGTGGCCGGCATGGCCGCCGCCGCTGGCGAGTCGCTGCACGAGATCAGCCCCGCCGACGTCTTCGAGCGCCGCCTGGCGCTGGAAACACTGGAGCCTGGCTTGGCCCAGGCCCTCACCCGGCGCTACCAGGAGGTGGTGGCCGGGCTTGATGCGCCCCACCCAGGCGCCGGCGAACACGGCGAGGAGGCCCGCGCATGAAGATCCTTACGCTGCGGCTCAAGAACCTCAACTCGCTCAAGGGCGAATGGCGCATCGACTTCACGCAGGCACCGTTCGCGGGCAACGGCCTGTTCGCCATCACCGGGGCCACGGGCGCGGGCAAGTCCACCCTGCTCGATGCCATCTGCCTGGCGCTGTACCACGAGACACCGCGACTGAAGACCATCTCGGCATCCGCCAACGACCTCATGACGCGCCACACGGCCGACTGTCTGGCCGAGGTCGAATTCGAGGTCAAGGGACAGGTCTACCGCGCCTTCTGGAGCCAGCGCCGCGCACGCGACAGGGTGGATGGCGCGCTGCAGGCGCCCAAGGTGGAACTGGCCCGGGGCGACGGCAGCATCCTCAGCAGCCAGACGCGCGACAAGCTGGAGCAGACCGCCGCCATCACGGGGCTGGACTTCGATCGCTTCACCAAGTCCATGCTGCTGGCCCAGGGCGGCTTTGCGGCTTTTCTGCAAGCCAATGCCAATGAGCGCGCCGGCCTGCTGGAAGAGCTGACAGGCACCGAGATCTACGGCCTCATCTCGCAGAAAGTCTTCGAACGCGCCCGCGATGCGCGCCAGCGCCTGGACCAGCTCAAGGCCCAGGCCGATGGCGTGGAGTTGCTGACGCCCGAGGCGCGCGATGCCCTGCATGCCCAGGCCGACAGCCTGGTGACGGAGCAGGCCACGCTGCAGGCCGACTACCTGCGCACCCAGGCCCAGCACCAATGGCATCAGCAACTGGCCCAGGCCACCCAGACACTGCAGGCCGCCCGCACCGGCTGCGCAGACGCCGCACAGGCACTGGAGCAGGCCGCGCCAGAACTGGAAAGCCTGGCCCATGACGATCCCGCGCAGGCGCTGCAGCCGCTGCACCAGGCCTGGCAGCGCAGCACTGCCGCCTGCGATGACAGCCGCCAGCAACTGCAGCAACTGCGCGAGCACGAACAGCAGACCCAGGCCCGCCTGCTGCTGCAGCACCGCCATGCCCAGGCCCTGTCCGCCCGCCTGGCCCAGGCTGCGCAAGACACCCTGGCCCGCCAGCAGGCCGAGCACCAAACGCTGGAACAGTTCTGCACCCACCATGCAGCCCATGCCCTGCTGGGCGAGCGCCTGGGCAGCTGGCGCCAGCAGTTCAAGCTGCGCGCCAGCCAGCAACAGCAGGCGGCCCACCAGCAGCAGGCCCTGCGCAAGCTGGATGCCGAACAGGCCCGCATGGCGCAAAGCGCCGAAGCCGGCGCGGCCCAGGTCCAGGCCGCCACCGACGCCCAGGCCCGCGCCAGCGCCGCGCTCCAGCACGCGCAGGACGAACAGGCGCAGCGCCTTCAAGGCAGCGGCGGCATGGCCGAGCTGCGCGCCCGCGAGCAGGCAGAGCAGGACCGCCTGCACCTGTGGCGCCAGGCAGAAACCCAGGCCGCGCAGCGCCGCGAACTTGCGCGCCAGCAACAGACACTGGCCCGGGAATTGCGCGAAGGCACAGCACTGGCGCAGCAGCAGACGGACACCTGGCAAGCCCTGCGCACGCGCTACATAGACGTGCGAGAACAGGTCCGCGACAAGCAAAAACTGCTGGCCCAGGAGCAGCGCATCCAAAGCCTGTCCGAGCACCGCCACGCCCTGCAGCCCGGCCAGCCCTGCCCGCTGTGCGGCGCGCACGAGCACCCGGCCGTGGCCGCCTACGAAGCGCTGGACGCCTCGGCCACCGAAGCCGCGCTGCGCCGCAAGCAGGATGAACTCGACGCCCTGCAAACCCAGGGCGAAACCGCCCGCGCCACGCTGGCCGCCACCACGGCCGCGCAGGCTGCGCGCCAGCGCCAGGCCGACGAACTGGAACAGGACATCGCACGCTGGCACGACACATGGAACGACACATGGCAGGGCCTCACGCAACCCCTGCAACTCGCGCCAGACAGTTGGCAACAGGCCGACACCCTCGCCGCATCGGCCCAGGCCTGCGCCCGGCAGCTGGACACGCTCAAGCGCGCCGTGCAGGCCGCCGAGCAAGGCGAGCAGGCCGTGCAACAGGCCAAGGACGCCGCCCAGCACAGTCGCCAGGCACTGCAGACCGCGCAAGGCCAGCTTGCGCTGCAGCAGCAGGCCCTGGCCGACCACAGCGCACGCCGCGAAGAGCTGCAGCAATCCATCGCCGGCCTGCAGGCCGAAGCCCAGGCGCTGAACGCGCAGTTGCAGGCTTCGCTCGGCGAGGCCGGCCACACCCTGCCCGACGACGCCCAGCCCTGGCTTGAGGCACGCGAAGCCGAATGGCAGCACTGGCAGCAGGCCCGGCACGACCTGCAGCAACTGGCCCAATCGATGGCCTTGCAGCGCAAGGAATGCGAGGCGGCCGAGGCCGATTCGCAGCGCTGGAAAAAGCAGTCGGAAACACAGTGGGAGGCACAGTGCAAGGTGCAGAGAACGGCGCAGCACCATCCCGTCGATACGGCTGTGGCAGAGCCGCCTTCACTCCCCATACCGCCCCTGGAACAGCTGCCGCAGGCCCTGGCCGAATGCGCCAGCGACATCGCCGCTCTCACGCGGCAGCAGGATGCCCTGCAAGGCCAGCAGCAACAGGCCCAGGCCACGCTGGCCCGCCAGCGCGAGGAAGCGGCCCAGGCCGAATCCGCATGGCAGGCCGCCCTGAGCACCAGTCCCTTTGCTGACGAACCCTCCTACCTGCAGGCCCTGCTCCCCGCACCCGAACGCCAGCGCCTGGTCGCGCTGCGCCAGCAACTGCAGGCGGCACAACAGCGCGCTGCCACCCTGCTCGAAGCCGCACAGCGCGAGCACGCGCAACTGCAGGCCCAGGCCCTGACCGAGGCGGCGCCCGAAGAAATCCAGGCCCGCCTGCAAACGCTTGAGGAACGCCGCAACGCACTCAGCGAACAACTGGGCGGCGTCCGCACCCAGCTGGCCGACGACCAGCGCCGCCGCCAGGGCCAGCAGGCCCTGTTCGAGCGCATTGCGGCCCAGGCCAGCGACAGCGAGCTGTGGCAGCACCTGGACGGCCTCATCGGCTCGGCCAAGGGGGACAAATACCGGCGCTTTGCCCAAGGCCTCACGCTGGACCACCTGCTGCACCTGGCCAACCTCCACCTGTCGCGCCTGCACGGCCGCTACCTGCTGCGCCGCAAGCCCGAGGGCGAGCTGGAACTGGACATCGTCGACAGCTGGCAGGGCGACACCCCGCGCGACACGCGCACGCTATCGGGCGGCGAGGCCTTCCTCGTCAGCCTGGCCTTGGCACTGGCCCTGTCGGACCTGGTCAGCCACAAGACCTCCATCGACTCCCTGTTCCTCGACGAAGGCTTCGGCACGCTCGATGCCGACACGCTGGAGATCGCACTCACCGCGCTGGACCGGCTCAACGACAGCGGCAAGATGATCGGCATCATCAGCCACGTGGAGGCGCTCAAGGAACGCATCGCCGTGCAGGTGCGGGTGGAGAAAGGCGGTGGCGTGGGGCATTCGAGGCTGGTGGTTGCTTCGTGATCCGAAGCGTTTCAAAATCTCTTAGGCTGTTGTTTTTAAAAGAATTTCGGTATAAAAGAGAAATTCTCAAAAAAATACCGAAATGCAAGACCTCCAGCCATCAGCGGCCCGCCAGTACATAGACGCCGTATCCACCTTCGAAGCCCTGGAAGAAGCCCGGGATGAAGGGGCTCAAGTACGCGGTGGCATGTATTGGCATGCGGGTCCGGCGTCGTCTCCTCAATCCAGCTACCTGATCCGCACCACGCCTGCGGGCGCCGAAACCAGCCTCGGTCTTCGCACGCCGGAAACCGAAGCCATCTATGAACGCTTCATGCAGCGCAAACAGGAAAGCGCCGAGCGTTTGGCCGGGCTCAAGGCCGCATTGGCCCAGCACCAGCGACTGAATCGTGCGCTGCGCGTAGGCAGGGTGGACCCGCTGGTGGTGGAGCTGCTCAACCGTCTGTCGATCACCGGGCTGAGTCCGCACTTTCGCGTGGTAGGAACGCATGCGCTTTACGCGTACGAGGCAGCAGCCGGCTTGCGGCTACAGGCAGATGCCCTGGCCACGCGCGACATGGACCTGTTGTGGGATACCCGCAAGCGGCTGCAATTTGCCACGCAACTCGCCCGCGTAGACAGCTCCATGCTCGGCGTACTGAAGAAGGTGGACAGCACGTTCCGCCTGCGCAAAAGCCAGCTCTACACGGCCGTCAACAAAGACGGTTTTGAAGTGGACATCATCCGTCGCGAACGTGTGGCAGACGATCCCCACCCCATCAAACTCAGCGACGCCGAGGAAGACTTCTGGGTGGCCCAGGCCAGGCGTGCCAACGTGCTGCTGGATGCGCCACCGTTTTCAGCCGTCATCGTCGCCAGCAATGGAGCCATGGCGCGCATGCATACCGTCCACCCGGCAACCTTCGTCGCGTTCAAGCGATGGATGGCCGGCCTGCGCGAGCGAGAGGCCATCAAGCGCAGGCGGGATGTACTGCAAGCGGACGTGGTGCAAGCGCTGGTGGACGGGTACTTGCCTCTATGAGTGCTTTCGGATACGTCTGAGACCTGTGCAATGTGTGAGCAGGCAGGCCTGGGTTCAACGCACATATGGGAAGTCATTGCGTGCCACTGCTTTGCTCTGCTCTGCAGCTCAATACAGAACTGTCACCAAACTGCCTCCCAACGCCTGCACCATCCTGCGGGCACGGCCTGCGTGGCCGCCGTTCACTCCTTTTCAAGGACCGTTCCATGCAAGTGCGCTTTCCCAATCCCTTCGGCCTGGCCCTGCCCGACGCCCAGGCGGTGCGCGAGTACCAGGCCGCGCAAGGCTTCTCCGACGCCTACGCGCAGTTCCTGATCACGCAGAACGGCCTGGACTTCGACCGGCTCGAAGCGGCGCCCGACCGCGAGGACTACCTGCAGGCCGACGACGAGACCGGCGACAACCACGCCTGGCTGCGCACCCTGCACCACTTCCGCGCAGGCTCGGAGCACTGCGACGTGGAGGACCACCAGCGCGAGAACCTGTTTGCCGCGCACTTCATGGTCATTGGCCATGACCCCGGCGGCAACCCCTTCGTGGAAGTGCTGCACGGCGCCTTCAAGGGCCGCATCGGCAGCCTGGACCATGAGCTGTTTGCGGGCTGCGAGGACCTGGAGCAGTTCCTCGAAGAAATGGAACTGAGCGGCTTTGCCGGAGCCAGCGTGGACGAGCAGACCGACATGCTTTGCGACGAAGACCAGGGCCTGATCTGGTTCCACGCGCGCAGCCTGGACAGCTTCTTGCAGCAATGCGTGTTCTGCGACGAGGACGGCTCGGGCTTCGTGGTGGACGAGCCGGGGTTGGAAGAGGATTGAGCCACGGGGCGGGCCTTGCCCGCAACCTGGCAGACAGCCAGAAGGCGTTGAAGCAGGCCGAGGCACAAACGGCCAGCGCGCTGGAGCAGTGCGATATGGATATCAGCGGAACTTCACCGGCTGCACGCCCCGGTGCTTGGGCCTGACCACCACGGTGCCCGCAATCTTGTCGTGCCAGCCTTGCTTGCGCGGGTCAAAGGCCACCCAGATCAGCCCCAGGCACAGCGGGATGATGGACACGAAATAGGCCAGGTAGCGAATGACGGCCTGCTGTGTGCTCATGTCCGCGCCGGTCTGCGCGTCCACGATCCTGGCGGAGATGATCATCTTGCCCGGCGTCGCCTGTTTCTTGATCCAGAAGATGACGACGGCAATGGCAGGCAGCACCCAGGAGATGACGAAATCGGCCGGGCCGTGCAGCAGTTTTTCGGATTCCAGGTATTCCCATCCGTAGATGGAGATCAGGGCCGGCAGCATGAGCACGAGCAGGATCACGGTGTCGATCAGCGCGGCGCCGGTGCGGGCCCAGAAGCCTACGTATTCGAGATCGTCATCCTGCATGGTGCGCCCTGGTTGGCATATGGGGCTGCCAGTGTGCCACCTCGGTGCCCCGCCAGAAATGCCGCGCAAGGCCAGGGCCTGCGCGGCAGCGTTGCGGCGGCCTGTCGGTCGAACTATCGATCAAATACCGCCTGCAGGTCCTTCTGCCCCGTCACGCCGGACTGCAGCGCCAGCATCAGCAGGATCCGCGCCTTGGGCGCGCGCAGGTCGTCGGCCATGACGGCGCCGGCCTCGAACGAGGTCTTGCCGCCGCCCTCGAAGCCGTAGCTGGGCATGACGCGGCCGTTGTGCACGCGCGTGCTGACGACCACGGGCACGTTCTTGCCGATGGCGTACTTGGCGGCATCGAGCATGGCGACGTTCATGTTGCCCATGCCCAGGGCGTCGATGACGATGCCCTTGACGCCACGGTCCACCGCCTGGCGAACGGCCTGGCCGTTGGCGCCGCCGTACATGGGGAAGATTTCCACCTCGGGCATGGTCTGCGCCTGGATGGGCAGGTGCTGGCGGCGCGCGGGGGCGGAGGCGAAGCTGACGCGGTCCGGGTAGACCTCGCCCAGAAAGCCGAACTCACCCGAGCGGAAGGTCTCCACGTTGGCCGTGTGTGTCTTGGTGACGTAGCGCGCGGCGTTGATCTGGTTGTTCATGGCCAGCATGGCGCCCTTGTCGCGCGCCTTGGGGTCCACGGCGATGCGCACGGCGTTGAGCAGGTTGCGCGGGCCGTCGAAGTCGGACACCGAGGCATTGCGCTGCGCGCCGATGAGCACGACGGGCTTGGACGACTGCACGGTCAGGTCCAGCCAGAAGGCGGTTTCCTCCAGCGTGTCCGTGCCGTGCGAGACGATGGCGCCGGCCACCTCAGGGCGGGCCAGGGCGGCCTGTACGGCCTGGGTGAGCTGCACCCAGCGGGCCGGGTCCATGTAGTCGGAGGGCACGTTGGACAGGTTGTTGACCTGGATACGCGCGTACTTGCCCACGTCGGGCACGGTGGCCAGCAGGTCGTCGCCCGAGATCGCGGGCACGGGCGCGTTCTTGACCGGGTCGATCTTCATGGCGATGGTGCCGCCCGTGGCGATGAACTGGACCACGGGCTTGTCCTGGGCGGCGGCGCTGGTAGCAATCATGGGCAGGGTGCAGGCAGTGAGCAGGGCGAGGGCGGTGCGGCGGAAGGCTTTCACGGGTGTTGTCTCCTTGTTGTGATGTCAAGGAGCATGCTAATCATGGCGTGCGGCCGGCCCGCGCTGCCGGACCTGCGTGAAACCCTGATGGACAGGCGCGGTCAGTGCATCAAAGCGCCAGCGCGGCCTCGATGTCCGTGGACAGCTTGGCCGGCGCATCCTGCGGCGCATAGCGGCGGATGACCTGGCCGTCGCGGCCGACGAGGAATTTGGTGAAGTTCCACTTGATGGCCTTGGTGCCGAGCACGCCCGGCGCCTCGGCCGTGAGCCAGCGGTACAGCGGGTGGGCGTTGGCGCCGTTGACGTCGATCTTGCCCATGAGCGGGAAGCGCACGCCAAAGTTCAGGTCGCAGAAACTGGCGATTTCCGATTCGCTGCCCTTTTCCTGGGAACCGAACTGGTTGCACGGAAAGCCCAGCACCACCAGGCCGCGCTCGCCGTACTGCTCATGCAGCGCCTGCAGTCCCGCGTACTGCGGCGTGAAGCCGCAGGCGCTGGCGGTGTTGACGATGAGCAGCACCTTGCCACGGTAGTCCGACAGGGGGACGGCCTGGCCCGTGATGGAGGTGGCCTCGAAGTCGTAGGCCGAGCGGGGCGCGGCGGCGGTGTCATTCATGCGGATGCTCCTGAAGTGGAGCATCCATGGTAGCGCCGGGACACCCGGGGGCGCGCTGGCCGGGCATGGGGATGCGGACTTGTCTCACAGACAGCAGGCGGCCAAAAACTTACCTTGGAAGGCAACAGGCGGGCACAGCGGCCCGCCTGGTCCCGTTTCGCTGGCAGGTGTTTACAAGCCGCATAGGCGCATGCCTGCCGTAGTTTCCGTCCCACGATGAAGAGACCACCTGTATGAACACCAACAGCACCCCCACGAAGCAAGCCAAATCCAACCCCGGCAACGGCCACTTGGCGCTGGACCCCAAGGCCCTGGAGGCTGCCAAGCGCAGCCTGGACGATGGCGCCGTGACCCCGCATTTCGGGCCCTGGCGCGAGGACATCATCAAGCTGCTCAATGACTCGCTGGCCACCGAGCTGGTGTGCGTGATGCGCTACAAGCGCCATCACTTCACCGCCGTCGGTCTGGCCTCGCCGGCCATCGCCGACGAGTTCCTGGTCCATGCCAACGAGGAAATGGCCCACGCCGACAAGCTGGCCCAGCGCATCGTGCAGCTGGGCGGCGAACCCGACTTCAACCCCCAGACGCTGACCCAGCGCAGCCATGCCGACTACAACGGCGAGACGGACCTGAAGGCCATGATCCGCACCAACCTGATCGCCGAGCGCGTGGCCATCGAGGCCTACAGCCAGATGATCGACCTGATCGGCGACAAGGACCCGACCACGCGCCGGCTGATCGAGTCCATCCTGGAGCAGGAGCAGGAACACGCGGACGAGCTGTCCGACTGGCTGGAGAAATAAGCACTTCCCGCCAGTACACGCCAGCCCGACAATACCGGGGCTTGGCCCATAGGCAAGGCACCCCGCGCGAGCGGGGTGCCGCTTTTTTGGGCATTCTCTAGCCTTCGCGGAATGGTCCCGCCCTATCGGCCCTGATGTCCTGTCATCAGGGCCGTCTTGCAATATGCGCTTTTCTTTCAATGACTTGAAGCTGCCCGACGCTGTACTCGCAGCCTGGCAAAGGCTGCTGGCCAGCCGCATCGGCCAGCGCGTGGCGGCCCTGCCCTGGTGGCACCGCTGGCCCACCCGGCGCGAATGGCTGCTGTTCGCCGCTGCGCTGCCGCTGCTGTTCGCGCTGTATGTGCTGGCCCTGATCCCGTTCACGCCCGGCATCCGCGACATACGCAAGGCCAAGCTGGAGCAGCCAGCCCAGATCATGAGCGCGGATGGCAAGCAGCTCGCGCAGTTCAAGCGCAGCAACCGGCAGTGGGTGAAGCTCGACGAGATGTCGCCCTCGGTGATCAAGGCGCTGATTGCCACCGAGGACCACCGCTTCTACGAGCACCACGGCATGGACTGGCGCCGCACGCTGGGCTCGGTGGTGCACACGCTGCGCGGCGATCCGCAGGGCGGCTCCACCCTCACCCAGCAGCTCGCACGCAACCTGTACCCGACCGAAATCGGCCGCGCGCCCACGCTCAACCGCAAGCTCAAGGAGGCGATCACGGCCTTCAAGATCGAGGCGCTCTACACCAAGGACGAGATCCTCGAGACCTATCTGAACACCGTGCCCTTCCTCTACAACGCCTTCGGCATAGAGATGGCGGCGCGCACCTATTTCGACAAGCCGGCCGCGCGGCTGACGGTGCTGGAAAGCGCCACGCTGGTGGGCATGCTCAAGGGCACGAGCTACTACAACCCCGTGCTCAACCCCGACCGCGCGCTGTACCGCCGCAACACGGTGCTGTCGCAAATGGTCAAGCGCGGCGTGCTGCAGGAGGCCGAGTTCGCCCAGCTCAAGAAGCGCCCCATGCGCATCAACTTCGAGCGCCAGGAAGAGCCCCTGGGCATGGCGCCGCACTTCGCGCAGCATCTGCGCAAGTGGCTGATCGACTG
The DNA here is from genome assembly GCF_059499305.1 of Delftia sp. Taxonomy (NCBI): domain Bacteria; kingdom Pseudomonadati; phylum Pseudomonadota; class Betaproteobacteria; order Burkholderiales; family Comamonadaceae; genus Delftia; species Delftia sp. The sequence goes on from NZ_JCABYI010000030.1 coordinate 886,285, forward strand.
GGCCGACCGCAACGACTACAACATCTACACCGATGGCCTGGTGGTGCACACCACCATCGACTCGCGCCTGCAGAACTGGGCCAACCAGGCCGTGGCGCGCCAGACGCGCACGCTGCAGGGCGTGGCCAATGGCGCCTGGAGCCAGCGCGACGGCTGGAACGCCTCCAACCCGCTGGTGCAGCAACTCGTGCGAGAGACCCCCGCCTGGCGTGCCGCGCGCAAACGCGCGGACAGCCAAGGCAAGGACAAGGCAACGGACAAGGACAGCGAGGAAGACACCCTCAAGGCCCTGCTGGCCGACAAGGCCTTCATGAAGCAGCTGCGCGAGGATAAGACCCGCGTGCAGGCAGGCTTCGTGGCGCTGAACCCGGCCACCTCCGAAGTGCTGGCATGGGTAGGCAGCCGCGACTTCACGCAGGACGCCTACGACCACGTGCAGCAGGCGCGGCGCCAGCCCGGCTCCACCTTCAAGCCCTTTGTCTATGGCGCCGCGCTGCAGCAGGGCGCCACCCCCGACGACAAGCGCGTGGACAGCCCCGTGGAAATCCAGCTGGCCGGCGGCGAAGTCTGGCGCCCCACCGACGCCACGCCCCCCACGGGCCGCGAGATGACGCTGCGCGACGCCCTGGCCTACTCCAAGAACACCATCACCGCCGAAGTCATGCAGTCCGTGGGCCCCGCCCGCGTGGCACGCCTGGCGCGCGCCCTGGGCGTGCGCCAGAGCCCGCTGGACGAGGTTCCCGCCCTGGCCCTGGGCAGCAGCCCGGTGTCACTGCTGGAAATGGTCAACGCCTATGCCAGCCTGGCCCACGGTGGCCGCTGGCTGCCACCCATGATGGTCACGCGCATCGAGGACGCCGACGGCAAGGTCATCGCCGAATTCAGCCCGCCCAAGCCCGAGCGCGCGCTGGACGAAGACCACGCCTACGCCCTGGTGGACATGCTGCGCGCCGTGGTGGACAAAGGCACGGCCGTGGCCGTGCGCCAGCGCTACGGCATCCACGCCGACGTGGCCGGCAAGACCGGCACCACCCAGGGCAATGCCGATGGCTGGTTCATCCTCATGCACCCGGAAATCGTCACCGGCGCCTGGGCCGGCTTCAACGACGCGCGCATCACCCTGCGCAGCGACCGCTGGGGCCAGGGCTCGCGCAGCGCCCTGCCCATGGTGGGAGACTTCATGTCCCGCGCCCTGCGCAGCCCCGTCATCGACGCCAAGGCCCGCTTCGAGCCACCCGAACAAAGCCACTGGTGGTCCGACATGGTCGGCCGCCTGCGCGAACGCATGCAGGGCTGGTGGCCCGACCAGCAGCCGCCCGCACAGCCCGGCCAACCCGCCACCCCGGAGCCGGCGCCGACCCCTGAACCCGCACCCGAGCCCACGGAGCCACCCGGCCCGGGCCTGTCGCCCGGCGAGGAAATCATAGAAAGCACCCCCGCCCTGCCCGCCCCCAGCATCCCCCTCACCCAGGGCACGCTGGGCCCCACGGACCAGCGCGCAGTGCAGGAAGCCACCCCCACCACACCCGCCCTGCCCGGCGGCGAAGACGCCCCCGCAGGCACCGGCGTGGTGATCACGCCGATCCAGCCCTGACCCGGCTGGCTGTTGGCTGTTGGCTGTTGGCTGTCGCCAGCCTCCCCCTTCTGCCCACGCCTGCGTTGGGCGGGATGCGGGGTGGCAAGCCTGCCGAAGGACAGGCTTGCTTCGTTGTCTAGCTCGCCGTGATGTTTGAGTGAAGCGCGCAGCGCGCAACGAGTTTCACGGCGCACCCCGCATCCCGCACAACGCAGGTCGCCCGCAGCGAAGCGAAGGGTCGTGGGCAGTGGGGCGCGCTTCTTTGCCTACTTTCTTATCGCGCGATAAGAAAGTAGGTCGGCCGCCGGGCCGAAACCCGGCCTCGAAAAACAACCACCCGGCAGGGACAAATCCAGCGAAAGAACCAAAGCACAAAGAGTCACCGCGAAGTCCGCGTATGACTCACATTGGCATCCACAGTCCCAAACACCGTCACCCCACTGCCACTGGACGCCTGGCTCCCCGCAACATCCCCAGGCACCCCGCCCGCACAGCCAGCCAGCCCCACACTCAGGGCCACCAGCACCATCGCGGCCAGCTCACGCATGCCGTATTTCATCGCAATCTCCTTGAACTCCGGCGCAACCGACCGGCACAGCCCATGTTAGCCGCGCCACCCTGCCGCCCCGTGAGCGAAGGTAATCACCCTTCGAGGTAAAGCGCAGCCAGCCGCTCGCGTGCCGCACTGTCGATGCCCAGCGCATCCCGCAGATACCCTTCCATCCCCCCGAAGTCGGCCCGCACCATGTCGGTGGCGGCCGCAAGGTAGGAGGCCTGCACGCGCCACAGCACATCCATCACTTCGGCTGGCATGGGGGCGAAGGTGGTGGCGGGCCGCTGGTAGAGCTGGTTGGTCAGCAGGTAGTCCTGCATCACGGTGTCCTCGTCCACGCCCAGCGCGGTGAGCAGCAAGGCGGCAGCCCAGCCCGTGCGGTCCTTGCCGGCCGTGCAGTGGAAGACCAGCGGATCCTGGCTGTCCAGCAGCAACTGGAACAACTGTGCAAAGCGCGGTGCGTAGGCGTGCACGAAGCTGCGGTAGGTGTCCTGCATCAGCTCCTCGGCATGGGCGGCCGTGAGGTCGTTGCCTGCGGCGATCAGGGCACTGGCGCGCTGCACCACGGTGGGCTCGACGATGAGCGCATGGCGGGCAATGCCCGGCCATTCGTAGGCCAGGTGGGCGCTTTCCATCTTGCCCCGGAAGTCCGCGCTGCGCGCGAGCTTCAGGCCCTGCAGCACGTCCAGGTCCGCTGCGCTGAGGCCGGCCAGGTGGTCGGCACGGAACAGCGTGCGCCAGCGCACGCGCCGGCCATCCAGGCCCGCGTAGCCACCGAGGTCTCGGAAGTTGGAGGCGCCGTCCAGGCGGATGGAGCGCGAGGGCGCCGGGGAGGAAGCAGCGGCGGCAGCCGCTGCCGGGGTGAGCATTTCGGTATCCATGCCCGCTAGATTAGCCCAAGCATGTGTTGCCCCCATGTCAGGCCGGCGACCCGCTGGTGTAGAGCTCAAACACTGCCCTCAAAACTGGCGCGCCCCAAAGCCAGGGACACCGAGGAAGGGCCTAAGCCGGCCGCGCCGCCCCGCACCGAGGGTGTCGTCCCCCTCCCTCGCGGAGCGAGTAGAGAGGGGGAAGGCGCGTAAGCGCCTCAGGGGGTGAGATGTTTCCCCACGATGCCGGCCAGCTCGAACATGTTCACGCTGTCCTTGCCGAAGACGGGCCGCAGCTTGTCGTCGGCGCGGATGACGCGCTTGTCCTTGGGGTCCTGCAGGTTCTGGGCCTTGACGTATTCCCACAGCTTCTTGACCACTTCGGTACGCGCCACCGTGCCTTCGCCGATGACGGCGGCCAGGGCCGCGCTGGGCTGCAGCGTGCCGGCAGCCGGCTTGCGCGCAGTCTTGGTGGCGGTCTTTGCCGTGGTCTTGGCCGCGGCCTTCTTGGCAGGTGCCTTCTTGGCCGGCGCGCTCTTGGCGGCCGCCGTCTTGCGCGGCGGGTATTTGCTGTCGCGCTGCTCGAACTCGAAGTTCACCTTGCCGGCCGCGCCATCCCAGACCAGGAAGGCCTTGAAGCTGCGCCGCGTGCGGTTGGAGACGAACTTGTCCAGCAGGTCGGTCTTGCCGGTCTGCAGCAGCTTTTGCATCTGCTCGCGCTCTATGGGCTGCTGCAGGATGATCTGCCCGCTCTTGAAGTCGCAGCTGGGCGTGGCCTGGGCCAGCGTGGGCACGGCCTTGGCGCAGACGTAGTTGCTGCCGTGCTCGAAGACGGGCGCGCCGCACTTGGGGCAGGGGCCCAGCGATTGCTGGCTGGCGAAGTCCACCAGCTCGCCCGTGTCTTCGGAAGCGGCGTCGTCGCCAAAGTCGAACTCGAGCTTGTAGTTGCCGCCTTCCTCGTCGCGCACGATGGTGACTTCGGCCACGAAGGGCCAGCCTGCCTTGGAGCGAAAGCCGTCCAGCGGGCCCAGGCGGCGGTCGCGCAGCAGTTGCTCGGCCTCGGCCGTCTCGAAGGTGCGACCGGCCGGCGACTTGGTGAACGAGAAGCCGCAGCCCGCGCCCTGGCCGTCGCTGCCCGTGCAGCCGTAGCGGCGGTAGTTCTCCTTGACCACGCCGCCGCAGTTGGGGCAGGGCGTGGACAGGGTGGCGTAGTCGCCGGGCACGGTGTCTCGGTCGTATTCCTTGGCCTTCTTGACCAGCTTTTCCGTCATGGACTGGATCTGCTGCATGAAGGCATCGCGCGAGAGCTGGCCCTTTTCCATCTGGGCCAGCTTGTATTCCCATTCACCGGTGAGGTCGGCGCGCGAGAGCTCTTCCACGCCCAGGCCGCGCAGCAGCGTCATGAGCTGGAAGGCCTTGGCCGTGGGAATCAGCTCGCGGCCTTCGCGCAGCATGTACTTTTCGGTCAGCAGGCCTTCGATGATGGCCGCGCGCGTGGCAGGCGTGCCCAGGCCCTTTTCCTGCATGGCCTCGCGCAGCTCGTCGTCCTCCACCTGCTTGCCCGCGCTTTCCATGGCGCCCAGCAGCGTGGCTTCGGAGTAGCGCGCGGGCGGCTTGGTCTTGAGGCCCTTGGGATCGACCTGGCCGGCGCGCGGCTGCTCGCCGGGCTGCACCGCGACCAGGGGCTGGCCCTTGTCGCCGTCCTTGCCGCCTTCGACCTCGTTGGCGGCCTCCTTGCCGTAGATGGCCAGCCAACCGGGCTTGACCAGGATCTTGCCTTCGGTCTTGAAGCTGTGCTGCTCGACCTTGCTGATGCGCGTGGTCACCTGGTGCTCGGCACTCGGGAAGAACACGGCCATGAAGCGGCGCACGACGAGGTCATAGAGCTTTTGCTCGGCCTCGGACAGGCCGCTGGGCGCCTGCGTGGTCGGGATGATGGCAAAGTGATCCGACACCTTGCTGTTGTCGAAGATGCGCTTGGTCGGGCGCACATAGTTCTCGTCCAGCGCCTGCTGGGCAAAGGGCGCCAGGTGGCGCATGCCGCTGCCGGCCAGCATGGCGAAGGTCTGGTGCGCCACGGGCACGTAGTCCTCGGGCAGGGCGCGCGAGTCGGTACGCGGGTAGGTCAGGGCCTTGTGGCGCTCGTACAGGCTTTGCGCCAGCGCCAGCGTGGTCTTGGCCGAGAAGCCGAACTTGCCGTTGGCCTCGCGCTGCAGGCTGGTCAGGTCGAACAGCAGCGGGCTGGCCTGGGACGTGGGCTTGGACTCCTCGGTGACCTGGGCCGGCTTGCCGCGCACGGCGTCGGCGATGGCCTGGGCGTCGCGCTGGTTCCAGATGCGGTCGGCGCGGGCTTCCGCATCCTCGCTCTTCTTCCATTGGGGATCGAACCACTTGCCCAGGTACTGGCCGGCCTGCGCGTCGAAGGCGGCATGCACTTCCCAGTAGTCGCGGCTGACGAACTTGCGGATCTTTTCCTCGCGCTCCACCACCAGGGACAGCGTGGGCGTCTGCACGCGGCCCACGGTGGTCAGGAAGAAGCCGCCGTCGCGCGAATTGAAGGCCGTCATGGCGCGCGTGCCGTTGATGCCCACCAGCCAGTCGGCCTCGGAGCGGCTGCGCGCCGCGCTGGCAAGGCCCTGCATCTGGCTGTCGCTGCGCAGGTTCTGGAAGCCGTCGCGGATGGCCTGCGGCGTCATGGACTGCAGCCACAGGCGCTTGACCGGCTTGCCCAGGCCCTTGCCGTCCGGCTTGGCACCTGCAGCGTACTGCTCGATCAGGCGGAAGATCAGCTCACCCTCGCGGCCCGCGTCGCAGGCGTTGATGAGTTCGGTGACGTCCTTGCGCTTGGCCAGCTTGACCACGGCATTGAGCCGGCTCTTGGTCTTGTCCACGGGCTTGAGGTCGAAATACGGCGGAATCACCGGCAGGTTGGCAAAACTCCATTTGCCGCGCTTGACGTCGAATTCCTCGGGCGCCTGGATTTCCACCAGGTGGCCCACGGCGCTGGTCACGACGTAGTGCTCGCTCTCGAAGTATTCATCGTGCTTGTCGAATTTGCCCGCCACCGGAGTCAACGCGCGGACGATGTCCTGCGCGACCGAAGGCTTCTCAGCAATCACCAGGGTCTTTGTCATTGTGTGTACTCGTCATTCCCCGCAGGAGCTGCATGTCGCATGCCTGCGCTTCTACAATCCATGGCTCACGCGTGTACGTACGTGTACGCGCACGCGCATGTGTGCCTATTCAAGTTATCAGAGAAAACATGCCCCGCACAGCTTTGGCCCCTTCCGGCGGCCGCCGTATCCAGACCCGCCGCTCGGGTGTCCATGGCAAGGGCGTCTTCGCCGTGCAGGATCTTGCCGAAGGCGAGGTCCTTGTCGAGTACGTAGGGGAAATCGTCAGCTGGCAGGAAGCCCAGGACAGGCACCCGCACGACCCCAGCCAGCCCAACCATACCTTCTACTTCCACATCGACGAAGACCGCGTGATCGATGCCAACTACGGCGGCAATTCCTCGCGCTGGATCAACCACAGCTGCGCGCCCAACTGCTACACCGACGAGCGCGATGGCCGCATCTTCATCGTCGCACTGCGCAACATCGCCGCCGGCGAGGAGCTGAGCTACGACTACGGCCTGATCATCGACGAACCCTACACCAGGAAGCTGAAGGCCGAGTATCCCTGCTGGTGCGGTGCGGCCACCTGCCGCGGCACGCTGCTGGCGCCCAAGCGCGGCTGGCGTCCGCCCATGCCCGGCGATGCGTTGCCGGCCGGCGCAAAGCCGAAATCGGAAAAGTCTGAAAAGGCAAAGCGGCCCCAAAAACAGCAGGCCCAAGCGCCAAAGCCTTTGGGCAAACCCACCCAAAAGCCGAAGAAGAAATCCGGCACATCCTCGACAAAGGCGGGCGCATGATGGCTTCGTCCCCCATCCACTGGCCTGCGGAGTCGCTGTGGCAGGCCATCGAGCCGCAACTGCCGGGCTTTTCCGTGGAGATCGTGCCCAGCATCGGCTCGACCAATACCGAGCTGATGGCACGCGCCCGCGATGGCCGCAACGAACCCGTGCTGCTGGTGACCGAAGTGCAGACCGCCGGCCGGGGCCGGCTGGGCCGCCAGTGGACCAGCGGCGTGGGCGATTCACTGACCTTCTCGCTGGGCATGCCGCTGGCGCCTGCCGACTGGTCCGGCCTGTCGCTGGCCGTGGGCCTGAGCGTGGCGCAAAGCCTGCAGCCGCAATTGCCCGCCCCGGGCTCGCAGCGCCCGCGCATCGGCCTCAAGTGGCCCAACGACCTGTGGATCGACGGCGACCGCAAGCTCGGCGGCATCCTGATCGAGACCGCCAGCTTTGTCGGCAGCGCCGCGCATGAGCCCGGCACGCCGCGCTACGTGGTCGTGGGCATCGGCCTGAATGTGCGCCCCCGCCCCGGCGACGGCATGCGCACGCCGCCGGCCAGCCTGCTGGAGCTGGACGAGCGCCTGGACGCGCCCACCGCCCTGGCCTGCGTGCTGCCGGGACTGGTGTCCGACATCCAGGCCTTTGCCGCCCAGGGCTTTGCGCCGCTGGTGGACCGCTTTGCCCAGCGCGACCTGCTGCGCGGGCGCGCCGTCAATCTCAGCGACGGCGAAAGCGGCATGGCCGAAGGCGTGGGCCGCGATGGCGCGCTGCTGGTGCGCACGGCGCGCGGCCTGCAGGCCATCACCAGCTCGGAAATCAGCGTGCGGCCGGCTGCTGTAGGCTAGAGCGATTGATGCACTAGGCCCGCCGAGAAACGACATGCTGCGAATTGCCTTTCTGCTGCTGGTGCTGGCCAATGCCGGCTACTACCTCTGGAGCCACGGCCAGCTCCAGGCCCTGGGCCTGGCACCCCCGTCCACGACCGAGCCCGAGCGCCTGGCCCAGCAGGTGCGCCCCGAGGCGCTGAGCCTGCTGAGCGTGGACAACGCATCCACCACGCCCTCGCCGGCCGCCGCCCCGTCCACGCCAGCGCCGGCCCCCACCCCGGCAGGCGGCGAGGAGCCCGCCCCTGCACCCAGGCCCGCCCAGGCTGCAGGCCAGCCCACCAGCTGCCTGGTGGCCACGGGCATTGAAGACCGCCATGCCGAGGCGCTGCGCCGCGGCCTCATCGCCCAGGTCGCCAGCGACCAATGGGACCTGAGCAGCACGCACCAGCCGGGCCGCTGGATGGTTTACATGGGCAAGTTCCCCGACGCCGAATTCCTGGAACGCAAGCGCGCCGAACTGCGCGCCCGCAAGATCGATTTCGACCGTGCGGGCGGCGCGCTGGAGCCGGGCCTGTCGCTGGGCCGCTTTTCCACCGAGGAAGCGGCCACGCGCGAGCTGACCAACTTCGCGCGCCAGGGCGTGCGCACGGCCCGCGTGGTGCAGGAGCGCCCCGACATCACGCTCTACACCCTGCGCCTGCCCCAGGCCACGGCCGCACTGCGCAGCCAGGTCGAGGCCATGGGCGGCAAGGCCTTCGAGGGCAAGCCGTTCAAACCCTGCTGAACCCGTTGGGCACGCCATGCGAAAAGGCCCGCGATCACAGGATCGCGGGCCTTTTTCATTTCAGCCGCCGCGGGTCAGAGCGCGCGCGGGTCGGTGGCCATGAGCTGCTCGACCAATACCTTCAGATCGGTGGTCAGGCGCAGGTAGCCGGCCTGGTCCAGTTCCAGGGTCTGCTCGTTCATGTAGAGCTTGCGGTTGATCTCGATCTGGATGCTGTGGCGGTGCTCGGCAGGCTTGCCGTAGCGGCGCACCAGCTCCACGCCCTTGTAGGGATGGTTGTAGTCCACGCTGTAGCCGCGCTCGCGCAGGAAGGCGCAGATGCGCTCGGACAGCGCGGGGCTGGCCGTGCTGCCGTCGCGGTCGCCGATGACGAAGTCGGCATGCACCAGGCCCGGGTGCAGCGTGGCATGGCTGGCGGCGACGGAAGGCATGGAATGGCAGTTGATGTGGATGCTGTAGCCATGGCGCGCATGGGCGGCGTCAATGGCGCGCTCCACGGCGGCGTGGTAGGGCTTCCAGCAGCGCTCGATGCGCTGCAGCAGCTCGGAGGCCGGCAACTGGCGGTCGTAGATGGGCACGCCCTTGTCGGTGAACTTCCAGATCAGGCCCTTGCCCAGGCGGACCTTCTGCAGCACGACCTGGTCGGTGGTGACGGGCAGCGGCCAGTCGCCTTCGATCATGGTGGTGTCGATCTCGGTGGTGTCGCGGTTGGCATCCAGGTAGATGCGCGGGAAATGCGCCTCCACCCAGCCCACGCCCATGCCTGGCGCAAAGGCATAGATCTTCTCCACATGCGTGTCCTCGGCCTGGCGCAGCGTGGCCAGCGGCAGGCAGGAGCCGAAGTCCTGCGGGTAGACCGTGCCGCTGTGCGGCGAGTCAAGCACCACGGCGCTGGTGCCGGCCACGCTGGTCACCATGGGCTGCGCGGCATCGGCCGCGCCGGAGCCTGCCGCGCCGGGCAGGGATTGCAGGAAGTTCTGACTGATCAGTCGCAGGACGGGATGCATGAGGAAGTGGTCTATCTCGGTTACGCATTGCACCGCTGCGCTGCGGCCAGCCCGCCATGAAACTGGCGCGTCCCAGGCCAGGGACGCCGAGCAAGGGCCGCCCCGCAGCGAGGGCGTCGTCCCCCTCCCGCGAAGCGAGAGAGGGGGAAGGCGCGAAGCGCCTCAGGGGGAGCCTTTAATCCAGCTGGATCTGGGCCGTGGCGGCAATCTTCTTCATCTTGGCCACTTCGCTGGCGATCTGCTTGGTGAAAGCATCGCTGCTGGTGCCGGAGATGTACAGGCCCTGGGCAGCCATGCGCTTTTGCACGGCCGGGTCCTTGAGCGCGGCCGCGATGGCCTTTTGCACGCGGGCGATCTGCTCGGGCGGCGTGCTCTTGGGGGCCACGAGGCCGAACCAGGAAGGATCGTTCAGGTCGGCGTGGCCGGCTTCGGCGTAGGTCTGCACATCGGGCAGCACGTCCAGGCGCTCATGCCAGGACACGGCCAGGGCCTTGACCTTGCCGCCCTTGATGTGGGGCAGCGAGGACGCGACCTGGTCGAAGTACACGGGCACCTGGCCGCCGAGCACGTCGTTGATGGCCGGGCCTGCACCACGGTAGGGAATGTGCTGCATCTCTGTGCCCGTGCTCTTCATGAACTGGGCGCCCCACATGTGGCCGATGGTGCCGTTGCCGGGCGTGGCGAAGCTGACCTTGCCGGGGTTGGCCTTCAGGTACTTCACGAACTCGGCAAAGTTGTTGGCAGGCACCAGCTTGGGGTTGATCACGATCACGCCGGGCGCCTTGACGATCTCGGTCACGCCGACGAAGTCGTTGATGGCGTCATAGGGCAGCTTCTTGAACACGGCAGGGTTCACGCCATGGGTGGACAGCGTGGCAATCCCGAAGGTCACGCCGTCGGTGGCACGTGCCACTTCGGCCATGCCGATGGAGCCGCCGGCGCCGGCCTTGTTCTCGATCACCACCGCCTGGCCGCCCAGCAACTTGGGCAGCACGTCCTGCATGTTGCGCGGGACCATGTCGGTGGAGCCACCAGCAGGGAACGGAACGACGATGCGCAGGGGACGGGTGGTTTCCTGGGCGAAGGACATTCCAGGAACGACAGAAGAAGCGGCGATGGAAGCAAGGAAATGGCGTCGTTGCATAGGATCTTTCTTACAAACAAGGTCAGATTAAAAGAAATCTGCTCACAAAAAAAGCAAATACTGTGCCTGTTAATATTCCGAACAGGAATAGTTTCATCATATCCCTGTCATGAGTTTGCGCCGCCTCAACCCGCCCATACATCTGCTGCGCGCCTTCTCCACCGTGGTGCGCTTCGGAGGTGTCTCGCGCGCGGCCGAAGCCTTGCACTTGACGCAAAGCGCAGTCAGCAAGCAGATCCAGGAGCTGGAGAAGTGGGTGGGCGTGCCGCTGTTCGAACGCGAGCGCAAGCGCTTGAGCCTGACGCCTGCGGGCGAACGCTACGAGCGCGCCGTGCGCGCCCTGCTGGGCCAGCTGGAGGCGGCCACCCTCGAACTCATCACCAGCGATGACAGCCGAGGCGCGCTGCACCTGTCATCGCTGCCGACTTTCGCGGCCAAGTGGCTGATCCCCAGGCTGCCCCAGTTTCAGCAGCGCTATCCACAGATCACGCTGCACTTTGTACCCTACGTACACAGCTACCAATTTGACAGTCCGGGTCTGGACTGCGCGATTTTGTTCGGGGACGGGCATTGGAGCGGCGCGCACGCCCACTATCTGGTGGGCCGCCAGGTGGCGCTGATCGCACCGCCACATGGCACGGGCCCCGAGGCGCGCATCACCACGCCCCAGGACGTGGCGCGCTGCACGCGGCTGCGCCACGTGACCATTGCCGACGCCTGGGCACGCTGGAGCGAGGCCCACGGCATCCACGGCATCAGCCCGCTGGCGGGCCCGCAGTTCGACCAGTTCCAGACCATCATTCGCGCCGTGATGGCGGGCATGGGCATCGCCCTGGTGCCACGCTGCCTGGTGCTCGACGAGCTTGCCGCCGGCCTGGTGAACGAGCCCCTGCCCCAGCACGGCTACCAGAGCGCCCTGGGCTACTGGCTGTGCTATCCGGCCGACCGTGCCAACCATGGCACGCTGGGCATCTTCCGCAACTGGTTGGTGGACCATGCGGCGCAGACACCGGGACGGGTGGCGATGGCCCCTGTAGCCCCCGATGCCCCTGCGGCAGCCGGTCAGGCGCCACCTATGCCGCAGGCTTAGGCGGCGGCGGCGAGCGCAGTGCCGTGAAGCGCACGCTGAAGCGTGCGCCCGGTGGCTGCTGGCCCGGATGCGCATCCTCCAGCACCACCTGCCCGCCATGCTGGCGCGCAATCTCCAGCACGATGGGCAGGCCCAGGCCCGAGCCATCGGCCTCCGAGCCCAGCACGCGGTAGAACGGCTGGAACACCAGCTCGCGCTCGGCCTCGGGCACGCCCGGCCCCGAATCCTCCACCTGCAGCAGCAGGACCTGACCAAAAGGATCGGCCAGCACACGCACGGTGACCATGCCCGGCCGGCTGCTGGTGGAAGGCGTGTAGTTGATGGCGTTGTCCACGAGGTTGCGCACCAGCTCGGTCAGCAGCGTGGCGTTGCCCTGCAGCCAGACGCCGGCGGCCGAGGACTCGGCGCCGTCATAGCCCAGGTCCACATGCTTGTCCATGGCGCGCGGCAGGCAGTCGCGCACCACGTCGGTGACGATGCGCACCAGGTTGCACGGCTGCATGGCCAGGCCCCGCCCCAGGCCCGCGCTCTCGGCACGCGCCAGCGCCAGCAACTGGTTGACGGTGTGCGTGGCACGGATGCTGGAGCGCGCGATCTGGGCCAGGGACTGCCGCAGCTCGCCCGTACTCACGCCTTCGCGCTGGGCCAGTTCGGCCTGCATGCGCAGCCCGGCCAGCGGCGTCTTGAGCTGGTGGGCCGCGTCGGCCAGGAAGCGCTTTTGCGTGGCCAGCGAGTCGCCCAGGCGGCCCAGCAGGTCATTGACCGAATCCACCAGCGGCACGACTTCCAGCGGCACGTCCTTGTGGTTGATGGGCGAAAGGTCCTCGGGCCGGCGCGCGCGGATGCGCTCCTCCAGCCGGTGCAGCGGCTTGATGCCGCGCGCCAGCGCCAGCCACACCAGCAGCGCGGCCAGCGGCAGGATGACGAACTGCGGCAGCATCACGCCCTTGATGATTTCCGTGGCCAGCACGCTGCGCTTTTCGCGCGTCTCGGCCACCTGAACCAGGGCCTGCGGTTCGCCCGGCAGGGGCATGCGCACCCAGACATGGGCCACGCGCAGATCGATGCCGCGAAATTCCGCATCGCGCAGCTGCACGGTGCCGCCGGACGGCAAGCCTGGAGGCGCCGCGCCAGTCAGAGCCTCGTCGGGCTCGGGCGGCGGCGGCAGGTCGCGCTCGCCGGCCAGGTATTCGCCCTTCACGCCCAGCACCTGGAAATACACGGTGTCCGATTCGTCGGCACGCAGGATCTCGCTGGCCGACTGCGGCAGGTTGAACAGCACCTTGCCGTGCTGCACCATCACCAGCTGGGCCAGCGCCTGGGCGTTGTATTCCAGCGCGCGGTCGAAGGGTTTGTTGGCCAGGCCCTGGGCCACCAGCCAGGTCAGCGCCAGGCTCACGGGCCACAGCAGCAGCAGCGGCGTGAGCATCCAGTCAAGGATCTCGCCGAACAGGGAGCGCTGTTCACGCTGGAAGATTTTCATCGGCGGGCAGCCCCTTACGACGGGTTCACGGCCCCGCGGCAACCACCACTATGCGCAGGCAAGCCAACCCGGGCCTGACAGCCACGGCAGCGGCCTCAGGACGCGATCTTCTCAAGGCAGTAGCCCAGGCCGCGCACGGTGGCGATGCGGATGGGGCCGCGCTCTATCTTCTTGCGCAGCCGGTGGATGTAGACCTCGATGGCGTTGTTGCTGACTTCGTCGCCCCACTCGCACAGGCGCTCGACCAACTGGTCCTTGCTGACCAGCCGGCCGGCCCGCTGCAGCAGCACTTCCAGCAGGCCCAGCTCGCGCGCCGACAGCTCGACCATCTTGCCGTCGATGGTGGCCACGCGGCCGGCCTGGTCGTAGACCAGCGGGCCGTGCTTGATGGTGCTGCTGGCGCCGCCCATGCCGCGCCGCGTGAGGGCGCGCACGCGCGCCTCCAGCTCGGACAGCGCAAACGGCTTGGCCATGTAGTCGTCGGCACCGTAGTCCAGCCCCTGCACGCGCTCCTCCACGCTGTCGGCCGCCGTGAGGATGAGCACCGGCAGCGCATCGCCGCGGCCGCGCAGTTTCTTGAGCACTTCGAGACCGTGCATCTTGGGCAGGCCCAGGTCCAGGATCAGCAAATCGAATTCGCTGCTGGTCATCAGCGCGGTGTCGGCCTCGCTGCCATTGGCCACATGGCTGACCACGGCGCCCGAGCCGCGCAGGCTGCGCAGCAGGCCATCGGCCAGGACCTGGTCGTCTTCGGCAATCAGAATGCGCATGGGGGATGTCTCCTGTAATGCAGGCGCGCTCTGGGAGTTGGAAATGCGCGCCTTTAATTCCCAGGATTCTAGGATGCGCCCCGCAGCGCGGGCAGGGACCTTACCCGAGTGAGCCGCCGCCCGCGTAGGCCTCCAGCCCCAGCGCCACCACGGTGGCGATGTCGTCGCCGACTTCCTCGCGGAATTCGGCCTCGGCCTGGGAGACGGCGTCATGGAAAGCCTGCAGCCAGGCCAGGCCCGCTGGCGTGAAGCGGATGCGGCGCGCGCGCGCATCGCGCTCGTCGCTCTCGCGCGTGACCAGGCCCCAGGCCTCGCACTGGGTCACCAGGTCGCCCATGGACTGCTTGGTCATGCCTGCGCGCTCTGCCAGGTCCGTCAGCCGGTCGCCAGCCAGCGACAGATGCCGCGTGATGTGGATATGGGCCGCCCCCACCTTGTCGCGCGCAGCGAGGTTGGACAGTGCCAGCGGCACCTCAACATCGCGCGCCATGAGCTGCAGCACACGCGCGTCGAACCGCCGCATGGCATGGCCGAGCAACCGGCCCAGGTGGGTCTGGCGCCAGGCGTCGGCGGGCGGCGTGACAGGGGAAAGCTCACTCATGAATGCATTGTGGAGGCAAATCCAACAAGTCAGGAAAACTGACCAAAAACACCAACAAATCAAGACAGCAAGCCCATAAACTACTGTTCAAGCATCCAGCCTGAATGCAAATACAGAGCTGAATCCATACCCAACCCAGGAGTCCGCATGAACACCGCCGTCACCACCGCCAACAGTGAAAAAGCCAAGGCCCTGCAGGCCGCACTCGCCCAGATCGAAAAGCAGTTCGGCAAGGGCACGATCATGCGCCTGGGTGAAGGCGAAGCCATCCAGGACATCCAGGTCGTCTCCACCGGCTCGCTGGGCCTGGACATCGCCCTGGGTGTGGGCGGCCTGCCCCGTGGCCGCGTGATCGAGATCTACGGCCCTGAATCCTCGGGCAAGACCACGCTGACGCTGCAGGTCATCGCCGAAATGCAAAAGCAGGGCGGCACCTGCGCCTTCATCGACGCAGAACACGCGCTGGACACCAGCTATGCCCAGAAGCTGGGCGTGAACCTCAACGAAGTGCTGATCAGCCAGCCCGACACCGGCGAGCAGGCCCTGGAAATCGTGGACAGCCTGGTGCGCTCGGGCGCCGTGGACATGATCGTCGTGGACTCGGTGGCCGCACTGACACCGCGCGCCGAAATCGAAGGCGAGATGGGCGACCAGCTGCCCGGCCTGCAGGCCCGCCTGATGAGCCAGGCGCTGCGCAAGCTGACCTCCACCATCAAGAAGACCAATTGCATGGTCATCTTCATCAACCAGATCCGCATGAAGATCGGCGTGATGTTCGGCAGCCCCGAAACCACCACGGGCGGCAATGCGCTGAAGTTCTACGCCTCGGTCCGCCTGGACATCCGCCGCACCGGCACCATCAAGAAGGGCGACGAAGCCATCGGCAACGAAACCAAGGTCAAGGTCGTCAAGAACAAGGTCTCGCCCCCGTTCAAGACCGCCGAGTTCGACATCCTCTTCGGCGAAGGCATCTCGCGCGAAGGTGAAATCCTGGACATGGGCGTCAACGCCAAGATCCTCGACAAGTCGGGGGCCTGGTACGCCTACAACGGCGAGAAGATCGGCCAGGGTCGCGACAACGCCCGCGAATTCCTGCGCGAGAACAGCGGCCTGGCCGTGGAGATCGAGAACAAGGTGCGCGACAGCCTGGGCATCGCCCTGCTGCCTACGGCCGGTGGCGATGCCCCCGAAGCCAAGGCCGCCAAGGCGGGCAAGGCCAAGGCCGACAAGGACGGCGTGATCGAAGCCTGAGCGCCCAGACCCCTCACAGCAGGCGCCGCAGCGCCTGCGCACACTGTGTTTGCCATCTTGGCGCAGGCTCACGTCTGCGCCTTTTTTATCGCTGGGACGCCCCAAGGCAAAAAAGCGGCCCCCTTGGGGGGCAGCGGACCTTGCGCAGCAAGGGGAGCGTGGGGGCCTTTTTTATTCGGGATGATTCAGGAGACATTGCCGCATGGGATTCGCCAAGCTGTCGCTCAAGGGCCGGGCGCTCAAGCTGCTGGGCCAGCGCGAACATTCACGGCTGGAGCTGGAACGCAAGCTCGCCCCCCATGTGGAGGAAGGCGAGGACCTGGGCGCCATGCTCGACGCGCTGGAGCAGCGCGGCTTCATCAGCGCCGAGCGCGTGGCCGAGTCCGTGCTGCATCGCAAGGCCGCGCGCTTTGGCACATCGCGCGTGGTGCAGGAGCTGCGCAGCAAGGGGCTGGACGATGGCCTGGTGCGCGCCGCCGCAGAACAATTGCGCGCCACCGAACTGCAGCGCGCCCATGCCGTATGGAGCCAGCGCTTCGGCACACCGCCGGCCACCCCGCAGGAACGCCTCAAGCAGATGCGCTTTCTGGCCGCGCGCGGCTTTGGCGGAGAAATAGCGAGCAAGGTGCTGCGCGGGCGCAGCGAAGACTGGGATGACGGAGCTGCAGACGAAGGCAACTAATCCACGCGCCGGGTTGCGCCCCAGCACACCAGCGACCCCACGGTCACCAGCGCCACGCCCTGCCAGAAGCCCCAGCCCGGCTGCACCTGCAGCCAGGCACTGGCCAGCAAGGCAGAGAACACGGGCGTGAAGTACGAGGCCGCCGCCATCACGGCCAGATGCCCGTGCTGTATGCCGTGCTCCCAGCAGCTGTAGCCCATGGCCGTGAGCCCGCCCACGGCCAGCAGCTGCAGCACCACGGTGCCTGACCAGTGCATGCCGCCTTCGCCACCCAGCCACACCCACTTGATCCACAGCGCCAGCGCAGTCCAGATCAGGAACAACCCCACGGCATTGTGCCCCCCACCCCAGCGCCGAGCAGCCAGCGAATAGCAGGGCCACAGCAGGGCCGCGCCAAAGGCGAGTCCATAGGCCAGCGGATTGGCCAGCATGTGGTCTGCCATGTCATGCATCTGCAGGGACTCGCCGCCAAGCACGCGCGTCAGCCCCCACAGGCACAGCAGCACGCCGGGCCACAGCCACCAGCGCGCATGCTGCTGGCGCAGCAGCACCGCCAAGACGATGGTCAGGCTGGGCCACAGGTAGTTGATCAGCCCCAGCTCCAGTGCCTGAGCGCGGTCCTGCGCCAGACCGATCGCCAGCGACAGACAGATTTCATAGACCGCAAACAGCAGCCCGCAGCCCCAGAAATAGGCCGGGTGCATGGTTCGCAACTGCGAAGGCCTGGGCAGGCCGCGCACGGCGGCCACGCACAGGGCGCTGACCGTATAGAGCATGGCAGCGCCGCCCACGGCGCCCAGCGGCTCGGCCACCGAGCGCATCAGGCCCACGGTGCAGCTCCAGCACACCACGGCCAGCAGGCCGATGGCGGTGGCCCGGCCTGCGGCTGCAGGGGAACTGCTGTGCGCTGAAGACATGGAAAAGGCAGCGCGCGGCAGGTCAGTGCGGCTGCAGCACCTGGCGCAGCGAGCGGTAAAGCGCGTCCGAGCCGTGCGCGCGGTTGTCCGCATCGAAGGAGAACTCGTTGCTGGACTGCGTGCCGGTCGCGTCCTCGGGCCGCGCCTCCATGAAGAAGGACAGGAAGCGCGCGCCCTGGCGGCGGTGCATGGTCAGCACTTTCTCCAGCCGCTGTGGCGACAGGGCCACCAGCGGATGGAACTCCGTCACGCCATAGGCCGTGTGGCCATAGCGGCGCAGCATCTGGCCGACCAGCGGGCCGTAGGTGTCTTCGCCATACAGGCTGACACCCAGGGACAGCCCCGGCATGCGTTGCAGGCTGCGCTCCACGGCGTAGCGGCTGGCGTCCCAGCTCGGATTCGCATGGGGGTTGAGCTGGTGGGCAAAGCGAGGCACCCGGCCCAGGCAGCCGTGCCCGATGTGCTCGGAAAAGCCCTGGATGTAATCGGCCACCTGCTGCTCGCGAAAATCGTTCCAGTCCGTCACCAGCGGGTTGTAGAACAGCGCCAGCCGGTCCTGCGGGCTGTCCACCCAGAACTCCACACCATCGGGCAGCTTGCCGAAGTCAGGCAAGGCCTCGGCGGCATGGGGCCTGGGCTCGCCCTGGTGGCGGTCCATCACGGCGATCTGGCGCGTGGCCAGCAGGCCCAGGCTGCGCCCGCCGGCCTGCAGCACCACGTCGATGCGGTGCAGGCCCTCGCCCAGCGCCGGATAGCGGATGTCGGCACGCCAGCCCACATCGGGCGTGAGGAAATCAGGCTTGGCCTGGGCCACATCCTGGCGGTGCATGTGCACGGGGGCGTGCGAGTAAGGGCGCCCGTCCACGAAGACGGCCACGGCCAGTTGCTTTTGCAGCTTCGCGTCGGGCGAGTGGACCCAGCCGGACACCGGGACCGTGCCAGCCGCATAGCTGTCGATGTGCTGGAAGAAGTTCTGCAGCGGCTCGCTGCGGATGTTGCGCGACGGAGGCTCCACCGCATCGAAGCTGGCGAACTCCGACTTCAGATGGGCATTGAGCCGCGCAATGTCGCCATAGCGCTGGCGCAGGAATGCATGGAAGCCCGCCACGGATGCAGGGCTGTAGTCGGTGACCGCATAGCCTTCGGCCGCGAACCCCATGCCGGCCTCGAAACCCGGGAACAGCTGGTGCGTCTCGCCCAGCACGGTGAGCGCACGCAGCGGATGCATGGCGGCATCGCCCGCAGCGCACATGCGCTCGGCCAGGGCATCAACCACCAGCTTGCGCACGCGCGTGATTTCATTGTCCTGCCGCGCAACCGACCACGGGAAGATGCGCGCGCCCAGATAGGTGTCCAGCGGCAGCGGCCCCTTGGGCGTCCAGGCCAGATTGGCGGGATCGGCGGCCAGGCGCTCCTCGGCCTGGGAGTGGACCTCGAAATGCGTGGCGAACAGGTAGAGCACCACGGGCCGCTGCGCCTGCGCCACCGTGCGCACCACGCGGTCCAGCGCCTCGCCCCGGACTTCCCAGGCCCGGCCGTTCCACTGCACATAGCGCAGCAGAGGCACGCTGAGCGTATAGCCCAGCTCCAGCCCCTCGCCCTGCGGCCGGCCCAGGCGCTGCAGCGTGGCTTTCACCATTTCCGCGGCCGAGCCCTGAGGGCCCAGGCAACTGGCAGGCACCTGCTGGAATTCCTTGGGAAAACCCTCGCGCAGCCCGTCCTGCACCAGGCAGGCTTCCATATTGCCCAGCAGCGGACTCAGCAGCAGGCGCGATGAGGAAGGCAATGCCGGCCGCAGCTTCCAGGCGAACACAACGATCAGCAGACACAGCACGGCCAGGGCCAGGACATGGCCCCAGACCGGACCGCGCCGGCCCGGCAAGGAAGGGGGCGCGGGGGGCCTCACAGGCCCAGCATGATCTGCAGGTTCTGCACGGCGGCGCCGCTGGCGCCCTTGCCCAGGTTGTCCAGACGGGCGATCAGCACGGCCTGGCGGTACTGCTCATTGGCGAATACACGCAACTCCAGCTTGTTCGTGTCGGTCAGCGTATCGGCAGCCAGCTTCATGTCTTCGGTGGGCGGCAGCACCGACACCCATTGCTCGGGCGTGTTGGTCGCCGCGTAGTGGGCGGCCAGCGCATCGTGCAGATCGGCGGCCTTGGGCGCGCCCGGCAGCAGGTCCAGATGCAGGGGCAGTTGCACCAGCATGCCCTGGCGGAAATTGCCCACGGCAGGAATGAAGACCGGGCGGCGCGTCATGCCCGTGTAGTGCAGGATTTCGGGAATGTGCTTGTGCGACAGGCCCAGCGCATAGGCCTCGTAAGGCGCGGCCGTGCCGGCCTCGTAGGCTTCGATCATGCTGCGGCCGCCGCCCGAGTAGCCGGACACCGAGGGCAGGCTCAGCGGGTAGTCGGCTGGAATGAGGCCTGCCGCCACCAGCGGGTGCAGCAGTGCGATGGCGCCCGTGGCATAGCAGCCGGGGTTGGCCACGCGCGTGGCAGCCTTGACGGCGTCCAGCTGGCCCTTGCGCAGCTCGGGAAAGCCGTAGACCCAGCCCGGCGCCACGCGGTGGGCGGTGGAGGCATCGATGATCTTGATGGCACGGCCGGTCTCAGCCTCGATGGCGTCGACCATGGCCACGGTTTCGCGCGCAGCGTCGTCATGCAGGCACAGGATGACCAGGTCCACGCCGGCGATCAGCGCACGCTTGGCAGCAGGATCCTTTCGCAGCTCGGGCGCAATGCTGACCAGCTCCACGCCGGACAGATCGACCAGACGCTCACGGATCTGCAGCCCTGTCGTGCCTGCTTCGCCATCGATAAAGACTTTTGCCATCGCTGTATTTCTCCTGCTGCGCGGCCCTCCTGGAGCCGCTGCGGCACCATTGCCGCGTTCCAGCTGCGGATTCTCACCGAAACCGGGTCCCCCTGCGCCCGTTGTCGCAAAACGGTTGGCAGCGGCGATCAAGGGCGTGCTGACATGCGCCTGTTACAAACGGCGGGCAGGGCCGTCTGCAGATCCTCTATAAGACAAAAGAGCTGTGGCGTCTGGAGGAAATGTCGGGAAACCGTCTTTTCCCTGACATATCAATGCATTGCACAGTTCCTGGCATGCTGCTTGGCCCGCAGGAAATTGTGGATTCTGCGCATGGGGGCGTGTCGGATGGCGCAGTGCAGCATGGTACATTCGGCGATTGCCAGGTCACTCCGCCTTGAGGCAGCACCCCAGGGCTACCGGGTCAATCCCCCCCTATTTGTTTGAGAGAGACATCATGAAGATTCATGAATACCAAGGCAAGGACATCTTGCGTCAGTTTGGTGTGCCTGTACCTCGCGGTATCCCTGCGTTCACAGTGCAAGAGGCCGTCGAGGCCGCCCAGAAGCTCGGCGGCCCCGTGTGGGTCGTGAAGGCCCAGATCCACGCTGGTGGTCGCGGCAAGGGCGGCGGCGTGAAGGTTGCCAAGAGCATCGACGACGTCAAGGCACTGGCTGGCCAGATCCTGGGCATGCAGCTGGTCACGCACCAGACCGGCCCCGAAGGCCAGAAGGTCCGCCGCCTGTACATCGAAGACGGCGCCGACATCCAGAAGGAATACTACCTGTCGTGCGTGACCGATCGCGCCACGCAGAAGGTGGCCTTCATCGCTTCCAGCGAAGGCGGCATGGACATCGAGGAAGTGGCCCACTCCACGCCCGAGAAGATCATCACCATCTTCGTCGATCCCCTGGTCGGTCTGACCCAGGCCCAGGGCGAAGAGCTGGCCAAGGGCATCGGCATGCCTGCCGACTCCACTGCCCAGTTCATCGACATCTGCCAGAAGCTCTACAAGTGCTACATGGACACGGATGCCTCGCTGGTCGAGATCAACCCCCTGAACCGTGACAGCAAGGGCAATGTCATTGCCCTGGACGCCAAGTTCAACTTCGACGCCAACGCCCTGTTCCGCCTGCCCGAAATCGTGGCACTGCGCGACCTGGACGAAGAAGATCCCGCCGAAGTCGAAGCCTCCAAGTTCGATCTGGCCTACATCTCGCTGGACGGCAACATCGGCTGCCTGGTCAACGGTGCCGGCTTGGCCATGGCCACCATGGACACCATCAAGCTGTTCGGCGGCGAGCCGGCCAACTTCCTGGACGTGGGCGGCGGCGCCACCCCCGAGAAGGTCACCGAAGCCTTCAAGATCATGCTGAAGAACCCCAAGGTCGAAGGCATTCTGGTCAACATCTTCGGCGGCATCATGAAGTGCGACACCATCGCCACCGGCGTGATCACTGCCTGCAAGGCCGTGAACCTGCAAGTGCCCCTGGTCGTGCGCATGAAGGGCACGAACGAAGAACTGGGCAAGAAGATGCTGGCCGAGTCCGGCCTGCCCATCATCAGCGCCGACACCATGGCCGAAGCGGCCACGAAGATCGTCGAAGCCGTCAAGTAAGCAGGCCCGGAGAACACACCATGTCTATCTACATCAATAAAGACACCAAGGTCATCACCCAAGGCATCACGGGCAAGACGGGCCAGTTCCACACGGAAAAATGCATCGAGTACGCGAACGGCAAGAACTGCTTCGTGGCCGGTGTGAACCCCAAGAAGGCCGGCGAAAAGATCTTCGACGTGCCAATCTACGCCTCCGTCAAGGAAGCCGCACAAGGCACGGGCGCCACGGTCTCCGTGATCTACGTCCCCCCCGCAGGCGCTGCCGCCGCGATCTGGGAAGCCGTGGAAGCCGACCTGGACCTGGCCATCTGCATCACCGAAGGCATCCCCGTCCGTGACATGCTGGAAGTGCGCAACAAGATGCGCGCCAAGGAAGCTGCAGGCGGCAAGCGCACCCTGCTGCTGGGCCCCAACTGCCCCGGCCTGATCACGCCCGACGAGATCAAGATCGGCATCATGCCCGGCCACATCCACAAGAAGGGCCGCGTCGGCGTGGTCAGCCGCTCCGGCACGCTGACCTACGAAGCCGTGGCTCAGCTGACCGAACTGGGCATTGGCCAGTCGTCGGCCGTGGGCATCGGCGGTGACCCGATCAACGGCCTCAAGCACATCGACGTGATGAAGGCCTTCAACGACGATCCCGACACCGACGCCGTCATCATGATCGGCGAAATCGGCGGTCCCGACGAAGCCGAAGCTGCCCGCTGGTGCAAGGACAACATGAAAAAGCCCATCGTCGGCTTCATCGCTGGTGTCACCGCCCCTCCCGGCAAGCGCATGGGCCACGCCGGCGCGCTGATCTCCGGCGGTGCCGACACGGCCGACGCCAAGCTGGCCATCATGGAAGAGTGCGGTTTCGTCATCACCCGCAATCCCTCCGAAATGGGCCGCCTGCTCAAGGGCCTGATCTAAGCGGCACCGGTTCTGCGTGACATCCAGGGTTCGCTCCAGGAAGAAATTACGCAGAATTACGAATCGGTAAGGCGGCAAGTCCGCCCTACACTGACGACTCCAAAAAAGAAAAAGCGCCAGAGGCTACCGCCCTGGCGCTTTTCAACTCATAACAGCGGAGAAACCATGGAATACCTGCAAAGCGCCGATTTCTGGATCGGCCTGTTGAAGATCGTCTGGATCAACATCATCCTGTCTGGCGACAACGCCGTCGTCATCGCCCTCGCAGCACGCTCGCTGCCCCCCGCACAGCAAAAGAAAGCCGTCATGTTCGGCTCCGGCGCCGCCGTGGTGCTGCGGATCATCCTGACCGTGGTCGCGGCAAAGCTGCTGGAGCTGTCGTTCCTGCAGATCGTGGGCGGCTGCCTGCTGCTGTGGATCGGCCTGCAGCTGCTGACCGGCGAAGAAGATGATGAAGGCGAATCCAAGGGCCATGGCAGCATGATGGTTGCCATCCGCACCATCCTGATCGCCGATCTGGTGATGAGCCTGGACAACGTGATCGCCGTGGCCGCCACTGCGCAGGGCAACATGGTCCTGCTGATCCTGGGCCTGGCCATCAGCATCCCGCTGGTGATCTTCGGCTCCACGCTGATGATCAAGCTCATGGAGCGCTTCCCCGTCATCATCACGCTGGGCGCCGCCCTGATCGGCTGGGTCGGCGGAGAAACCATCGTCAACGACCGCCTGCTGCACGGCTACGCCATCAGCCACCCCTGGCTGCACTATGTGGCGGCCGCAGCCGGCGCCGTGCTGGTCGTGGGCATTGGCAAGTTCCTGCAGGCGCGCTCAGGCGCAAAGCACGCAGCCCAGGCCTGACGCTGCCGCAGGCAGCACCTTCGCCGCATCACGAACGCACTGCCCCGGCAGTGCGTTTTTGCTTTGCGAGGACCCATCTTGATGTGGCGTCAAGCTGACGAGCCGTTGCGCCCGCGCATTCCGGGCACTTGCGCGCACTGTTTTCATTTACGCTGTGCACCGGTCTTCACCATTGCATCTGCACACCAGGGACTGATGGCACCACCGCCGAATCCGTCCTTTGCCACCATGCCCAGCGCCCCCCAAATCCCGGACCAACCCACCCGGCAGGAAGCTCCTGCCCAGTACTGCGCCATGGTTGCACGCACCGATGTGGGCCGGCGCCGTGACAACAACGAGGACGCCGTCACCATCCATCCCAGCGCCCAGCCCTGGCCCATTGCCGTGCTGGCCGATGGCATGGGCGGCTACAACGCCGGCGAAGTCGCCAGCGCCATGGCCATTAGTCTGGTATCCGTGGCGCTGCAAAGCACCACCACCGAGGCGCCCGTGGCCAACACGCCGCAGGCCCGCCAGGAATTGCAGCAGTCACTTGCCAATGCCCTGAACCTGGCCAACGCCGCCATCCTCACCGCCGCCCAGGAAACACCCGGCTGCCGCGGCATGGGCACCACCGTCATCGCAGCCGCTTTGCTGCCCGGCCTGCTGATGCTGGCCCACCTCGGCGACTCGCGGGCCTATGGATGGCGCGATGGCCAACTGCTGCGCCTGACCCGGGACCACACCTGGCTCCAGGAAGAAATCGACGCAGGCCGCATCCAGGACCACGAAGCCCGGCAGTCCGGCCTGGGCCACCTGCTCACCCAGGCCCTGGGCGTGACCCAGGACGTCACACCCGACTTCAATGAATGGCCGCTGCAGCCTGGCGACCGCATCCTGCTGTGCTCCGACGGCCTTACCGACATGCTCGATGACGACGCCATTGCCGCCCTGTTCAAGCAGTCCAGCCCGCTGCCCGTGCTGCTGACCTCGCTGCTCACGGCCGCCAATGAAGCAGGCGGAAACGACAACATCAGCGCAGCGCTCATCGAACTCCAGGCCAACCCGCCCTCTGCCGCCTGCGCTGCCATCGATTGAGCCCAGACAGAGCGCAGGGATCGACGGCAGAACCCATCCGATGGACGCGCTTGCGTGCACAAAAACCCCAGGTTCCAATTGTCAAAAATGATTGCGCACCCAACAATCGGTCAAAGACAAGCCATAGCCTGTATCAAATACGATGACGGACTCCGGCGTGCCCGGGCCGCAGACATAATAGTTGGATAGACCCCAGCTCCGGATCACCCAGTGCAGTGCAAGCCGGGCATAACAAAGGAATTTTGAGCATGCCGACCCTGGTCATCTCCATCGACGGCGCCGTCATCAAGGAAGTGCAGCTGACCAAGGAGCGCACCACGCTGGGACGCCGCCCCTACAACGACATCGTCATCGACAACCTCGCGGTCAGCGGGGAGCATGCCGTGCTCAGCATCGTCGACGGTGCCGTCATCATCGAAGACCTGCGCAGCACCAATGGCACCTATGTCAACGGCCAGCCCATACTGCGCCAGACCCTGAACCACGGCGACCTGCTGGACATCGGCAAGTACAAGATCCGCTTCGTGCAGCAGCAGGTCAGCGCCTCCTCGCGCTCGGCACTGGCGGCCATTGCCGCAGCAGTGGAGGCAACCCGCCCAGCCCCCTTGGCGGAAGACCTGCCATCGCAGTTCAGCACCCAGACCCCCTCAGGCTTCGACCACACCCTGCCGCCTTCGATGGCCGGCTTGGCCACACGCCAGGCTGCCATCCGCATGCTCAACGGCAACGCCGCCGGCCGCGAAGTCCCGCTGGTCAAAGTCGTCACTACACTGGGCAAGCCCGGCGTGGCCGTCGCCTCCATCACCCAGAAGCACCACGGCTTCGTGCTCGCCCAGCTGGAAGGTGATGCCCTCAGCCTCAAGCTCAACGGCCAGGAAATCGGCCGCCGCCCCATGCCACTGCAGCACGGAGACACGGTGGAGCTGGCAGGCACGCAGATGCAGTTCCTGGTGGCGTGAGGGACCGGCTCGACCCCGCCGACAAACTTCGCGTGACGTCTGTAGCAAGCGCACGATCTCTGACAAAAACGTCACAACAAGTGGATCAATTTGTCAGAGAATGGCGTCCAACCGTGTCAGTTGCAACCAAACCATACATAGACTTGGACCTTGGCCCCCTGGAGCGACTGGCACGGCTCTTGCTCAGTAGAGCATGCAATCAACCCCTATGAGGAGAAGTTCATGAAGCGTTCCATCCAGCAAGGTTTTACCTTGATCGAATTGATGATCGTTGTGGCGATCATCGGCATTTTGGCAGCCGTTGCGCTGCCGGCTTATCAGGATTACACGATCCGCGCACGTGCATCTGAAGTCATTTTGGCTGCCTCGTCCTGCCGGACCACCATCAGTGAGGCTGTGAGCTCTGCCCCTGACGCAGACATGAAGACTTCGCTGCAACACTCCTGCTCTTCGGGCTCGGCGGCTGATGCGTCCGCCGCCATCAAGACTCGGACGAAATTTGTGAAGTCTGTCGATACGGATGCCAATGGCGTCATTACTGTTGTTGGTGACGAGACGTCTCTCAAGGGCGATACATCTGCAACCAAGAACTCTGTTGCCATGGTGCCCTACGTCGATGGCACAGGCTCTGCCGCAGGTACGGTGCTTTCGGCCTCAGCCGACGGTGGCAAGGTCATCACTTCTTGGAAGTGTGGTCCTGCCGCGGTCAATCCCATGCCAGTCAAGTATCTGCCCGGTTCTTGCAAGGACACACAAGGTGCTGCTTCCTCCTAATTAATTGAGCAGTATTTAAACGGCCCCTTAGGGGCCGTTTTCTTTTGAGAGTCGAGCCGTGGAAAATACTGAAAAACAGCAAAATAATCAAAAGTACAAAAAACAATTAGCTCTATTCATACAATTTTCTGCCTTATTGCTGCTTTGGCTTCCGAATACACTAACCCCATTTGAACCAACAGAAGCCGGATATATCAGATACTTGGAAGCCATCGGGCTCGGCAGCATTTTTTGGATCATGGTTGCTGCGCTATGCGGGAGCAGCAAGCGCTTATTATTGATCAGCATTCCCTTGGCAATGCTTCTTCCCGTCGAGCTTTGGACGAGAATACACTATGGAACGCCCATCAACGAGCACATTATCGCCCTAGTATGGGAAAGCAACATTGCAGAAAGCACAAACCTGCTTCAAACATATGGTTCAACCATCATTCCACTATGCGTGATATTCATATTATTTTCACTAGCCCTCTGCTCCACGGGAAAGATAAATATATATTGGCATCATAAATCAAGATATTGGTTCATTGCGATATTTTTACCTTTTTTATTTATATTTTCTTGGATAAAACAAGACATAGACCCCCTACACCCTCAAGAGATCACCCCACCATCTTATTTTGATGATGAATTTAAGGGAAGCTGGCTTGCACAGTGGTCAGATGTCTTTCCGATGAATCTTCTCTATTTCGGCGAACGATTCATTGTCCAGCATAAAAAGATGGCTGACGCCAGAAAAACCTTAATTGGAAAATCCCTCGGTGCATGGCAAGATAATTTGCCAAGCTCGCCAGATATTGCGATTGTCGTAATAGGCGAGTCCGCCAGCGCATCTCATTGGGGCATTTTTGGATACTCCAGAGAAACCACTCCAGCACTTCAGAAACGTGATGGCATTGCCTTCTTTTCTGATGTTGTATCACTCTCATCTGCAACACGCACAGCAATACCCGGAGTTCTATCACGACGCCCGCTTCTCACGCCAGGCAACTCCATTGACTGGAATGCAGAGCCATCCTTTTTGAAGGCATTTTCAGAGGTTGAATATTCCACACACTGGATTTCCAACCAAGCCCCTCTTGGGCAACATGACACGTCCATCAGCGTCTACGCCAAGGATGCTTCAGATGTGCGCTTTCTAAATCCGGGCACCTATGCAGGCAGAAGCAATCATGATGAAGTTTTACTTAAACCCCTGGAAGATATTCTGGCACTACCTGGACGCCACATCATCGTGATGCATCTATTAGGCAGTCATTTTGAATACGAGCTGAGATATCCAGAAGAATTCAATAAATTTAAATCGGAAATTTTGTCAAATAAGGATGACGAGATATCAGAAAAACAATCGAATGATATTAATCACTATGACAACAGCATTTTTTACACCGATTATATTCTTGATCAAGTAATAGAACTCACGCAGAAAACAAAGAAAAAAAGCATCATCGCTTACTTTTCCGATCATGGAGTCGATCTTCCACAAGGACGCTGTAAAGCGAAAGGAGCCAGTCGCGTCAGTGAAACATCCTTCCACGTCCCTGCATTTCTGTGGTCTAGTCAAGAATTCCGAGATCAAAATAATGACCAATGGTCTAGAATTCTAAAAAATACCGAGCAACCATATTCAACCAAGGCGGTTTTCTCTACAATTCTAGATTTATCAGGAATTCAAATAAAAGATGGCCTGCCGAACGAGAGTTTTCTAACAACACCTATTAAGGAAAATCGTCGAATCATAGCTGTCAGCAGCGGGAAATTAATCGATTTCGATTTGGCCAAAAAAACAAACCCCTGCCTTTTAGCATCCAACTGAACGCAAAGAATAGATTGAGCTCTGATGAACAGAATAACTTCCTTGAAAATCACAGATATCTCTCTGCTTTTCAGCTTTTTCATCTCTGGATCCAGCGCTTTGATTTATCAAACGTGCTGGCAGCGCAGCCTTTATGGAGTGATTGGTGTGGACATCGATTCCATAACCATCATCGTGTCAATCTTCATGCTCGGCATCGGCATAGGAGGAATGCTGGGCGGGAGGCTGGCTGACAGTTACCCCAAATCCCGTCTGGGCCTTTACATCGCAGCAGAGATATCGATTGCCGCATACGGATTTTTCTCCATATCAATGTTGGCTTGGATAGAATCAATACTAGGTAGCCATACATCAAGCGGCAGCGCAATCAGTGCTTTCTCATGTGTACTCTTTCTCATCTTCCCAACGATCCTGATGGGAATAACTCTTCCCTTGCTAACGATCGTATTCAATGAAAAACTTCAAAACATAGGATTATCCATAGGAAATCTATATTTCTCTAACACACTGGGAGCGGCCGCTGGCGCAGCACTTGTGCCTTTTGCATTACTCCCACGATGGTCTTTGGATCAAGTAATCTTGATTGGAGTAGGCGGCAATATTCTTGTATCAATCCTCGCACTGGCATCGATATACGGCGCGGAATTGAATCGAAAGTCATAAGAAATGAATTACCCTGCACTTCTTTCATTCATATGTGGATTCGCAAGCCTCAGTCTGGAAATTCTATGGGTACGCTTATATAGCTTTGCAAACCAATCAACCCCTGCGGCATTTGGCTTTGTACTCGCAGCCTACCTTTTTGGCATAGCAATAGGAGCACATATTGGCAGCAAAGCATGCCACCAGGGGAAGACAGAAAATAGTATCTGGCTGCTAAGCGTATACGCTCTTTTGCTTTCTGCAGCTTGCACTACTCTACTCCCCAGAACCTTTTCCTACTTAATATCTGAAGGTGTTCACAACCCATCAGTAGACTTAATCACTATTGCGCTGTCGTCATCTATATTGGCATTTATCTTCCCAATTGCTCACCACCTAGGATCAAACAAAAACCGTGAAAAACAGGGCCGTAAACTGGCATTGGTCTATACATCCAATGTATTAGGAGGAGCATTAGGCCCAATAGTCACTGGCTACATACTGCTCGATCATTTCACATTGCAAAAGTGTTTCCAAATAATCGCATTGATCCAGCTATCAGCAGCAGCCTTTTTCCTATCGTTGAAATGCATAAAGAAAGCGCAAACTAAAGCCATTATAATCACTGGTACCGCGGCATTTATTACTATAAACCTGACAATAACAAAGAGCCCTCAAGAATTTATTCAACAACTCTCATCCAATGGCAATCGCGCGACAACCATCATAGAAAACCGACATGGAATCATCACCCTTTTTCAGGGGCAAAAGAATGACGACCTGGTTTTTGGCGGCAATGTATATGATGGAAGAACCAATCTTGATCCCGAGAAAAACACAAACGGATTGCATCGACCATTGCTTTTGAGCGCATTGCATGCAGAACCTAAAAGGGTACTTATGATTGGCCTGTCCATTGGGACATGGCTTGCGTTGATCAATGAATTCGCAGGCGTGGAACTGATTGATGTTATAGAAATAAACCCTGGATATATCCAGGCCGCACATAGTTACCCGTTACAAAATCAAGCAATCAAAGATCCAAGGGTAAACATCATAATAGACGATGCCCGTCGATGGCTGAGAATGCACTCAGATATTAAATATGATCTTGTCGTAATGAATAACACTTGGCATTGGCGCGCCAACTCCAGTCTACTTTTGTCCGAAGAATTCCTGAGGCTGCTGAAGCCGCATATGACACAAAAGTCCATTCTAGCGTTCAACTCTACAGGATCTAACGACACATTCTTTACTGCGAGCAAAGTTTTTAGCCACGCTTACCGTTACGACAACTTTGTCTATGCAGGAAATTACGATTTCCGGGACATGAAATCTTCTCCGCAGGCTCTGGAAGGCTACAAGAAAATTCTGCTAAATGAGCAGCCATTTTTCAAGAAAGATTCAACGACGCCAAAACTTTTTCTCGACCGACCTTTTATTACTATTGAGCAGGCAAAATTCGCTATCGACAGGCCTCTAGAAGTAGTAACTGACAAAAATATGATCACAGAGTTCAAGTATGGAAGAAAACTATATTAAAAACACTGAGTTTAAAAGAATATTTTGGCGAGATAAAATAAAGGCTAGTCTCGTCCATCTATTAGCCAGCATCGCCATCGCTGGGATATTGGCAACCTTACTTCTAACACTGTGGTATCCCTACCCCTACCGCGAAATATCGGGAGGGCGCGAATTACTGACCATTATTACCATAGTCGACGTCGTATTGGGACCTCTCATAACACTGATAATTTTCAACAGAAATAAATCATTCAAAGAGCTATTCTCAGATTTTTGCATTATTGCCACAATGCAAGTATCAGCACTTTCTTTTGGAATTTGGACGGCATATAGTGCGCGCCCCGTATATTTGGTCTTTGAGTATCACCGCTTGGCTGTTGTACATGCGGCAGATATAGATCCAGAAATGCTAAAGCAAGCACCTGAAAAATTCAGGCGCCTTCCTTTGACGGGACCTGCTCTTATTTCATTGCGCCCCTTGCAGGGAGTCGAGGCACTGGACTCCACAATGCTTGCATTAAATGGGATTCCCCAATCTGTACAACCCGGCCTCTGGCAAGAATATTCTCAAGCAAATCCTAAAATTTTAAAAGAGGCAAACTCCATAAAACAACTGAAGGAGAAATTTCCCGGAAAAGTAGAATTAATAAACAAGAAGATACAACAAACAGGACTATCGCAAGAAAAAATACTCTATCTTCCACTAATATCCAGAAAAAATGCATGGACAGCGTTATTGGACTCCAGCACAGCGACTCCGGTAGGTTTTATTGATCTAGACTCCTTTTGACACCAATGACAATCTACTATTCAGCCAAATTCAAGAGAAAATCTGCAGATTTGCCTCCGCGCTTCTCCTTCACCCTCACGCTTCCCATCACCATGCCTTTGTCTACCGCCTTGCACATGTCATAAATCGTGAGCAGGGCCACCTGGACGGCGGTCAGGGCCTCCATTTCGACACCGGTAGGCCCCACCGTTTCCACCGTTGCAATACAAAGGACAGCAGACGCATCTGGCAACAGCTCAAACTCCACCGCCACCCGCGTCAACGCCAGCGGATGGCACAGCGGTATCAGGTCACTGGTCTTCTTGGCAGCCATGATGGCGGCGATGCGCGCGATGCCCAGCACGTCGCCCTTCTTGGCCGTGCCGCTCTGGATGATGGCCAGGGTTTCGGGCTGCATGGTGATGCGGCCCTCGGCGACCGCGATGCGGTGGGTTGCGGGCTTGGCGCCGACATCGACCATGTGGGCCTGGCCCTGGGCATCGAAGTGGGTGAGGGAAGACATGGAAACTCCTGAAAATGCACGGGCCGGTCTACGCCAGTCCCGACACGCTGGTCAGTCCTGCCATGAACGTTCGGCGAACCGAGGCATCATAGTGGGGTGTTCCACCGCCCCGTGACTATGCACGGGCCCGGCCCCTTGGTTCTTACCTGCCCATGCGCCCATCACGCCTGAAGACACGTATCGCCGTTGGCCTGCAGCTGCTGGCGGCCTCTCTCACCATCGCAACGCATGCACCCGCACAGGCCCAGTTGCGCCTGCCCACCTTGGGCGATGGCGCAGCCACGACGACCAGTGACGAGCGGCGCCTGGGTGACCGCATCATCCGCTCGCTGTACCGCGATCCGGACTACATCGACGATGCGGTACTGCAGGAGTATGTGGAAGGCATCTGGCAGCACCTGGTCGATGCGGCGCGCACGCGGGGCGAGCTGTCGGACGAGCTGGAAGAGCGCTTTGCCTGGGAGATCCTGCTGGGGCGGGACCGCTCGGTCAACGCCTTTGCGCTGCCCGGCGGCTATCTGGGAGTGCACCTGGGACTGATCGGAGTGGTCAGCACGCGCGACGAGCTGGCGTCGGTGCTGGCGCATGAGCTGAGCCACGTCACGCAGCGCCACATTGCGCGGCTCATTGCCCAGCAGGGCAAGCAGACGCCGCTGATGATCGGCTCGATGATCCTGGGCGCCCTGGCCGCCAGCCGCAGCCCGGATGCCGCCATGGCGATGATGATGGGCGGCCAGGCGCTGGCCGTGCAGAACCAGCTGAACTTCTCTCGCGACATGGAGCGCGAGGCCGACCGCATGGGTTATGGCTTGATGGCGCCTGCGGGCTTTGCGCCTCAGGGCTTTGTCACCATGTTCGACAAGCTGCAGCAGGCCAATCGGCTCAATGACAACGGCAGCTGGCCCTATCTGCGCAGCCATCCGCTGACCACGGAGCGCATGGCCGACATGCATTCACGCCTGCCGCGCGGCGTTGCGCCCGCGCCCGCCCCTTCCCTGGAACACGTGATGATGGCCGCACGGGCCCGCGTGCTGTCGCGCCCGGGCGTGGACGTGCTGCGCCAGTGGGCCGAGCTGCCCCGCTCCACCAGCTTTGGGAGCCAAACACCGACCCAGCAGGTGGCACAGTTGTATGCCGCCACGCTGAGCGCCGTGCAATTGCGCGATTGGGCCGAGGCGCGGGAAATGTCCGGGCGCCTTCAAGCGGCCACGGCCGCCGATCCCGGCGCCCTGCGGCAGGCCAAGCTGCTGCAGGCCGAACTGGAGCTGACAGCCGGCAAGCCCGGCGCCGCGTTGCAGGCGTTGCCACCGCTCTACCTGCCTGCAGCCGCACCTGCCCAGGCCAGTCCCACGGAATCCGTCCCCGCCAAGACAACGGAAAGCGGCCCCAGTCTGGCCACAGTCAATGTGGTCGAAAGCCGTGCGGTGCGCCGGCCCGAGCTGCTGATGCGCACACAGATCCTGCTGCGCGAGCAGGGCGCCGCCAGCATGGCAGGCCCGCTGCAGACCTGGGTGACGGACCACCCGCGCGATGCCAGCGCCTGGCAACTGCTGGCCCAGGTTCAGCGCTCTCAGGGCCAGGAGCTGCGCGCGCTGCGCGCCGAGGCCGAGGCCCAGGTCGCGCACTACGACTATGCGGCCGCGGTGGATCGCTTCAAGGCAGCGCAGGAACTGGCCCGCAAGGGCGGGCCCAAGGTGGATTTCATTGAAGCCTCCATCGTGGACACGCGGCTGCGTGCCGTGGAGGAGCTGCTAAGGGAACAGGCGCGCGAGAAGTGACTCGATGGCCAGGCCCAGCAGCGAGTAGATGAGCGCGCCCAGCATGGCCGCCCAGAAGCCCGCGACATGAAAGCCGCTGAGCAGGCCCGAGGCTGCCCAGAACATCAGTCCGTTGACCACGAAGAGAAACAGCCCGACCGTCACGATGGTCACGGGCAGCGTCAGCACCACGAGGATGGGCCGCAGCACCGCGTTGAGCAGGCCGATGACCAGCGCCGCGATCATGGCCGAGCTGAAGCTGTTGACCTGCACGCCACCATAGAGATAGGCCACGACCAGCAGGGCACCGGCGCTGAGCAGCCATTTGATCAGGATTTTCATGCGGGCAGCATAGCAGCAGCCGGCAGATCCGGGTTGAGGCGGCGCACTGGGAACCGTGGACCGGAGAACTCCATGAAAAACGGCATCCCGTTTTCCGGGATGCCGTCCTGACAGTGATCGCCTGACCAGAGCAGCCAGGCAGATGCAAGCCTTTAGACCATCGCTTCCTCGAACACCAGGCCCATCAGCGCGCCGATGGCCGCCAGCGTTCCCGGAAGATTCCAGCGCCGACCCAGCGGGGCTGCAGGCGCCACGGCTGGGGCCGTGGCTTCCTGCTTGGGGCGGCGCGCATCGACGATCTGGGCCGCGCCATGCTCCTGCTGGAGCTGGGCCACCAGTTCGGCCAGCGGCCCCTTGGCCAGCACCGGCGTGATTCGGCCTGCACTGTCACCGAACACCGGCAGCAACTGGGCAAACAGCTTGTCGGCCCACTTGCCGCGCCAGCTTTCGCGTGCGCTGTGGCTCACCCATTTGCTGACACGGTGGGTTATGCGCGGTGCGCAGGCCACCAGCAACCAGTGCGAGGACTGGGCCTGCGGCGAGGCGGCCAGGGCCTGGACCAGAGGCAGAGCGTAGGAAGCGTCATCCACGTAGACGATGATGGGGTTCAAAGCAAGTCCTTGTCGAACTGGGTTTGCGGGGTGGGACAGGCGGGCGGTCAAAGCCGCCCTTGCACTGGATTGTCGCGAATCGGCGCGGGAGGCCAGACAGGCCAACCCGGCGCCAACCTCAACTTTTCAGGAAATCAAGCTCCGTGGGCATCCGCCTTGGGAGCAGGACGGCGCGAAGCGATGTACTTGCCCAGTGCCAGCACCAGCAGGGCTCCGAACACGCTGGCACCGTACTTGAGCATGTCGGTCTGGGGCAGCTTGACCATCCAGTCCCACTTCTCCGTATTGGCGAAGACGGGGTCGGTGACCAGCATGCCGCCGGCAATCCAGCCCAGCAGCATGCCGCCGGCCACGATGATGATGGGGAAGCGCTCCATCAGCTTGATCACGAGCTGCGAGCCCCAGACGATGATGGGGATGGAGATCAACAGACCCAGCACGACCAGCAGCAGCTGGTGTTCGCCCGAGCTCTGTGCGGCGCCGGCGATGGCGATCACGTTGTCCACGCTCATCACCAGGTCGGCGACGATGATGGTCTTGATGGCCGCCAGCAGCTTGTCGCTGCCCTGGATGTTGTCATGGCCATCTTCATCAGGCGCAATCAGCTTGATACCGATCCACACCAGCAGCAGTGCGCCGACAAACTTCAGGAAGGGCAGCGCCAGCAGCGTCATCGCGAAGGCGATCAGGATGACGCGCAGGATGATGGCGCCAGCCGTGCCCCAGATGATGCCCTTCTTGCGCTGCGCGGGCGGCAGCTTGCGGCAGGCCAGCGCGATCACGACCGCGTTGTCCCCGCCCAGCAGGATGTCGATGATGATGATTTGGCCCAGGGCCACCCAGAACGGGGCGTGAGTCAGAAAGTCCAAGTCCATAAGGTCCTCGCTGTTGAGTACGGCCGGCGGGAACTCCTCCCTCCTGGAGAAACACCCACCAGCACAGAAAGACCGATGCGACGACACAGCGCCTACCCGGGCAAGGACATGCCTGGCTCAGGGGAGAACACCTTGATCGACCGTCATCAGGTCCATCAAAGGTCTTGCTCGGCTGCGGTATGCACCGCAGCCCGGAAGGCCGGAAGCTTGCGCTTCGTATTGACGACCATTCCGATGCCGGCGCGGTGGCTTTGCAACCACCCCTGCCGGCAGAGAGCTACTCCCCTTCGAACCTGCGGATTGCAACACAAAGCCGCTGCGGCACGCAAGTGAAAAAACCCTTCAATTCCACGGAAAGCACAAGCAACACATCCCGCACTCCTTTTATACATCTGCCCCCAACGCTTCACTATTCATAGCAACCCTGAAGCTGATGGAGTGTTGCAGCAGTGCCCGGCCGAGGACTGGCATGCGCCTTATCATCGCTGTCCCTTCCCCTTGCCCGTCCATGACCGCACTGCACATCACCGATATCGAAGCCGCCATCAACTACTGGCGAGAGCGCCACCCGTCCCCGGATGGTGTGCTGCTGCAGCCCGAAGTACGGGCCCTGGCCGAGGTGTACGCGCTGATGATCTTCTGGCATGAGACCGAAGTGCAGGTTGAGG
This sequence comes from Delftia sp., assembly GCF_059499305.1. NCBI lineage: Bacteria > Pseudomonadati > Pseudomonadota > Betaproteobacteria > Burkholderiales > Comamonadaceae > Delftia > Delftia sp. The sequence goes on from NZ_JCABYI010000030.1 coordinate 922,275, forward strand.
GCTTTCCCTCGCACGCCATGGCAGCCTGGCTGGCCTGGTACGACACGACCCCCGATACGCCCTGCATCGCCATCTGCTCCACCAGCCAGGGCGACGAGAAATGCAAGGGTTGTGGCCGCAGCTTCGACGAAGTGCAGATGTGGACCGCCATGGAGCCACCACAGAAGCGTGCCGTATGGCGCAGGATCACGACAGAAGGCGACTCCTGGCGCTTTACCCGCTATGCAGAGCGTGCGGCCGAGCGCGCGGACATATCGCGCAAACCCAGCTGATTGCCGTATATCGCACCGAACCAGTGCGATGTTGCAGGCGGCCTAACATCAGTCCCCATGCTGCAGACCGCCGCTTCCAGCCACCGCCGCCCCCGTCCCTGCATGCGCCTCACGGCAAGTGATGCGGGGAGCACGCGCGTGCCAGCCGGCAAGGCCTGGCCTGCCACGGCCGCTCGCCTGCGCGAGCGCGATGCAGCGCGGCTGAACATCGGCCCCAGACAGGCCGCACGGTCTTGATGCGCTGCCCTGCGCGGAACCGGGCAGCGTCGCTTCACTGAATCCGCTCTTCTTGCGCCGCCTTCACCTTGAAACTGAAGGCGGTTGGGTTTTCACGCGTCTGCAGGGCCACAAGGCCTGCCGACAAAGCGAGCTTTGCCGTGACCTGTCTAGCCTTTGCCCCAGCCGGGCCCTCGTTTTCCACCCTCTGGCGCCATCTGCGTGATGCCGTGGCGCATCGCGCCTCGGCCCGCTTGCGGCCGCACCACGTCACCGAACTGCGCATCGACGTGATGCAGCCGCTGGTGGAGGGCGAGCTCGAAGCCATTCATGAGCGCCTGTACCAGCCCGGCAACAAGCTGCACGGCCTGGAGCGACGTCCGCTTCACGATCCGCAGTTCCAGCTGCACTGGCGGGAGGCCGACGGCGAATGGTTTGCCTACGTGGAGGATATGGAGCGGCGCTGCCTGGCCGGCTACACGGTGTTCAATCGCCTGGTCGAAGTGGACAAGCGCACCGACCGCCGCGTGCGCTCGCCCCATTCGCGCTTTGCGCCGGACTACCAGCGGCGCGGCATCGCCAGCGCCGTCTACCGCAGCGTGCTCGATACGGGCACCTGCCTCGTCAGCGGCGCACGCCAGTCGCCGGGTGCCCACGGCCTGTGGAACCATCTGGCGCGCAGGTATGACGGCCGCTATGTGGGCATCACGGAGAGCAAGTCGCTGATCCATCTGGGCTGCAATGTGCCCGACGATGTCATGGACCGGCTGTCCACTCGCCGCATGCTGCTGGGCGCGGGCTGGACGGTGGAGTCCTTCGCCCAGGCCGTCCGGATGCAGTTGCCTGACTGAGACAGTGGCTTGCTTGGGCCAGTGCCCGGCTACTTCCAGCGCAGCGGCTCGATGAAGACCGTGCCTAGATTGCTGCTGAGCGTCAATGCGCCTTCCTGGATGGTGGCCTGCAGTTGCATGCTGCGCTCGGCCAGCTCCGCCAGCGACTGGGAGGTTTCGGAGGGAATCCGCCAGACCTGCAGCTTGTTCAGTCGTGCCAGCTTGCCTTCCAGGCCTTTCCACCAGACTTCCGCCGCATGGTGGAAGGCGTAGAGCACTACGGCATCGGACTTGTTGCATGCCTTGGCGATGGGCTTTTCCTCGGGCTGGCCGACCTCGATCCACAGGCGCTTGGCTCCCGTGAAGTCGGTCAGCGAGACATCGGGGTCCTCGGGATCGGACAGGCCCGCGCCAAAGGCCAGCGTGCCGTCGCCGTTGCACATGTCGCTGAGCTGGTGGGCATTGAGGGCCAGGGCCACAAGGCGCACCATCATGCGCTCGTCCGTTTCGCTGGGATGGCGAGCCAGGGTCAGCGCATGGTCGGCGTAGTAGCCGTGGTCAATGTCGGCGATGGACAGGTTCGCCTTGAAGATGGTGGATTTGAGGGCCATGAGAAAACCAGGGACAGCGCATGGCCATCAGGAGGACAGATGCGCAGGAATATCGAGGGAGGATGAGACAGCCGGCTTGCGTGGCTTGAAGACCAGCGCCTTCTTTTCAACAAGGTGCCAGGACAGCATCGCCAATAGGCCAGCCCCCACAAGACTGCAGGCCAGCGCCGCTCCAAAACCGATCCGGCCTGAAAAGTACCAGACCACTGTCTGTTGAACGGGAAAGGCGTAAATGTACAGGCCGTAAGACAAATCACCAAAGCGACCAGCTTGTCGCAGCAGGGGTGTGCTGGCGGAGCCCAGTATCACCGCGAGCACGGCCATTGCCAGCAAAGGCGCTTGCAGCACCAGGATCAGAGGTCCTTTGGCATGCAGCAGCACGCAGCCGGCCAGCAATAAGGCAAGGGCCAGCATCCGCCGGGAGATCCAGAGATGGCGCCAGCACGCCAGCGTGGCGCCAAGCGAGAACACCATCGCATACTGCAGCGCGAACGACCATTCAGGAATGGGCTCGCCAGGCTCGATGCTGTAACGCCGCCACAGCGCCACCATCAATGCCACAAAGACCAAGGGTGCGGTATAGCGCCAACGCAGCAAGCCCAGAGCGCCCGCCACAGCCAGCATCACATAGCAGCCGACCTCCAGTGGAATGGTCCACAGCGGCCCGTTGACTGCGGCGCGGATCACATTCATCTCGAATACGCCAGGCAGCTCATATCGAATCTGCAGCCAGAGATTGCTGAAATATCCCCAGGTCAGCGGCTGCTCCAGATACACCCTCAAGGGGATCGAACTCACCAGCGGCCCCAGCACCAGGGCACACAGGGCCACAGCCACGGTCAGACCCGGCCATATACGCAGCACCCTGCGAGTAGCGAATCGACCCAGATGGGGATCTGCCAGCCAGGATAGCGTCACCAGATAGCCGCTGATGGCAAAAAAGATGACGACGCCCACGGCCCCAGGCTCGTCGTAAAGCAGCTTTGGGATCGGTAACCCAAGGACCGCGAACTGGTGGCTCCAGATGACCAGCAAGGCTGCCAGCAGCCTGAATGCGTCGAAATTATTGGAGCGCAGGGCAGTCCCAGCCCCTAGGGCCACTTGCACCAACTCAGACGCGGCGCGCCAGCTCAGCCGCCTTGCCCACATAGGAGGCAGGCGTCATGGCCAGCAGGCGGTCCTTGTCGGCCTGGGGGATTTCCAGGCCGTTGATCAGGCGGTGCAGGTCTTCGGCCTGCACGGTCTTGCCGCGCGTGACTTCCTTGAGCTTTTCGTAGGCGCCCTGCACGCCGTAGCGGCGCATCACGGTCTGGATGGGCTCGGCCAGGACTTCCCAGGCGTTGTCCAGGTCTTCCTGCAGGCGCTCTTCGTTGAGTTCGAGCTTGTTCAGGCCGGTCATCAGCGAGCTGTAGGCCAGCGTGGCATAGCCCATGGCCACGCCGATGTTGCGCAGCACGGTCGAATCGGTCAGGTCACGCTGCCAGCGCGAGATGGGCAGCTTTTCGGCCAGGTGCTTGAGCAGGGCGTTGGCCAGGCCCAGGTTGCCTTCGGCATTCTCGAAGTCGATGGGGTTGACCTTGTGCGGCATGGTCGAGGAGCCGATCTCGCCGGCCTTCAGGCGCTGCTTGAAGTAGCCCAGGGACACATAGCCCCAGACATCGCGCGAGAAGTCGATGAGGATGGTGTTGGCGCGCGCGATGGCGTCGAACAGCTCGGCCATGTAGTCATGCGGCTCGATCTGGATCGAGTAGGGCTGGAAGCTCAGGCCCAGACCCTGGGGCTCGGGCGACTCGATCACGTTCTTGCTGAAGGCTTCCCAGTCGAACTCGGGCCAGGCGGAAAGGTGGGCGTTGTAGTTGCCGACGGCGCCGTTCATCTTGGCCAGGAGCTTGACCTCGGCGATGCGGGCAGAGGCCTTTTCCAGGCGCACCAGCACGTTGGCGATTTCCTTGCCCACGGTGGTGGGGCTGGCGGTCTGGCCGTGCGTGCGGCTGAGCATGGGCACGGCAGCATAGGCATGGGCCATCTCGCGCAGCTTGGCCGTGATGCCGGAGATTGCGGGCAGCAGCACGCTGTCGCGGCCGGCACGCAGTTGCAGCGCGTGGCTGGTGTTGTTGATGTCTTCGCTGGTGCATGCAAAGTGCACGAATTCGGCGGCCTTGAGCAGCTCGGGACGGCCGTCGAACTTGCCCTTGATCCAGTACTCCACGGCCTTGACGTCGTGGTTGGTGGTCTTTTCGATGTCCTTGATGGCCACGGCATCGGCCTCGGAGAAGTTCTTCACCAGGTCCTGCAGATAGACGCGCGCGCCTTCGGACAGGGGTTTGAACTCGGCAAAGCCGGCATCCGACAGGGCGATGAACCAGGTCACCTCCACCTGCACGCGGCGGTGCATGTATCCCATCTCGCTCATGATCGGGCGCAGAGGAGACAGTTTGGCGGCGTAGCGGCCGTCGAGCGGGGACAGGGCGGAGATGTGCGGCAGATTCATGGGCCGTGATTGTAGGTGCGCGCGGCAAAAACGGGGGCCGAGGGGGAGATCGCCGGGCAGCGCATAGAATCTGCTGCCCGCCCATGGGCCGCCTCTTCGCCACGGAAAATTGCCATGAAACTGATAGGTTCCTCCACCAGCGCCTACGTACGCAAGGTACGCGTCGTACTGGCAGAGAAAAGGCTCGACTATCAGTTCGTCGAGGAAAACCCCTGGAGCCGCGAGCTGTCGCCCGGCACCGGCAACCCGCTGGGCAAGGTGCCGCGCCTGGTCATGGACGGCAGCGATGCCATGTTCGACTCGCGCGTGATCGTCGAATATCTGGACACACTTTCCCCGGTAGGCAAGCTGATTCCCGGCACGGGGCGCGAGCGCGCCGAGATCAAGACCTGGGAAGCACTGGCCGATGGCCTGCTGGATGCCGGGGCGCTGGCCCGCCTCGAAGCCACCTGGGATGGCCGCAGCGAAGAACAGCGCTGCCAGGCCTGGATAGACCGCCAGCTTGCCAAGGTGCGGGCTGCACTGAACGTGATGTCCCAGGGGCTGGGCGACAAGCCGTATTGCTGCGGCATCCACTTCACCCTGGCCGACGTGTGCGTGGGCTGCGCCCTGGGCTGGCTGGACTTTCGCTTTCCCGAGCTGGACTGGCGCGCCGACCACCCCAATCTGGCCGCACTGCAGGCCAAGCTGGCCGAGCGTGCCAGTTTTGCAGCCACGCGCCCTCCCCAGCCCTGACGCCGCACCAGCCCGGGAATGCAAAAAGGCCACCCGATGGGTGGCCTTTTTGCTGGCATAAAAAAGTTGCGAAGCATCCCGAAACGAATAAAGAGAGGGAGGGAGGAGAAGCGCTTCGGGCGGAACAGTTCAGGACTGTGGCCCCAGAGGCTTCGCAACGTGAAATTCGGTCTGGGTACTCTCTCTCAACAAGCTGTTCAATAGATGAGCTACTTTTGCAGAAGTTCCAGGGGTCGTGGGCAGGAAAAATGTAACATTTTGAGGATGCCCGCGATCCTGCTGTAGGCCAATTTCCACGGATGCTGAAGTGAAGGCGTTCGCAGCCGCAAGCCGCCTTCTTTGCTTCACATCGTCAAGCCGCAACGGCGTTGGCGAAAACCGCATCCCACAAGGCCTTGACGGGCGCACTCAGCGGCTCGGCCTGCCCTGGCACCAGCTGTGCCGAGCGCTCATCCAGCCGTGCCACGTGCTGCAGGCGGCGCAGCTCGCGGTAGGCCCGGGCCGCCTGCTGGCCTACGCCGGCCGGGATCAATCCTGCCTGTTCGGCGCGCTGCAGCAACGCGATATTGCCGAGGTTGGCCATCAGTTCCGGGTGCGAGGCCGATTGCGAGAGCACGAGGTACTGGACCGCGAATTCCACATCGACCATGCCGCCCGGGCTGTGCTTGACATCGAACAGGCCGCCGCGCACCGGATGGGCGCCGCGCACGCGTTCGCGCATGGCGACGATTTCGTCGCGCAGCGCCGAGGGGTCGCGAGGCGCGGTGATCACAGCCTCGCGCACGGCATCGAAGCGGGCCTGCAGATCGTCACTGCCCAGCACGAAGCGCGCCCGCGTCATGGCCTGGTGCTCCCAGGTCCACGCCGTGTTGCTGCCGCGCTGCTGCTGGTAGTTGGCATAGGAGGCGAAGCTGGTCACCAGCAGGCCCGAGTTGCCGTTGGGGCGCAGCGCGGTGTCGATCTCGAACAGGTCGCCCTCGCCCGTCTTGACGGCCAGCCAGTTGATGAGCTTGCGCACAAAGGCGGCATAGATCTCGGAGGCGTGCTCGTCTTCGTCATCGAAGACGAAGACGATGTCCAGGTCGCTGCCGTAGCCCAGCTCCTTTCCGCCCAGCTTGCCGTAGCCGATGATGGCGAACTGCGGCGACTCGCGGTGGCGGTTCTTGAGCCGGCTCCAGCACCAGCTGGCCGTCACCCGCAGCACGCAGTCGGCCAGTGCGCTGAGATCGTCCGCCACCTGCTCGACCGTGATGCGGCCTTCGATATCGCGCGCCAGCGTGCGAAAGACCTCGGCATGGTGGGCGCGGCGCAGCAGGTTCAGCAGGGTTTCGTCATCGTCCTCGCCCGTGGCCTGCAGCGCGGCCAGGCGCAGGGCCAGCTCATGCTCGAAGTCCATGGGCGAGAAACGCTCGCCCAGCATGGCTTCGTTGGCCAGCTCGTCGATCACGCCCGGGTGCTGCTGCAGGTAGCGCGCGGGCCAGCGTGCCGCGCCCAGCAGGTCCAGCAGCCGCTCGTGCACGGCGGGGCGCTCCAGCAGCAGGGCCAGATAGCTTTCACGGCGCAGCAGCGGCTCCAGCCAGTTCAGAAAGCGCAGCGCGGCGTCTTCGGGCACGCTGCGCTCGGCCACCCATTGCGCCGTGCGCTGCACGAGTCGAAACAGCCGGCCGCGCGCCTCGTCGCGCAGGTTGGCGATGCGGGCATTGCCGCGCCAGTCGGCCACATGGGCGGCCAGGGCTGGCGGCAACTGCTCCATGAGGCCGTCTATCTCGCGCGGCGTGCCCTGGGCGGGGCTGCGCGCGCCGTTGCAACGGCCCGAGCCGCACTGGGGCTGGGCCGAGCCGCCCAGCAGGGTGTCGAATTCCTCGGCCACCTTTTCACGATGGGCATCGAGCTGGTGCAAAAAGGCGCAGGCATCGGCAAAGCCCATGGTGCGCGCAATCCATTCCAGGTCATCGTCGCGCGTGGGCAGCACATGGGTCTGCTGGTCGTCCAGGTACTGGATACGGTGCTCGACACGGCGCAAAAAGGTGTAGGCCGAGCCCAGGGCGTCGGCCACTTCCTGGCTCATGAGGCCGGCGCGCGCCAGGCGGCCCAGCGCCTCCAGCGTGGGGCGGCAGCGCAGTTCGGGGAACTGGCCGCCACGCACCACCTGCAGCAGCTGCACGGTGAATTCGATCTCGCGGATGCCGCCGCGCGAGAGCTTGACGTCATTGGAGCGGCCCGGATGGCCCGCGCTGCGCCGCGCCGCATGCTCGCGGATCTGGCGGTGCAGCGAGCGCAGCGCATCAAAGACCGCGTAGTCCAGGTAGCGGCGAAAGACAAAGGGCAGGACCACGGCACGCAGCGCCTGCACCTGCTGGGAGCGCACGCAGTCCATGGGCGCCACGACGCGGCTCTTGAGCCAGGCAAAGCGCTCCCACTCGCGTCCATGGGTCTGCAGATACTCCTCCAGCGAGGCCAGCGAGACGGCCGAAGGCCCCGAGTTCCCGTTGGGACGCAGCGCCAGGTCCACGCGGAAGACAAAGCCGTGCTCGGTGGTGTCGCCGATCAGGCCGTAGATGCCCTTGACCACGCGCGCGAAGTACTCGTGGTTGGAGATCACCCCGCGCCCATCGGGCAGGCCGGCGGTGTCGCCGTCCTGCTCGTAGACGTAGATCAGGTCGATGTCGCTGGAGACGTTGAGCTCGCGTGCGCCCAGCTTGCCCATGCCGATGATCCACAGCTGCACTGGCCGGCCGTCGGGGCCTTGAGGCGCACCATGGCGCGCGTCGAGCTCGGCGCGCGCCTGGATGCAGGCGCGCTCCAGCGCCAGCTCGGCCAGCTCGGTCACGGAGCGCGTGACCACGGCCAGCGGCGCCTGCTGCTCGCAGTCGAGCACCATGGTGCGCTCCATGACCAGCTGGCGCAGCACACGCAGCGCAGCCGACAGGTCCAGGCCACGCTCCAGCAGTGCCGCCAGGGCCTGCTCCATGGACGCGCGCTCGGGCGGACCCGGCGGCAAAAGGCTCAGCTCGTCGCCATAGCGACGGTGCAGCCGTTGGTGAAAACGGGAATAGGCGGCCTGTGCGGGGACATTCAAGGCCGTACCTGCCATTGCGTGAACTGAGGATTGCATACGGAACGCGAAAGAAGCGGCCACTCACGCGCAGAGGGATTGCAGCAACCCTTGGTTACCGCCCAGGCCCTGAGGGCGCCGGTCATAATTCCCGTCATAGCTGATGCCGCCGATGATCGAACCGAAACCGCACCCCACACGCCTGACCCGTTGGATGGCCGGCCTTGCGCGGTGGTCACTGGGGCTGGTCCTGGCCTTCTGGCTGGTCCTCGCCTCCGTGTGGGGGGTGCTCCATGGCTGGATTGTGCCGCGAATCGGCGAATGGCGTCCTCAGCTGGAATCCCTGGCCTCACGCACGCTGGGCCTACCGGTTCGCATAGGCAGCATCACGGCCCGCAGCGAGGGATTGGTCCCCCGCTTCGAGCTGGGCGACGTGGTGGTGCAAGACCCCGAACATTCGGCAGACGCCCTGCGCCTGCCCAGCGTGGTGGTCGCCGTTTCGGCACGCTCGCTGATGCGCCTGGGCGTGGAACAGATCTACATAGACCGTCCTGAACTCGTGGTGCGCCGCGCGGCCGATGGCCGAGTCTTCGTGGCCGGCATCGAGATCAGCCCTTCGGCCGGCGGGGACAATGCCGCCGCCGACTGGCTGTTTTCGCAGACCGAACTGGCGCTGCGCGGCGGCAGCCTGCTGTGGTTGGACGAACTGCGCCAGGCTCCGCCGCTGGCCTTGCGCGATGTGGACCTGGTGCTGCGCAACAAGGGCTGGGGCCACGGACTGCGCCTGGATGCCACGCCGCCCGAAGGCTGGGGCGAGCGCTTCATGCTGACCGGCCTGTTCCGCGAGCCGCTGCTGTCCACGCACGAGGGCAACTGGCGCCGCTGGAGCGGCCAGGCCCATGCGATGTTCACGCGGATCGACCTGTCCCAGCTCGGCCAGTACATAGACACCTCTGGCTTGCGCCTGCAGCAGGGCCGGGGCGCGCTGCGCGCCTGGATAGACCTGCGCCAGGGCCAGCCCGTGGGCGCCATGGCCGACGTGGCCGTGAACGCGCTGCAGCTGCAGTGGCGCGAAGACCTGCAGCCGCTGAAGCTGCAGGCCCTGACGGGCAGGCTGAGCGTGCAACACCAGGACGGCTGGCGCTTCGCTGCGCAGAACCTGGAATTTTCCACGGGCGACGGCCTGCACTGGCCGGCTGGCAATCTGCGCGCGCGCTACAACCCCGCCGGCGCCAGCACGCAGGGGGCGCTGGGTGAGCACGGCGAGTTCCAGGCCGATGGCATTGACCTGGCCATCCTCGCCCAGCTGGGCCAGCGCCTGCCGCTTCCAGAGCAGGTGCAGCAGCACCTGGCCGATCTGGCACCGGCCGGCCGCCTGCACCAGTTCCAGGGAAGCTGGCGCGGCCCGCTGGAGTCCTTGCAGCAGTACAAGGCCAGTGGCGAACTGCAGCAACTGTCGATCAACGGCGTGGCATCGTCCGAAGGCCCCGCGGCGCCGGGCATGCCCGGCCTCAAGGGCCTGAACGCGCGCTTCTCGCTGGACCAGGACGGCGGCCAGGCCCAGCTGGAGATGGAGGGCACAGAGCAGCGGCCGGCGTCGCTGTCGTTCCCCGGCGTGTTCGAGGAGCCCGAGATCCCGCTGCACCGCCTGCAGGCCAGCCTGCGCTGGCAACTGCGCGGCCAGGCCATCAGCGTGCAGGTGCCCAGCCTGCGCTTTGCCAATGACGACACCGAAGGCGAGGCCCGCGCGCAATGGCATACCGGCGACGGCAGCGACAGGCAGCCGCGCTTTCCCGGCGTGCTGGACCTGCAGGGCCAGCTGCGCAACGCCGACGGCACGCGCGTGCACCGCTACCTGCCGCTGGAGATTCCCGCCGACGCGCGCCACTATGTGCGCGAGGCCATACACGCCGGGCGCGCGAGCACGGTGAACTTCAAGGTGCGCGGCAACCTGGACCACGTACCCGCCGACAAGCCCAGCCAGGGCGAGTTCCACATCGCGGCCAAGCTGCATGACGTGCACTATGAATATGTGCCGCCCCATCTGCTCACGCATGGCGAGGCGCCCTGGCCGGCCCTGGTCGATCTGTCCGGCGAGCTGGTGTTTGACCGCTCCTCCATGGCCGTGCGCAATGCGCGCGGCCAGTTCGCCGGCTATCCGCAGCTGCAGATGCGCGACATCCAGGCCAGCATTCCCAACCTGGCCCACACCGAGGTGGCCGTCACCGCCAAGGGCCAGGGCCCGCTGGCCGACATGCTGGGGGTGGTCAAGACCTCGGCCCTGTCGGCGCTGACCGGGCACGTGCTGGACGGCAGCGAGGCCACGGGCGCCGCGCAACTGGCCCTGCAACTGCAATTGCCCATCGACCATCTGGACCGCAGCAAGGTGTCCGGGCTGGTCACGCTGGCGGGCAACTCGCTGCAGCTCGATGACGAGACACCGCACCTGAGCCAGCTGCGTGGCGCCGTCAAATTCTCCGACACCGGCTTCTCGCTGGTCGGCTTGCAGGCGCGGGCCCTGGGCGGTGAGCTGCGTGCCGATGGCGGCATGCAGGCGCTGGCGCGCAATGCGCCAGCCACCGAATCGTCCGTCAAGGTGCGGGTGCAGGGCACGGCCACGGCACAGGGGCTGCGCGATGCCAGGGAACTGGGCTGGGTGGCCGACCTGGCCCGCCATGCCGAGGGCCAGTCGCCCTATTCCCTGCTGCTGAAGGTGCGCCGTGGCACGCCCGAAATCCAGGTCCAGTCCAGCCTGCAGGGCATGCGCATCAACCTGCCGGCTCCGCTGGGCAAGGCCGCCGAGTCCATCCAGCCGTTGGCCGTGAGCCACCAGCTCGCGCCCGCCAGCTTCGCCGCGCCCGATGCCCCGCTGCGCGACCAGATCAGCGTGCAACTGGGCGACACGGGCTCGGTCTTCTATGAGCGCGACATCAGTGGCAAGCACAGCCGCGTGCTGCACGGCAGCATCCTCATCGGCCAGGAAGCGGTCACGGCCCCCACTTCGGGCCAGGGCGTGCAGGCCCATGTGCAGTTGCCGCTCTTCAATATCGACGACTGGCTGGCGCTGGCGCCGCAGTCCAACGGCACCATGCCAGAGCCCGCCGACGCCGCCACGGACCCTGCGCGCGAATACCTTCCCAATCGGCTGAGCCTGCGCGTCAAGCAGCTGCAGGCCAAGGGGCGGCAGCTGCACGATGTGGTGGCGGGCATTTCGCGCGATGGCGGCTCGTGGCACAGCAACCTCACCTCCCAGGAGCTGGATGGCTATGTGGGCTTTCGCGAAGGCACGGACGCCCAGCCCGAAGGGCAACTGGTCGCCCGGCTGTCCCGCCTGACGGTGCCGGAGGCCAAGTCCGAACGCGTGGACGCCCTGTTCAACGAAGGGCCGCGCCAGCTGCCGGCGCTGCAGATCGTGGTGGACGACATGCACCTGTCGGGCCACGCGCTGGGCCGCCTGGAGGTCGAGGCCCGCAACCGCCCCGTGCCCGGCAACGCGGCGGCGCGCGAATGGCAGCTGTCGCGCTTCAACATTTCCACGCCCGAGGCCACGCTGACGGCCAACGGCCAGTGGCGCCTGCCCCAGGGGCAGTCCGAGCATCCGGGGCGCAGCCAGCTGCAGTTCCAGCTGGACCTGCGCGACGTGGGCAAGCTGCTCACGCGCTTTGACATGCCCGGCGTGGTGGGCAATGGCAAGGGGAGCCTGCAGGGCTCGGCGGGATGGACGGGCTCGCCCATCACGCCCGATTTCCGCAGCCTCTCGGGCTCCATGCACCTGGATGTGCAGACCGGCCAGTTCCTCAAGGCCGAACCGGGCCTGGCCAAGCTGCTGAGCGTGCTCAGCCTGCAGGCGCTGCCACGCCGGCTGACGCTGGATTTCCGCGATGTCTTCAGCAACGGCTTTGCCTTCGACTTCATGCGCGGTGATGTGCAGATCACCGATGGCGTGGCGCGCACCAACAACATGCAGATGAAGGGCGTCAACGCCGCCGTGCTGATGGAAGGCACGGCAGACCTGGTCCAGGAGACGCAGAATCTGCACGTGGTGGTGGTGCCAGAGATCAACGCGATGACCGCCTCCCTGGTGGCCACGGCCATCAACCCCGTGATCGGCCTGGGCAGCTTTCTGGCGCAGGTGCTGCTGCGGGGCCCGCTGATTGCGGCAGCCACCAAGGAATTCCGCATCGACGGCAGCTGGGATGATCCCCAGGTCACTGCCTTGCCGCGCCGCCGGGCCGCAACGCCCTCTGACGCACCGTCGCGCACGCCCTCCACCGCCACCGAGTCAGCCCCTTCAGGAGAGAACCCATGAAAATCGCAGCCCTGCAAATGGTGTCGGAACCCGATGTGCGCGCCAACCTCGACCAGGCCATGGCCCTGCTGCGCCAGGCGCGCGAGCAGGGCGCCGAACTCGCGGCCCTGCCCGAATACTTCTGTGCCATGGGCCTGCGCGATACCGACAAGCTGGCCTATCGCGAGAGCTTCGGCCAAGGCCCCATCCAGGACTTCCTGGGCCGCGCCGCGCGCGAGCTGCAGCTGTGGATCGTCGGCGGCACCCTGCCTCTGGTGGCCGATGACGATGCCCACGTGCTCAACAGCTCGCTGGTGTTCTCGCCCCAGGGCGAATGCGTGGCGCGCTACGACAAGATCCACCTGTTCCACTACGACAACGGCCGCGAGCGCTACACGGAGGCCGCCGTGGTCCAGGCCGGCCACACGCCCGTGACCTGCGACATCACCTCGCGCGAGGGCGAGTCCTGGCGCCTGGGCCTGAGCGTGTGCTACGACCTGCGCTTTCCCGAGCTGTACCGCCGACTGGCCGAGCAGGGTGCCGACCTGCTGCTGGTGCCCGCCGCCTTCACCCACATCACGGGCCTGGCCCACTGGGAGGTGCTGCTGCGCGCCCGCGCCATCGAAAACCAGGCCTACCTGCTGGCGCCCGCCCAGGGCGGCCACCATGAGAACGGCCGCCGCACCTGGGGCCACAGCCTGCTGGCCGACCCCTGGGGCATGGTGCTGGCGCAGCAGGCCGAGGGTGCCGGTGTGGTGCTGGGCGAGATCAAGCGCGAGCGCCTGGCGCATGTGCGCCGCCAGTTGCCGGCCCTGGAGCACCGCGTCCTGTGAATCCGCTGCACCTGTCCACGCCCGCCCCTGCCGAAGGCCGCTGGCCCTGGCGCCGCTGGCGCACTGCCTGGCGGCGCTGGTCGCTGTGGAGCCTGCTGGTCGCTTTGGTGGCCAGCATGCTCATCACCATGGTCTGGCTGGCCGGACGCTATGAGGCCTCCCAGGTCCAGGACAAGCTGGAGCGCGACACCGCCAATGCCGTGGCCGACATACGCGCCGCCCTCAACCGCAACCTGCAGGACCTGCAGGCGCTGAACGCGCCCGACAACGACCCTGCCGAGTGGAAGACCCGCGCCGCCGAGCTGCTGCAGGTGCGCCGCGAGCTGATGCGCATCGAATGGCGCGATGCGGGCCTGCAGATCCGCTCCCATGCCGAGACGCCCTACCGCAACGTGCAGTGGGAAGACCAGCTGCGCACGCAAAACACCCATCCGGAGGCCGTGCTGACCTGCACCCACGCGCGCCGCCTCAACGGCCCGGCCTACTCGCCCAGCTACTTCCAGCTGCTGGCCGAAGGCCTGGGCACGGAGATGATGGAGGTCTGCCTGCCATTGACGCAAAGCGGCCACATCATCGGCTTTGTCATCGGCACCTACAGCCTGCAAAGCCTGCTGATCACCCAGGTCAGCAAGAACCTGCCGCGCACCCAGGAAGTGTCCTTCACCGAGCCGGACGGCACGCGCCTGGCCCTGCTGGGCGCCTCCTGGCGCGGCACGCGCATGTTCACGGCGCAGCAGCTGCTGGACCTGCCGGGCAGCACCCTGGTGCTGCGCATGGACAGCTGGCACCGCGCGCCCAGCGTATTCCCCAACGTGCTCACGGCCCTGGTGACGCTGATGTCCATCGCCCTGGTGTCCGTGGTCGCCGTGCTGGTGCGCGACAACCGCCGACGCCTGCGCGCCGAGCGCGATCTGGGCGATGCGCTGGCCTTTCGCAAGGCCATGGAGGACTCGCTGGTCACGGGCCTGCGCGCGCGCGATCTGCAGGGCCGCATCAGCTATGTGAACCCGGCCTTCTGCAGCATGGTGGGCTTCACGGCCGAGGAACTGCTGGGACTGAGCATTGCGCCCTACTGGCCGCCCGAGCGCGCCGAGATCTACGCGCGCCGGCGCGACAGCCGCCTGTCCGGCAACGCCCCGCCGCCGCGCGAGGGCCATGAAAGCATCTTCATGCGCAAGGACGGAACGCGCTTTCCGGTGTTGATCTTCGAGGCGCCGCTGATCAATGCCCAGGGCCAGCACACCGGCTGGATGAGTGCCTTCATCGACATCAGCGAGCAAAAGCGCATGGAAGAGATCTCACGCGCCTCGCAGGAGCGCCTGCAGGCCACGGCCCGCCTGGCCACGGTGGGCGAGATGGCCTCGCTGCTGAGCCATGAACTCACCCAGCCGCTGGTGGCCATCTCCAGCTACGCCACGGGATCGCTGAACATGCTGGGGAGCGACGATGGCACGGGCACGGGCACGGGCACAGGTGCAGGTGCGGGCAGCGCCATCTCGGACCATGAAGCCCGGCTGCGCCAGCAACTGCAGGACCTGCGCATGGCCATGGAGCGCATCAGCTTCCAGGCCGACCGCGCAGGCCGCGTGATCAAGAGCGTGCGCGATTTCGTGCGGCGGCGCGACCAGTCCCGCGAAGTCATAGGCGCCGCCGAACTCATAGACGCCGTGCTGCCGCTGATCAGCCTGCAGGCACGCAACCTGGGCGTGCGCGTGACCACCGACATCGAGCCCGGCCTCCCGCCCGTGCTGTGCGATCCGACCATGATCGAGCAGGTGCTGCTCAACCTGGCGCGCAACGGCATGCAGGCCATGGACTCGCCCGAGACCATGGAGCGCGAGCTGCAGCTGCGCGTGCGCCGTGCGGCCGCCAGCACGCGCCGCAGCTGGGTGGAGTTCGCCGTCATCGACTGCGGCACCGGCATTCCCCAGCATGTGGCGGAGCAACTGTTCACGCCCTTTTTCACCACGCGCAACGAGGGCATGGGCCTGGGCCTGAGCCTGTGCCGTACCGTGGTCGAGCAGCATGGCGGCCACCTGCAGCACAGCCCCCACAGCCCGCGCGGGACCGTCTTCGCCTTCACGCTGCCGGCGCACAGCCCTGCGCAGGTGCAGGCATAGATGGCACCAATGGAACAAATGGAACAATAGGCCCATGGAACCTGTACCCGACGCCACCGTCTACATCGTCGACGACGACACCGATGTCCGCGAAGCGCTGGCCTGGCTGCTGCGCTCGCGCCGCCTGCTCAGCGAATGCTATGACAGCGCAGAGGCCTTCGACGCCATGCTGCAGTCGCGCCCACCGCCACGCAATCCCTGCTGCCTGCTGCTGGACATGCGCATGGGCGGCATGAGCGGGCTGGCGCTGTTCAACCTCATGCTGGAACGCAACCAGATCGCAGGCATGCCCGTGATCTTCCTGACCGGCCATGCCGACGTGCCCACGGCCGTGGACACCGTCAAGCGCGGCGCCTTCGACTTCTGCGAGAAGCCTTTCTCGGACAATGCCCTCGTGGACCGCATCGAACAGGCGCTGGAACTGTCGGCCCAGCACCAGGCTGAAACCCGTGCGCGCGAAGCCGTGCGTGCACGCTTCAACGAGCTGACGGAGCGCGAGCGCGACGTGATGCGCCTGGTGGTCGAGGGCATTCCCAACAAGCTCATCGCCGACCAGCTGGACATCAGCGTGCGCACCGTCGAGGTCCACCGCGCGCGCGTCTTCGACAAGATGCAGGTCAAGTCGGCCGTTGAACTGGCCAACCTGCTGCGCACACACGGCTGACCCCTTCAGAAATACGTGGCAATCACGTCCACCACGTCATAGCGGTCATTGACGACGGCCAACTGCCGCCATTTGTCAAAGGTCAGGCAGGGGTGGGAGATGTCGAAGGCCAGCATGTCGCCTATGCGCAGGCCATCGTCCTCGGCCACCTTCAGGAAAGCATGCTGGTCCATCATGGCCGTGACCTCCCAATGGGGCGGTGTGGCCACCGGCGCGGCATCACCGGGGCGGTAGCGCAGCGCGGGCCGGGGCGGCACGGCCTCGAAGGCGGTATCGCGCTTGCCCAGCGCCACGATGGCGCGGCCGGGCTCGGGCAGCGACTGCACATAGGCCCAGACCTGCAGCGCAGGCTGCAGGCTGGCACGCATCTGCTGCGCCACGGGATTGGTCTGGTCGATGCGCCGCTGCGCTGCCTGGTAGATGCCCGCGTCATGCGTGAGATAGCAGCCCGGGCGCAGCACCAGATCCAGCGGACCGCCGATGTCGGCCTTGCCGAACTCCTGGGCCACCACGTCATACCAGGCCGAGCCGGCGCCAGTGAGCACGGCCGGGCTGCGCTGCAGCCGGCCCTCGCCCGCCAGCCGCTGGAGCCAGTCCACGGCCCGTCGCAGCAGGGTGCGGATGGGTTCTTCTTCCTTGAGCACGCCCTCGTAGACCTCGATCCCGGCCAGTCGCACGCCGGCACCGGCCCGGGCCAGCGCGTCCAGCAGCGGCTGCATCTGCGCATCGGAGCGAACGCCCGTGCGCCCGCCGGGCGGGCCCAGTTCGATCAGCACCTGCACGGACCGGCCCGCTGCGCCAAAAAAGGCGGCCAGCTGCTCGACCTGCTCGGCACAATCGACCAGGCAGAAGAACTCGAAGCCAGGATCGGCCAGCAGCTCGGCCACGGCCGCCATGTTGCGCCGGCCGATCAACTGGTTGGCCATGAGCACGCGGCGCACGCCATGGGCATGGGCCACGCACGTCTGCTGAGCGGTGGCCAGCGTGATGCCCCAGGCGCCCGCGTCGATCTGCTGGCGGAACAGGCGGGGCGCCATGGTCGTCTTTCCGTGGGGCGCGAGCTGGGCGCCGTAGGCATCCACAAAGCGCTGCATCCAGGCCAGGTTGTGCGACAGGCGCGACTGCGACAGCACGGCCACCGGCAAACTCAAGTCTTCCCGCAGCAGATTCCACCCCTGCGCGGCAGCGTCCTGCGGCGCGCAGGGGGCGGACAGCGCGCCCAGGCCCTTGTCGAGCGGGCTGACCACGTCGGCCGCGCCCGCTGTGCTTGCTTCACTCATACGACTCCCCATTGATGGATGGGAGCCAGCATAGGGCAATGCCGGTGCCCGCCCACGCAAAAACGCCCCGCGTTGCGGGGCGTTGCATCTGGCACAGAGCCCGGGTCAGCGGGGCTGCTGGTACTGCGGCTGCTGTTGATACTGAGGCTGCTGGTGCTGCTGCGGGATCTCGCCCACGAAGATCTCCACGCGGCGGTTCATGGCACGGCCGCTGGCCGAGTCGTTGGAAGCCACGGGCTGGTGCGAGCCACGGCCTTCGGTGGCGATGCGGGCGCCCGAGACGCCGCGCATGGTCAGGTAGTTGCGCGTGCTGTTGGCGCGGTCCAGCGACAGCGGATTGTTGATGGCGTCAGAGCCGGTGCTGTCCGTGTGGCCGATGATGCGCACCTCGGCATTGGGGTTGTTGCGCAGGCCCTCGGCGAAGCGGTCCAGGATGGGAGCGAAGTTGCCCTTGATGTCGGAACGGTTGGTATCGAACGAGATGTCGCTGGGAATGTCGAGCTTGAGCTGGTTGTCAGCCGTCTGGCTCACGTTCACGCCCGTACCCTGGGTGGCCTGCTCCATCTCGCGCTTTTGCTTTTCCATGTTCTGCGACCAGATGTAGGTACCCAGTGCACCCACGCCAGCGCCGATCACGGCACCCGTGCCGGCCCTGCCGCCGGTGACGGCGCCCAGCACGGCGCCGGCTGCAGCGCCCACGCCAGCGCCCGTGGCCGTGCGGCGCTGGGTGTCGCTCATGTTCGCGCAGCCGGAGATGAACAGTGCGGCCGCCGTTGCGGCGGCCAGAACGATGTGCTTGCGCATTGGAAACTCCTTTTGAATCTTGGGAACGCACCGTGCGGTAGCGCCAGGGTCCCCATTGTGGAAAGCAGGCTGCGCACAGCCTATCAGTGCGGGCAGGGCATACCCGTAGGACGGCGCCCGCTCCGCGAGGCTGCCTCCACGGCCGTCACGGGCCGCTGCGATCCTGCCCGGGAGAGGGTTTGTCTGGAGACGGATGCGAATCCCGTGGCGTGTCCACGGGCAACTCGCCCTTGCGGCGTCCGGAGAACATGGTCCACCACACAATAGCGACCAGAATCACCAAGGCCAGCAGTGCTTCGAGCAAAATCAACCCCATGAATTTCCACCTCCTGCGCCATGCCGCGATGGCGCTGATTGTAGGGACGCTGGTCGCCTGCACGACCACCACCAAGCCGGTCTACGACCCCTCGCCCGTACCCGATCTGCAGCCGGGCGGCTCTCCCGCCGTCACGCCCAGGCCCCCGCTGGTCACCAACACGCCCACCAAGAGCCGCTGGATCGCGGCCGACTGGAGCGAACTGCCCGGCCTGCAGGAGGACGCGCTGCACGAAGCCTGGAATGCCTGGCTCAAGAACTGCGAACGACCCAGTTCGGTCTTCGCAGGCCTGTGCCGCGATGTGCGCCAGCTGAGCATCGCCACGGGCGACGAGCAGCGCGCCTGGCTCATGGCCAATCTGCAACCCTACCGCATCGAGGCGCTGGGCGGCGGCCCGGACGGCATGCTGACCGCCTACTACGAGCCGCTGTTCGAGGCGCGGCGCCTGCCCGGCGACGGATTCAACGTGCCGCTGTACAAGACGCCGGCCGGCGCCGGCTTCGGCAGCCGCAAGCCCTGGTTCTCGCGCCAGCAGATCGAGACCCTGCCAGAGGCCCAGGCGGCCCTGGCAGGCCGCGCCATCGCCTGGCTGCGCGACCCGGTCGATGCGATGGTGCTGCACATCCAGGGATCGGGGCGCCTGAACATCACCGAGCCCACGGGCGCGCAACGCACGATCCGCGTCGCCTTTGCGGGCACCAATGACCAGCCCTACAAGAGCGTGGGCCGCTGGCTGCTGGACCAGGGACTGGTGCGCGACGCCACCTGGCCCGGCATCAGCGCCTGGGTGGCCGCCAACCCCGGCCGCGTCAATGAAATGCTGTGGAGCAACCCGCGCTACGTCTTCTTCCGTGAAGAGCCGCTGGAAGGCCTGGACCTGCAGTTCGGCCCCAAGGGCGCCCAGGGCGTGGCCCTGACGCCAGGCCGCTCCATCGCCGTGGACAAGCAGAGCATCCCCTACGGCACACCGGTCTGGCTGTCCACATCCGGGCCCACCGTGGCGCTGAACCGCCTGGTCTTCGCCCAGGACACGGGCAGCGCCATCGTCGGCGCCGTGCGCGCCGACTACTTCATGGGCTGGGGCCCCGAAGCCGGCGACCTGGCAGGCCGCATCAAGCAGAACCTGCGCCTGTGGGCCTTCTGGCCGCGCGCCCTGGCGAGCCAGGCACCGCACTTGAGGTGATTCCCTGAGCGGCTACGCCGCTTCCTCCTCTCTACTCGCTTCGCGAGGGAGGGAGAAGGCGCGCAGCGCCTCAGGGGGTATCGAAGTACCTCGTGACGCGCGGCGGTTCCTTGCCCTTGTGATACGCCAGCTTGCGGTCGCGCAGCGCCACGTCGGCGGCGGTGACGCGGTCGAAGCGGCGAAGGTGCTCGGTCCATGACTCGTCGATGATCTGCTCCACGTAGCGCTCCGGGTGGCTCATGCTGTGCAGCAGGCTCCAGCCCAGCGCACCCTGGCGCATGCGGCTGCGGCGGCTTTCCTGCATGAGGGCGCGGAAGGCCTCGGCCTGGGTGGGGTCGATCTGGTACTCGATGGTGACGACCACGCGGCCGGCTTCGGGGATGTTGACCTCGGGGCGCTGGAAGGCCTTGGAGGGGCTCAGGTCCTCCTCGATCTGGCGGTCGCGCACCAAGCGCTGCACCAGCAGCATGCAGGCCACGCCGCTGGCGGCGGCCACCATGAGGCTGCCGCGCACGCCCACCATGCTGGCCACCTGTCCCCAGAGCGCGGCGCCTGCCGCCGTGCCGCCCATGATGGACATCTGGTAGATGGACATGCCGCGCGCCCGCACCCAGTTGGGCAGGGCCATCTGGGCCGAAACGCCCAGCACGTTGGCCGTGGAGATCAGCGCCATGCCGGCCAGCATCATGGCCGGCACCGCCATGTAGACATTGGGCGACAAGGCCACGGCCAGCGTGGCCAGGGCATGCACGGCAGAGCCCGACCGGATCAGCCTTTCCTTGGACATGGCCTGGCGCAGGCGCGGCAGGAACATGGCGCCCACGATGGCGCCCGCACCCATGGAGGCCAGCAGCAGCGTGAAGGTCTCGGCGCCGCCCCCGCCTTCGGTCGGGCCGTGCAGGCGCTGTGCCACCAGGGGCAGCAGGGCCATCACCGCCGTGCACTGCAGGAAGAAACACACCGTGCGCGCCAGCACCGCATGCATGCGCGGCGACTCGCGCACGAACTGCAGGCCCACGCGCATGGCCGAGGGCAGGCGCTCGCGGCCCAGCGGGTTGGCCACGTGGCGGCGCTTCCAGCGGATCAGCACGATGCCCGAGATGACGGACAGCACGGCGTTCAGCACGAACACCCAGGCACTGCCCAGGCTGGCGATGATGGCGCCCGCCACCAGGGGGCCGATGATGCGCGAGGCGTTCATGGCCACCGCGTTCAGCGCCATGGCCGAGGGCAGGTGGTGCTTGGGCACGAGTTCGGGGATCAGCGCCGAGAACACGGGCCAGCGCATGGCCAGGCCGATGCCGTTGGCAAAGGTCAGCACCAGCAGCCAGTGCGCCGTCATCTGGCCCGACAGCACGAACAGGCACAGCACCAGGGCCACGGCCGCCACCCAGAACTGGGTGACGATGAAGTAGCGGCGCCGGTCCAGGATGTCGGCCAGCGCGCCGCTGGGCAGGCCCAGCAGGAAGACGGGCAGCGTGGAGGCCGATTGCACCAGGGCCACGAGCACGGGCGAGGTGGTCAGCGAGGTCATGAGCCAGGCCGCCGCCACATCGTTCATCCACATGCAGGTGTTGGCCGCCATCCAGATCAGCCAGAGCATGCGGAAGGTGGGGCCGGACAGCGGCGCCCAGACGCCCTGCTGGGCCTGGGCCGCCTTCTGGCCTTCGGCCTCGGCGGCCGCCCTGTCGGCAGCGGCCATGCCGGACGGGTCCTCGAGCAGGGTGCCCGGCGCCCCCGCGCCCGAGGGCTCGGCCGGGGGCTGGGTGGAAGGCTCGGTTTCTGAGGCGGGTGGCTGGGCGGGGTCTGGTGTTGATTGTTCTGCGGCCATGTGTCCCGATTCTCGGGCCAAACGCGGGGTGGCGCCAGAAATGGTTGCCTTACTAATAACCACGACCACCGCCTTGTACGACAACCGTTTTTCGCTCCTGTTACAGGAGCGCACTGTCGCTTCGGCGCGACCTTCATAGGCCAGTCCGCCGGCCTGCGGCTACTGGCCCGGCAGTCCCTGGCCCGCCATGGGTCCCAGCTGGGACAGCGGCAGCGCATGGCTGGACTTGATCTCGCCCAGCGAGAAACTGGTCTGCATGTCCTTCACGTTGGGCAGGTTCAGCAGCGTGTTGCGCGCGAACTGCGCAAAGCTGTCCAGGTCGCGCGCCACCACCTGCAGCTCGAAGGTGCCGGTGCCGCTGATGTAGTGGCAGGTGACCACCTCGGGCAGCTTGCGGATGGCGTCCTCCATCTCCAGCGTCAGCGTGCCGGCCGTGCGCACGGCATCGAGCCGCACGAAGGCCAGCACGCCCAGGCCGATCTTGTGGCGGTCGATGTCGGCGTGGTAGCCGCGGATGAAGCCCGCTTCTTCCAGCGCCCGCACGCGGCGCCAGCACGGCGCGGCCGACAGGCCCACGCGCTGGGCCAGCTCGGCATTGGTCAGGCGCGCGTCGGCCTGCAGGTGGCCGAGGATAGCAATGTCGAATTTGTCCAAAGTTTGCACAAAACACCATTTTCAAGAAAGATCCTTGCTCAGGATACTTGAAACAGCGCAAAGAAAGCAAAGACCTATCAGACGAGCACGAATACACTGAAAAAAGGCGATTTGGTTCAGACAACGAGTGCCGTGCATGCCTCTTTCCCGTTCCGGGCAGGACATGACAGGGCGCCGACCATCGATGGAGACAAGCCATGAATGCCCCACTGCCCGAAGACGTGCGCCGCGCCCTGGAGACGGTCACTCTCGACGACAAATACGCTCTGCAGCACGGCCGTGCGTTCATGAGCGGAGTACAGGCCCTTGTGCGCCTGCCCATGCTGCAGCGCCAGCGCGACGCTGCAGCGGGCCTGAACACCGCAGGCTTCATCAGCGGCTACCGGGGCTCCCCGCTGGGCGGCTATGACCAGGCGCTATGGGCGGCGAAAAAGCACCTCGAATCCAACAACATCGTCTTCCAGCCCGGCGTCAATGAAGAGCTGGGCGCCACGGCCGTCTGGGGCACGCAGCAACTGGATCTCTATCCCGAGACCAAGAAGTTCGACGGCGTCTTCGGCCTGTGGTACGGCAAGGGCCCGGGCGTGGACCGATGCTCCGACGTGTTCAAGCACGCCAACATGGCGGGCACGGCCCGGCACGGCGGCGTGATCGCGCTGGCCGGCGACGACCACATCAGCAAGAGCAGCACGGCCGCCCACCAGAGCGACCACATCTTCAAGGCCTGCGGCACGCCGGTGTTCTTTCCCAGCAATGTGCAGGACATCCTGGACATGGGCCTGCATGCCTTTGCCATGAGCCGCTTCTCGGGCCTGTGGTCGGGCATGAAGACCATCCAGGAGGTGGTCGAGTCCTCGGCGAGCGTCTCGGTGGAGCCGGACCGCGTGAACATCATCCTGCCCGAGGACTTCCAGATGCCGCCCGGCGGCCTGCACATCCGCTGGCCCGATGCGCCGCTGGAGCAGGAGCAGCGGCTGATGAACTACAAGTGGTATGCGGCCCTGGCCTATGTGCGCGCCAACCGGCTCAACCACAACGTGATCGAGGGCCCCAACGACCGCTTCGGCCTGATCGCCAGCGGAAAGGCCTACAACGACATGCGCCAGGCCCTGGCCGACCTGGGCCTGGACGACGACACCTGCCGCCAGCTGGGCATACGCGTGCACAAGGTCAACGTGGTCTGGCCGCTGGAGGCCACCATCACGCGCGACTTCGCGCGCGGCCTGCAGGAAATCCTGGTGGTGGAGGAAAAGCGCCAGGTCATCGAATACCAGATCAAGGAAGAGCTGTACAACTGGCGCTCCGACGTGCGGCCCAACGTGGTCGGCAAGTTCAGCGATGAGCACGGCGGCGAATGGTCGGTGCCCAATCCCAGCCAGGACTGGCTGCTGCGCCCCAATGCGGACCTGACGCCGGCCCTCATCGCGCGCGCCATCGTCCAGCGCCTGACCAAGATCGGCGTGCCCGAACACATCGCCCAGCGCATGCACGAGCGCATTGCCGTGCTGGACGCCCGCGAGGCCGCGCTCAAGGTGGCCCAGAGCCAGCCCACGGGCGACCGCGTGCCATGGTTTTGCAGCGGCTGCCCGCACAACACCAGCACCCGCGTGCCCGAGGGCAGCCGCGCCGTGGCCGGCATCGGCTGCCACTACATGACGGTGTGGATGGACCGCTCCACCAGCACCTTCACGCAGATGGGCGGCGAGGGCGTGACCTGGGTGGGCCAGGCGCCCTTCACCAAGGACGCCCATGTCTTCGCCAACCTGGGCGACGGCACCTACTTCCACAGCGGCCTGCTGGCGATACGCCAGAGCATCGCGGCCGGCGTGAACATCACCTACAAGCTGCTGTACAACGACGCCGTGGCCATGACGGGCGGCCAGCGTGTGGGCGAGCGGCCCGAGGGCCATTCGGTGCTGCAGATCATGAACAGCCTCAAGTCCGAAGGCGTGGCCAAACTGGTCATCGTCACCGACGAACCCGGCAAGTACGACGGCGTGCCGCTGGCCGAGGGCGTGACCGTGCACCACCGCGACGAGCTGGACCGCATCCAGCGCGAGTTCCGCGCCCTCAAGGGCTGCACGGCCATCATCTACGACCAGACCTGCGCCACCGAAAAGCGCCGCCGCCGCAAACGCGGCACGCTGGCCACGCCCGACAAGACCGTGGTCATCAACGAGCTGGTCTGCGAGGGCTGCGGCGACTGCTCGGTGCAGTCCAACTGCCTGTCGGTCGAGCCGGTGGAGACCGAGTTCGGCCGCAAGCGCCGCATCAACCAGAACACCTGCAACAAGGACTACTCCTGCGTGAAGGGCTTTTGCCCCAGCTTCGTCACCATCGAAGGCGGCCAGCTCAAGAAGCCCAAGAAGGAGAAGAAGGGCGACCTGTCCATGCTGCCCGCCATCCCGGAGCCCGTGCTGCCGGTGGCCGAGCAGGCCTGGGGCATTGTGGTGGCCGGTGTCGGCGGCACGGGGGTGATCACCATCGGCTCGCTGCTGGGCATGGCGGCCCACCTGGAGGGCAAGGGCGTGATCACCCAGGATGCGGCCGGCCTGGCGCAAAAGGGCGGCTCCACCTGGAGCCACATCCAGATCGCCAATCGTCCCGAGGCCATCTACACCACCAAGGTGGACATGGCCAAGGCCGACCTGGTGATCGGCTGCGACCCCATCGTCACGGCCACGCCGACCACCATGTCCGTGATGCAGCCGGGCCGCACCTTCGTGGCGCTCAACAGCCATGGCTCGCCCACGGCAGCCTTCGTCACCAACCCTGACTGGCAGGCACCGGACGACCGCTGCGCCAGCGCACTGGCCCAGGCCGTGGGCCCCGAGCTGCTGGGCAGCTTCGACGCCGAGCAGGTGGCCGTGCAGCTGCTGGGCGACAGCATCTACACCAACCCGCTGATCCTGGGCTACGCCTGGCAAAAGGGCCGCGTGCCGCTGTCGCATGCGGCGCTGATGCGTGCCATCGAACTCAACGGCGTGCAGGCCGACAACAACAAGGCCGCCTTCGAGTGGGGCCGCCGCTGCGCCCATGACCTGGCTGCCGTGCGCGCCCTGTTCCAGACGGCCCAGGTGATCCAGTTCGTCAAGAAGCCTTCGCTGACCGAGATGGTGGCCAAGCGCGTGGACTTCCTCACGGCCTACCAGAACGCCGCCTATGCGGCCGAGTACCAGGCCTTCGTGGACAAGGTCCATGCCGCCGAGCGCGCCGTGGCGGGCTCGGGTACGCGCCTGTCGCAAGCAGTGGCCCGCTATCTGTTCAAACTCATGGCCTACAAGGATGAGTACGAGGTCGCGCGCCTGCACACCGATGCGGCCTTCAGCCAGCGCATCGCCAGCATGTTCGAGGGCGACTACCGCGTGGTCCACCACCTGGCGCCGCCGTCGTCGGCCGCCAAGGACGAGCAGGGCCATCTGGTCAAGAAGTCCTACGGTCCCTGGATGCGCAAGGCCATGCAGGTGCTGGCGAAGATGAAGGGCCTGCGCGGCACGGCGCTGGACCCCTTCGGCCGCACGCAGGAGCGCCGCACCGAGCGCGCACTGATCCAGGAATACCGCCAGTGCATCGAAGGACTGCTGTCCGAGCTCACGCCCGAGCGCCTGGCGCTGGCCGTGGAGATCGCCAGCATTCCCGAGGACATCCGCGGCTACGGCCACGTCAAGGAGCGCAACCTGGCTGCGGCCCGCACCAAGTGGAAGGCGCTGATGGCACGCTGGAACGCCCCGTCACGGGGCGCAGGCAGCACGGGACAGCCCGCAGTCGGCGTGGCCTGAAACCACACGGACAGCCCCGCCACAGGGGCGTCCTGTAAGATCGCGGCCGCCGCCCGTACCGTGAGGTGCGGGCGGCGCGGTTGCCTCCGGGGCCGCTTCAAGTGCCGTCACGCCGGGCGCAAAAACCACGAAAAACCGCGCTCCGCCCCTTTAAAAACGGCAGATGGCCGCCAGTTGCAGCCATCGTCGCCGAAAAACCCGCAGCAGCCAGATCCTGGCAGCCCATGTGGGTCAGGGCTGACGCATACAATGCTCCGTTCTCCTGCGCGGGCCCGTGCATATCGGCGTGCGCAGCGACCCTTTTTCGACCTTCCAATCCTGGAGTCTTGCCCGTGTTTATTTCTTCCGCTTTTGCCCAGACCGCACCCGCAGCAGCAGCCTCCGGTGGCGACTTCATGTCGCAGTTGATGGGCATGGCGCCTCTGGCGCTGATGTTCGTGGTGCTGTACTTCGTGATGATCCGTCCGCAGATGAAGCGCCAGAAGGAGCATCGCTCCATGATCGAGGCACTGGCCAAGGGTGACGAAGTGGCAACGGCCGGCGGCATCATCGGCCGCGTGACGCGCATGTCCGAGCAATTCCTGCACATCGAGATCGCCTCGGGTGTGGAAGTCCAGATCCAGCGCAGCGCCGTCGTCCAGGTGCTGCCCAAGGACACGCTGAAGTAAGCGCTGTCCCTGTCTTGCGGGTGTGCGGACCGCGCAGGCGGCAGCACACCCTTTTGTGCGTTGCTGTCTACAAAGAGCGAAGAGCGCGATCATGAACCGATATCCGGTCTGGAAGTACGCGATCATCGTGATCGCGCTGCTGGTAGGGGTGCTCTACACCCTGCCCAATTTTTTCGGTGAGGCGCCTGCGGTGCAGGTCTCCTCGGCCAAGGCCACCATCAAGGTGGACAACGCCGTGCTGCAGAAAGTCGAAGAGGCCTTGAAGGCTGCCGATGTCAAGCCCGACGTCCTGTCCATCGAAGGCACCTCGGTGCGCGCGCGCTTCAACACGCCCGACGAGCAGCTCAAGGCCAAGGACGTGATCCAGAAGGCCCTGATCCCCGATGCCAACGACCCGGCCTACATCGTGGCCCTGAACCTGGTGTCGCGCTCGCCGCAATGGCTCACGGCCGTCGGCGCCAAGCCCATGTACCTGGGGCTGGATCTGCGCGGTGGCGTGCACTTCATGCTGCAAGTGGACATGGCCGCCGCCCTGACCAAGAAGGCCGACTCCTTTGCCGGCGACCTGCGCAGCTCGCTGCGCGACAAGAACATCCGCCACGGCGGCGTCTCGCGCAACGGCAACACCGTCGAGATCCGCGTGCGCGACGAAGCCATGCTCACGGCCGCGCGCAACCTGGTCTCCGACCAGTTCCCCGATCTGGCGGCCACCTCCGAGCCGGATGGCGCAGGCTTCAAGCTGCTGGCCTCCATCAAGCCCGAAGCCCTGCGCAAGGTGCAGGAGCAGGCGCTCAAGCAGAACATCGTCACCCTGCACAACCGTATCAACGAGCTGGGCGTGGCCGAGCCCGTGATCCAGCAGCAGGGCCTGGACCGCATCATCGTGCAACTGCCCGGCGTGCAGGACACGGCCAAGGCCAAGGACATCCTGGGCCGCACGGCCACGCTGGAAGTGCGCCTGGTCGACGAATCCTCCGAGGCGCGCGGCGCCGAACTGGGTTCGGGCCCCGTGCCCTTCGGCTCCGAGCGCTACCTGGACCGCAACGCCCAGGCCGTGATCGTGCAAAAGCAGGTCGTGCTGACCGGCGAGAACCTCACCGACGCACAGCCCGGCTTCGACAGCCAGACCCAGGAGCCCACGGTCAACCTGGTGCTGGATGCCAAGGGCGCACGCATCTTCAAGGACATCACGCGCGAGAACGTGGGCAAGCGCATGGCCATCATCCTGTTCGAAAAGGGCAAGGGCGAGGTCGTGACGGCTCCCGTGATCCGCACCGAGATCGGCGGCGGACGCGTGCAGATCTCGGGCCGCATGACCACGGCGGAAGCCAACGACACGGCCCTGCTGCTGCGCGCCGGCTCGCTGGCCGCGCCCATGGAGATCATCGAGGAATACACCATCGGCCCCAGCCTGGGCGCCGACAACATCAACCGCGGCATCCACTCCGTGGTCTGGGGCCTGGTGGCCATCGCGGCCTTCATGTGCGTGTACTACCTGCTGTTCGGCGTGATCTCCACGGTGGCGCTGTCGGTCAACGTGCTGCTGCTGTTGGCCATCCTGTCCATGCTGCAGGCCACGCTGACCCTGCCCGGCATCGCCGCCATGGCGCTGGCGCTGGGCGTGGCCATCGACTCCAACGTGCTGATCAACGAGCGCATCCGCGAGGAACTGCGCGGCGGCGCCTCGCCGCAGGCGGCCATCCATGCGGGCTACGAGAACGCCTGGCACACCATCCTGGACTCGAACGTGACCACGCTGATCGCGGGCCTGGCGCTGCTGGCCTTCGGCTCCGGCCCGGTGCGCGGTTTCGCCGTGGTGCACTGCATCGGCATCCTGACCAGCATGTTCTCGGCCGTGTTCTTCTCGCGCGGCCTGGTCAACCTCTGGTACGGCCGCCGCAAGAAGCTCAAGAGCATTTCCATCGGCCAGGTCTGGAAGCCTGAAGACACCAGCCAGCTGCGCTCGGTGACGGCCAAGGGATCCAGCGTCGCCGATTCCGGCGCCAACAACTGAAAGGGGGAAGACCATGGAGTTCTTCCGCATCCGCAAAGACATCCCCTTCATGAAGTACGCGTTGATCCTCAACGCGGTGTCCTTCATCACCTTCGCGCTGGCCGTGTTCTTCCTGCTCACCCGCGGCCTGCACCTGTCCGTGGAATTCACGGGCGGCACCGTGATGGAGGTGGCCTATACCCAGCCCGCCAACATCGCCAAGGTGCGCGACACGGTCGCCGGCCTCGGCTACGCCGATGTCACGGTCCAGAACTTCGGCACATCGCGCGACGTGATGATCCGCCTGCCCGTGCAAAAGGACGTGACCTCGGCCCAGCAAAGCGAGCAAGTACTCACGGCACTCAAGAAGGAAGACGCCGAAGTCACGCTGCGCCGCACCGAGTTCGTGGGCCCGCAGGTGGGTGACGAGCTCATGCACAACGGCCTGATGGCCCTGGGCTTCGTGGTGCTGGGCATCGTGATCTACCTGGCCATGCGCTTCGAGTGGAAGTTCGGCGTGGCCGCCGTGATCGCCAACCTGCACGACGTGATCATCATCCTGGGCTTCTTCGCGTTCTTCCAATGGGAGTTCTCGCTGTCGGTGCTGGCCGGCGTGCTGGCCGTGCTGGGCTACTCGGTCAACGAGTCGGTCGTGATCTTCGACCGTATCCGCGAAGCCTTCCGCAAGTTCCGCAAGCTCAGCACCACCGAGGTGATCGACCACGCCATCACCAGCACCATGAGCCGCACCATCATCACCCACGCCTCCACCGAGGCCATGGTGCTGTCCATGTTCTTCTTCGGCGGTCCCAGCCTGCACTACTTCGCGCTGGCGCTGACCATCGGCATCCTGTTCGGCATCTATTCCTCGGTCTTCGTGGCCGCCGCCATCGCCATGTGGCTGGGCGTCAAGCGCGAGGATCTGATCAAGGCGCCCAAGGCTTCCACGGACCCCAACGACCCCAACGCCGGCGCCACCGTGTAAGCGGATGTTTTAGCCCTGGACCGGCTTACACTCCCGGGCATGCCCTCCCTGCCCCACCCTTCCAACGTGCCTGCTGGCCCCCAGTCCTCCCTGGGCCAGCAGGCGCGTTTGCATTGGGTGCGAGGACTGTGCAAGGGCCTGCCCGGCGTGGCCCAGCAGCTGCTGGCGCAGATGGAGCAACAGGCCCAGGCCGTGGGCACGCAGCGCGAAATGCAGGAGCGGCGTGAAGCCTGGGGCAACTACCGCCAGCACCAGAACGCCTGGCTGAACGCCAGCATGCAGGCCCTGCAAGGCGCGCTGCAGCCGGCCAAAGCCGCGCCTGCCGCCGTGCCGCAGCGCGGCGCGCTGCAGTTCGAGTTGCTCAGCGACGATGTGGTGGAGAACAAGATCCTGGCCTCCCGCATGGCCCTGGCCATGGGAGAGACCGCAGCGCCGGCCTTCGACACGCTGCGTCTGCGCATGCAGTTCATCGAGGGCCGCGAGCTGCCCTCGGACGATATCCTGCGCACCGAAACCGTGTGCCGGCACCTGGTCGAGCAATGGCTGGCCACGGGCCTGCAGCGCGGTGATCTGCAGCGCGTGCTGGACCTGCTGCAGACGGCCCTGGCACCCGTGCTGGTGACCGAGTACCAGGCCGCCCATGTGCTGCTGGACGGCCAGGGCGTCACCCGCTCGCAGGACGTGGCCATGCGCGTGCGGCGCACCGAGGCAGGCAACTCCACGCGCGCCATGGGCCTGGGCCAGACCGCCGCGCCACCTGCTGCGGCCTCGCAGCATGCCACTGCATCACAGCATTCCTCGGCCTATGCGCCCACGCAGATGGGCGGCGTGCCCGGCGCTGCCGCCTACCCGCCCGACACTGCGGTGCCCCCCCATGGCCAGATGCCGGCGATGCCCGCCATGCCCGTAGGCCTGACAACCCTTTCGCGCGCACGCCACCGCGCCCAGGAAGTCGTGGGCCAGTTGCGCCGCCTGCTCATGCAGCCGGGCGTGGGCGTGCAGGGCCTGGTGCCCGGTGTGGGCGCAGGCATGCCCCAGGCGCCCGCATCGGCCGCGCTGACCCAGGCCTTGCTGGAGCAGCGCGTGGTGGCCCAGACGCAGTACCAGCAGATGCTGGCCCAGGGCCTCACCACGCTGCACATCGATGTCAGCCCGGCTGCCATCGGCCAGCTGGTCGGGCAGGTGCGCGAACGTTCGGCCGACCTCAAGCGCAAGGCCACCACCTCGGGCGAAAAGGCCACCATCGAGATCGTGGCCCTGATGTTCCAGGCCATCCTGACCGAGGACCGCATTCCGCCCTCGGTGCGGGTCTGGTTTGCCCGGCTGCAGGTGCCGGTGCTGCGCGTGGCACTGGCCGAGCCGGAATTCTTCAGCAACCTGCGCCATCCGGCCCGGCTGCTGATCGACCGCCTGGGCTCCTGCGTGATGGGATTCGACGCCTCCAGCATCAGCGGCAGCGCGCTGGAGTCCGAGATCCGGCGCATCGTCCAGGTCATCGAGCAATACCCCGAAACGGGCCAGAAAGTGTTCGTGCTGGTGCTGCGCGAGTTCGAGGATTTCCTGGCGCGCTACCTGACCCAGTCGCAGGACAAGGCCAAGATCGTCACCGTGGCCCAGCAGGTGGAGCAAAAGGAAACCCTGGCCATCCAATACACGATCGAGCTGCGCCACCTGCTCACCGACATGCCGGTGCGCAAGGAGATCCGCGAGTTCCTGTTCAAGACCTGGACCGAGGTGCTGGCCCTGGCCGCCGTGCGCCACGGCGCCAAGGACGCGCGCACCATGCGCTTCAAGCAGGCCGCCAGCGAACTGGTCTGGGCCGCCAGCGCCAAGCCCACGCGCCAGGAACGCTCGCGCGTGATCCAGACGCTGCCGACGCTTTTGCAGACCCTGCGCGAAGGACTGGCCCTGATCGGTGTCACGGGCGACGCCCAGTCCACGCGCATCAAGCTGGTCACCGACACGCTGGCCGAGGCCTTTGTCTCCAAGACCGCGACCATCGCCCCGGCCCGCATCGAGGCCATGGCGCAGCGGCTGGCCCATCTGGAGCAGTACATCAATGAAGACGGCATGCTCGACGAGGACATGCCGCTGTCGCCCGAGAACATCGAGATGATCCTGGGCGTGGACACGGCCGGCCTCAACGTCATCCCGAGCACCAACACGGCCGTGGAGCCGGTGATGCTGGAATGGGCGGCCTCTCTGGAGACGGGCCGCTGGTTCACCCTGGACCACAACGGCGCGCGCATCCAGGTGCAATACACCTGGCGCAGCCGCCGCAAGCAACTGCACCTGTTCGCCGCGCTCGATGGCACCTGCCACCTGCTGCAGCTGCGGCGCATGGCCTCCTACCTGCAGTCCGGACTGCTGGCCGTGCATGACGAGGAGGCGCTCACCGTGCGCGCGACGCGGGATGCGCTGCAGAAGATTCAGGCGAACCCTGAAAGGCTAAGCTCCTCCTGAGGCGCTACGCGCCTTCCCCCCGGGGCACGGCGCCTCTCTACCCGCTTCGCGGGGGAGGGGGACGATGCCATCGGCTAGGCGCCCCCACCGCGAGGCGGCTCTTGCTCGGCATCTCCCGCTTGGGGACGCGCCAGTTTTTGAGATCAGGCCTGGGCCAGGCGCTGGAACAGGCCGCCGGGCAGGCGTTCCACGCGGCCGTCCAGTTCCAGCTCCAGCAGGCGGGCCTGCAGGGCTGAGGCGTCCATGCCTGTGCGGTCCATGAGCTCGTCCAGCGACAGCGGGTCGTGGGCCAGGGCGCGCAGGGTGGCGTCGCTCTCAGGGTCCTGGGCGGACTGGAAAGCTGCCGCTGCCGGTACGGGCTTGGGAAGCGGCAGGCGCGCGGCCGTGCCCTGCAGCTCATCGAGCACGTCCTGTGCCGTTTCCACGAGCTTGGCGCCCTGGCGCAGCAGCGCATGGCAGCCGCGAGACTGGGGCGCGTGGATGGAGCCAGGAATGGCAAAGACTTCGCGGCCCTGTTCGCTGGCCAGCCTGGCCGTGATCAGCGAGCCCGACTGCAGGGCCGCCTCGACCACCAGCGTGCCCTGGGACAGGCCCGCGATGATGCGATTGCGCTGCGGAAAGTGCGCGGCCATGGGGCCGGTGCCCAGCGGATATTCGCTGACGATCAGCCCGTGGCTGGCCACTTCGCGGGCCAGGGCGGCATGGCGCCGCGGGTAGACCTGGTCCAGGCCCGTGCCGACGACGGCAATGGTGACGGGAGCAGCCAGTCCGCCCAGGCGTGGCGCCGCGCGCAGCGCGCCTTCATGGGCCGCGCCATCCACGCCCTGCGCCAGTCCGGAGACGATGCACAGGCCGGCCTCGGCCAGCGCCTGCGCCATGGCACGCGCGTTGGCCGCGCCCTGGACCGTCGGCCCGCGGCTGCCCACCATGGCCAGGGATTGGGGATAGGGGAACCAGGGCCCCGGCCCTGCCATGCAGCGCTTGCTGCCCTGCACATGCAGCAGCAGTGGCGGATCTTCCGTCTGCAGCAGCGCCTGCGGATATTGGGGGTGGCCCAGCACGAGCACGGCGTGCAATTGACCGGACGCGGGCTTGTCCAGCCATTGCGCCGTGGCCGCTACAAGCTGGCCCAGGCGCTGGGGCACGGTCTGCAGGGCATGGGCCTGAGCGGCGGTCACCAGTCCGTGCCAAGCGGACGGCGGGCCGCTCCAGATGTCCTGCGCACCACCGCAGGCCGCCAACAGACGCCGGGCCGTGGTGCGGCCCACGCCGGGCGTCAGCAGCAGCCGGAGCCAGGCAGAGAGTTCGTCAGGAGCCAACCGGTCCGTGGACTGCAGGGCGGCCGCCATGGCGCTGCCGGCAGGCCGTGGTGGCTCAAGGAGCCGGCGAGGTCAGGCTGTCGCCGACCTCAACACCGCGCCGCGCCTCCATGATCAGCGCGTAGGAGACGCGATCGAAGGTCCGGAACACCATGGCATGGCCGTTGTGTTCGTCGGGCAGTTGCACCTCTTCCTTTTTCTCGCCCGTCTTGTCCACGATGCGTGCGCCGCGGCGGATCAGCTCCAGCACCGTGCCCACGTCCATGCCGTCCTGCGTGCCCTTGTTGATGGCAATGACCTGGTTGTTGGCCGCCCAGCGCACGGCCTGATCACCGTACAGGGAAACCACATGGGCCTTCACTGCCTGTTGCGGCGCGTGGGGCGCGTAGTTCATGTAGCTGCGCTCGGGCGCGGGCAGCAGGCGGTCGCCGGCGCGCATTTCGGTCTTGGAACGCGACAGGTCCACCGTGGCGGGAGAGTTCTGCTGGTGCTTTTCGCCCTTGCTGTCGACGATCTCCAGCGTGGTCTCGCCCTCGATGAGATCGGCCAGGCCCAGGTACTTGGCCTCATAGCCCAGCACCTCGCCGGAGATGGGATCCTTGAGCGCCACGGCATCGCGGAAGACGCGGTACTGGCGCGGCAGGCCGTCGCCCTTGCGCAGCGGCGCCTCGGCGGTGCCGCGTGCATAGGCGCGGTCGCCGCTGGCCATGAGCACGCGCTCGTCCGTGGTGGCGATCAGGCGTGGCGCGCGCAGCAGCGTTTCGGCATCGACGACCAGGGGCTCGGCCAGGAAGGGCTCGATCAGATGGGGCTGCAGCGTGGGCAGGGCCGCCTGGGCCAGGGATTCGCTGCGCGTGCTCGGAGTGATGCGGACCACGCCGGGCTCGCCGCCATCGCCCATGGGGCGGGCCGTGCTCAGGCGGGCGTAGCCGTCACGCTTGTCCAGGTACAGCACCTGGCCCGGATAGATGAGATGGGGGTTGGCGATGGCCTGCATGTTCATGCCCCACAGCTCGGGCCAGCGCCAGGGACGGCGCAGGAACATGCCGGAGATGCCCCACAGCGTGTCGCCGCGCTTGACGGTGTAGCTGTCGGGCGCATCGGGCGCCAGCTCACCCACGGGAACGCCCTGCTGCGCCACCTGCTGGGCTGCCGAGCGCTGCGATGGCGTCACCGGATACTGCTGCGCGTGGGCCGCCGCACACGCGGCGATCAGGGCCGAGGCAACAGTCCAGATACGAGCTGTGGCGAATGCAGTCATGGAATTCCTCTTCTTGTGTCTGACACAGCGTCCCTCCTAGGCACTGCGGCACGGCCGATCTTGTCATGAACGGCCATACAGGTCTTACAAATCAGCAAAGATTCTGCGTGCAAGGCCATGAGAGGGCAACGCTTATTGCGTCGTCCCGCTGCGCCCAGGCAGAAAAGTGGCGAAAATAACGACATTCACCGACCACGCCATGTCCATTCTGCCCATTCTTTGCTATCCCGACCCCCGCCTGCACACCGTCGCCAAGCCGGTCGCCAAGGTCGATGACCGCATTCGCCAACTGGTCCAGGACATGTACGCCACCATGTATGACGCCCAGGGCGTGGGACTGGCCGCCACCCAGGTGAATGTGCATGAACGCGTGGTCGTGGTCGATGTCTCCGAAGGCCGCGACGAGCCCTTTGCGCTGATCAACCCCGAGCTGCTCTGGGCCAGCGACGAGAAGCAATTGGGCGAGGAAGGCTGTCTGTCCGTGCCCGGCATCTACGACGGTGTCGAGCGCTCCACGGCCATCAAGGTCAAGGCGCTGGACGAGAACGGCAACGAACGCATCATCGAGGCCGAAGGCTTCAAGGCCATCTGCATCCAGCACGAGATGGACCACCTGATGGGCAAGGTCTTCGTCGAATACCTGTCGCCGCTCAAGCGCAACCGCATCAAGACCAAGCTGCTCAAGCAGCAGAAACAGGCAGAACGCGCATGACCCGCCTGCCAGCGCCTCGCTTCATGCCGCGCTGGAAGATGGACGGCGCGGGCCTCGTTGCCTGGGCGCTGCTGGCCCTGTCCCTGCTGCTGGCCGGCTGCACCGTACCCGAGTGGCAAAAGCCCGGCACGCCACGGGCCGACATCGAGCGCTCCATGGGCCGCCCGACCCTGAGCCTGCCGCTGGACGGCGGCGGCACGCGCCTGGTCTACAGCTGGCAGCCTGCAGGCCAGCAGGTCTATCACATGGATTTCGACGCCAGCCAGCGCCTGGTGCGCGTGGAGCAGGCGCTCACCATCGAACGCTTCCACGCCCTGCGCAATGGCGAGGACACCCGGGAAAGCGTACGCCAGCTCTTCGGCCCGCCTGCGCTGATCGAGAGGGTCTACAGTTTCAACGGCGACATCTGGACCTACCGTATCCTGGAAAATGGCATTCGCCGCCAGGCCCATGTGCATATCGACCCCGCCGGCGTGGTGCGCCGCGTGATGTTCACCGACGAAGTGTTCAATGACGACGATCGGCGTTGAGCCTGCACACCGTCCCCACCGTCCCTACTGGATTGCATGAGAGTCATTTTTGCCGGCACGCCCGAGTTCGCGCGCGTTGCCCTTGAACGCCTGCTCGCCGCGGGCTTCACCGTTCCCCTGGTGCTGACCCAGCCCGACCGTCCCGCCGGGCGTGGCATGAAGCTGCAGGCCTCGCCCGTCAAGCAGTGCGCGCTGGAGCATGGCATTGCCGTGGCCCAGCCGCGCAGCCTGCGCCTGGACGGCAAATACCCCGAAGAGGCCGCCGCCGCCCGCGCCGCCATCGAAGCGGCCCAGGCCGATGTCATGGTCGTGGCCGCCTACGGGCTGATCCTGCCGCAGTGGGTGCTCGATACGCCCCCGCGCGGCTGCCTGAACATCCACGCCAGCCTGCTGCCGCGCTGGCGCGGCGCCGCGCCCATCCATCGCGCCATCGAGGCCGGCGATGCCGAGACCGGCGTCACCATCATGCAGATGGACGCGGGCCTGGACACGGGCGACATGTGCCTGGTCGAGCGCCTGCCCATCACCGCCGACGACACCACGGCCAGCCTGCACGACAAGCTGGCCGACCTGGGCGGGCGCCTTATCGTCGAGGCGCTGGAGATGAGCGCCTGCGGCGGCCTGCCGCGCACGCCCCAGCCTGCCGAGGGCGTGAACTACGCGCACAAGATCGAAAAGGCCGAAAGCCAGATCGACTGGCGCCAGGATGCCGAGGCCATTGCCCGGCGCCTGCGCGCCTTCAATCCCTTCCCGGGCGGCGCCACGCAGTACGGCGATGAAGCCATCAAGGTCTGGGAGGCTCACGCCGACCCCGCCGCCGCCGTGGCGGCGGCAGCGCCCGGCACCGTGCTGTCCGCAGGCGCCGACGGCGTGCGCGTGGCCTGCGGCCATGGCGTGCTGTGCATGACGCTGCTGCAGCGCGCGGGCGGCAAGCGGCTGGCGGCGGGCGATTTCCTGCGCGGCTTCGATCTGCCTGAAGGAGCCATCCTGGACGGTGCTGCCAGCGGCGGCACGCCATGAACCTGCAGCCCCTGGTGGAGCGCGCACGCGGCATTGCGCGCGATCCCGCCTTCATGACCGGCGTGCGCGACATGTCGGGCACGGCGCTGGGCATCGGCGCCTGGGGCCTGGTCACGGGCGTGGCCATGATCAAGAGCGGCATGTCCCTGCCCCTGGCGCTGTTCATGGGCCTGCTGGTCTATGCCGGCAGTGCCCAGCTGGCCGTGCTGCCGCTGATGGCCGTGGGCGCGCCCATGTGGGTGGTCTGGTTCACGGCCATCTGCGTGAACCTGCGCTTCGTCATCCTCAGCAGCATGTGGCGCAGCTACTTTGCCCACCTGCGCCTGCGCCACCGCCTGGCCATCGCCTATTTCAGCGGCGACGTGATCTTCGTGGGCTTCATGAAACGCTACCCCGATGCCCGGCCCCAGCCCGAGCAGCTGCCCTATTTCTGGGGTGCCGCATCGACCAACTGGCTGGCCTGGCAGATCCCGTCCACGCTGGGCATCCTGCTGGCCGACCAGGTGCCCCTGTCCTGGGGCCTGGGCTTTGCGGGCGTGCTGGCCCTGATGGGCGTGCTGCTGTCCATGCTCAACGACCGTGCCACCTGGGTGGCAGGCGTGGTTGCGGCCAGCGCGGCCGTGGCGGCCTTTGCGCTGCCGCTCAAGCTCAATATCCTCGTGGCCATCGCTGCAGCCGTGGCCGCAGGCCTGCTGGCGGAAACGCTGCAGCAGCGCTTGCGCGCACTGCAGGCGCCGGAAAAAGAGGAGCCAGGCCCGGTGATTCTCCCGCCCGATACAGCCCATGGCGAGCGCCATGCCCGGCTGCCGCTGGACGAAGACGCCCGGCCCGTGCAAACCAAGGAAAAGGAAACGCTCTGATGGATCTGTCCTGGCTGTGGCCCTGGCTGGCCTGCGTGGGCCTGGCGGCCATCACGCTGTTCACACGCGCCTTCTTCCTGATTCCCGAGCGCGAGGTGCCCTTGCCGCAATGGCTCAAGCGCGGCCTCAAGTACGCGCCGCTGGCGGCCCTGGCGGCCGTGATTGCGCCCGAGATCGTGATGACCAACGGCCGGCTGATCTCCACCGTGGTCGATGCGCGCCTGCCGGCCCTGGCTTGCGCGGTCATGTATTTTTTTTACAAGCGCAGCATCATGGGAACGATCGCGCTTGGCATGGCGGTCTATCTGCCACTGCATATCGGCCTGGGCTGGTAGGCGCAGCGCGGCCGAGAGCGGCCGAGAGCGCCCGGCTCCCCGGCTGAAACCGGATTACAGGCGCTCCCGATGCCCCGGATCGCCGGTGCGCCCGCCCGCTGCCGGGGCGGGCACGCCGCCTACAATGGCCGCGCTTTACCTCTTTTTCGTTTCAATTCCATGGCGATCGCCACCGATCGCAACGCCGCCGTCATGAACATTCTCCGCTTCTCCGATCTGTGCGCCCAGGGCAAGGCCCAGGGCCAGCGCGTCTTCATCCGCGCCGACCTCAACGTGCCCCTGAACGATGCTGGCGAGATCACCGAGGACACGCGCGTGCGCGCCTCCGTGCCCGCCATCGAGATGGCACTGAAGGCCGGCGCCGCCGTGATGGTGACCAGCCACCTGGGCCGTCCCACCGAAGGCGAGTTCAAGCCCGCCGATTCGCTGGCGCCCGTCGCCCGCCGCCTGGGCGAGCTGCTGGGCCGCGAAGTGCCCGTGGTCGCCGACTGGGTGGACGGCGTGCAGGTGGCGCCCGGCCAGGTCGTGCTGCTGGAGAACTGCCGCGTGAACGTGGGCGAGAAGAAGAACAAGGAAGAACTGGCCCGCAAGCTGGCCGCGCTGTGCGACATCTTCGTGCACGACGCCTTCGGCACTGCCCACCGTGCCGAGGGAACCACCTACGGCATCGCCCAGTTCGCGCCCATTGCCTGCGCGGGACCGCTGCTGTCGGCCGAGATCGACGCCATCACCAAGGCCCTGGCCAACCCGCGCCGCCCGCTGGCCGCCATCGTGGCAGGCTCCAAGGTCTCGACCAAGCTGACCATCCTGCAGTCGCTGGCCAAGAACGTGGACCAGCTCATCGTGGGCGGCGGCATTGCCAACACCTTCATGCTGGCGGCGGGCCTGAAGATCGGCAAGAGCCTGGCCGAGGCCGACCTGGTCGGCGAGGCCCGCGCCGTGATCGACGCCATGGCCGCACGCGGCGCCGAGGTGCCGATTCCCACCGACGTGGTGGTCTCCAAGACCTTCGC
Organism: Delftia sp.; assembly: GCF_059499305.1. Classification (NCBI taxonomy): domain Bacteria; kingdom Pseudomonadati; phylum Pseudomonadota; class Betaproteobacteria; order Burkholderiales; family Comamonadaceae; genus Delftia; species Delftia sp. Next base: position 961,396 of record NZ_JCABYI010000030.1, read on the forward strand.
GGCCGACGCGCCCGCCACCGTCAAGAAGGCCACCGAAGTGGCTGACGACGACATGATCCTGGACATCGGCCCCGAGACCGCCGCCCGCCTGGCCGAGCAACTGCGCAAGGCCGGCACCATCGTCTGGAACGGCCCCATGGGCGTGTTCGAGTTCGACCAGTTCGCCAACGGCACCAAGGTCGTGGCCCAGGCGATTGCCGAGTCCGACGCCTTCAGCATCGCCGGTGGCGGCGATACCCTGGCCGCCATCGCCAAGTACGGCATCGAGGACCAGGTCGGCTACATCTCCACGGGCGGCGGCGCCTTCCTGGAAGTGCTGGAAGGCAAGACCCTGCCTGCCTTCGAGATCCTGCAAAAGCGCGCCAACGGCTGAGCACGGCAACATCCGGATACGGGGCACTTTCTTGTCAGTGCCTCGCGGCGAAGCCACAATCGACACTTTGCGCAGCTGCAGCAATCCGCCGCAGCGCGCCCCCGCACCGAGGAGAAATCCATGCGATCGTTCAAATCCGCCGGCGGCCTGGCCCTGGCGGGCCTCTGCCTGGCCCTGGCGGGCTGCGTCAATGCACCGATGACCAGCTACTTCGAAGCCACGGCCCAGCCCAAGATCGGCGCTGCCGGCCACTGGGACTCCGTGGCCAACGATGTCGTCGCCAAGACGCTGGAGACACTGCAAAAGACCGGCATCGAGCGCACCACGCCGGTCCACGTGGCCCTGCCGGCCGAGCCCAGCCCGTTCGACAAGGGTTTTCGTGAGCTGATCATCACCAAGCTCGTGCAAAGCGGCGTGACCGTCATGCTGCAGCCGGCCCAGGCCCAGCTGCAGGTGAGCTACGGCGCCCAGGTCGTGCGCCATGGCAAGCGCCTGCCCAACCCCGAACTCGTGCTGACGACGACGGTGGTGCGCAACAACCAGTACCTGGCGCGCAAGACCGACGTCTACTACCTCGAAAAGAGCGACGCCGTGCTGTTCACGGCCGAGGACGAGCGCCCCGAATTCCCCACCAAGAACCTGAAGGTGGTGGGCCAATGACGCTGCGCACGCCCCTCCTGCCGGCCGCGCTGGCTGCGGCAGCCCTGCTGTCCGCCTGCGCCGTGCCCGCCCCCGCGCCTTCGCCCGAGTTCTCGGCCGCACGCCGTGGCGAGCCCACCTACCAGTCGGCCGCAGCCAACCCGTTCATCGCCAGCAGCCGCGCTGCCGTGGACGAGCTGGTCAAGGGCCTGAACACCGAGGAACTGGGCGAGGCGCCCGTGCTCGTGGCCACCGTGGTCAACGTCAACGACCTGACGCGCTCGGCCCCGCTGGGCCGCACGCTCAGCGAGCTGTACGCCTCCCAGCTGTCCGCCAAGGGCTACAACGTCAAGGAGCTGAAGCTGCGCGGCGATGTGTACGTCAAGGAAGGCACGGGCGAGCTGCTGCTGTCGCGCGAGATCAAGGACATCGCCCGCAACCACAATGCGGCCCTGGTCCTGGTGGGCACGTACTCGGCAGCTGCCAAGTACACCTATGTGAGCCTGAAGCTGGTTCGCACCGACGACAGCCGCATCGTGCGCAGCCACGACTACGCGCTGCCCAACAACATCGACATCCAGCGCCTGCTGGGCGCCCCGGCCACGGCACAACGCTGAGGCCCTGCAGCCTGACTGCGTCCGTGTGCGCAGTCAGGCTGCGTCTTCTTCTCCCGACCTTCCCCTGCTTGCCCTCAGCGGCCGCGCGCCGGCCACAGCACCGAGGCGATGGCCACCACCATCAGCGCCACGGCCGTCCAGTCCTGCCAGTGCAGCACCTCGCCCAGCCACCAGGCGCCGCTGAACACGCCCAGCACGGGGATCATCATCACGCTCAGCGTGGACGCCACGGGCGGCAGGCTGCGCGCCAGGAAGAACCAGACCGTCTGGCCAAAGCCCAGCACCAGCACGCCGTTGAAGACGATGGCGCCCGTGGCCTGGGCATCGGGCCAGTGCCACAGGTGGCGCTCGAAGACGAAGGCCAGCACCGTGAGCGTCAGCGCGGTCAGCGCCACCATCCACAGCGTCATCGTCAGCAGGGGCACGGGCACCTCGGCGCGGCGCAGCTTCTGCGTGCCGAAGGCCCAGCTCAGCGCGGCGGCCAGCATCAGGCCCACGCCGATGGGGCGGCTGCCCAGGGCGCCGACCTCGTGCCACAGCAGCAGGAGCACGCCCGCCAAGGCCGCCGCCACACCCGCCCAGGCACGCGGCGCCAGCCGGTCATGGAAGAACAGGCTGCCCAGCACGGCCGAGAAGATGGGCATGGTGTAGCCCAGGATGGCCGCCCGCCCGCTGGACAGCATGGGGATGGCAATGATGATCAGGCTGTTCCACAGCACCATGTTGAACAGCGTCAGCTGCGCCAGCCGGGGCCAATAGGCGCGCGGCACGGCCAGCGGCAGGCGGCGCCAGACCACGAAGGCCGCCAGGATGGGCAGCCCCACCCACATCGAGGCCATGCGGAAACTCAGCGGCGGGAAATGCTGCACGCCCAGCTTCATCACCGGCCAGTTGATGCCCCAGATCAGGGTCAGCGCGATCAGCAAAAGGATTTGTCGGGCGGTGAAGGCAGGCATAGGCCGCCGATTGTGCCCATGGGCCGCCAAACCCGCTGGATGCCCGGCGACAGGCCCCGGGAAGGGCCGATCGCTAAAATCGCGCCCCATGACCTTTCTCGACATGCTGCGCAATGCCACCGCCCAGAACCAATCCATGCTGTGCGTGGGCCTGGACCCCGAACCCAGCCGCTTTCCTGCGGCCATGCGCGGCGATGCAAGCAAAATCTACGAATTCTGCTCCGCCATCGTCGAGGCCACGGCCGATCTGGTGAACTCCTTCAAGCCCCAGATCGCCTACTTCGCGGCCCACCGCGCCGAAGACCAGCTGGAAAAGCTCATGGCCCACATGCGCGCCGTCGCGCCCCATGTGCCCATCATCCTGGACGCCAAGCGCGGCGACATCGGCTCCACCGCCGAGCAATACGCCAAGGAAGCCTTCGAGCGCTACGGCGCCGACGCCGTCACCCTGTCGCCCTTCATGGGCTTCGACTCCATCACGCCCTACCTGCAGTACGAGGGCAAGGGCGCCTTCCTGCTGTGCCGCACCTCCAACCCCGGCGGCGACGACCTGCAGGCGCAGCGCCTGGCCGACCTGCCGGGCCAGCCCCACCTGTTCGAGCATGTGGCGCGCCTGGCGCAAGGCCCCTGGAACACCAACGGCCAGCTCGGCCTGGTGGTGGGCGCCACGCGCCCGCAGGAGATCGAGCGCGTGCGTGAATTCGCGCCCTCGCTGCCGCTGCTGATTCCCGGCGTGGGTGCCCAGGGGGGCGATGCCGTGGCCACGGTCAAGGCGGCGCGCATCGGCGGCGGCCCCATCATCATCAATTCCTCGCGTGCGGTGCTCTATGCATCGCAGGGCGACGACTTCGCTGCCGCCGCGCGCACCGCCGCCCAGGCCACGCGCCAGACGCTGCAAGACGCAGCCGCTGCCTGAGACGGCAGGGAAGCCCGGCCATGCAAGGCAAATGGCTGGAAGACTTCCTGCTGCTGGCCCAGGAGCGCAGCTTCACGCGCGCGGCCGAGCTGCGCCATGTCACCCATCCGGCCTTCGGGCGTCGCATCCGCGCGCTGGAGGCCTGGGCCGGCACGCCCCTGGTCGAGCCCGGCGGCGGCCCCGTGCGGCTGACGCCGGCCGGTGAAGCCTTCCGCGACACGGCCGAGCAACTGGTGCGCACGCTGGCCCAGTCGCACGATGAACTGCAGGCCGTGGCCGGGCGCCAGGCCCGCGTGATCACCCTGGCCACGGGACGCACGCTGGCGCGCACCATCGTGGCCGACTGGCTGACGCGCCACGGCAGCGTGCTTCAGACGGCCGAGCTGCGCGTGGTCACGCGCACGCTGGACGAGACCGTGGCCATGCTGCAGCGCGGCGAAGTCAGCTTCACGCTGGTCTACCACCACGCCGCCATTGGCGTGCGCCTGGACGGCCGCCAGTTCAGCTACCTGACGGTGATGCAGGACAGGCTGGTGCCCGTGGCCCGCGCCGATGCCCGGGGCCGCCCGCTGTACGAGCTGTCGGCCAGCCACCAGCCCGTCGCTCCCGTGCCCTACCTGGCCTTCTCGCACAGCATGGCCCTGGGCCGGCTGGTGGAAGACCACCTGGCCCGGCATCCGCTGGCGCCGCGCCTGCGCCGCTGCGTGGACTGCGACTCGGCCGACGCCCACTACGAATACGTGCTGCGCGGCCTGGGCCTGGCCTGGATGCCGTGGTCCATGGTGCGCGGCGACTGCCAGGCCGGCCGCCTGGCCGTGGCCGGCGACCCGGGCCTGGAAGTGCACTTCGACGTGCGCCTGTACCGTCCCAAGCGCCACCTGGGCCCCGCGGCCGAGCAGTTCTGGAGCGACATCACGGGCGCCTGACGGGTGCATGCATGCGCCCTCCTGGTGCAAACCCGCACCGCGCTGTGGAACAAGCGGGTTTTGGTGCTGCAATGGCTCCGCCTCGTGCCGAATCAGCACCAAATGCCTGGGAAGTCCTTCGCACAATCAATCTCATACATTTCAGGAATAACCCCATGCCCAGCAACTCCCTCCTGCGCCGCACCGCCCTGGCCTGCGGCCTGCTGATCGCCGCCACCGGCAGCGCCTTGGCCGACGACGCCGCCAGCTACCCCAACCGCGCCATCACCATGATCGTGGGCTACCCCGCTGGCGGCAGCACCGACCTGGTGGGCCGCTTCGTGGCCGATGGCCTGGCCTCGCGCCTGGGCCAGCCCGTGGTGGTGGAAAACCTGGGCGGCGCCGGCGGCGCCATCGGCGCGCAAAAGGCCGTCAAGGCCACGCCCGACGGCTACACGCTGTTCGTGGGTGCCAACAACGAGCTGGCCATCGCCCGGCTGATCAACAAGAGCATCAAGTACTCCATCGGCGACTTCACGCCCATCGGCATGATCGGCTCCCAGCCCATGGTGCTGGTGGCCTCGCAGAAGGCCGGCGTGAAGACAGCCGCAGAGTTCAGCGCCCTGGTGGCCAAGAACCCGGGCAAGTTCAGCTACGGCAGCTCGGGCGTGGGCACGGCACTGCACCTGGCCGGCGAGATGGTCAAGGAGCAGGGCAAGCTGCACATGACCCACATCCCCTACCGTGGCGTGGCGCCCCTGACCACGGACCTGGTGGGCAACAACATCGAGTTCGGCATGTTCGTGCTGTCCTCGGGACTGCCCCAGATCCGCGCGGGCAAGGTCATCGCCCTGGGCACGACGGAGGCCAAGCGCTCGGCCATCACGCCCGACATCCCGGCCCTGTCCGAGCTGCCCCAGTACAAGAACGTGGACATCAACGTCTGGTTCGCGCTGATGGCGCCCAAGGGCCTGCCCGCACCCGTGGCCGCCAAGGTCAAGAAGGCGCTGGACGAGACCATGGCCTCGCCCGAGTTCCGCAAGAAGATGGAAGAGTCGGGCTCGGTCGTGGCCGATCCCAAGACCGATGCCGGCAAGTACATCAACGCCGAGATCGCCAAGTACACAAAAATCGTCCAATTTGCCCACATCGAGAACTGAGCCAGCCATGGACGCTTTGCGATTTGACCTTCCCCTGCCCGACCTGAGCGCCTGGCGCGCGGGCAATACCGGTACCGAGGGCGTGTGGCAATTCGACTCGGGACGCCCGGGCCGCCACGTGATGATTTCCGCGCTGGTGCACGGCAACGAGATCTGCGGCGCCTGGGCCGTGTCCGGGCTGCTTCAGGCCCTGCACAACGGCCTGGCTCTGGACAACGGCCGCCTGACCCTGGTGCTGGCCAACCTCGATGCCTTCGACCGCTTCGACGCGGCCAGCCACGATGCCTCGCGCTTCGTGGACGAGGACATGAACCGCCAGTGGATAGACGCACGCATCGACGAGGGCAGCACCCGCGAACGCCGCCGCGCTGCCGCGCTGCGCCCCTTCGTGCAGCAGGCCGACTGGCTGCTGGACCTGCATTCCATGCACGAGCCCTCGGCCCCGCTGCTGCTGACCGGCATGCAGCCGCGCAACCGCGATCTGGCACGCCAGATGGGCGCGCCGGCGAACATCGTCGTGGATGCCGGCCACAAGGACGGCACGCGGCTGCGCGACTACGGGCGCTTCGGCCTGCCCGACGCCGAGGCCGGCGACTCGCGCTCGCTGCTGATCGAATGCGGCTTCCACGGCGATCTGGCCAGCCGCGACGTGGCGCACGACCAATGCCTGCGCTTCCTCGAAGTCGCCGCCATCTTCGACAACGGCGCGCTGCACGCCGCCCTGCCCGGCTGGAAGCAGGCCGACGCACCGGCCCAGTGGGCGCTGGAAGTCACGGCGCCCGTGGTGGCCAAGAGCAGCGGCTTTCGCTTCACGGCGCCGTTCACGGGACTGGAGCGCTTCGAGAAGGCCGGCACGGTGATCGGCGACAACGATGGCGAGCCGGTGATCACGCCCTATGGCGACTGCGTGCTGGTCATGCCCTCGGTGCGCCAGGCGCGCGCGGGCGTGACCGTGGTGCGCTTTGCTCGGCGCTCGCCGCTCTGAGCGGCACGCTTCAACCGAACCTCAGCCGCGCTGGCAGCGCGCAGGCGACAGCCGTTCAGGCTGCACGCCCTGCGCGGCCAGGCGTGCATCCAGCGGCTCGCCACGCAGCAGGTTGCGCGCCAGCAGGCTGTAGCCGAAGGCGCTCTGTATGCCGTAGCCGCCCTGGGCGGCCACCCAGAAAAAGCCCGGCAGCGGCACGGGGGAGGCATCCCAGCCAATGGCCATCTCGCCGTCGGCCACGAAGCTGCGCAGCCCGGCCCAGGTGTGGGAGGGGCGGCGGATCTGCAGCGTGGTCACTTCCTCGATGCGCCAGATGCCCGTGGCCACGTCCAGCTCCTCGGGCGCCACGTCCTGCGGCGCCACGGGGTCGGCGTTGGCGGGCGAGCCCAGCAGCTGGCCTGCATCGGGCTTGAAGTAAAAGCCCTCGTCGGCGCTGATCACGGCGGGCCAGTGCGCGGCGTCCATGCCGTCGGGCACGGCAAAGGTGAAGGCACTGCGCCGCTTGGGCACCAGGCCGATGGGCGCTGCGCCCGCCAGTGCGCCCAGCGCATCGGCCCAGGCGCCGGCCGCGTTGACCACGCAGCGCGCGCGCACCTGGCTGCCGTCGGCCAAGTCCACGGTCCAGACACCTGCGGCATGCGCCAGCGCACGGACCTCGGCGCTGCAGCGCAGCTCGCCGCCGCACTGGCGCAGGCCGCGCAGGAATCCCTGGTGCAGGCCATGCACGTCGATGTCGCGCGCGCCGTCGTCCGCAAAGCCATCGACCAGCAGCGTGGTGTTCAGGCAGGGCACCAGGGCCTTGAGTTCATCGGGGCCCAGGCGCCGCGCCTGGGGCGAGTGCAGGAGCGCCTCGGCATGGGCGGCATCGAGCAGGTCCTTCTGCGCGGCCGTGCCCACATAGAGCACGCCGCGCGGCGCCAGGATGGGCGCCTGCACAAAGCCCTGCGGCGGCTGCTCGTAGAAGGCGCGGCTGGCGCGCGTCAGCGCCTGGACTTGCAGCGGGCCATAGTGCTCCTCATACAGCGCGGCCGAGCGGCCCGTGCTGTGGTAGCCGGGCTGGGATTCGCGCTCCAGCACCAGCACCGAGGCGCCGCCATCGCGCGCCAGCTGCCAGGCCACCGAGGCACCGGCCATGCCCGCGCCCACCACCACGAAATCAAGGATGCTGCTGTCCATGGCCGGCCTCACTGTGCTTTCCGGCGACCAGCCTTGGCCGCTGCAGGAGCCGACACCGACGCTGCCTCCAGATAGGGCCGCAGGTAGCGCCCCGTATGGCTGGCCGGGTTGGCCGCCACGTCCTCGGGCGTGCCCGTGGCCACCACCTGGCCGCCGCCCGAGCCGCCTTCGGGGCCCATGTCGATGATCCAGTCGGCCGTCTTGATCACGTCCAGGTTGTGTTCGATGACCACGATGGTGTTGCCCGCATCGCGCAGCTGCTGCAGCACCTTGAGCAGCAGGGCGATGTCGGCGAAGTGCAGGCCCGTCGTGGGCTCGTCCAGGATGTAGAGCGTGCGCCCCGTGTCGCGCTTGGACAGCTCCTGGGCCAGCTTGACGCGCTGCGCCTCGCCGCCCGACAGCGTGGTCGCGCTCTGGCCCAGCCGGATATAGGACAGGCCCACGTCCAGCAGGGTCTGCAGCTTGCGGGCGATGGTGGGCACGTCCTTGAAGAAGGCATGGGCGTCCTCCACCGTCATCTCCAGGATCTGGGAGATGTTGCGGCCCTTCCACTGCACCTCCAGCGTCTCGCGGTTGTAGCGCTGGCCGTTGCAGATGTCGCAGGGCACGTAGACATCGGGCAGGAAGTGCATCTCCACCTTGACCACGCCGTCGCCCTGGCAGGCCTCGCAGCGGCCGCCGGCCACGTTGAAGGAGAAGCGCCCGGGGCCGTAGCCGCGCTCCTTGGCGGTGTTGGTCTCGGCCATCAGGTCGCGGATGGGCGTGAACAGGCCCGTGTAGGTGGCCGGGTTGCTGCGCGGCGTGCGGCCTATGGGCGACTGGTCCACATTGATGACCTTGTCGAAATAGCCCATGCCGATGATGTCGTCGTGCGGCGCGGCCTCGCCGCCGGCACGGTGGATCTGGCGCGCGGCCTCGGTATAGAGCGTGTCGTTGACCAGGGTGCTCTTGCCCGAGCCCGAGACGCCGGTCACGCAGGTCAGCAGGCCCACGGGAAAGTCCGCCGTCACGCCCTTGAGGTTGTGGCCGCGTGCGCCCACCACGCGCAGGGCCTGCAGTTGCGGCGCAGCCGCACCGGCCTCGGCCGGATGCTGGCCCGCGCGTGCGGGGAAGCCCTTGGCAGGAGACCGGACCTCGCCCTCGGCCGGCGCCTCGACCACGGGCTGCCAGGGCGTGCGCCGCGCAGGCACTTCGATGCGCTGGGTGCCCGCCAGGTAGCGGCCCGTGGGCGAATCGGGGTTGGCGCGCACCTCTTCGTAGCTGCCCTGGGCCATGACGCGGCCGCCATGCACGCCCGCGCCCGGCCCCAGGTCGATGATCTGGTCGGCCGCGCGCATCATGTCCTCGTCGTGCTCGACCACGATGACGCTGTTGCCGATGTCGCGCAGGTGCTGCAGCGTGCCGATGAGCTTGTCGTTGTCGCGCTGGTGCAGTCCGATGCTGGGCTCGTCCAGCACATACATCACGCCCGTCAGGCCGCTGCCGATCTGGCTGGCCAGGCGGATGCGCTGGGCCTCGCCGCCGGACAGCGTGTCGGCCCCGCGCTCCAGGCTCAGGTAGCTCAGGCCCACGTCGTTGAGGAACAGCAGGCGCGAGGCGATCTCGCGCACCACCTTGCCCGCGATCTCCGCCTTGGCGCCCGACAGCTGCAGGGACGCGCACCAGGCATGGGCCTCGGCCAGCGTGGCGTGGCCCACCTCGTAGATGGCGCGGGCCTGCTCGCCCTCGCCGATGCGCACGAAGCGCGCCTCGCGGCGCAGCCGCGTGCCGCCGCAGTCGGGGCAGACGGCGACGCTGCGCAGCCGCGCCAGGTCGTCGCGCACCACGCTGGACTCGGTCTCGCGCCAGCGCCGCGTGATGTTGGGGATGATGCCCTCGAAGGGATGGCTCTTGACCAGGGTCTCGCCCTTGCGCGCACCGCTGTCGAAGACATAGGTGAAGGGCATTTCCTCCTCGCCCGAGCCCCACAGCATCACGTTGCGCACCTTCTCGGGCAGCTCCTCGAAGGGCAGCTCCACATCGGCGCCATAGTGGCGCGCCACGCTCTCCAGCATGGAGAAGTAGTAGCCGTTGCGCCGGTCCCAGCCCTTGACGGCGCCGCTGGCCAGGCTCAGCGTGGGAAAGGCCACCACGCGCTCGGGATCGAAGGACTCCGTGCAGCCCAGGCCATCGCAGCCCGGGCAGGCGCCCATGGGCGAGTTGAACGAGAACAGGCGCGGCTCCAGCTCGGGCAGCGAATAGCTGCACAGCGGGCAGGCGAACTTGGCGCTGAAGAGGTGCTCCTTGCCGCTGTCCATCTCCAGGGCGATCACGCGGCCGCCGGCGTCGGCGCCGCCCGCGCGCAGGGCGGCCTCGAAGCTCTCGGCCAGGCGCTGCTGGGCGTCGGCACGCACCTTGAGGCGGTCGATCACCACGTCGATGTCGTGGCGCTCGTTCTTCTCCAGCGCGGGCAGGGAATGGGACTCGTGGATCTTGCCGTCGATGCGAAAGCGCACATAGCCCTGGGCCTGCATCTGCGCGAACAGCTCGGCGAACTCGCCCTTCTTGTTGCGCGCCAGCGGCCCCAGCACCATGAGGCGCGTGTCCTCGGGCAGGGCCAGGGCCGCATCCACCATCTGGCTGATGGTCTGGGACTGCAGCGGCAGGTTGTGGTCGGGGCAGTAGGGCGTGCCGGCGCGTGCGAACAGCAGGCGCAGGTAGTCGTTGATCTCGGTCACCGTGCCCACGGTGGAGCGCGGGTTGTGGCTGGTGGCCTTCTGCTCGATGCTGATGGCGGGCGACAGGCCCTCGATCAGGTCCACATCGGGCTTGTCCAGCCGCCCCAGGAACTGGCGCGCATAGGCCGACAGGCTCTCCACATAGCGGCGCTGGCCCTCGGCGTACAGGGTGTCGAAGGCCAGGCTGGACTTGCCCGAGCCCGACAGCCCGGTGATCACCACCAGCCGGTTGCGCGGAATGTCCAGGTCGATGTTCTTGAGGTTGTGCGTGCGCGCACCGCGGATGGCGATGCGTGACTGCGCCAGCGCCTGGCCGAGGTAGCGGCCGTCGGGCTGGGAGCGGGAGTCGGCGGCCCGGTCCAGGCCGCCGTCTTCGGAAATCGTGTGGGAACCAGGCATCGGGAAAACCCCTGCGAAGGCGAACCCGCCATGATAGGTCAGAACCCGTGCCACCGCATGGCGGCTCGGTCTGCGGGGCGGCTGGGCCTTCTGCGGCGCCCCTTCACAAAACTGTCTTGCACTGCCTTGCATAACCCAGCCACCCCGCAGCGCCGGCCTATGGGCGAGAATGGCGGATTGCTTGCCCCCACAACAGTGCACCCCGTGCTCGATTCCCCCACACCCGTCCACGGCGCCCAGGCGCCAGCCCCCTCCTCGGCCGCATCGGGCCGCATGACCTCGCAGGAACGCCGATCCAGCGCCAGCCTGGCGCTGATCTTTGCGCTGCGCATGCTGGGCCTGTTCCTGGTGCTGCCGGTGTTCGCGCTGGAGGCCCGCAAATACCCGGGCGGGGATGATCCGGCCATGATCGGCCTGGCCATGGGCCTGTACGGGCTCACCCAGGCCGTGTTCCAGCTGCCGCTGGGCCTGGCTTCGGACCGCTTCGGGCGCAAGCGCGTCATCGTCGCCGGGCTGCTGGTCTTTGCTGCGGGCAGCCTGCTGGCGGCCACGGCCGACTCGCTGCTGGGCCTGATGTGGGGCCGGGGCCTGCAGGGCGCGGGCGCCGTCTCCGCCGCCGTGACCGCGCTGCTGGCCGACCTCACGCGCGACAGCGTGCGCACCAAGGCCATGGCCATGGTGGGCGGCAGCATCGGCCTCATGTTCGCGCTGGCCCTGGTGCTCAGTCCCCTGCTGGCGGCATGGGGCGGGCTGCCCGGCATCTTCGGCCTGACCTGCGCCCTGGCGCTGGCGGGCATTGCCGTCGTGCTCTGGGTCGTCCCGCCCGAGCCCGCGCGCCACGCCGACCAGCCGCGCGGCCGCATGGCCGAGCTGTGGCGCCATGGCGACCTGGTGCGCCTGAACCTGGGCGTCTTCGTGCTGCACACCGTGCAGATGTCCATGTGGGTGGCCGTGCCCGCCATGCTGGTGCAGGCAGGCCTGGACAAGCAGGCGCACTGGCATGTCTACCTGCCGGCCGTGGTGCTGTCCTTCGCCGCCATGGGCGGCCTGTTCGCCATGGAGCGGCGCGGGCGCCTGCGCGCGGCCCTGCTGGGCGCCATCGCCCTGATCACCCTCGTGCAGATCGGCCTGGGCCTGCTGGCGGCCGGCGGCACGCAGCCGCCGCTGTGGGCCATGGCCGTGCTGATGTTCGTGTTCTTCTGCGGCTTCAACGCGCTGGAGGCCACCCAGCCCAGCCTGGTCTCGCGCATGGCGCCGGCTCCGCTGCGCGGCGCGGCGCTGGGCGCCTACAACACGCTGCAATCGCTGGGCCTGTTCGCAGGCGGCGCGCTGGGCGGCGCCGTCGCCAAATGGGCCGGCATGCCGGGCCTGTTCACCCTGACGAGCGTCCTGACCGTGCTGTGGCTGGTCGTCACCTGGCCGCTGCGCCCCGTGGGCCGCCACGGCTGAACGGCAGTTTTCCGACGGTTACAAACTGCTGCAGCCAGCCGCTGCACCGGCATATCCGCCCCCTGCCAACGGCGGACGGCTTGCGGCACAATGGCGCGTCTGGCCCGGGATCCATCCTTCTATGCCCGGGCCACTTCTCTCTGTAAAGGTATTTCACTCATGGCATCCGTCAACAAGGTCATCATCGTCGGCAACCTCGGGCGCGACCCCGAAATGCGCACCTTCCCGAGTGGCGACCAGGTGGCCAACGTGACCATCGCCACCACCGACCGCTGGCGCGACAAGAACACGGGCGAGAACAAGGAAGCCACCGAGTGGCACCGCGTGGTCTTCAACGGCCGCCTGGCCGAAATCGTGGGCCAGTACCTGCGCAAGGGCAGCCAGGTCTATGTCGAAGGCAGCCTGCGCACGCGCAAGTGGACCGACCAGGCCTCCGGCCAGGAACGCTACGCCACCGAAATCCGCGCCGACACCATGCAGATGCTGGGCAGCCGCCAAGGCGGCGGCGGTGGCCAGCAAGGCGGCGGCTATGGCGATGAAGGCTATGGCGACAGCGGCTACGACGCCCCTCCCCAGCAGCAACAGCGCCGCCCGGCCCCTGCCCCCATGGCAGCGCCCGCACCGCGCCAGGCCCCTGCCCAGCGCCCCGCTCCCGCACCCATGGCTCCCCCGCCGCAGCGCGCAGCCTCGGGCTTTGACGACATGGATGACGACATTCCGTTCTAAATCCGACAAGGATTGTTTTTGTTGATTCGGGCCCGCCTGCTCTTCGGAGAGGCGGGCTTTTTCTTTGCCTGTCGCATGCCGACCCCGCTGAAGCGAACCGAGACCCAGGCCGCAGCGGATGTGCCGCAGCTGTGCAAGCCAGCCAGACCTTGATCATCTCCTGTATAAAGAATAAAATATTTATCTTTGGATGAGCATTTAATATTTAAAGACAAAAATAATGAATCTTGGGCTTTACTCTTCCTCACAAATCGCGGCAGAGCTATCGTTACGGCTGCGCAAGCATCGCATCGCCCAAAAGTTCACTCAGGCGGAACTGGCTAGCCGTGTAGGCGTATCCAAGGCCACCATCGTCAACATGGAGGCAGGCAAGAACGTCTCATTCGAGACCGTGATTGCCGTTGTACAGGTGCTGGGCCTTGCCATTCAGCTTGAAGAGCTGTTTCTTTATCAACCACGCACGATTGAAGAGCTTGAAAGGATTTCAACTCTTCCTCAGCGAGTGCGTTCCCCGAAAGCTTCACATGGTTCAGAAGATTAATGTCTACTACGAAGGCTGGGGCGACAAATTCCATTGGGCTACCCTGGGTGCAGCCGACGCCAGAAGCAGCATTATTTTTGAATATACCGACGAGGCTTTTGCCAAGGGACTGGAGCTATCGCCCTACCTTTTTCCGCTTGTAAAGGGACGAGATTTCTCCAGATCTCTACCAAGACACCAATTAGGTCTACCAGGCCCTGTCTACGATTCTTTGCCGGATGGATGGGGTTTGCTCCTGATGGACAAACTATTCCAAAAGCGTGGTTTGGATCCTGCTCGGTTATCTGCGCTGGATCGATTGGCATATGTCGGTGACAGCGCATTAGGTGCAATGACATTTGCACCTGCTGATAGTTTCATGAAACAGCCTCAAGCAGATATTCCTATGGCAATGCTTGCACAAGAAGTGCAACAAGTGCTTGAGGACAAGGACACAGCTCTGCTCGCGCAACTTGCCCTGGTGGGTGGTTCGCCTCATGGGGCTCGGCCCAAGGCGCTGGTCTATCTGAATAGCGAGACACATCGCGCGAGCACCGTACCCATGGAGGGCGCTGAACCTTGGCTGGTGAAATTTCCCGCAATGAATGAACACTCCGAGGTTTGTGCCATTGAGGACCTCTACGTCAAGTCTGCCAGTGCATGCGGGCTTGAGGCGCCGCCTACCGTCAGCTTGGATTTGGGACAGGGTCTGTCTGCCTTTGGCATCAAACGCTTCGACAGAGAAGGCAAGTACCGCGTTCCTGTCCACACCTTGGCTGCATTTGTTGGCGCTGATTTCCGGGTGGCCGGGTCCATCGGCTATATCACCTTGATTCAGGCAACACGATTCCTGACCAGAGATTCAAGGGAAGTGAAAAAAGCCTTTGAACGCGCTGTGTTCAACGTGATTTTCAACAATCGCGATGACCACGGAAAGAATTTCTCCTTCAGGATGGGAAAGGATGGCCATTGGAAGCTTGCCCCGGTTTATGACATAACCTTCAATCGAGGGCCGGGCGGCTACCATCAAATGGACGTAGCAGGCGAGGCATCCATTATTAGATTGGCGCATCTGCACCAGCTCGGCAAGGAAGCTGGAGTCAGCAAAAAAGAAACAATGGAAGTCATTTCGAGAGTTGCGCAGGAGGCATCTTTATTCTCTGCACGAGTGCAGGAATACGATGGCGCCATCCGCAGGCAAACAGAACAGAATATCTCGAGAATTCTTCAAGCGAATATCAAAGCGGCCACATCATAGGCGCCGCATCCATGGCGCCTTCATGATCGGCGCGGCGCTTCCCGCCCCCCCGAACCCCCCCCTCGTACAATCGCGCCCGTGATTTCAGTCCACCGGCACCGTCAACCCGGGGCTCGCCAAGCGCGCAGCCGCGATGCCGCACGCCTTCACAGCTTCACGCTGGCCCGCATCGCGCGCGGCTCGCAGAGCCGGCGCTCGGGCTGCACCCGCCTGGCGCCGCCGTAGCACGGTCGAACCGTACAAGCCGCCAGGTTGTTTCGGGCATCGCCCGACGCCCGGCATGTTCATTCCCGTCTACAAAATCCTGCCCCGCCCTGCCACACCCAGCGCGGCGGGGCTGGCCATTTCCATGTCGAAGCATCCCCATCCCTTTCGCGCCGAGTGGGCGCCCAGCATTCCGCGCGAGCTCATGGCCGGCGCCGTGGCCACCTTTGCGCTGATCCCCGAGGTCATCGCCTTTTCCTTCGTGGCTGGCGTCGATCCTGCCGTCGGGCTGTTCGCGTCTTTCATCATCAGCATCGTCATCGCCTTCACGGGCGCGCGCCCGGCCATGGTGTCGGCGGCCGCGGGCTCGGTCGCCCTGGTGGCAGCGCCGCTGGTGCATGCGCATGGCGTGCAGTATCTTTTTGCAGCCGGCATTCTTGCGGGGGCCGTGCAGATCCTGTTCGGCGTGCTGCGCCTGGGCGTGCTGATGCGCTATGTGTCGGGCTCGGTGCGCACGGGCTTCGTCAATGCGCTGGCCATCCTGATCTTCTCGGCCCAGATGCCGCACCTGATCGGCGCCAATGCCGCCACCTGGGCCATGGTGGGCGCCGGCCTGCTGATCATCTACGGCCTGCCCCGGCTGACCACGGCCGTGCCCTCGCCCCTGGTCTGCATCGTGGTGCTGACGGTGGCGGCGAATTGGCTGGACCTGCCCCTGAAGACGGTCGCCGACCTGGGCCTGCTGCCGGACGGCCTGCCCAGCTTCGGGCTGCCGCAGGTGCCGTGGTCGCTGGAGACGCTGCGCCTGATCGCCCTGCCCGCGCTGGCGATCGCCATGGTGGGATTGCTGGAGTCCATGATGACGGCCAGCGTGGTCGATGAACTCACGGACACGCCCAGCTCCAAGAACCGCGAGTGCAGCGGCATCGGCGTGGCCAACATCGCGGCCAGCCTGTTCGGCGGCATCGCGGGCTGCGCCATGATCGGCCAGACCGTGGGCAATGTGCGCTACGGCGGCCGGGGCCGGCTGTCCACGCTGTTCGCGGGCGCCTTCCTGCTCATCCTGATGGTGCTGCTCAAGCCCTGGGTGTCCCAGGTGCCGGTGGCGGCGCTGGTGGCCATCATGGTGATGGTGTCGGCCTCCACGCTGGACTGGGGATCGGCCCGCGCCCTGCTCAGGCATCCCAAGCTGTCCAGCGCCGTGATGCTGGCCACCGTGGTGGTCACCGTGGCCACGGACAACCTGGCCGCCGGCGTGGGCGTCGGCGTGCTGCTCAGCGGGGTGTTCTTCACCTTCAAGGTCTCAAGGCTGCTGTCCGTCGAGAAGACGCAGGACGGCGCAGGCCTGACCTACCGCGTCTCGGGCCAGGTCTTCTTTGCCTCGGCCGACCAGTTGGTCGATGCCTTCGACGTGCGGGACATCGAAGGCCGGCCCGTGCGCATCGAACTGACCAACGCCCATTTCTGGGACATCACGGCCGTCAATGCGCTGGACAAGGTCTGCCAGCGCCTGCGCAAGCACGGCAGCAAGGTCGAGGTGACGGGCCTGAACGAACACGGCCGGGCACTGGTGTCGCGGCTGGATATCGGCATCGAGTAGGAAACCTGCCCCGGGCATGGTTTCCCTGCGCTGGCAGACCGCTTGCTTTCCTGGGGCAGACGCGGTCTGCTCTTTCGCAAAGAGAAATCCGTCAAATATCGAATGTGGCATTCAGAAAATTCTCTATTTCAAAGAGTTACTCTTTTGAAATAAAGATTCCAGCCCGCTCATTTAGGATCTGGACCGCTGTCACCTCCCCGAACCCGTTCCATCTCTTCCATGCGACTCAGATCCGTTATCTTGGGCCTTGTCCTCCTGGTCTTTGCCGCATCCGCATCCTGGTTGGCCGTGTATGGGTTTCTCATCTCCCAGGAGGACTACTCGCCTGAGCGGGGATCGCTCAGATATTACGTAGGCATCTCTTCCCTGATACGCAATGCGCCAGCGACAGGGACGATGGCGCAGCCCACCTACTTCGGCTCCGTCGGTGATGGCAACAAGCCCCCGCAGTCCGAGATGACCTTCGAGACCAGCGCCAAGGACATCACCGAGGCCACTGCGGCCCTCACCAGCTACCTGCGCCAGAAGGATTTCCACCAGAGATCCATCGAAGCCGGAAATGCCGCCGCATCGTTTGTCCCCGAGGGAGAGCGCCTTGTCCAATACGCGCAATACGCGTCATCGGCCGGCGAAGTTGCCGTACTGGCGGTCACCCAGGCAATCGCAACAGGCCTGTGCAAGGTCACGCTCACCCATTACGACTGAACATGTCCAGCAGATCCCACATACCCCGAAGACTCATCTATACCTGCAACTGCGGATGGATTGACCTGGGCCACCTCCAATCGGTCGAGAGCCATCGCAATCGCTACGCCAGTGCGGCCTATCTCTGGAAAGACATACTGCATGAGCGCGGCATCGGGATTCCCGGTCACTCCGACAGCCATCTGATTCAATACAAGCAATCCATGGGGCGCTTTGGCCTGACCCAGGAATTTGCCAAGTTCTATCTCGTCAAGAAAGGCCTGTCTCTTTCAGCGAAGCGCTCCGTGGCCCTGGCCATATTCATGGAGGTTTCCATGGGCTTCGAGAGCCTGCAGGCATCCATGTCGCTCCTCACAGACAGTGGATTCAGCCAGGAAGACCTGGTTTCCAACCTGATTGGCTTCTACATGGTCGTGCACGGGGCACTGGACTGGAAGAATCTGTGCAAGCCGGTTTCCACCGAGGCATCGCTGGCCGTCTGGGATGCCAACGGTCCCGTGGGAAGCCATAAAAACAAAGTCTTCCAGCCGCAGTTCCACGCCTGCGAGGAATGCAAGAGCAAGCACCATGTGCAGCTGCCGCGCTTTCCTTCCGCGTTTCAGTCCATACAGCCCGCATCCAAGGGTCTGCATTTCATCGAAGCATCTGATGGGCTGCCAGTGCCAAAGCACATGCTTTCGACACTGTTTCCCTGAGTCTTCCTGCCCTGCTCCAGAACGCAGGCGCCCTCACCGCTCATCGAACGACAGCACCACGCGCTCGGTCAGCGGATGCGCCTGGCAGGTCAGGACAAAGCCGCAGGCGACCTCATTCTTGTCGAGGGCGAAGTTGCGCTCCATGCGCACCTCGCCCTCGACCACCTTGGCGCGGCAGGTGCCGCAGACGCCCGAGGTGCAGGAATAGGGCACTTCCAGCCCGGCCGAGGAGGCCGCATCCAGGATGCTGGCCTGGCCGCGCGTGAAGGGGATCTCGCGCGAGAGGCCGTCGCGCACCAGGGTGATGCGGGCGGTGGCGGCGTCGCCGGGCTGGGCCTCGTGCACCACGGCGCCCACCGTGCCCTGGCCTGCGACCGGCAGGGCCACGCCGAAGCGCTCGATGTGGATGCGCTCCTCGGGCACGCCGGCAGCCAGCAGGGCGGCCTCGGCCTCGTCGTTCATCTGGAAGGGTCCGCAGATGTAGACATGGTCGATGTGCGCGGCCGGCACCACGCCCTGCAGGAATTCGGCGATCTTGGTTCGGTCCATCACGCCCATGTTCAGCGGCAGGTCGGTGTGTTCGTCCGAGAACACATGCTGCAGCGACAGCCGCGACATGTAGCGGTTCTTGAGGTCCTCGATCTCCTCCTTGAACATGGTGGACTGCAGCTGGCGGTTGCCGTAGATCAGCGTGAAGCGGCTGGCGGGCTCGCGCGCCAGCACGGTCTTCATGATGGACAGGATGGGCGTGATGCCGCTGCCGCCGGCGATGCCCACATGGTGGCGCGCGGCCCCGGGCTCGATGGGCACGAAGAAGCGGCCCTGGGGCGCCATGACCTGCAGCGTGTCGCCGGGGCGCAGATGCTCGTTGATCCAGTTGGAGAACTGGCCACCGCGCACCTTGCGCACGCCCACGCGCAGCTCGCCGTCATCCACGCCTGCGCAGATGGAGTAGCTGCGGCGCAGGTCCTGGCCGTCGATCTGGTGGCGCAGCGTCAGGTACTGGCCCTGGGTGAAGCCGAAGACCTCGCGCAGCGCGGGCGGCACGTCGAAGGAGACGACCACGGCCTCGGCCGTGTCGGGCGCAATGCTGCGCACGCGCAGCGGGTGGAACATCGTGGTCGTGGTCATATCGGCTTGAAGTGTTCGAAGGGTTCGCGGCAGTCCAGGCAGCGGTGCAGGGCCTTGCAGGCCGTGGCGCCGAAGGCCGACAGCCGCTCGGTGTGCACGCTGCCGCAGTGCGGGCAGGCAATGGGCTCGGGCGCGGCAATGCCCTGGCGGCGGCGCACCAGGCGGATGGGCGAGGTGCCTTCCGGCAGGCCGGAGTCGCCGCAGCGCCCTGGGGGCGCGATGCCGTACTCGCGCAGCTTGCGCCGGCCGTCGTCGCTGATCCAGTCCGTGGTCCAGGCCGGGGCGCGGCGCAGCACGGCGCGCGCGGGGCCCAGGCCGGCGGCCTCGATGGCCTCGAGCACGCTGCGCTCTATGACCTCGGTGGCCGGGCAGCCCGAGTAGGTGGGCGTGAGCACGATCTCCATGCCCTGGCCTTCGGGCAGGGCATGGACCTCGCGCACGATGCCCAGCTCGCAGACCGAGATCACGGGCACCTCGGGATCGGGCACGTCCTGCAGCGCGGCCCAGGCCAGGCGCTCGCGCTCGGCCGAGGCGGATGTGACGGCCACCAGCCGTGCGGCAGCCATCACCACACCCCGCCCGGATAGGCGCGCTGCAGGTGCTGCATCTCGGCCAGGATGAAGCCCATGTGCTCGCTGTGAACGCCGTTGCGGCCCGTGCTGCGGAAGGCGGATTCGGCCGGCATGTCCAGCGTGGCCTCCTGCAGCAGGGCGGCCATTTCGGCCTGCCAGGGCTCGCGCAGCTCGGACCAGGCCGGGCCCAGGCCGCTGGCACGTGCGGCGGCGTCCGTGGCGTCGTCGGTGAACAGCTCGGCCGCATAGCGCCACAGCTGGGCCAGGGCCGCCTCCATGCGCTGGCGCGATTCCTCGGTGCCGTCGCCCAGGCGCACCACCCAGTCGCCCGCGTGCTGCTCGTGGTAGCGCGCTTCCTTGAGCGCCTTGGCGGCGATGGCGGCCAGCTCGGCGTCGCTGGAGTGCACCAGACGCTCCCACATCAGGCGCAGCCAAGTGGCGGCCATGGCGTTGCGCAGCACGGTGAAGGCGAAGTCGCCGCGCGGCAGCTCGGCCAGCGTGGCATTGAAGTAGTCGCGCTCGTCGCGCAGAAAGGCGAGCTGGTCCTCGTCGTGCGCGCGGCCTTCGAGCTGGCCGGCGCGCGTGAGCAGCGCACGCGCCTGGCCGACCAGGTCCAGCGCCATGTTGGTCATGGCGATGTCCTCTTCGAGGATGGGCGCGTGGCCGCACCACTGGCCCAGGCGCTGGGCCAGGATCAGGCAGGTATCGCCCAGGCGCAGCAGGTACTGCACCTCGGGGCGGGCGTCGATGGCGATGGAGGAGGCCGAGGCGGAGGCGTTCATGGCTGCACCCCGCTCACATGTGGTCCACCGAGGGCGGCAGCTGGTAGAAGGTCGGATGGCGGTAGACCTTGTCCTGGGCCGGGTCGAAGAACATGTCCTTGTCGCCGGGGTCGCTGGCCACGATCTGGTCCGAGCGCACCACCCAGACGCTCACGCCCTCCTGGCGCCGCGTGTAGACATCGCGCGCCATCTGCAGCGCCATCTGCGGGTCGGCCGCATGCAGGCTGCCGCAGTGCTTGTGGTCCAGGCCGGCCTTGCTGCGGACGAAGACTTCCCACAGCGGCCATTCGTTGGTGATGTTCTGTTCGACGGTGGTCATGCGGCCTCCTTGCGGGTCTGGTTTCTCTGTGTCTGCTTGCGGGCATGGGCCAGGGCGGCCTCGCGCACCCAGGCGCCTTCGTCCCAGGCCTTGACGCGGGCGCCCAGGCGCTCGCGGTTGCAGGGGCCGTCTCCGGCGATCACGCGCCAGAACTCGTCCCAGTCGATGGGGCCATGGTCATGGGCCTGGCGGGCCTCGTTCCATTTCAGGTCGGGATCGGGCAGGGTGACGCCCAGCACCTTGGCCTGGTCCACCGTGGCGTCGATGAACTTCTGGCGCAGCGCGTCGTTGGAGATGCGCTTGATGCCCCAGCGCATGGACTGCGCGCTGTTGGGAGACTGGTCGTCGGGAGGACCGAACATCATGATGGACGGCCACCACCAGCGGTTGACGGCGTCCTGCACCATGGCCTTCTGCGCCTCGGTGCCCTGCTGCATCATGGTCAGCAGCGCCTCGTAGCCCTGGCGCTGGTGAAAGCTCTCCTCGCGGCAGATGCGCACCATGGCGCGCGCATAGGGCGCATAGGAGCAGCGGCAGATGGGCACCTGGTTCATGATGGCCGCGCCGTCCACCAGCCAGCCGATGGTGCCCATGTCGGCCCAGGTCAGCGTGGGGTAGTTGAAGATGGAGCTGTACTTGGCCTTGCCCGTGTGCAGCGCGTGCAGCATCTGGTCGCGGCTGCTGCCCAGCGTCTCGGCGGCCGCGTAGAGGTACAGGCCATGGCCGCCCTCGTCCTGCACCTTGGCCAGCAGGATGGCCTTGCGCTTGAGGGTGGGCGCGCGGCTGATCCAGTTGCCCTCGGGCAGCATGCCGACGATCTCGCTGTGCGCATGCTGGCTGATCTGGCGCAGCAGCGTCTTGCGGTAGTTGTCGGGCATCCAGTCCTTGGCCTCGATGAATTCGCCGGCATCGATGCGCTCGTCAAAGCGCTGCTGCAGGCGCATTTCGTCGGCCGAGCGCACGGCCTTGCCGCCATCGCCCGCTTCCTTGCCCATGGTGTCCATGGCCTGGGTGTACATGTGCGATCTCCTTCAGTGAAATGGTTGACGACGGCCGGCGGTGCCTCAACGCGGCCGCCTGTCGTACACGCGCCGGGCCTTGCCGGTCTGCGTGCGCTCGATGGTGTCGGGATCGAAGACGCGCACCGCCGTGGAAATGCCCACCAGGGTCTTGATGCGCTGCTGCACCCACTGCGCGATCTCGCCGCGCTCGGCATCGCCCAGGCCGCGCCGCTGCGGCTGCAGCTCGCAGTGCACCTCGACGGTGTCCAGCAGGCCTTCACGGCTGATGTGCATCTGGTACAGGCCCGTGAGGCTGGCATTGGCCAGCACGATTTCCTCGATCTGGGTCGGAAAGACGTTGACGCCGCGGATGATCATCATGTCGTCGCTGCGCCCCACGATCTTGCCCATGCGCCGGAAGCTGCGCGAAGTCGGCGCCAGCAGCCGCGTCAGGTCCCGCGTGCGGTAGCGAATGATGGGCATGG